>JAHEKE010000123.1 GCA_024638505.1 Gammaproteobacteria bacterium | reverse complement strand
GCCAACTTATTTGATTTTTCATTCAGCTGGCGGTAGGTCAGGCGCCCTGCTGCATCCTCCAGCGCGATCGCATCGGGTGTTTTCGCCGCCTGCAGCTCGAACATCCCGCCAATCGTCTGCTCACGGTCATATTCCTTGTCCGTCGCATTCCACTGCGTAATGATCTTGGCCCGCTCCGCCGCATCCAGCAGCGGCACCCGCCGCCAGTCCGCATCCCCAGCGCACAGCGCCAGTACTACATTGCGAAAGTGCCTTAATATGCCCTGCGCAAACGCCGCACTGTACCGCTCCTGGTCATAGTACAGCCTGATCTTGAGCCGCGGATCAGTATACATCTGCAGAAAAATCGGGACGTCAGGACGCTCAATCACCTCCACCTTCTCAATCCTGAAATACGGCGTCTCCGTGCGCAGCTCATCATCATCCGTATCGCGATTGATCACCAAAATGGTGTTGAACAGCGGCTGATCCTGCGCCACACCTAACGCCTGCCTGACCTGCGTTAAATCCGAATGTTCATAGTCCCGCGTCTCTCTTACCAGCGACGTCACCCGCGCCAACAGCTCCTGGCTTCGATCAACATCGGATAAATCAACCCCCAAAGGAATCGCACTGATGAGCGAACCCACCACCCCCCTGCAATCAACCTCAGGCCGGCTCCGCCCAGCACGAATCAGCCCAAACGCAACCTTATCCCCATCATTGTAGCGACCCAGCAGTACACACCACGCCGCAATGAACAACGTCGGAATGCGGCTGCCAGATTCCTTGCTATACCTCTCTATCTGCGCCTGCTCAGCCGCAGTAAACACATAACTCGCAATCTCATGGCTAATACCACGGCCGACATCCGGCATAGAGCTTATGTAATCCCCGGCCAAATCGTTCGCCGCTTCCGCCAGCGTCCCCTGCCTCTCCCAATACCCCTGGTACAGCGACGCGTCGTGCTCCGCCAACCACTCACCAAATACCCCGTACGCTACACCTTCTGCCAGCCCCTCAGCGTCTGCACCGCACAAAGTTAAATACATCTGAAAAAACTCTTTGATCAATACCCGGCGTGAAGGCCCGTCTATCACGCTGTGGTGGTACGTGATCACCATCCGGTAAGCACCCGCAGCACGCTTCAGCACGCTCACCCTGGCCAGCGGCGCCACCGTCAGATCAAACTCCTCAGCCCGATCACCCTCTAAAAACCGCTTAACCTCCCCCTCGCCTCCCGGCAGCACCCCTTCCCTGAAATCAACCTCGCACTCCTCCCATATCCTCAATACCGGGCCTCCCACCGCGTCCAGATGAATCGACGTCCGCAGCATCTCGTGCCGCCTCGTCACCCCTTCCCACGCCTGCCGCAACAGTCCGCTGTCTATCTCCCCCAATAAATCCAGCACCACCTGCTGGACGTATACCCCACAACCCCTGTGCAGTACGCTCGATACCGCCATGTTCCTTTGCGTCGGCGATAACGCATACTGCTCAAAACCACTATGCCCTTCCTCACTCAGCTCTGCCTTGACGCTTCGCTCATACATTAAAATCTAAACACCCCGTATATAAGTAAAACCCTTACCTCACCATTCTGCTTCTTCAGCCGAACGCGGGCTGAAGCACTAACCATTAGGTTACACAGAAACTCAGAATTCATACGCATTAAATACTTATAGTACATCTCAGGAATGTTTCCGGTGCTGCATCGAGAGAAGATAAGAGGAGAGCACTTCAGAGCCTCCTAAACACTCAGAGACCGCCTCATCAAGCTGGCAATATCAATCTTGCTGTAAAGCAGACGCTTCACGTTGTTCTGCCTCACTATGATAAACTGGCGCACGCGAATTAGTTTTTATTTGCTGCTTGACTTTGCATCTTACATACTCCAATTCCAGCTCCTGTATTCTATCCGATTCAACTGCTTCTCGCGCCGCAGACCAGATATCAGGTTTCATCCTGCGACACAGGATTTCTAAAACCGCTACCTCAACGTGCTTTTGCGGATAGGTTTCGTCAAAATCCTCATAATTTATTGCCGATTGTGTTGTGCTTAGCAGCGGCTCTATGCTCGCCTCCAGCATTTTGATTCGATCCGAAGTTGTTAGAGGAAAGGTTTTTTTTAGCTCTGCAACTCTGCGCTTAACGTACTCTGTCTCGATTTCTTTTACATTTTTCAACGCAAATAATTCCCTGGCTTTTTCCCACGACTCCGCATTCTGTCTGCCACATGCCAACTCAGACTTCGCTATATCGAAACATCCTTGCGCATACTCTGCATAATCGCTCAGCATCCTGACCTGTTTAAGCGAACCAGAAGGTCGGCCAAATCCTTTGCGCTCCCTGGTTTTAGTATTTACGCCGCGATTTTTCGCCCGTCCCTTTCCTTCGACTTGCAAAACAGCGCAGAACAGGAATGCAACAAGTAAAAGCAAAAAATCACCGAGAGCCGCAAACAGCAGCACGTAAATTGCTGCAGATAAAAGAACCCACAGTACCTTCACGGGCTGGCGCACAATCACAAACCTTATTACAAAGGCTAAACACAGCAGTGCCAAATATGTAGCGTGCGTAAAGATATTTTCCATTTTCAGCCGCAGCGTTTTAACAATCTTATTACCAACTGAAGAATGTGAATACTTACGAGCATGATCAATCGTGGGCCAGTGAAAACATTTGGAAAAATTACTTCTCCATAATCTGGAAACGGACACCCCTCGGATGCCCGCTGTTTATACGGGTAATGTCCTGCGGACAGGCAGAAAGGCAAATCACCAGATCCATTTCAGCGCGCATCACGATATAGTCTCCCTTCTTTGAGGCCGCGGGATTCTGGCCAATTGATCCGTCCGGCTGCACCGGGGTGTTCTGCCAGAGATTAAACGGTGAGGGGGTCTCGTTAAGCCGAAAACCCGCTGCAATCATGGCTTCCCACAGGTTGTCATCGCAGTTGCGGTGGTACGTCTTGCATCCGAGTAGCTGGTACCGATAGCGGTCACATGCCGCAAGCAGCGTATCGTGCACGCCGCAGGTGTCCTGCAGAATCTTTAGAACAGGACGACGCCTGTTCGTCACCAGAGTATCTCCCACTACAGGGCGATAACGATTCAGCGCAACCCTTGTATGTTCCATGGACATGACCTCAGTCACATCGTTCGGATTAAACGCCCAACAATCTACGACCTGGGTGCCATAGGTGTTGACAACTTTAATGTGTGATTTTCGCTGAACCAATTCCGCTTTGGCCCGTCCAGCTCGAATTGAAAAAGAATTTACTGTCATGTTTCATTCCCAAGCAAAGGCTGACCGTATTAACTGGCCGGCTGACAATCCGCCCTGAGACGCGCCAATCAACTCTCAGATTGCCGTGGCCCTGGCATGTTCAATATAAATCTCCTGCAGTTTTCGCACCAGGGGGCCTACGGAGCCCTCCCCAATCGGCCGGTCGTCTATGGCAACCACTGGGCACACATATGTGGATGCTGCTGTTATGAAGGCTTCGTCAGCGTTGCAGGCTTCTTCCAGTGTGAAAGCACGCTCGTCTATCCTAACATTGTGCTGTTTTGCCAGCACAAGCAGGCTGGCGCGGGTTATGCCGGGCAGAATATCGTTACTTAAAGGGCGCGTCATGACGGTGCTGTTCTTTATGATGTAGGCGCTGGACGACCCGCCTTCCGTAACAAATCCATCCTCTACCATCAGTGCCTCGTATGCCCCAGCCTTCCTAGCGGCTTGTTTGGCCAGCACCTGAGCGAGCAGCCCGACGCTTTTAACGTCCCGCCGGCCCCAGCGGATATCCGGCACGCTCTTGAGCTTGATTCCCTCCCGGCTGGCCCGATTCTCTATCAGCGGTTTTTCCTGCGTAAACAGGACAACTGTCGGCGTCAGATCATCTGTATAGACGAAATCCCTCTCCGCCACGCCTCGAGAAATCTGCAGGTATACGAGTCCCTCGTCGAGCTGGTTGTATTCAACCAGCTGCCGGTGTATCGCGAGCAACTCCTCCTCCGACAGAGGCTCCGCTATGGCCAGCTCGCCTAGAGATCGACGCAGACGACCCATGTGCCCGTAAAAATCGATCAGCTTTCCACCCATAACCGCCACCACTTCGTAAATCGCGTCGGCGAAGTTAAAGCCGCGGTCAAAAATCGACACCCTGGCTTGAGATGCCTCACAAAACTCCCCGTTCACGTAGACTGTTCTTTGCATTTTCACTCC
>JAHEKE010000122.1 GCA_024638505.1 Gammaproteobacteria bacterium | reverse complement strand
TCGACAAGAGAAGTAGCTGCTGCATCGCAGCAGGTTTAGAGCTAATGTCTGCTGCTGGTGGCAAAGCCGCCTGATTGCTGAAAGGCTATTAATCCTTCTCTATTCTTGAATGGACCATCACTGTCATACTGCTAGGACCGCCCGGGCTGTTCCTCCACTATTCCATCCGCCCTGAACTGTGCGTAACGTGGCAAAGTGTCTGAGGTTTCAAGCCACGATAGGCGGCGCGAGCGCCAAATATGGAACTCTGGGGGCAACTTCTCCGCATCATCGAATGAACTAACCGAGACATAGATATCGTCCGGGAACCGATCATCAGCGAGCGTAAGTGAGGTCCCGCAACGCCCACAAAAGGTCCGCTCCAATCCCGGGGAAGATTCATAGGCGGTAACATCACCAGCCGTAATTGCGAACTCGCTGCGTCGAAAAGCTGCCCAGGCCATCAATGGCGCGCCGACTGCGTGCCGGCAACTTTGACAGTGACAAAACTCGACCAGCACCGATTGCCCTGTTGCTTCATGCCTTACATCACCACAGCAGCAGCCGCCGGTAATCGGTATCGTCTTGTCGTTCATGATCGCTTTTCCTTGCTGTACTTGGGATGTAAGTTACCATAGCGGCCCAGCATGACGAATGTTCGCTCGGGGTCGACTTCGGAAATGGATACTGTATCGCAGTGGATTCAGAGCTAGCGTCTGCTTCCGGCGATAAAGCAGCCTGATCAATAACCTGGTTCAGAGCCAGGATTCATCAATTGACAGGCACTGAACGGCCAAAAGCCGACGTTTGTTCGCTTTACGTGGAGCTGCGCGATAGGATGTCCTAAGTGCTATAACTCGGACAACCGCCATCCTGTATGGCGGATATCGCAAGTTATAGTCGACTAACAGGCGAGGACGAAGACTCGACGCATCAGCGATACTGGAGGAGACGAAAGAGATGGAGCAATCTCACGGCCACAGCAAAGTAACCGCGCAACACCAGAAGGAGGTAGTGAGAGCAATCGTCGTAGATCTGGGTGGGGTGTTGTTCGCCGAAGGCAGTTCCGAGGCGGCTGACGTACTGTCTCGTCGGTACGGGTATGACAAGAACGTTGTCCTCGGTGTTTTCCGTTCTCCCGAGAGTATTGCTCTTCGAAAAGGACTACTCTCAGATGAAGAGTTCTGGACCTACGCACAGAGCAGTTTACCGGAACATTATGACGCTCGGACTATCCAGCAGGCGTGGTACGATGGGTATCTGCTCGACGAAGACGTACTGGAACTCATACGGCAGCTCAAATCTCGCTACACACTCCTTGTATTCTCTGGAAACATCAAGAGCCGCGTCGACTATCTGGACGGAAAGTACGATTTCAGGAAGCATTTTGACTATGAGATTTACTCATTCGATCACGGCCTGAATAAACCAGATAGAGCATTTGTGGACGTGATGCTTGAGAAAGCAGGGTGCAGGCCCAATGAGGTCGTCTATATCGACGACCAAATATCTGCCACGGCTCCTGCACAAGCGCTGGGGGTGAAAACCATAATATACAGACGTGGAGAAATCCGAAAACTAAGAGCATCGTTATCGCGATTAGGCGTGAAGTTGCACTCTCATTGACTGCCAAAAATAAGAGCGCTGGAGTTGATGGGCAAGCATTTGAATCTCGGGATCGGAATGCTGGCGACATACAGGTAAACGAGAAAGCACAAGAGGCAGCTACAGAATTTATCGCTATAGCAACAGAAAAACTCACCTCGGTAGGCACACCGATACCACAAAGTTGGTTGCTGAAACAACGCAAAGACAGGGATCATTTCTTGGACGGTCTGCGCAAAGCGGCGTTTACAAACCGCAAAACCCGTAGAATGGTTTGCGTTTCACATACCATCGTTCATATGTTAGTGATTACAAGCAGACTGGCGTGTTCACAAAAAATATTCATTTGAATATCAATTTGAGCGTATATATACTCCATTGACCTTTCAAACGAGCATTTATTTATGCTCATTCACACATATTATGGCATGCTGAAGATGTCGTGAGGAGGTACAGACTGGGTGATGGATCTTTCGGAACGCCAGGCTGAAATCACCGAATTGCTCCGCGAGGAAGGGTTTCTCGCCGTCGAAGCGTTGGCCGAGCAGTTTAGCGTGACCACGCAAACCATCCGCCGTGACTTAACTGCGATTTGCGATTACGGGCTGGCTCGCCGGCGTCACGGCGGCATCGAAAGACCTGCCGAAGCCGGTAATCTAGCTTACGGATCTCGCCAGATCCTGGCCCGCGGCGCCAAACAGGCTATAGCCCGCGAAGTCGCCAGGTACATCCCCGACAACGCCTCGGTAGCATTTAGCATCGGAACGACACCTGAAGTCGTCGCCAGCGCATTACTTCAGCATCGCGGGCTGCGTATATTCACCAACAATCTCAACATCGCCATGCTGGCCTGCACCAATCCGACGTTCGAAGTTAACATCGCAGGTGGTCGGGTTCGCAACGGCGACAACGACATCCTCGGACCTGGCATGGAAACCTTCATGTCGTCTTACATATTTGACTTCGGAATCTACGGTGTTGCCGGTGTTGGTGAGCGTGGCACCTTGCTGGACTTCTACGAGGAGGAAGTCCGCGCGCGGCGGCTGATTCATGAAAACAGCCGAGCAACGATTCTAGTTCTGGACCACGGTAAATTTGGCCGTACCGCCCATGTCAGGGGCGGCCAGATCGGCGAGGCGACAAAGGTTTTCTGTGATACTCAGCCGCCTGACAATATCGTGAAGATTCTGAAAGAATCAGGTAGTCAATTAGTGATTTGCGGCAAGGATAGAACTGAATGACGGGCATCAACATCAATCACTTCGTGAAAGAATGGGGCGCAATGCGGGCGGTCGACGACGTTTCGTTCACCGCGCACGAGGGCACTCTCACGGTCTTGCTGGGACCGTCCGGTTGCGGTAAATCGACCATCCTGCGCATGATCGCCGGTCTCGAGACAGTCGACTCCGGCGAGGTCGAGATTGGCGGCCACAACGTCACCCGCCTGGACCCGGCAAAGCGGGGTGTTTCCATGGTCTTCCAATCCTACGCGCTGTTTCCGCATCTGGACGTCCGCGAAAACATACTATTCGGACTGAAAGTTCGGCGCATCGAGTCGCGGGAGCAAGAAGCGCGTCTGGCCGATGCGGCGCACATGGTGGGCCTCGAAAAACTGCTGGCGCGGAAACCGGCGCAGCTTTCCGGCGGCCAGCGCCAGCGGGTTGCGCTGGCGCGGACCATCGTCGCCAAGCAGCCGGTATGCCTGATGGACGAACCCCTGTCCAACCTGGATGCCAAGCTGCGCGCAGAGATGCGTGACGAAATTCAACGCCTGCAACGCAGCCTAAACCTGACCATGGTCTACGTGACCCACGATCAGACCGAGGCCATGTCCATGGCCGACCAGGTGGTCCTGCTCAAGGACGGCAAGATCGTGCAAGTCGGCACGCCAGCAGAACTTTACGATAAACCGTTGACAGATTTTGCCGCCCAGTTTCTGGGTACCCCACCGATGAACGTACTGCCGATCGCCGAACTCGATAACCAGGCTGCCGTGCCAAGCGGAGGACACTCCATGGGAATTCGGCCCGAGAAAGTCCGTCTCGCCGACTCAGGCCTGACGGTGGAGGTATCGGCCGTCGATTATATGGGTGCCGAGACCGTTTTACGCCTGCTACACCGTGACAACACTATTATGGCGCGGGTCGACGGCCGTGCCGAAGCCGTCCCGGGCGACCGCCTCCATATTGATTGGAGCCGGGATGACGTGCACCTGTTCGACGAGAACGGGATTCGATTGAAAGATGGATAGTCTACTGCATCACCCGGCTCGGGGATTCGCCCCATGCTGGGAACCTATGAGCACCGGACGAATTCCGGTCTCGTTATTAGAAACCCCATGAGGAGGAACCAAGAGATGTTTGCAAAGATGAGAAAGACGTTAACCAGACTCACTATGGCGGCATGTATTAGCGCTGCCACGGTCGTCGCACAGGCCAGTACCGAACTGACCATGTACTATCCCGTTGCGGTGGGTGGTCCGTTGACCCAGGTAGTTGACGGGATCATCGCCGATTTCATGAACGAGAACCCGGATATCAAGGTCAATGCCATCTATGCCGGAAACTACAACGACGCCCGGATCAAGGCCCTGGCGGCGTTGAAAAGCGGCGAGCCGGCGCAGTTGTCGGTGATGTTTTCTATCGACATCTACGAACTTATCGAGCAAGACGCCATCGTCGCCTT
>JAHEKE010000058.1 GCA_024638505.1 Gammaproteobacteria bacterium | reverse complement strand
CACGTGAGATCACACACATTTCACGCTTTACTCGTAACAGAAATTCACATCTTTTCCAATGACTATGTATTAAAAATTGATAAATATAATATCTTTCCCAAAGAGATCGTTGGCGAAGCTCCCGAGCAACGGAAGATTGGGCCCAATGCATCAAACAGATGCGGTGGATCGCGACATCTAGCAAACAATTCGTATACCCAGCCCATGTATCCTTCCAACCACTTTGGATAGTTGTCTGAACCCATCCAAAGCCGCGCCAGCCAATTCACACCTTTCACACCTTCACACTTCATTAACCCCACGAGTCTTCACACCACTCACTCAAACATTCCATAACTATCTGATAATAAATAGATAAATACACTTTCTACGTCTGGCACAGCGCTTGCGATAGACCTAGCAAGCCGCCGCAATATCTGTCGGTGGGCAACTGGAGGAGACAACCATGCGAAATGCCCACAGCCCGAAAGAAAGTCGCTTCAAGCCGACTAAGCATCACCTAAAACCAAAGATATTTGTCTACGGGGCTCATCTTTGTCTGATTTTATTTGTTCAAACGAATGTGATGTCCGGATCGCTAGACCCTCAAGCTCGCTGCGATATTGGGCGAAGTCCAATCGACGGGCGCCCCGCACATCCCCACCTCCCTGGCAGTGTCGGCGACCCTGGGTGGGCCCAACATATCCAGGCATCGGTCGCGACCCTAGACCCCGATCGGATCTCAATGCTGAGTTGGAACATAAAGAAGGGATCTGAGAGCGCGTGGGATTCGGACCTGCGCAGGTTGGCTACAGGAAAAGATCTGGTGCTGTTGCAGGAGGCCCGGCTTATCCCGAGTTTTTATGGTCCTCTGAGCGAGTCCATGTACCGCAATGGCGCAAAGGGCTGGAAGACCTCGGGTGTGTTGACCGCCGCCAGAGCAAAGCACGTAAACCGGTGCAGCTATCAACACCAAGAACCAATCCTAGGCACACCCAAGGCGTCACTGCTTACAGAATACCGGCTCTTCGGAACTGACAACACGCTGTTGGTAATCAATGTTCACGTTGTCAATTTCGCACTCGGGCTATCCGAGTTCCGTGAACAGATCGGCGACCTGCATACGGTCATGGCTCGGCATGCCGGGCCTATCATTTTATCCGGAGATTTCAATACCTGGCGGTCGAGCAGGCTAGAAATGCTGGGTGCATTCGCCGCAGACCTCGGAATGCGTTCCATCCAGTTCGCGGATGATGACAGAACCCGAAAGTTTGGCTACGCCCTGGACCACATCTTTGTCCGAGGGCTACGCCCTGTTTCATCGCACGTTGAGTCTGTTAACTCTTCTGATCACAACCCGCTGATCACCGTTTTGGGTTCGGTCGATAGCATCGCTGCCAGCGATTGAACTGCGACCGGGCCTGGGCGGCAAATCTGAGTATCCCTTAAACTTCTTTTAATAGGAGATATCGCTATGCTGTATCTATTGACCTTGATTTCCTACGTCTCGGTATTCTTATTTTCGTTGATATTCTATTCTACACACGTTGGCGAGCGAGCGATCTATCATGGGGCCAGCGCCATCGTTATCGATGTTCTTGCTATGGTCGCTGGTGGTTACTCCATCTACTTCTCCTACCTGTCCTATTGGCAGGGCGTTGGCGCCCTTTGGGTATTCGCCACGATTACTATTGGTTCAGTGGTCTCCGCAATGCATCTTGCTAAGTGGGTTGTACGGTATCGCACTTTCGCTTTGACCCGATAGTATTCTCCTAGCAAGCTTGACTGCGTTAACTTACAAGCCCCCTACTTTTACTTTAGTCGATCTTTATTTCGCGACCTTCTCGGCAGTGGGTCAAAGCGCATTGTATGTCACTTTGTGTAATGGTTGTCTGCTCGTATTCAACCCAGGCCGAGAAGCATCGACCAACGTGCGCAGGGTCTATCCGATTTTCGACGCCTTGGCGCAGACCTATTGCCCTACAAACGTGAGCCACTTGCACGACATAGTGAAATCCATCCTCCCGAAAAAAGAAGTAGCTGACTCTACTCCACATTATCAGCCTGGTACTTTTCTGAACTTGGAGGAGGTTGTCGTTTATAAGGCACTGTCCAAAGTGTTTGATGCCAATACCAAAGTGTTTACTAAGGTGTGGTTAGCCGAGCTAGTTGCCAGCCCCAAGCCTGAACGGCATCATCTCGCGCATTGGCGTAGAGTCCAACGTCGACGACTCGATTTTCTTATTTGCTCCGCATCCACATTCAAGCCAATCCTTGCTATCAAGTTAGAAACGGAGTTAGACAGCAAAAAACGACATAAAGGCGGGCCGGGTATCGTGGAGGAGGTTTTAGAAGATATCGGTGTGCCGTTACTTCGATAAAATGCGCAGGACGAATACCAAGCTGAAGACTTGGCCAAACAAATAAACTTCACATTAAAGGAGAATGACAGAAAAGACCGGTGATCTGTCACGAGCTAAGCGAACGCCACGCGACGGCCACCATCGCAAACCAGGTGTTGACTGTCGCCACCAGATCGACAGCGAGTTTTTGGGCAAGCGTTATAACGAAGTTTCGCGAGCGTATGTTGCAGGTGTCAGAGGAGACTTTGAAAATAGAGCTAGGAACAGATGTGAAACGATGCTGAGTAAACTTCTCTAAAGCTCAAAGGGTCCGCTCTTGGCCGTTAGCGGCCTCGTGCAGTGCAACAATAACTGGATTATCTAGCTGTAAAATCGACGACCGCTCTTACCCCAAGAGGATTCATAAGAGCCGGCGCACAGTCTTCGTGGATCTGCATGTATTTAACACCCATTTTGGAGAGTAAATCACAAAAATTTACTCAGACAGCTCGTCAATCTACCCTCCCCACCAATCTCAAAAGGGGTACCCCACTTCGGATTCGAAAAAAGCTCTGGGACTCCTAGAACTTACCACTAAATACTTCGAACTTGTTCCTTATCGCCAAGCACAAAAGACTAGTCACCACGCGGGTAGTTTAGGATGCTTCGTTTTAAGTTACTAAGTGCTCAGTACTAGGTACTGGTTTTGGATTCGTCAAAAGCGTTTAGCATGGAAGGAAGATTGTTCCGCCGCGAAATACCTCGACAGCCTCAAATACCTCGTTGCTCGTTACCTTGTCCTAGGTGGGCATTAGATGCCCACGTGGGAAACCCCGTTGAGCAAGAGTAGGCTCAGTAAGTGTCATGCATGGGCTGAAGATAAGGTCGAGGAGCGATTCGAGCTTCGATTTCTGCAACCATTGATAGTACAAATCCTGTCGCAAGCTAACCCCGCTTCCATAAGTCCAAATTCCCAACTCTTCAAGCGCAAGACTTGCGTATTATATCCATGACACGACCTGGTTCCAGAGAGCATTAGGATGGCATTAACAAAAGATGCGAGCTCGATAAAGATGGATAGAGGCATGCTAAGTTCTTGATTAAATGGTGGGCGATGCTGGGATCGAACCAGTGACCTCTGCCGTGTGAAGACGCACCACTTCGTACGCCCCAATATTTTTCAATAACTTAAGTGTATCCGCCCCGCGCTATTGAGAATGCTTCAGCTCACGACTATGTCAAAAGAACGTATAGCCCAACGTCCATTAGCGTTACACTGAACACCGCTGACATTATGGTTTCCGCAAATGAATGCCATCGAACCATCTTGAAAAAGTGAAGAAATATCTGCAGATGCAGTGCCAGCCGGAACACTAATGGCCCCTCCAGAACAGGCGACTTGCCAAGAACTGTATGATTCTGAGGCAATAGATGAATCCGGACGGTTTACCGTTAGAGTCATTGACTCATCGAATTCGAGTCCTGCCCCAAATCCTTGATTGCCAGTGCCCACCATTTGGACTGAGGTAGTATTGTTATCAATGCAAACTGTGATGTTAAAAGACCCCTCCGGTCCGACGGGCCCAGGGCTTCCACCAGCTTCAGCTCCGGCTGCGACAGCGGTAAACGTGCTAGTACTGCAGGTGTTGCAGCCTCCACCTGGACTAGGAGCAACCGGTGAAATTTGTGCGTGCGCCGGTAAGACAATTGAGTCCACCACCGGTTTCACCCATGTTTTTGGTAAGGAGGCGATTATCCCACTTCCGGCAATTAATGATCTTAAAACACGGCGACGGGATCGTTTATTCATTTAAACAAAGTTTTGAGTTAACGTTTATATTAGGCACAAATGTTTATATTAGACACAAATATATAAGAATCATCTTGGAAATATGCGCCGCCTTTGTGTCAAAAAAGGCAATGTGTTCTTGATGTTTCCTGAGCGTCGATTTTTAGCCGATGTAGTCCACACGCTAAAGATTTAGGCTGATTGGGCTAGTCAGCATATACGGCAGGGCTAATCGCTCCACCATCTCTTTTTAAAGTCAGCCCAACAATCAGAAAACGTTCGAGGTGCGGTAACGAAGTTAGAATCGAAAACTTCGTCACACTGAAGTTAGAGATGGCGCACTAAAAGTTGTGTAAGTCTTTGAAAAAATGGTGGGCGATGCTGGGATCGAACCAGCGACCTCTGCCGTGTGAAGGCAGCGCTCTCCCCCTGAGCTAATCGCCCACTGTTCCTAACTTACTGTTTTATCGTCTATCTCTATCTAGGGTTGTCTGTCTTTGTCTACAAAAGTAGACTCTCATTACAACCAGCGCACAACCAAGCGCCTCTAAATGCGTAAGAAACTCACTTATCAAGTGGTTCGTAGCGCCAAACCTAAAAACACCCGCTACGAGGTCCGTGACACGCTTATTACTGGGTTTTACCTCTTAGTGCTGCCCAGTGGCAAAAAGCGATATTACTGCCAACTGACAAGGCTGAAAAGAGTCCTTATTGGGGATGCTGCAGTTTTGACCCTCGAGCAGGCCAGAACCCGTACTAAACGGTTATTCATCGAGCAAACTGAAGGAGTCAAGTTGCCGGACGAGACCACACTGAGGGAGTTCGTCAAAGAATGTAATACATTGTCACACAGCAACCAGAAGCGACTTGAAGATCAATTCAAAGATTGGTTAGACGTACCCATGCACATGATTACGGTGCGGGATTTTGAGCGTTGGCGAAACAGGCGCATAAAAGACGGTAAATCGGTGAGCACGATCAACCGAGACAGCAATGTGCTCAAAGGCATACTGCAAAAAGCGGTTGATCAAGAGGTTTTGGGCGTGCACCCGCTGTCTAGAGTTAAGCCGCTAAAAGAGATTAGCGACAAACGTGTCCGCTATCTTGACCGAAAAGAATTGAAGCGCTTGCAAGCCGCTTTAAAGCGATGTGACCCGCAAGTTGCAGCCATTGTTACCCTGAGTTTACATACTGGATTACGAAGGGGCGAAATTTTTAATCTGCAGTGGATTGATGTGGATTTTATACGAAAGCAATTAACAATACGCGCTACCGGGACGAAAACAGGCAAAGCTCGGCACATCCCATTAAATCCAACAGCATATGAGACTTTGAAGAGTTGGGGAAAGGGAAGGGGTTATGTCTTCAAAGGACGCTATGGTCGTTTGGTCGATATCAAAAAAAGCTATGCAACATTGATGCGTGATGCTGATATCGAGAACTTTCGTTTTCACGATTGTAGGCATCATTTTGCGAGTTCGTTAGTTTCAAGAGGCGTACCGCTGAATACAGTGCGGGAATTGCTTGGTCATTCTGATTTAAAAATGACATTGCGTTACGCCCATCTTTCACCAAGTCATACCAAAGGCGCGGTTGATCAGATTGCATGGAGAAAAAAATGACTTATCGGTACAACAAAGAACTGATATTTAAATTTATGAATGACGCACTGAATGGGCGTCAACTCAATCAGGTTTCGGCTTATGCTGCAGCGGTCGCTTTAACGGATTACCTTGCTGGTGTTGATGTGAAAAAGGCTTTAGGGCTCACCCGTAAAAAAGGCGGGCGAAAGAAAATACTCGATACTTCTCGTGTATACATTGACGATCCATTGTTCAGTATCGTGCAGAAATTAGTCCGTGAAAAAATCACTCCTGCAGAAGCCAAGATAGAGTTCGCTAAGATCCTAAAACAAAGGGGCATAAAAATACGCAGCCAACGAACAATAGAACGATACATAAGCGACATTCGACCTCGGGCAGAAACCACCATGAAAACTCTTCGCTGGCTAGAGTCCATTGCAGTAAAGAAAGAGAATTAAAGCGCGACAAAAGATACCCCCTATTTACTGTCGTGGAATCACGGTAAAACATAGTATTAAATTAGTGTCGCCCAGATTGTATCGAGCGATACAAATGTCCAAGAAAGTTGTTGAGCGTCTTCGGGACAACATACCTCCCTTAAAGCCCCGTGCCGGCTACACCACATTTGAAGCAGCGAAGATCCTGCGCATTTCAAGAGCACAGGTTTATAAGCTAATGGCGAGTGGCCGCCTTCGCTCTTATTTGCTGTCTGGCAAGCGTTTTATTGATGACGCGGCCATTGATGAGTTCATCGAAAACGAAAAAAAAGCCAGCGGATACTGAACACAGCATGATTGATCTACTACTTAAACGGCTGGACAGTGTAAGAAAAATCGGGCGGGACCGTTGGTTGGCACGTTGTTGTGTGCACGAGGATAATTGTCCAAGTTTGAGTATCAGACAAGCTAGCGACGGTACGATTCTCTTACACTGTTTCGCAGGCTGTGGCGCGAGTGACATTGTTGAAGCGGTTGGGATGAAGCTGTCTGATTTGTTCCCTAAACCGTTCGATCAACACATCAAAAGCAAGCGATACCAACCACCGTATCGGCAGATATTACGGACTGTGGCGCATGACGCTAAGGTGGTTTCTCTGTTCATCAATCGTACCGATGATGACCTAAGCGATGAAGATTTACGGATTGTGAATACCGCGCTCGCCAATATCCAAAGAATGGGAAGTCGTTGGTCATGACGGAAGACAAGGGCAAAAACATAATACCAATCGAAACTGCTAAGGCAGATCGGTTCAGGGCGGAGGACATTAAATCAGTCAACCATTATGACGTGCTTGGTGTACCAAGGAACTCAACACTTGATGACATCAAAGACGCTTACAAAAGGCTAGCGCAGAAATACCATCCTGATAAACACCCTGACTCAATGGGGTTCGTTAAGATAAGAATTGCATTTGAAGTGCTATCCGATAAGGCAAAACGCGCTGCTTTCGATGCAGGCAACGTTGACGGGGGCTTACAGAGTTTCGCCGACTCAGCGGTGGATGATCCGGGGTTTATTTGGTTTGAAGCGTCAAAGGAGTATGCGGCAAAGCTGACTATGCCAAACTTTGCAAGGCTCGTGTCATACCTGAAAGAAAAGGGAGTTCCCTATGGAGACTGGAGGCGCGAAGTCTTGGTGTTAGCTCGGTCGTACCAGAAGTTATCTGCCGAGGCGGAACCGGAGATGACGTTCGAGGAGGCAACGGAAATATGTAAAGAGCTAGCGAATGAACAGGACATCCTCTCTATATTCGGGGACGAACTTCATCGCTCTGGAACGGTTGGTGATTTACGTAATCATAAGGTCCTATTCTTGGCGTTCATTAGCCGGTTGTTTAGCAATTTGTTATCGGTATGTTTAAAGGGTGCCAGCGCCTCCGGTAAATCTCAAACAGTTGAGGAGGTCATGAAATTTTTCCCAAAGAGTGCGTACATAAAATATTCTTCGATGAGTGCTCGAGCGATAATTCACGACAAAGAAGACTACGCTCATCGGATGTTAGTAATAGCTGAAGCTGATGGCCTCAATGACCCTAATCTCGAATATTTCGTCAGAACGCTATTGTCTGAGGGGTTTATCGACTATCGGACAACAATAAAGGACGCTTCGACGGGGGAGTTTGACGTAAAAACGATACGTAAGAAGGGTCCGGTCGGCTGTCTGATGACAACGACCCGCAACACCCTCCATCCCGAAAACGAAACGAGATTTCTGACTTTGTCGGCCGATGAAAGCGCTGGTCAAACTAAACGAGTTATGAATTCCATCGCACGGACGGAATCAGGGCAGAGAAACTACGCAATCAACTACACGAAGTTCCATGCGTTGAATAGGTGGTTAGAGGGAGCGCTGCATTCCGTTGTGGTGCCGTATGCTGGAATCTTGGCGGAGTTCAGTGACCCATCGCAGGGTCGTATGAAGCGGGACTTTAGCCAACTGATGACCTGCATCAAAGCTCACGCATTGTTGCACCAGCGTAATCGAGAAGTCGTTAACGGCACAATTATTGCCACAATAGAGGACTACCGGGTGGTGCATGATTTATTAGCTGGCGACCTTGCCACGGCGCATGGTGTGAGCATCTCTGAGTCTGTACGCAACGTGGTGAACGCGGTCAATGAGATATCTGGACCGATTTCAGCCAATGCTCTATCACGGCTATGCGACATGGAATATTCCACGTGTCACCGGAGCGTGAAACGGGGAATCCAGCTGGGTTATTTAAAGAACATGAATGACAGATCAGGAAAGGGAGTGCAAATGGAGATAGCTCCAGGCGATGTATCGATGCCTGTGGCTGATGTGGGTGTACTACCTTCACCAGAATACGTAGAGAGCAAAATGTAAGGTATGCACCGATCCGCAGGTATCCACTTCCCAAATGGATAACCAAACCTGGGATTTATGCGGTTATCCCGTGAAGGTATCCGGGGTATCTGCGGATTTTCAAGATGGGAGGGCAGGGGCAGTGCACCAGCTCTTGAGGGGGCATGTCCCTCTCTCATTCCCAAGACAGGCAGATAGCCCAGATACCCCAAGCTAAGAGGCGCTTAAACAAAGGACTTAGTTATCCATTCTATAGATGGATATCCCTTCATGGGTGTCTCAACATGAGGAACATGTGATGAAGACAGTGAGAGAAAGGCAACGTGGCCGAATCCATAGCGGAGGTAGGAAAAGATGAAAACTAAAGTATCAGAGAAGACAAGACAGCAAGCTGGTTCATGCCCAGTCTGTCACGGATACAAATGTGAGCAGGAGGTTCTCGACAATATTGCAAGGACCTATGGTGATTCGGACAAGGTAGTGCAGATGACCGCGTCTGAAGTATTCAAGGATTTGAAACGAATTGTTGATATGTACGGTGAGACCATACGACCATCAGAAAGGATTCTATCCGAGGCCGTTAATTTCGTGATGAAGCGGCTCCGTGTTTTGTATCCGAACCTGCCGCCCGACTATCTGGTGCAGTTGGCTACCGAGATTACCACTGTGATTCACAGTAAGAAATTATGTGGAAAGATTGAGTAATTGCAGCTGTTTTTTGCGTTTTTTCTTCGAACCCGGAAACGCGACGAGCAAATAGGGTTCGTTAGAAAAAGGGCGATTGCAGCTCTTGAGAAAATCCAGACCGCGTACGAAAATTGTCTGCATCGTTACCGCCGTCCGACTGAATGAAGTAAACGTAACCACTATTGGAGTCTGATCCTGGTGCCTCACCGGGCGTACCAACGGCAACGTCTAGGTCACCATCAGCATCGGTGTCGACAGTGGTAAGGATTTGACCGAAGAAGTCATTGGTTTCGTCACTGTCGCCCGGTTGATCAAGCATTTGCCAGGCGCGAAGGCCCCCAACGCAAGCTTGACGTTGATTTGAGATCTCTGGCAGATGTCCGGTGATCAGAGCGTCGTTAATGGAGTCCAGGGTGACCAATGGCCCGAAACGTCGTTCACAACCTCGAAAGAAGAACACACTGCCGGCATTCGATGCTGATCCGATATCCTCACCAGCGGCGCCCACAGCAAGATCCGTGAATCCATCGCCGTCATAGTCAGCGGCGCTTAAGGCAACACCAAACGCGTCCCCTGGTTCATTGCCACCAAAGGCAGCTTGATCAACTCTACCTAAGAAATCGAAATTAGCGGTTTGATTGGGCGTGGATTGGGTAAACAGATACACCATACCTGGTCCCGCGTCGGTCGATGTCGCCCCGGCCTCGGGATCACCGATAGCGATATCTATACGCCCGTCCTTATTGAAGTCACCCACAGCGATACTGCGGCCAAAGCCACGATCAACGGCAACAGCCACTTCGTCGGTGGCCAACGGATCGGTACGATTCGTGCCGCACAAGCTGGCGGAGACAGGCACCGCGTCGGGATCGGTGATATGACCCGTGTTGACTATCTCAAGCCCACCACCTGGTGAACGATCTAGCACGATTAGGGCCGCCTTAGCACAGTCGATGCCATTGTCGAATCGAGACGATACCAACAGTGGCGTTATAACATGTTGGTTAGTGGTCTCATTCATCCATGCATCATCGCCGACGCGAAGTGCGGTGATCGTGGCGCCAAACCGACCTGCCCAGGCAATATCACTCATATCTATAGTGGGCCAACCGAAGATATCTGGTTGGGCTGCATTCCAATACCAGACGTATCCGGGTCGCCAATTCACACCAGGCGCACGAGCACCAGGCGCGCCAATCGCGAGATGCCGGCGCTGTCGTTCGCGCTGTTCCTCACCCGGAAATAGCGTAATGGAGTAAAAACGGCCAGTGGCTAGGCTGCTGCCGAATAGGTCACCGACTTCTGGTGTTCTAGGGGAGGTGAGTGTGCGCACGAGGGGGGCGCCTAAATTCCTATGGATACTGTAAATGAAGACCGCACCAGCATCCGCTTTGCCACCGACGCTGGTACCAGGTGCACCAATGGCTAGGTCTATTGTCCCGTCGAGATCAAAATCCGCGGCAGCAAGAGAATGACCAAAGCGTTGACTATTTTGTGGGTCGGGTGGATCGATTCGCTTCCAATACACATATCCCGTTGCAGTTCCCTTGAACAGAAATGCCGCGCCACTGCTTGGGCCATTACCGGGAGCGCGATGGGTAGTCGCTGAGACAGCCAGATCATCGTATCCGTCCTTGTCAAAGTCCTGCGCGATCATCACCCCGCCGAATCGCTCATTGGTGTCATTAGTCTGAGTATTTCTTCTATACATGTGGTAGAGCGCATTGATATCATGTTTGCTGAGTTGCGTACTTTGTCTAATAATGCCTAGGTCATCGCCTTCGTCCCGATGTTCTGACTTTTTTACTACGGTAAAACAGTCTTCACCATCTACAGTCCGCATATCGGTTGGGTAGTGCATAATCGACTCAAAATCATACGGACCTATCGTTTCAAAGCCGGTACCAGCCGTGTTGTAGTTGCCGAATTTGGAAATCCACCAACTTAAGAAAGTTGACTCGATACATTCCATATCGAGTTCGATATAGTCATCGCGATCTGACCGCGACTGCTCGTGCTTAAATCCCAGGGTGTGGCCAATCTCATGAATGGCAGAGCGCTTAAGTAAGCCCGATTGATCGAAAAAGTTGCTACAGTCGAGGTCGTCCGGCGGATCATCACCCTCGCATTCGGTGCGTTTACTGCAATCGGTAAGCTGAATGTGTACGACCGATGCACCATTGCGTCTGCCAAAGTTAGCAGAGGATCGGGGGCAGAAGGAAGTATCCCACTGACGCGCAAACTGAATCCAGGACTCGTCACTATCATTTTTTTCTCGAAAGCGAAGCGGTGTGCGCTCTTCGATGTGGGCCATAGCATCGATAATCGGTTGCCGGATTTCCGTCGGGATTTCATGATTTACGAGGTCGCCTTGGAACGTAAAAGGGATGGTACGGCTTGGCCAGCGTTCAAACGAGCCGGGTAAAGATGTCAATGCGAAAGCCGGGCTGGTAAGGGCGGCTTTGATGGCCTGCTGTTGTTCCATCACGGCATCGAACGGCCCCATGACCATATCCCCCTCGATCACGGCCTTATCGCGTATATTTTGAAACAACCACAATTCCGGGGTGTTGTTCAGCGCGAAGAGACCAACGAAAAATTCAGCTCCTCGGACGGTTATCCGATCACCAATCATGCTGACATCATATGTTTGCCTAACTTCATTGGTAGCGGAAAGTTTGAGCTTTTGAATGTTCTCTGGCGCAAGGCGTTGGCCGGGCAACTGCGGTTGCGCTGCGGTGCAAAGTGAGATTGCCGTTACTAAAGCAATAAAAAGAAAACCCTGAAGGTATCGTCGAATCACACGAACCATAGCCATCCCCTTTGAACAAGCTTAAAAGATTTTTGTAAGTAACGGACTCCGATTTACATCATGGTCAAACGTAAGACCTCACATATGTAAGATAGGCAACGTATTCTGAGAATCACGAGATACCGGACGAAACGTTGAAATAAACCGTCGAAACTCAACAACATACAGGCGCGTTGGGGATGGCTTCCATAATAACCACTTCGCCAACGCTAAGTCTGGTGTTTTCAATGTCGGAGTGTAAATCATCCAAACACCTAATTTAGTCTGCCAGGCGCAATTACTATCGGCTGACAAACGGTAATGGATGCCCGTTGTACTTGGTTGATTAATGCTGCAATCACAGCTGTACTTTTTGTCATGGAGGCAAACACATCCGTACACACGTTTTCTCTACATTCGGCGGGCTCCCCATAGGGGACAGGTGGCCTCATGAACAAACAAATCAAGGTCAAGAAGCGCAAAAAACTGAAATCGAAAAAGCCGCGCCCAAAAGTGCCCAAAACGCCGAATACACCAAGAAAACCGAAAAAAAAATCTAAACACCGACCGTCAATCAAACCAGATCCCGACCGTCCCTACCACGCACCCGGTCAGAGGCTTCCCAAGCCGTTCAAACCGAAACGGAGTTCCAAGTCGGGTTATAAACCACCGGCGTGCAAGGAACTCGTCGGCACACCGCAGTATCTCGATTGCTGGCTGGCTGAAAACCCTACTGTCGCCGATGCCATTATCTGGGAACCGGCCCCGGGTTTCCCCTCCGCGCAACTACTCGCTTGGCCGAACTGGACTATCACGATGAAGGCACAGCTGCGTCAGGCCTGGGTCGATGCCCGCGCCTGGTATGCCAATGGCATGACTAACTTTCCGGGGACTTATGTTGAAGACCCGCCCCCGAATCAGGACTACGCCGCAGACGGCGCGCCCTATTTCCGCACGGTCTTCGATGCCCAAACGCAGGCATGGCCGCTCTATCTCGCCCATGTCGCGCATAGCCTGGCGGCGGAGATAGGCGGCTGGGTCCCCTGGACCATCCGAACCTATTCGAAGGAGGAGCTGGAACACCTCTTCTCAGGCTTCCTGATGTTCCGCCACGACACCAATGATGGTGGCGCCTGGGATTCGGACCTTCCAGGTGGTTATGTCCTCGGCGGCAGCCAGAGCTTGGAGAAGGTCACGCCCTCGCACCCGACCTTCACCTACCCCTTTCTTAATCAGAACAATCTCATCAGCTCAACCGCGTTGGACACCATCGCCCGTGTGCTCGACTGGTGCCGCTGGAATTTGGCGCACTTCCTTGGCAGCCCTAGCCCGCAAAACGCCGAATACCACTGGCAGTACCGTGGGGCAGCGCCGATGCGGCGCATCATCGAGGGGACACTGCTGCTCGATCCGCAATACGCCGGGAGCTTTCCGACGCCACAGCACTGGACCGCCGGCTGTTGGGGCACGAGCGGTTTTCTCCGGTCTCTGCTTCGGTCCGTCAATATACCAGTCATTCCAAGGGTATCGGGTTGCGGTCATACCGTTCCGTACTTCATCACCGTCGAGCGCTACTTAAGCCACGGCGACGATCCCTACAACTCGTTGGCCAAAACCAACTATCCGGCAAGCCAGCTTTTGATAGACGGGGCGACCTTTCAGAGCTGGTTTCCCTTTGACCCGAACGATCCACAGAACCCGACCAACAAGGCCACCGCCTGCCAGAATGTAGGGCGACGGGTAATCGAGTTAGCGATATGGCATTTCAGCGATACATTGTTGAACTATTACTGCGCGGATGTTGCCAACAACCTCGATCACGCCAGTGGACAAGTGTTCGCCCTATTCGCGCCCTACGGCTACACCGTGAGCCAGCTCGAGGCGACTAACCTCTGGCAACGACTCGCGGCCGAGGCCCAGGCGCAATCCAAGTGTTAAATAGTAGGCAGTATGCCTGCGTCACCGATGTTGATATCGGTCATAAAAAAGCCCCAAGTATCACCAAGAAAGCGAATGGTGTCGCGTAAAGCGCGTAGATCACCTTTGACTTCTTGGATCGCCATGACATCAAAACGAGAAAGAATCTCTATAATCGCTCGTAACCCTTGCAGGTCACGTTCAGGGCTATCGTTAGATCGTGCAAACCATTTGCGTGTGAGGGAGGCAAAGGAGCGGATGTTCCACGTTGCGATGAGCAGGTTGTCGTTCGCTTTGGCTGGGATTTCAGTATCAAGTGCCGCTACTAAGCCATCGAGATTAGTTTGGACAGCCTGCGGTGGTGTATCGAATATGGTTGGCATGAGATAGCCCCCTCTAATACTCTGAACTTTACTATAGGTGCTTCCAATTATTATGAAGATGGCCAGCAACATTCTCCGCGACTTTTCCGTGAAACCAGTAACCATCTTCTGTGTGGGGCAAGCTACAGCATTTTATACTCACTCGTAAGCCACCAAGATAGAGGAGAAAGATATGAGCGTAGAAGAAAACGTAAAGCTCCTAAAAAAAGGATATCAGCTGTGGAACGATAGTAAGGCTGAAAGTGTAGATTATTGGATGAATCTAATTGCAGACGACGTTAAGTGGCGCTCACTCGCAGATGGCGCACCCGGAATGGAGTTCACTAAAGTATGTAATTGCAAAAACGATGTCGTACAGTATTTCCAGGAATTAGGTAGCCGATGGGAGATGATTCACTATACCGTCGATGAGTTTATTGCCCAAGGAGACCGCGTAGTCATGGTCGGCAGTTGTGGGTGGAGGAACAGGGAAACGGGTAGAGAAGTGGATACCCCAAAAGTAGATATCATCAGAATAAGAGACTCGAAGATCATCGAATTCCAGGAGTTCTATGATACTGCCAAAGCTTTGGCCGCGTGTCGGTAGAACTGTACATGATGGAATAAGCGGCAACAAATGAGTCGTTTCACTGAAGCCTTAGTGGTATCACCATTAGCCGATGGTAAGACATGGGTTTTGATTAATTCATTCGGCTATGAGGTTGGCGAGGAAGGTAGTGGTGATGTCGTAAACGTAGAAATTGGATTCATGACTGATTTCGCATCGATCCCCCGTGTTTTTTGGATCGTCTTACCGAAATGGGGAAAGTATGGCAATGCGGCTGTGGTGCATGACTGGCTTTACTGGAGTCAAAAAAGAGAGCGGAACGCAGCCGACCAAATTATGCTGGAGGCTATGGGTGTATTGGCCGTACCAACTTGGATGCGGTATAGCATCTACTGGGCAGTGCGGGCCTTTGGCTGGATAGCCTGGAATCGAAACCTGTGGGATAGAGTGGACGGGTTCAATCGTGTCATGAGGGGCACCGAGTTCAAAGCAATTCGGGAATCTGGAAGGCTCGGGCTGCTACGCAGATTATCGAAGCACTATTTAAAGTAACCCCATAAACTGAAGATGCGTATTTAAGCGGACGAGGTGATACGACTAGGTTCTATTTAGAGTACAACCGCGGAGTTCGACCTAAATACAGATCATTTTGAAAGGGACACCACGATCCCGCACACGCATGCCAACGTAGGAGGGCGTTCTCTCTATGGAGCAGGCACGTGATTTAGTGGCATATATAAAGAGCCTATGGAGTGATCGAATACTGGAGTGTCAGGGCCCACGTCACATGAGCTGTATGTAAGTAGGACCGCTACCGGTGATATGGGTTGTTAAAGTTACGAAACGTCATGCGTATGATTAAACCGATTTGTTTATTTATGTTATCGGCTGTTTTGGTCCACTCGTTTTCCGCTTATGCAGAATCCGTGGGTGGTACTGCCCCCAAGCTCGACTCATTAAAAGACCTTATGCAGGAATTAAACGAAATTGGTGGGGGAGATAAGGGTACTCAATCTCTACTAACTCGGAACACTGATCCCGACAGCGTGGCAAGAGGCGCCAAGTTATACAGCGCAAACTGCGTTCAGTGCCACGGTGAGGGTGGGATAGGCGCACCAAATTGGCACAGACGTGATGCTTCCGGTAACTATCCGCCACCTCCACTTAATGGATCGGCGCATACTTGGCACCACCCGAAAGCTCAGTTACTGGAGATGATTCGAAACGGTGGTGTAGTGATGCCCGCCTTTAGTTCGCAGTTAGACGACACGGAGATTGAAGACATCATCCATTGGTTTCAGTCCCTTTGGCCTGATGAGTTGTATCAAGCGTGGGCCAGACAGAATGAAGCATACAATCGGAACGTCGATTGACGCTAAGCGTTGTACCAAGTGGAATCCACTTAAAACGGTACTGTTCATCTTGTTGGCCTTTCTTCATATGGGGTAGGTTAATCTGATACGATCAAGGCCTGTGGCATCCTGGTGGCGTCGATGGGGTGGGAGATTTCATCTAATGACAGGAACGGGTCGACTCCAGAAGTCGCTGCTACATAGCAACACTTACTGGCCCTATGACCGCTGTTGAGCACACTCCAGACCAAATGTTTTCTGTCAAGTGACTCTCAAGTTTTAGAATTAATCTCGTGGCCTATCAATGCCAGATCGTTAAGATAATATTCTGAGTACTCGAGTCAGTTATTCGTTATGCTCTGAACTAGTTGTAGACCCGCATCTTTCTTACAGCCAAAGGCAGATGAAAGCTAGAGTAATAAGCTTTTTTGAAATTGAAAGTAGATTTAGGGACTTAGTTGTAGAGTTGGACCACAGTCCAATGGATGAAAAATTCTTGAGAAAGCTGCAACACTGTCTTTTGTGCTTCGGTTATGTATTAGTCAAATGAACGCAAGCGACAGTGCTAGTTATCCAGAAAAAAGTAAGCATTTGAAAATACTGAATACTGCATCAGAAGCTATTACCTATAAAACGAACACCTGTACGCTTGAAGAAGTCACGGCTCAGGTTAATAAAGCGTATATGGCATTTGGAGCGCAGTGAAATCGCGTCGCGCAGAGATTAGCTCGAATGTCAGCTCCGGCCTGAAAAGCAGCCCGATCAATAATTGCTTATCGCAACGCTACTTTTCTTGTATCGACAGACTCTGAGCGGCCTATTGTGTTGAAAAAGTCGGTCGGTCGAAATTTTTCGTAAATTGAGGGGTCCTTAAACCATTACCTGAATCCAGATCGTCGCTTACACGCGATCCTATGATGTCGGAATTTCTCATCTTTTGCTGCCGAACACCGGAAGCGACTTTTTCAACGAGACGACTTGCCAGTTCATGACAGTCCCCGGTGTTGGCCCGATTACTGCGCTTGCCTTTATGGCAGGAATAGATGATCCATCCCGTTTCCGACGCTCTCGGAGTGTCGGCGCTTATTG
>JAHEKE010000057.1 GCA_024638505.1 Gammaproteobacteria bacterium | reverse complement strand
TAATAGTGGCTGCTCTTTTGATAACTGTTGGTTTGATTGGCACTGGTATTTGGTCAATGGCTCATGGTGGAGAATTTGATCAGAAGCATTCAACACAGTTAATGTTTGCGAGGGTTGGTATGCAAGGAATTACATTCTTGCTTTTATTAGTAGCTATTTTTCTTGCGAACTGACATTCAAACATACTGGTTTCATCAGAATTAACTAAAGGCTTGAATGTCTTACAGTGCGATTCACGTTTGATTGCCAACAACTAGATTTAAGAACCTTAGAGCTATTATTCTTGTGGTTTGCCTAAAGGTTTTATTGCTTCTAGTTACTAAATTAATTATATACGTCGAGCGTCCGCTCCTGGCCGATTCCCGAAGCCCAGGAATAGTTTCTCAGCATCTCCTTTGGAGAAAACAGACCCTTAGCCAGCAATTATGAGCTTCTGCTACCGACCCTGAACGGACGCTCAACTGCTGTTTAAATCAAATACGCATCACTTTGATAACTCAACCTAATCCAGTATTTTATTTTGTAGTTCGACTGCAATCTCGCAATTCATGGATAAACATGGAATAAGCGTAAACCCTGACCAGACTAGAACCTGAGATAACGTCCTGATTTTTATGCGGAATACTCCAAATCTCGCTGATTTACAATCATCGAATCGAGAAATGCTCGATGAAAACGCCGACCTGCGTGACAAATTGGCCGCAATGGAAGATGCCGGGAAAGCAAAGCAAGAACAGCTTCAAACCCTGTCAGCTGCGATTAGGATAGGATATTGGGAATGGGATGAAATAACAAAACGATCCGCTTATTTCTCCAAGGAAATGGCAGATATTATGGGAATTAGTCTGGATACACTGTATGAAAAATGCCAGTGTGAAGAAGATTTTTTCACTTTTATCCACCCCGACGACCTGGAGCACTATATCGATAATCTGAGTAGTATCCTGAATCCTGGGCATGCGCGTGGCCTTGCCCACGTATTTGAATATCGCATGGTCAGACCCGATGGCGAAGTGCGAAATGTGCGCGAGCTCGAATATGGAATCCAGGAAGAAGGCGGTGTAATTACGCGTTCATTTGGTGCGATCCAGGATATCACCGAGCAGGTGAATATGCGCAAGAATATTGAAGAAAGCGAAGCCAAGCTCAAATTGGCGGCTCGAACTGCCAAGCTGGGCTACTGGCATTATGATGAGGTTGCACTGAAGTACATTGATATTTCCGAAGAGTGTGCGGCCATCCATGGCTATACCGTGTCAGAGTATCTCGACCGTTTCCTGCATTTTGAAGACGATATGACCACCGTGCATCCCGAAGATAAGGAAGCACTCTTGGAAGCCTATTATTCAGACCTAGGCAAGCAAGATTTTGTTTACCGCACGCAGCATAAAGATGGGCACTGGATTCATGTGCGAGAGATTGCGACGGATATCATGGACGAGGCCGGAAACTGCATAGAGTCGATTGGAACAGTGCAGGACATTACGGAACTCAAGGAGCACGAGAAAGACCTGGAAAAACGCGACACGATAATTAGACAGTTTGAACTGGTACCAGGAATAGGACATTACATCTGGAACCTGGATACCGAAGAGTACCTGTATGTAAGTCCCGGGCTTACGGATATATACGGACTACCCAGAACAGATTTTCTGCAGCGGGTCAGCTCATTTGAAGATGATATTGCGCTGCTTCACGAAGACGATCGCGAACGCATGCTGAAAATCTACGAAAGTCGAAAAACGAATCAGCATGCCGATACGGAGTATCGGATCCGGCAACCAAGCGGTGAAATACGATGGATTCGGGAAAAAAGCATATCGATATGGGACCCCGCCAGTATGAGCAATCAAGCTATCGGTGTTTTGAAGGATATAACCGAACAGAAAGAGGCCGAACAGACTCTGCGTCGTTCAAGGGATTTGCTGGAAACGCAGGTTCTGGAACGCACACGGCAACTGTCCGATACGATCAAACAACTCGAACTGGAAATCACAGAACGTAAAAGAATTGCTGCCGAGCTGGAAAACAAGAATGCAGAACTGGAGCGTTTTGCATACACGGTGTCACATGATCTAAAGACACCTCTGATTACGATTAACGGTTTTTTAGGCATACTAGCAAAGGAAATTTCTGCCAACGACAAGGACTGGGTTACGGGTCACATTGAAGAAATAAGTAACGCAGCCAATACCATGGGCACCCTGTTAAATGATTTACTCGAACTTAGTCGGATTGGTCGAGTCATGGATGATCCGAAAACCTGTGACCTCAGCGATATTGTAAGGAAGGCGCTCGATCAATTAGTGATCAGGGTCCAGCAACAGGGGGTTGAAATCACAGCTGGCGATATGCCGGAGGTATTTGGAGACGAGAAGCGATTGGTTGAGGTTTTCGTGAACTTGGTCGAAAACGCGATTAAGTTTATGGGTGATCAAATAGCACCCCAAATTCGAATCGGCTCGGTCGATAAAGCCGGCATGATTTGTTGTTACGTCCACGACAATGGAATCGGTATTTCCTCAGAGTTTCATGAGAAGATTTTTAGCTTGTTCGAGAGACTGGATGCGAGCCCGGAGGGAACTGGTGTAGGCCTGGCGTTGGTTAAGCGAATCGTCGAAGTGCACGGTGGGGAAGTATGGGTGGAGTCCGATGGTACAGGGAGAGGTAGCAGCTTTTTATTTACCCTTCCAAAATCCTGAAATTTTTTAAAAATTTAAAACTCTAGTTGCAAAAACGCCGCCAAGGAAGGGGTCGCTTGTTAACTTCTTTTATTGAATGCCAATTGTCCACTCCTTTAATCGGGCGTCACTGTCAAGCCCCCGCTTTAACGGTTGCTATTCCGGGTTGTCTCGGGTAGCGAGTGTCCGAAACTGGCCGAAGAACGAAGCTCAAGCAGGAATTACGAGCGTAAGCTTTCGAGAAAACAGACTCTCAAGCACGATGCGACAGCGACAATAATCGACCCACAACAGAGTCTCGCGCTCGCGTCAATTTGCAAGAACCGCCGCAGATAGCCGGTATGCCGGGTGGCTGAAATTTAACAAGATTGACCGGCGGGAATGAGCAATATTGGGGGTATCGGTGGAAATCAGTCAGATTTCGGATACGCCAGAGCCGGGCTGCGTCGTGAATCTCTTTCTTTTCTTGGTGGAATAAGGAAAATAGGTTGTTAATTTCTCCTATACTCTGGAAGGGAGTTCATGTTCGTAGCTCAATCAGTCCGGTTAGATCCTCGCCCCCTGAACCAACAGCCTGGTCGTGTCATCATGACGCGGCATTGTCACTTTCTTCCTGTCGCCTTTTTTAATGCAGTGCTGCCGAAACAGCTTTACAATAATTTCGAACTTTCGTAAGTATCCCATGGCTCGCATTCCAGACACCGTCGTTTCCAGTCGAACGCCCCCGCGTCACTGGTTCGACAAGTTGATTCCGCGGCTTGCGCTGCTTGCGCTTGTTGGCGAGTTCACGCTGGATCAAGTACGCAAAATCCTGCAGATGCTGGCAATCGTGTCGGCAGTGCTGATGGCCGCGGTTCAGCCGTCGAGTTGGCGGCGCAGCATCCGCAGTGCGCTGGCACGCAAGGTGGTTTCATCAGGCTCGGATGCGATCGGCATCGTCTGCGTGCTCGGCATTGCGCTCGGCATTTTGTTGATTATCCAGTATCAACTTTGGTTAGAACAAATTGTCCAATCGCGGTTTCTGGGCCCGATCATGGTAGCGGTGATCGTGCGCGAGTTGGGTCCATTGCTTGTCAATCTCGTCGTGATCGCCCGCAGTGGCAGCGCCATTGCAGCGGAACTCGCTTTGATTCACGTATCGGGAGAGGATCGGGTCGTCGAGGGGCAAGGACTGGATTTACTGCTTTATTACATCCTTCCGCGAACGATCGGCCTGGTCATCTCGACGTGGTGCCTGACCTTGATATTCATCGCTTGTTCGTTTCTCAGTGTCTACATCGGCGGGCAATGGATCGATGCAAAGACCGGCACCTTCTGGGATTTCACTGCCGATACGCTCAGTGCGCTTGCGCCGCCAGATGTCGCAAACCTTTTACTCAAGAGTACCATTCCCGCTTTGCTGTCCGGGTGTATTTGCTGCGCTGCGGGACTTGACGCTGGCGATACCAATGCCTCGGTTCCGCGTGCGTGCCAGATTGGGGTTCAGCGGTCGGTGATCGCGCTGTTTATTGTGAGCGCATTTATCTCTGTCGTGGCTTACGTGTAAGCTCGTGTGCATAGAAGCAAAGTCAACGGTCGAACGTACTATGAGCGATGCGGTTCTGGAGTTTCAGCAAGTGGCGGCCGAAGGCGGGCATCTCTACGATTGCGCCATCTGGCAAGTGAGCTTGTCTCTACACCGCGCTGAGCTGGCGCTCGTTCAGCTGGAGGAAGGCCATCTGAGAATTCCGCTGGCGGATGTGGCCCAGGGCCTGGTCGAGCCAGTACAGGGCAGCGTTTGCTTTCTAGGCGAGAGTTGGTCGAGCCTTGCTCTTGACGCCAAACTTGCCGCGCGCGCAAAGATCGGGCGCGTATTCGAAGAACCCGGGTGGATCAGCGAACTGGACATCGACGAAAACATCACGCTATCGCAACGCCATCACACGCGGCGCACCGAATCGGAAATACGCGATGAAGCGTCCAAATTGGCGCGGCTGTTTTCGTTGCCAGGTCTGCCACAAAGTAGGCCGTCCAGTGTGCGCCCACCGGATCTTCGCCGGGCGGCGTGTGTCCGGGGATTTATGGGTGAGCCGGAATTGCTGATCCTTGAGCGACCGACCGCTGGCGTCTATCCCGCGATCATGCCCGCACTAATGGCGAGTGTGAACAAAGCCCGCTCACGTGGCGCAGCGATTTTGTGGACGACCGACAACTGGGACGTATGGAACGATCCCGGCATCAAGCCGACAATGCGTTACAAGATGACGGGCTCTCAGATGAGTATTGAGGAGGAAAATTAGATCATGCCAAAACCTTTGAAAGTCAGGCGAGCAAACGAAATTGTCGGCCTGTTCGTTCTGTTGGCGGTCGCGATCGCGATAACTGCTGCGGTACTGGGACCCAAGACGCAGCGATGGTTCACACCCAGCCAAAGGCTTGCAATTCATTTGCCACCGGAGGGCTCACTGGGACTGCGCAAAGGCGGCGACGTACTAATCCTTGGCTCCGTAGTCGGATCTGTGGAAGATATCATCGTGACTGACGCCGGCAGCATGGAAGCGGTGGTCACTATTCACGGAAACTTCATCCGCTTCGTCCGCACGGATTCGCAAGCCATCATCCGCAAGCCGTTCGGCATTGGCGATGCTTCCATCGAAATCACGCGAGGCAATGGCGATGTGCTTCCCACCCGCGGTGGATTTATCAACAGCGTGGCGGACAAGGCACCTACCCAGTTGATGGAAGAAACGCTGGCCGCGTTTCGCGATGAAGCATTGCCAGCTATTAGCGAGTTGCGTTTTGCGATCGCGGAATACTCGATGCTGGCCTCTGAATTTCGCTCGGAACAAGGTAACCTGAAGCAGGCGCTGGCCCACTTAAATCGAGTGGGAGCGGCACTGGAAAAAGGCGAAGGCCTGGCCGGCATGTTGTTGTTCGATCCCAAGCCTGCCCGGGAGCTGCGAGCGGCGCTGCCCAAGTTCAACGCTTCTCTCGATGAGTTGCACGCTACGCTCGCCGGCGCGCGAAAATTTGCTGAACATCTCCCACAGATCGGCGTCGACATGCAGGAGAGCATGAAGAACATACGCACCTCGTCTTTGGAGGCACAGCGCCTCGCGAGTGCGATGCCCGAGCTGGAGAAATCACTCAAGGACGCGGTCGACTCCGTGCCGGCTGTGCTATTGCAGACGCAGCAGACCATGTACCAGATTCAACGGCTGACAGAAGGCGTGCAACGCAGTTGGCTCGTCAGAGGCTACATGGATGAACCGCAGACCGGCACCCGCTTGAGCGGTGATCGCGTCGGGACCGATCGTTGACGTTCCAGCGAGATGCCGTAATCGGTGGCCTTTCAGCGATCCTGCTCAGCCTGTGCACCGCGTGCGCGGGTCCTGGCCCTCAACCAAGTGAGCCGACCGGCGACACGCTGGTGCTGCAGGCCTCGTCCGCGGCAAGACTGGCATACGACCTGGGCAACTATTCTCAGGCGCAGACGCTGTATCGCCGAGCACTGGTGCGGGCCCAGGCCATCAATGACGCCGATCTGGCCGCCGATGCTGCATATAATCTTGCGATGTCCGAGATCGGCCTTCAACACTACGAGGTGGCTGACCAACTGCTTCGTCAATCCGAATACGATGCGATCCGCGCGTCATCCGACACGATTGACATCCGCTTGCTCCGCGCGAAGGTCGCCTATCTACGCGAGCGTTTGCCCGAAGCCATTGCACTGGCGAACCAGGTCATTGCCTCCAAAGCGCCCCGGAATATGCATCTTCAAGCGAAGATTCTTCGCGGGCAAATATTTTGTGACACCGGCGAATTGCCTTCGGCCAAATCTGAATTGCAGTCGATCGAAGGGCTGGTCGCATCTGCGAAATCGGACTTCGCACCATCCATTCGCGCAGATATAAATAAATTGCGAGGCATAATTGCGCGCCTGGACGGCAACATGGTGGTCGCGGCACGCTTCTTCGACGCAGAGTCAGAACTACTGCGAACTGCGCACCGCTATCGAGACATGGGCAACGCGTTCGCTCGCGCTGCCAGAGCTCATCTTTCGGCCGGAAACACCGCTCTGGCTGCAGACCGCTTTTTCCTCGCCGCGCGAAGTCTGGCTGGATTGGGTGATCTCGGTTCAGCCAAAGTGTTTGCCGAGTCCAGTCTGACTGCGGCAGCGAATGCCGGCGATGATGATGCGCATGCGCGAGCCCAGATGCTGCTGGAAGAAATCGCTAAAGGTGGCGTCCCATGAGCATATAGGTCGAGATTTCACCTTGCCCCGGGACGTAGAACTCCCCACGCGGCTCGAAGATGAATTTGTCCTTCAGCAGTTCATGAGTCGTCGAGCTGACTTGAATGCCACCCGCGACACTCGACGATTCCATCTGACTTGCAAGGTTGACCGCCGGACCCCACAGGTCGTAAGCGAGCTTGGTAATCCCCACGACGCCGGCAATTGCCGATCCAGTGTGGATTCCGATTCGTACCCTGAATGGCTCGCGCGAGCCGCTCGCGATCGTCGCAATGTCTCGCTGCATGCACAAGGCCATTTCGGCAATGGCCTCGGCATGGTCCGGTCGCGCTTCGGGAATTCCGCAAACCGCCATGTAGGTGTCGCCGATGGTCTTGATCTTCTGAACGCCATGCTCGTCAGCCAGACGGTCGAACAGCGAGAACACTTGATTCAGCAGGTCGATGAATTGCTCGGGTGGCCGCGAACCCGCGATATGCCAGAAATCATTCACATGGGTGAAGAGAACGGTCGCTTCGGGATATTCTTCGGCTATAAAAGTTGGTGTCTCTTTTCTCAAGCGATCCGCAATTGCCTTGGGGAACATGCTCAGAAGCAGGCGCTCCGAGCGATCCTGTTCGACGCGCAGGCTTTCCAGCAATTCGCATTGGGCTTTATGCGCATGCTCCGCCTCGTCCTTCGCCCGTCGCAGCTGCATCAGCTTCACGACCTGTCTGCCGAGAACTTGCAATGCCTCCTGCTGCGATTCGTCCAGCGCGCGTGGAACGCGGTCGATCACGCAAAGCGTTCCCATTGAATGACCTTTGGGCGTGACCAGCGGGGTGCCTGCATAGAATCGAATATTTGGATCAGAGGTTACCAACGGGTTATCGGCGAAGCGTTCGTCTTTCATGGCATCCGGCACAATCATGAGTTCCGGCTTCAGGATGGCATGGGCGCAAAAAGCCACGTCGCGTGGCGTTTCCGTAACGTCCAATCCGATGCGTGCTTTGAAGTATTGCCGTTGCGTATCGACGAGCGAGACCACCGCAATCGGGGTGCCGCAAATCTGCGACGCGAGATGGACAAGATCGTCATACTCGGTTTCTGCGCCCGTATCGAGAATATGATAGTCGCGCAGTTCTTCGATGCGCTCGTCTTCATCTGCTGGGAGAGGTGCTTTCATCCGGTGCCCCACGCGATTTTTGTTTTCATCTCGATTGATTCTAACTCGTAAGGGTCAATAAGCGCAGCGCAATTCGCACTACAACATTACAACGTAAGCGGGTCAGGCTTGGTTTACCGCGATATCAATATAATATACCCCATGCCGGATCCTTTTATTATTTTTCGATCTTTCTGACAAAGAGGTCATCGGGGTCTAGGGGCGAGCGATGCCGCCGGTTACGCATCGAAAGAGTCAGCGACGCGCAGGCAGAGATGCTCGCAGATGGATGCAGCCAAACCATCAATCACATCGATATGCCTCCCCGGTCGCGGACGAATCCATAAACCCCTCGGCACTCGTCCACACAACGTGAGTTGCGCCAGCGACGGTTATCGACCCTGAACCGACACTCAGTCAAATCACGGTAAAGGTCAGGAACCGGCACATAAGAGCCATAAAGCCCGCGAGAAAAGCGGCAGATTATCGGCATCCCCAGCGGCTGAAATTTGACAGGATTGACCGGTGGGAAGGAGCAATATTGGGCGTGTCGGCAGGAATCAGGCAGATTTCGGATGCCCCGGGCCTGGATCGGCTTCGTGAATCTCTTTCTTTTCTTGGTGGAATAATGAAAATAGGGTGTTAATTCTCCCTATGCCTGAAAATGCGGGATTTCATTACTCGGCGGCATTAAATTGTGCCGATGGTGCTGACCGCATGGCGCCGGGTCACCGAAAACCTACCCGACGTCGGCAATCACCGTACAGACAACTGTCCGCTCGCTGCGTGGACCGTCGAACTCGCACAGGAAAATATTCTGCCAGCGCGACAGCCCCAGCTGGCCATCGATCAGCGGTATCGTTTCCGAGGGACCGACCAGGCCCGACTTGAGATGTGAATCACCATTGCCGTCCTGCCGGTCATGCAGCCATACGCCCTTCGGGATCAGTTTGCGGAGCAGATGCACCACGTCGGTCTGCACACTCTCGTCCCAGTTCTCCTGGACCATGATGGCCGCGGTAGCACCATGCGCGTATAGATTCACCAGCCCGTTACGCACCCCGCTGGCCTGCACGACGGTGTTGACCTGCGCGGTAATGTCCACCAGTTCCTCCCGCTGGCGGGTGCTGATGGTGATGTTGTCGCGCATGTCTTGCCCCTGTGTCTGCTAGCTGTCCCTGGGCGTCACACCGCCGTGATCGATGCGTTCGTACTCGGCGATGACCTGCGCGCCCAGCAACAGGATGATGGCCGCGAATTCGAAACTGAGCAGGATGATAATGGTGGTGGCGAGCGAGCCGTAGATGATGCTGACGAACGACAGCGAGGTGAAATACCACACCAGGGCATGGCGTGTCAGTTCCCACAACAGCGTGGCCACGAGACCGCCGACCAGGGCATGCGTCCAGGCCAGTTGCCCGACCGGCATTACCAGGTAGACCGAGGTCAGCAGCAGGACCTCGCCGAACACGCCCAGCAGATACAGGGTGGTCGCCGTGGTACTCGACATATCGATATCGATGCCGAGCAGCGACGGTGTGTCGGCGCTATGCTGGTCCAGCCAGCCGGCCATCAGGCTGACGACCAGGAAGCCCACCGTCAGCAACGAGATATACGCGTACGGCAGGATGGCCGACACCATGTAGTGCCGGCGCTGCCTGAAGCGTCGATGGAAGAAGATCATCGACATGGCATTTTCCAGCACCGTGAACGCCAGCGAACTAAAAAATAGCAGCAACAGCAGGCCCATGGTACCGATGACCTTCCAGTTCGACAGGAAGGCCTCGAGGTGTGTGGAGAGCACCTCGGACCGGATCGGCGCGACCAGTGCGAGGATGGTCGTCACGGTGTCGAGCAGCGGGGTCTGTTCGAAGTACTGCGACAACACGATCAGTACCAGCGCAAACACCGGAATGATCGACAGCAGGGTGTAATAGGCTACCGCACCGGCCAGTAGCAGGCCCTGGTTGTCCCGGAATCCCCGCAACACGTCGAGCAGGAAGCGTCCCGGGTGCCGGAGTACATAATGCAGGGGTGATTTCGCATACATGGTGGGCTCCAGTGTATGCCTTATCACGTGCGGATCAAATAGCCTGCGCTGTCGCGCCCCCCACCTTTGGCTACACTACGGACTGACAAACGACCGGATCTACCGCACATGCAATACCGCAAACTTGGCCACACTAATACCGACGTCAGCGTCATCTGTCTCGGCACCATGACGTGGGACGAACAGAACACGCAGGCCGAGGCCTTTGAACGAATGGATTATGCGCTGGCCCGCGGCGTGAACTTTTCCGATACCGCGGAGCTGTACCCGATCCCGCCAAAGGCCGGGACCTATGGACGCACCGAGGAAATCATCGGCCACTGGCTGCAGCAGACCGGCCACCGCGACCGCATCGTGCTGGCCAGCAAGATCGCGGGGCCGGGCCCCGGCTGGGTCGACCACATCCGTCAGGGCCGTACGCACTTCAACCGTGAATACTTGCAGGCCGCGCTCGAAGGCTTGCATGAAATTGTCTACGAGTCCTGCGTCGATGTCGGTTTTCTGATTCCGACGGCACTGGTGCGCAATCGCGCGGCGCAGGAACTCGAGAAAACGGTTTCGCGCATGCGGGAGCGGCTGACCGCTGGCTGATTTTGGAGGAGGCTCGACAATGGGCTCCGGCTTACGACAGAATGACAAGAAGCAGTTATGATTCCTTAGTTTATCTGAATTACGAATGTCTGCTTCTGGCCGAAGGACGACCCCGGTAGTGCGAATTTGAGTGTCCGTTAACCGGAATACAGGCGTTCTACGATCTGTAGCAGTAGTAGCGAGCGATCAATGTCTGGATTCGCCTTAACGAGTTGAACCATAACTCCCTTTTATTTCTCCGTTGAAGGTATAGAAACAATCAATCACATCAAATGAACTAGCAAGTAACATGATGCCTGTAATTCCAAATTAATAAAAAGGGGGGAACAAGAATGTCGACTTGGAATATCAAAGGTACCTATGTAGAAGCGTGTGATTGCGAGGCAGTATGTCCATGCATATTTTGGTCACCACCTACAAATGGCACATGCACGGTGATGATCGGCTGGCACATTGACCAGGGCTCGTTCGACGACACAGCATTAGACGGTCTCAATGCGGCATTACTCGCTCACTCACCAGGGCACATGAAAGACGGTAACTGGAAAGTAGCGCTCTATGTAGATGAACGTGCGGATGAGGCGCAAAGCCAGGCACTGATGGGAATATTCTCAGGGCAAGCGGGCGGTCATATTGCAAATCTTGGGCCACTGATCGGTGAGGTTCTCGGCGCCAGGCCTGCGGCCATCGGTATTAGTGCCTCTGACGGCAATTTTTCGCTTTCTGTCGATGGACTCGGTAACGCCGAAGCACAAATGATCGAAGGTCAAGGCGGTGGTGCCGTGACCGTCGCCGGGCATCCGCTGGCGGTCTCACCCGGCGAGACGGCAATCGTTGGGCGCTCCAGCAAACTCGAAATTGATGATTACGGTTATAAGCTGGATGTAAGCGAAAAGACCGCAATGTCGGCGCCTTTCAGCTACAGCGGCTAGTTTTATGGAATCGGTTGGTTCGATTGCGCTTGCGCGTCGGGAACCTCGTGCGACCGTAATCTTGTTGGTTGTAATACTGCTCGGATGGGTGTTTCTTGTCTGGGCAGTAATGGACATGACCAATCCACTTGCACAATTAATGATGCCTATGGATTCGAACTGGACCATGGGCAACATTGTGGCAGTGTTCGTGATGTGGGCGGCCATGATGATGGCGATGATGTTACCCGCTGCTGCACCCATGGTTCTGACATTTGTTAACTTGTGCCGACATAAACAACTGTCAGGTCTTGCGTGGGTCTTCGTAACGGCCTATTTGGCGATCTGGACTCTGTTCAGTGCAGCTGCAACGGTTCTTCATTGGGGGCTACAGGTATACGGCATGATCACGCCGATGATGGCAAGCAGTTCTATCTGGCTCACGGGGATATTATTGGTGGTGGCAGGAACGGTACAGTTCACGCCGCTGAAAGAAGTTTGTTTGCGACACTGCCGCACACCGATGGGATTTTTGCTAACCGAATGGCGAGACGGGGCGACAGGCACCCTGCACATGGGTTTCAAACACGGGCTTTTTTGTCTTGGCTGCTGTTGGGCGCTGATGGGCCTGCTTTTTGTGGCCGGGGTTATGAACATCGCCTGGGTAGCGGCACTAACAGCAGCAGTGGTTATCGAGAAAATTCACCCGGCCGGAGTGAAAATCGGTAAGTTTCTCGGCGTGATACTAATCCTCACAGGATTGGTACAAATCGCTACCCTTGCCGTGAGCTAGTATAAAAGGAGCAACATCCTTCAAAATCACGAGCGTCCGTTATTGGCCGGAGATTACCCCCTGCCAGGGCTTGCTGGGGGTCTGCTTTTGAGAAAGCTGCCGCTCAAACTCGATGAATCAGTGGCGATAGCCGACCCAACTACGACACCGGCTAGTTGCTTGAAGTGAGCCTAATCCGAATGAATATAATTGATAGCTATTCTATCTGCAATCTGTAGAAATTTTCATCCACAGCTACTTGGACTAATCCCTACATCGTTCAAGAAATTACGATGTAGAATCAAGTCAGATTGGAACTGTTTCGTGATCTTTTGATAGCAGTATTTATAAGCAGGATGATCCCGATTAACCCGAATACCCCCATTATTGCTGCGCTTACACCCTCTATGTTTGCTGCTGTTTGAAGTTGCACACCTGCACCAAAAAACGTTTTGGACCCTTGCGCCGCCTCTACAACGGATTGAGAGATAATTTCTCCGATAACCAGAGCCAGCACGGCAGCAACAAGAAAGCCAACCCCGGGTAGGTACGATGGATTGCGGGTAGCTTGAACCGGGTATTGCGACTCATTAACTAAATGGCTTTGATTCTCAATATTATCTGATGGATTAGCCGAGACATTTGTACCGATACTATTAATTAATGATTTAAGGTTCACAATAAATATCAGCATCACTGCCCACGCTGTTAAGTAAATTATGCCCCCGGTTGGATTCCAGGCTATAAAAAACTCCTCATAGGTAAAGGATTCAATTACGCCATGATGCAAAAGAACATCAGGGATAAACCAAAATAGCTCTCCCAATACGGATAACAAAAAGAAGGTGTAGAGAAATACCTTGCCCTTAAACCTCTTTGACGTAAAAAGTACGTAGCACGATATTGATATGATTACGAACATTGCGGTGGGGAGTAGGTAGAGCATTCTTTTCTCCATATATCACTCTGATCGGGGGCATGATACTACTCCCAAGAGGACAGCATCCAGTTTACGGAAACAGACATTGTGAATATGACTCGGTGCTGACAGACGCCAACGCGTCAAGTGAGACCCCACCACTGAGCGAGCTTTGGAATTTTTTTTGAGTGACCGTTTCTGGCCGAAGATTGCCTCCCAACTGGGTTTGACGAGGGTCTGCTTACGAGAAAACTGCCGCTCAAACTCTATGAGTCAGCGGCAATAGTCGAACCAAAGCAGGCAATTTGTCCGACCGCATGCGTTTGTTAGGCATTATCATGAACTTCTCTTTGAAAATGCCTATTAACAAAATAGGCGAGAAGAAATCCTATGCCCCCAGCTGCAAAAAATGCACACACTTTATTAGTCCCATCGCTGATTCCGTTATTTTGTAATGTTATCCAGCCAGATATTCCGAACGTAAGACTGCCAGCAAACATAAAAAAGTATAGGCTCACATATTCATCAACTCTATCGAGAATATTTTTGCGACTAGAGAACCAGGGCATTGAGTTCATAAAACCAATAAGAGGTGGAGCAAACAATCCAAAAGCTATGAACATTACTAGATGCCCTTCATTAAATCTGGAAAATTCTTTCATGCTTTCCATGTCGAGACCTTGCAGTACCCCAGTAAGAAGTCCCAGTAATATTCCGGTGATCTTTGCGTTTTTCCTAAGGAACTCTTTCATAATGCCTAACAGCCTATATAAAAGGTCTTTGACCTGTTAATAATTATTAGTGAGTAAATGACCTGATAACTGGGAGTATCATCAGGTACATGATTAATCTACCCGGTTGTGTACGAAAGTTTAGTTCGTATATTTAATTGTGCGAGGGTCCGTTCATGGCCGAAGATTGCCTCCTGCCTCAGCTATGTGAGGGTCTGCTTACGAGAAAACAGGCGCTAAAGCTCGAGGCATCAGCGACGATTTAAAACCCAACCCGGATACTTGGTGAAGTTAAGCCGTATACCGTTTACGAGGATTTGTTCAATAAAAAAGTTCAAAACCTATGAGTATTTCCAACCGCGGACATAATCACTGTTTCATCGCCGAATGCTTCTACCAACTTATGGACGGCCCTCCATCCCGTGCAATGGCCGGGCACAATCACCTTTAAGCCAAGTAATTTCATATCTTCTATGGTCTCGGGAATGATCGCCTCGCATTCCTTGCCCGATAAATGAAAACCGCCCATCACACCGTAAAGAGGAATTGGGTCGAAAACGTTTTGAGCGTTTTTAAGCACGTTAATAACGCCAGCATGGGAGCATGCTGTGAATACCATAATGCCCTTGTCCTTTATATGTACGGCAGCATATCGTTCATCCATAATTAAGGGGTCGGATTCCCAACCTTCGCCTATGTTTTTAACATGCCCTGGGAGCCCCTTTTCGTAAGCCGTAATTCGTGGAATCTCACCGCTAATGTAAATAGTATTCTCAAGTAATGTGTGCTCTTCGGCGACGGAAACAATAGAGCCGCCAACTTCCTCCAGCTCGGCTTTGCTCGGTACATTCTCAAACGGAATAATTTTATCCCGAGGTGTACGAGTCCCGCGTTGAACAAACATATCATCATTAACGTGCACAGGTATTTTCATACCACCATTAGCGCCATAGATGAGTCGCAAACCGGCTGTCATTCCACCGACATGATCCCAGTGCCCGTGAGAAAACATGGCTGCTTTAATCGAGGCGAAATCGATTCCCAAACAATTGCCATTTCGTTTAACGGTCTCACCCTCCGGTCCGGAATCGAACAGAAATGTGTGATGCGTCGCTTCGTGCTGTACAGTAATGACTAGTGAAAGCCCAAAATGAGCACAGCAAAGGCATTTTCCAGAGATTTCCTTTGCCCCTGCTTTGAGTACATTTGAGGTATGTCCAGTAACAGATCTTGGTGTCGTCGAAAGGATATCCGTGACGTTATCGACGAGCACAACTACATTACATGAATCTATTGGCCGTAGGTCCATTGAACTACTCCCTAATCGCCCGACATTTTTGGATTCCATTATAAAGGCCGCGCTTAGGAAGACAATCACGCTCAAATAACAAGAGCGGGCTTTAAATATAAAGGATGCGCGTTTTCTTAACGAAACCCAGAAGCCCGTCAATGCCGGAAACGGGAACTAAAGAATAAAATCTGAGAGGCGGTTTCTGGCCGAAGATTGCCCCACGACAGAGCTTTATGAGTGTCTGCTTTTCACCGGTGGTTAGAGGCCATGGATCGTTCAACCCCCCATAGCAGAATGCTGCGTCTCATGAAACTTCAACGGCAGACGCAGACAAACCCGGGTACCAATATCAACTTCGCTGCTGATATGAATGCTGCCGTGTAATGCCTCGACCAACTGGCGGCATATCATCATGCCGACACCATGACCCTCAATCTCATTCTGCCGGGAACCGAATCGTCTGAAAGGCTCGTAGATCAGCTTTAAATCTGTGGCATTGATTCCTACTCCGGTATCTTCCACCACAATTTCCAGCTCTGCCTCGTTAACCGGCTGAGCCGACACCTTTACCTGCCCCTGTTTTCGATTGTATTTTATTGCGTTCGAGATCAGATTCATCAGCACCTGTTGCAGGCGATTCCGGTCTGTCTCCAGTTGCAGGGAAGCACAGTCGAATTCGAGATGGACTTCACCATTGCGAGCCTCTGATTGCATTATATCCATACATCCGATGACGACCTGCTCAATGGGCACCGGTCGCAAATCCAGTTTCAGGTAATTCTGCTCCAGCTGTATCACATCCATTGACTCATTAACCAGGGCTAAAAGATGCTGCCCGGACCACAGGATTTTATCGAGCTTCTCCTCAGTTGCCGGATCAGCATTCCTTTTCAGAATATTAGAGAATCCGAGAATCGCATTCAACGGGGTTTTAAACTCGTGACTCATTTTGGCAATAAAATCCGACTTCGCCTGGTTGGCCTTGTCCGCATCGAGTTTAGCCTTGACCAGTTCCGCTTCGGCAGCTTCTTTCTCTGCCTGTGCGATGGCCGAAGCAATTCTCGCACCTGCGATATTGGCCAGTGATTCGAACATCTTCAGGTCGCGCCGATCAAAGCCGTCAACTTTCGAAGACTCTGAATCCAGAACTCCGATTACTTTTGCCTCATAAAGCAGGGGAACCGCAAGCTCGGAGCAACCGTTGAATTCATCCTCAATATAACGCGAATCTTTCGAAAGATCCGGAACATATTCCATTCGGGCATTCAGGCCTACCGACCCGACTATCCCTTCGCCCAGCTGAATTTTAATCTGGTTTTTGATGTTCCGGGATTCCGGATTTTTCACACCACAGGCCGCTTTTTGAATCAGCTGATCATCTTCAAGCAGGTAGATTACACAGTCTTCGAACCCAAGCAGCTCACCAATATTGGACGCCATACTCCACAACAGATCGTCCAGTGAATTCTGTTGCAAAAGCGATATTGCAAACTGATTAATGATTTCCAGATTTAACTTCCCGTCACTCATCAAGTCATATCTTGAGCAGATGCCATTGATTTTAATTATAGGTAATAAAACTCGGGGAGTTCAATATCGATATTTCGATCTGTGAAGCATGCGGTGGGGCTGTCAAGATTATTGCAAGCATCGAAGACCCTGTGGTGATTAAGCAGATTCTTGTACACCTGGAGAGAAAAGCTGAATCAAAACAATTCAACCCGTTGTCCGAGAGCCGAGCGTCCGCTTATGGCTGTGGATTCAACCGATCGATGCAACACATGCATTAAATCGTTCCGCTGGTGTATCGAACCCTAGCGTTTTTCGGGGTCGCTCATTGAGCTGCCGAGCGATGGCATTCAAATCAAGATGAGCCATACCGAGCTTGAGCAAGCCCGCCAACTCACCGCCAGTTACAGTGCCAGTGAATATCAGGATTGTTGATCTACGACATTCGGGTTGACAGCCATGGATATGCAATGCGATGTTGCGTTAGTCGATATCATCCAACCTACTGAAATATC
>JAHEKE010000121.1 GCA_024638505.1 Gammaproteobacteria bacterium | reverse complement strand
GCAAGACAACTTAACGAACGGCCGCGAGAAACGTTACAATTTTACTCACCGGCCGAAAAATTTAGTGAATGTGTTGCATCGACCGGTTGAAACCGCAGCCGTAAGCAGAAGTTCGAGTGTTAGACTACTGACAGGCCGCTACTGACCCATTGCGGCCACTCAGGATTTCAACCGCGAGGCATCAAATGCGCCGTGTTTCGGTGACACTAATCGGGTTTACATTGCTCGTACTACCGTTTGTTGCGAGCGGATCAGAAGAGTCCTGCCCGGTTGAAGGGATCACGGCACGGTGGGCGATTAGCTATTGTATGACTCGTTTTGAGACCGATGATGAGGCGCACCCCGGTGTTTCCGAGTGCTATCTCAAAGAGTTGCGGCAACAGCTAGCCGATGGACCCGAAGAGGATTGCCAGTCGAACATGGCATACAAGTCGGCAATTTGTTCAATCCTTATTGAGTGGAAGCTGTATAGCGAATCGCTCGCTAGCTGTGTCGCATCAGAAGAAATGATCCCTTCAGTTGTGAAGCACGGCATCGGTTGAACGTTTCCATATGGCCTTTTCCTGCCCTTGAAATTGTGACATTTCAGCCAACTTGGACGACCGATTCCGAGCAAACCATACATTCAGGTAGAATGGCTGAAAAGGTCGGCTACTGAATCCAAAGTGGTCCGCTTCAAGAGCGCAGATTTGAGAAAATAACAACCTAGATATTGCCCGCAGTCGCTGCAATTCATGAGGCGGGGAAGTATGGTAGCGAAAGGAACCATGAATATTGACCACGTCGTGCTATGGGTGGAGAACCCGAGACTGGCGCTCAATTTCTACGTCAACATTATAGGCATGTGCCCAGTCCGCCAGCAGGAGTTTGAGGAAGGAAACGCGCCCTTTCCTAGTGTTCGTCTGAACGATTCGACAATTCTTGATTTAATGAACAGGGACATGCTGCCGAGCGTGCAAAAGTTCACCGGCGGAGGCGACAGTGGTGGAGCGCCCATCAATCACATCTGTCTTTCCATGAACGCCGAAGACTACTTAGCACTCAGAGCTAGACTGATCGCACACGAAACTAGACTCACAGCAGGAGATGAGCGGTCATTTGGCGCTCAGGGTCTGGCTGAATGCTCGGAATATTTTCGCGATCCGGACGGCAATGTCATCGAGATTCGGCATTACGCGTGAACGATGGCTTCTGGCCGTATCCTGAAGTCAGAATCCAATATTTCCGGCGTCTTTGACTTCCGCCTCACGCTCGAAAGCAGACATTGAGCTAAACTTGGGTTAAGGGGCAGCTACTGACCCAAAGCAGCCACCCAGGTCTGTATCCAAACATTTAGATGAGTATGAGACTACCGTCTGCATTTATAAAGCTACCATTAAGATTTGACGCCGAACGGTTAGCAGAGGAAGTATTGCAGTTCTCTGAAGTTGATTGGACCTATCATCCTCTCAGACATACGGGAAATACTGCAATCGCCCTTGTCTCCGCTAACGGTGAAGTTAATGATCGATACGTTGGGGAAATGAGACCCACGCCGGCTCTGCAACGGTGCCCCTATATTCTCCAAACTATGGCTATGTTTCATACCGTTGTGGGACGGTCAAGATTAATGCGCCTTGCGGGCGGCGCTGATGTTCCTTCACATAGCGATGGCAACTACACCTGGCGAAACAGGGTCCGAATTCACATCCCGATCATCACGCATCCAGACATAACGTTCTCTTCGATCGGCAATATCGATGTACATATGGCAGCAGGTGAGGTCTGGACCTTCGATAATTGGAGACAGCACGCAGTTTACAATCGTAGTGATATTGACCGGATTCATCTCGTTATTGACACCGTCGGTACGTCACGATTCTGGGAAATCGTAGATGCTGGCTGGGATCCAAGCACGCCCGGCGAAGGATGGTCGGATTTCATTGCTTATGAGCCCTACGTTCCAGAAGCGGACGTGCCGGAGCTTGACTTTGAGCGATTCAACGCGGTGCCAGTTAGACCGCCGGATGAAATCGATAATTTGCTCAACGAACTGCTAGATGACCTAGGCAGCTTCCGAGAATCGAATTCGCGGCTGTTTGAGCAGGCGGTGGTTGCGATTAGGCGATTCAAGCAAGACTGGCGCAGTCATTGGGCACTTTACGGGGGGTTAGCCGAATTTATTCCACACTACGAGCTGCTGGCCAAACGGCTCAAAGCCAAACTGCGTCCCTTGTTGGAGAACACAAAATTTGACAGCAACGAGGCGAATGCATACGAAGTCGCAGCTGGATGGATAGCGACCACGACTGATTCGACACTCACTAGAACGCATGGCACCGACATTGATATTGATGACTCTCGAGCCCCAAGCGGCGCAGAAGCATTGTCTAAATCAGGGCTAGGCTTATCCCTTGAAGATTACATTCGGGAATTCAACCCACCGACATTCCGGAATCCGATTTTCATCGTTGCGGCGCCGAGGTCGGGTAGCACAATGCTTTTCGAAGCTCTGCAAAAGAACAACGACCTTTGGACCATTGGTGATGAGAGCCAGCGTGAAGTTGAATCGATTCCCACTCTGCACCCCGAAAACCGAGGCTACGATTCGAATCGGCTCTCGACTGAAGACTACACGCCGCAAATCGGCGCATTATTGATGGACGCGTTCATGAACCGGCTCCAGAACGCTGCTGGTAGTAGCTATCAGCAGACCCCTGAAGAGTTTCGACCGTCTTCAATTCGGTTCCTGGAAAAAACGCCAAAGAATTCATTGCGAATACCATTTTTCCGGCGAATGTTTCCTAATGCCAAGTTCATATTCTTGCATCGAGCAGCTAGGCCGAATATCGGGAGCATGATTGATGCTTGGGAGTCACAGAGATTCGTTACGTACGCGAGATTGCCCGATTGGAGAGGACCGAAGTGGTCGCTTTTGCTACCTCCGGCGTGGTCCAGTATGCGAGGCCGACCGATACCGGAGATCGCAGCGTGGCAATGGGCGCAAACAAATGAGCAGATCATGCACGACCTTTCCACGTTGCCACGCGCTGATTGGACCCACTTAAGCTACGAATCGCTTCTGGACAACCCTGCCGAGATGCTGCAAAGGCTTTGTCAATTCGCAGAAATTCCATATGGACCAAGGATGCAAGCGATTGCGAATCAAGATTTTCCTCTTTCGCGTTATACGTTCACTGCACCGAATGAAGATAAATGGAAGCGGCATGAGAACGACATCGTTGCGGCTGCTTCGTTGTATTCAGCTGTCGAACAACAAATATCGGAGCTTGAATAGAAATACCCGAGGTTGCCCACACCCGCGACTACGTACGTCGGGTGACCGCTTTTGGCCGGTAGCTGCCGGTCATTGTCTCCAAAACCGAGCGATCTGAGCATCCGCTATTGGGTAAAGCAGTCGTTCGTATTGAGGAGCCAGGTGGTCGAAATCAAGCACCCGTAATCCGGGACCTGATTGACCGCTTTACACCCTATAGCAGGCATTAGGCTAATATCTGCCGAAAGGCTTGCTTCTGACCCATTGCAGACGTTCGCGGCCAACCACTCAGGCGGCGTGGAGTTCCGTATTTTGAAACAATCTATCGTACATATGGCGCTGGTAGTTCGCGATTACGACGAAGCCATCGAGTTTTACACGAAGACTCTCCATTTCACGTTGATTGAAGATACTTACCAAGCTGAGCAAGACAAACGCTGGGTAGTCGTTGCTCCGCCGGGTTCCGATGGTGCGACCTTGTTGCTTGCAAGAGCGTCGAATCCCGAGCAACAAGCATTTATCGGTAACCAAACAGGCGGGCGGGTCTTTCTTTTTTTGAATACGGACGACTTTTGGCGGGACTACGACGAGATGATCGAGCGGGGTGTCAAATTCGTAAGAAAGCCCAAAACAGAGTCATACGGCATCGTTGCAGTATTCGAAGACTTATACGGCAATCTGTGGGACCTGCTCCAGCTAAATAGCAGCTAGCACCAAGAAATTCTTCTATAGATGAAGGCTGCAGGGCCGCTTCTGGCCGTTTGCTGCCCAAATTCTCGGCGAATTTCAGGCACTTTGAATTTCTGCTATCGGTGAGAGTCGACATTCGTTCCTGGGCCTCCAAAACCCGTTACAGGAAGCGTCTGCTTCACCCCTAATAGCTGCCGTTGGGCTAAACTTAGTCTAAAGGGCAGCTACTGACTGCGGACTCAAAGGGTCGATGCAACACCTAAACTCTAACTATAGAGATGGAGGTGCTGCAAATGAAGTATCCAACGAGGATTTACTACAGCGAAGCCGATAAGTCGTTGATG
>JAHEKE010000056.1 GCA_024638505.1 Gammaproteobacteria bacterium | reverse complement strand
CATCCGGTCAGGTAACCTGGTCTCGTTTCTTTTTTCAGATCTTATTGATGTATCCATTATTCCTGCGCACCCAAGGCAAATGGTTAACATCTACAATGTTGTTGCACGCGGCGCGCGGGGGGCTGATCGCCTTTGCCACATTGCTCTTCTTTTCGGGTCTGAAGTACTTGCCCATCGCGGATGCAATTTCTATTTTTTTTATCGAACCCCTTCTCGTCACACTGCTGTCTGCGGTACTGCTTGGTGAATCGGTAGGCTGGCGAAGATTGTCGGCCATAGCAATTGGATTCGTTGGGGCGCTAATCATCATACGCCCAGCTTTTGAAACCTTTGGTTGGCCGGTTTTGCTACCAGCAGGCACCGCACTGTGCTTTTCCTTTTACATCATCCTCACCCGTACGCTCGTTAGGAGTGAACATCCGGTGAGACTTCAATTTTTCACTGGCGTTTTTGGTTGTCTGATAATGAGCGTAGCCCTGGTATGTGGCGCATTCACCGACATTGGTGTATTACAGAGCGTATGGCCAGAACCATCGCATTGGATTTTATTGGCCGGATTAGGCCTGATCGCGACTGTCGGACATTTTCTGGTTGTACACGCGTTTCGTCGTGCTCCTGTTGGTGTCCTCGCCCCATTTCAATATGTCGAAATCGTTGGTGCAACGATACTCGGGCTGCTGATTTTTGATGACTTCCCCGACTTGACGACGTGGCTCGGCGTGGCCATCATTGCTGCCTCAGGCATTTATGTCTTTCATCGAGAATCGAAACTTTCTCGATAGAAAAAGCACACTTTGTACATCCGTTTGAAAAATACGTTCACGCCCGCCCCCCTCAAACCACTCGGTGACATCATTTCTTCTCAAGCTGCAATTTTTTTGAATCGGTTACGAGCCTGCCGGGCAAACCAGCGGTGAAAGTGTCGCGTCGAACGGTCAAGCACCGGGGTCAGGATACCACCGTCGAAGACGTCAACGTTTCGCCCCAACTGCAAGCCCTCCACCGCCGCAACGTCTTCCTGAAATACCACCCGCCAGCCCTCGAGTATCGCCTGGCGCGTATTGATGTAAGCCTCGTCCCGGGCGCTATCACCAACGAATAAAAGCTCCACCCGTTCAAGGGTCTTGTTGGTTTCCTGTGGAATCAGCAGCATGGTGAAAAAATGATCCCGCTGAATCCCAATTAAGACATTGGGATACAGTGCCGGGTACTCAGCGGTGTGTCCCAGCTCTTGTGTCCATGTATCAATAGTAGGCATGGGCGTGCCGGTTCCGGTATTGGGCTGGTAATTATTGACTCCTTGGCCGGCATAGTTAGCTTCACTCACGATGCAGTAGTGGTCCTTGAGTGGGGAGTAAGTGTTTAAGCCAGGATGTACGAACGGCAGATGATAAGCTTCCAGATAATTTTCCAACGCCAGTTTCCAGTTGCTCGCCACTTCCATTTCCATTACACCATCGCTGGCCGGGCGCATCTGACCCGGCCCCTGGTCTCCCCAAAAACGGGTAAGATGCATTTCAAGGGGAGCGATCCAAGCGGAGAAATCCTCCGCCTCGCCAGATAGATTGACAAATACGACATCCATCCAAACATGGTTGCGTATTTCGAACAGTCCGAATTGATCCTTGTCAAAGCCCTCAACGCGATGCTCGCCCGTGCCGCCGATATGGGGCGTTCCCTGCAGTTGCCCATCCAACCTATAAGTCCAGGCATGATAGGGACAACGCAGCAGCTTAATCCCACTGCAATGGCTGTCCACCAACTGCCGGCCGCGGTGCCGGCATACGTTGTAAAAAGTCTTGATTTTTCCTGACTCAGTGCGAACAAGGATAATAGATAAACCCAATACCTCTATCTTCCGCACGTCGCCCGGGTTTGGTATATCAGCGGCGAAGGCCAGACCAAACCAAGTGAGACCAAAGAGATTCTGCCTTTCCCACATGAAAAAATCGTGGCGGTTGTAAATGCCATTCGGCAAACCCCTGTCTTCGGTCGCACTGCTGTATGCGATTGCATCGAAAAGCGCTTTCATGGACAAACCCTTGGCCTAAGTTAGGTAACGTTTAAAGTTACCATTAAACACGAAAAAGGATCACTTACAACAGTATTGATGTCGCCGTAATGCCGAATTGAGTGGCCGATACATCGGTGGCTTAGAAACCTGGATACAAATCTGCTCTCCTCCAGAAACATCGATGGCTTAAGGTACAGGGGCATCATTGCACGCCTCCTTACACAGCAAACTGCAGCGTTGCAAGCCAAGCGTAAAGCGAATCGCGCGCAATCAGCTCCTCATGCGTGCCGATATCGACGATGCGGCCTTTATCCATGACGACGATGCGATCGGCCTTGAGGACGCTTGCCAGGCGATGCGCAATGATAATCGTCGTCCGACCCCGCATGAGATGCTCCAGCGCTTCTTGCACAAGCCGCTCACTCTCGGCATCAAGCGAACTTGTCGCCTCATCGAGCAATAATATCGGAGGATCTTTAAGTACTGCGCGCGCAATTGCGATGCGTTGCCGTTGGCCACCGGATAGACGCGCACCGCGTTCCCCGAGAAATGTCTCGTATCCGTTTGGCAGCTGACTGATGAAATTGTCCGCAGCCGCAGCCTGCGCAGCCGCCTTGATTTCGACATCGTCAGCATGAAGGCGACCATAACGAATATTCTCCCTCGCTGTCGTGCCGAATATCATTGTTTCTTGCGGCACGAGCCCGATTCGGGCACGAACTGCCTGCGGATTCGCGAGGGTGATATCGACCCCATCGATTTTTATCGAGCCCGACTGGGGGTCGTAGAACCGCAATAGGAGCTGCACCAGCGTAGTCTTGCCGGCTCCGGACGGGCCGACGATAGCAAGAGTCTCCCCAGGTTTAACTTCAAGAGAGAAACCGTCAACGGCCAACACGCCGGGCCGCGATGGGTAGGCAAAATTAACCTTCTGCAGACTGATGCGTCCCTCGCTCGGCTCAGGTAACGCAACCGGTTTCGCGGGTGCGGTGATGGAAGGTTTAGCCTCGAGCAGCTCCATGAGGCGCTCCATCGCACCGGCTGCACGCTGAATCTCTCCCCACATTTCACTGAGCCCGGCTGAAGCACCTGCTACGAATATTGCATAGAGCAGAAACTGACCGAGTTCGCCGCCCGTCATCTCGCGTGCAATAACAGCCTGGGCTCCGATCCACAAAACAAAAGTAACGGCGCCAAATATGAAAACGACCGCTATCGCCGTCAACAATGCCCTCACGCGGATCCGGCTAACGGCCGTGCCAAACGCCGCAAACACTGAGTCGGCGAACCGCTCGCTCTGCAGCTTCTCCAGAGTAAAGGCCTGTATAGTTGGCACAGCGTTTAGCGTTTCGCCCGCCAATCCGCTTGTGTCTGCGATGCGGTCCTGACTCGCGCGAGACAATGTTCGGACACGCCGACCAATCAATATGATTGGTGCGATGACAAGTGGCACCAGTATGAGAATCATACCGGTGAGCCTCGGACTCGTAACCGCCAGCATGGTTAACGCTCCGACTAGCGTGATGGTGGAGCGAAGCGCGATCGATAAGCCAGCACCGGATATGGATTGAATGAGAGTCGTATCCGTGGTCATTCTGGATAGAACCTCTCCGGTCTTGGTCACTTCGAAGAATGATGGGTCTAGTTGCACGACCTGGCGGAAAACCGCATTGCGCACATCGGCAACAACGCGCTCCCCGAGCCAAGACACAAGATAGAAGCGCAACGCCGAGAAAACTCCGAATGCCGCAGCAAGCGCGAACAATGCAAGAAAGTAACGATCGATGCTTACAGCGCCACCAGCAAGAAATCCCTGGTCAATAAGATAACGTAACGCGATTGGCAGGCTTAATTGTGCGCCTGCTGCAAGTAACAGGGCGCTACCGGCCAGAACAAGCGTTTTCTTATACGGGGTGATGAACGGCAACAAGGACCGCAGAGGGCTTAGCGACTTGTTCTGGCGCGCGGTTTCTTCAAGCATCTTTAGATTGTCATTTGTCCACCGATGTTCGCTATCGTCTATCCCTCCTTTCGACTAACCAAAGGGCAATTACAGCGGTTATGGCCGATCTTTCAAATGATCGCCCAGGTACTCGGTCATCTATTTCAGTGGGTGACGACCCTGTGATCATTGCATCAATTCGCTGAACTTCTCATAACGCCACGTCAGTGGCCAATTTCGGATACACTGACGTGCTCATAGAGCTAGGGTTTTCACCGATGTTCGATGATGTCAAAAGCTGGTTGGAGAAGCTTGGCCTCGGTAAATATGCAGAGCTATTCTATCAGAACGAGATCAGCTTTCGGGCTCTCCCGCTGTTGAGTGAAGATGACCTGAAAGCGCTAGGCCTGCCATTGGGTGCACGTCGGAGTTTGCAGGCAGCGATAGAGCAACTCCCCAAGGACGTGGCAAAACCGATGACTGCCGCCCAGAAGGAATCAACGTCAACGCTTGGTGACGCTGAACGCCGGCAACTCACAGTAATGTTCTGCGATCTCGCAGATTCAACTAAGCTTAGCCAGAAGCTCGATCCTGAAGACATGCGCGAGATCAATCGTATGTATCAAGACAGGTGTAAAGCTGCCATAGAGCGTTATGAGGGTTATGTCGCTCGATACATGGGTGATGGTGTGCTCGCCTACTTCGGCTACCCACAAGCCCATGAGGATGATGCTGAGAGGGCCATTCATGCCGGATTGGGGGTTGTTGATTCGATGGCTGACCTTAATGCAACCCTCGGTGATTCACACGGAGTTACGTTCGGGGTTCGAATCGGAATTGCCACCGGGCCAGTGGTCGTGGGAGACCTGATAGGCGAAGGTGCATCGCAAGAACACGCGGTTGTCGGAGAGACACCCAATCTGGCAGCCCGTTTACAGGCTATGGCTAGTATCAACAGCGTCGTGATTGGGCCTAAGACTCACGATCTTGCCGGAGGTCGATTCGAATACCAAGATCTCGGAACTTCCGAACTGAAGGGCATCGCTGAACCTGTGCAGGCATGGCGAGCAATTGCTGCGAGTGCAGCTGAGAGCCGCTTTAAAGCGCGCTATAGAACTCGTGTGACACCTCTTGTCGGTCGTGAGCATGAGCTTGGTCTTTTGCTTGAGCGCTGGAAGCATGCTCAGGAAGGCGATGGTCAAGTGGTACTGTTATCCGGCGAACCAGGCATCGGAAAGTCGCGAATAAGCGAGGCCTTACATGAACGTACTCTGGTTGATGAGCCGATCACAATTCGCTATCAATGCTCCCCCTACCACACACACAGTGCACTGCACCCGGTCATTGCGCAGCTTGAGCGAGCGGCACGGTTCGACAGGGGTGACTCACCCGCAGTAAGACTCGACAAGCTTGAATCGTTGCTATTACAAGCAACGCAGGCACTTGATGCTGCCCCTTTGATTGGCTCTTTGTTATCAATCCCGATCGAGAGGCGCCATTCATCGCTGGATATGACACCTGAGCAGCAAAAGGACGAAACGTTCGAAGCGCTGGTATCCCAGCTGGAAGGCCTGGCTCGGCAAAAGCAAGTACTCATCATATTTGAGGACGTACATTGGGCAGACCCGACTTCACTTGAACTTTTAGACCGGTTGATCGAGCGCACTCAGTATCTACCGGTGCTAGCCGTAATTACGTTCAGACCTGAATTCTCGACACCTTGGGCGGGTCATTCCCATATTACTGCCCTGACCCTTAACCGCTTTAGTCAAAGTCTAGCAGTTACGATGATTGACAAGGTTACAGGGGGTAAACAGCTGCCTTATGAGGTTCGTGATCAAATCATCGAAAAAACAGATGGAGTGCCATTGTTCGTTGAGGAGTTCACAAAGACTGTCATCGAGTCCGAACTTCTAGAAGATAAGGGTGATAGATATGCGCTCACCGGCCCATTACTGAACCTTGCTATTCCAAGCACTCTGCACGATTCATTGATGGCTCGACTCGACAGACTAGCCCCGGTCAGAGAGGTAGCGCAAATCGCGGCAGTGATTGGCCGAGAATTCTCGCACGAGGTTCTAGCAAAGGTTTCACCACTTACTGAAGAGGAACTAGCCAACGCACTAGCCCAACTTACTGACGCGGCATTGATATTTCGGCGAGGCGCAACACCAAAAACCCACTACGTTTTTAAACACGCTCTAGTGCAAGATGCCGCGTACGAAAGTTTGTTAAAGAGTACTAGACGAAAAATACACAGACGCATCGCCGAAGCGCTCGAAAAAGTTCCTGCAGAGGGTGCGGAAATTGAACCCGAGCTGCTCGCGTTCCATTATACAGAAGCCGGACTCATTCCATCCGCGCTCAACTATTGGCTACGCGCCGGTAAAAGGTCAGCAGAGCACGGCGCTTATGTAGAAGCTGTTGCACACTTAACGCGAGGTCTAAGTTTGCTCGAAACACTACCGGAAGGCGAGAAGCGCAACCGGGAAGAGATAGTATTTCGTTTAGCTTTAGGCGTGCCGCTAGCAAGTGTGGAAGGTATTGAATCTACTGAAGTAGAGAAGAATTACTCTCGAGCACAGGTTTTGTGCGAGGACACTGGAGACATTGAACAACTCTTTCCTGTTATGTGGGGTTTATGGTTTTACCATATGCACAAAGATCTGCGTAGGGCGTGCCGGATTTCAGATCAACTGCACGATATCGCCCTACAGCGAAACGATGATGTATTACGACTCGAGGCGCATCACTGCCAATGGGCAAGTCGTTTTCTAGTCGGCGATCTAAGCGCTGCATTGGATCATTGCACACAAGGTATCAACCTCTACCGAGCAGATGATCATCATGCCCTAACATATACCTTTGGTGGTCATGACCCAGGAGTGTGCGCATACAGCTTCAGTGCACTTGCGCTTTGGTTGTCCGGTTATCCTGAACAAGCACAAAAGCTCTCCGCATCATCGCGCGACCTTGCCCGGGAGTTGAGTCACCCGGGCACAAGTGCAAATGAGTTGACGCTCGCAACGGCGCTTTCTGCATTCCAAAGGAACGCGCCCGCCCTGATGCGACAAGCAGATGAGCTACTTGCGTTCGTTCCCGTGGAGCCAATGCTAACTTATCAATTCGTTGCTGATGCGGCACGCGGATGGGCGATGTTTGCACAGGGAAAGAGGGAAGGGCTGCTGCTGATGCGACAATCAGTTGAATCAGGATTAGGACGGGATAGATGGCACGTAGAGCTGATCTCGTTGGTCGCAGAAACTCTGGGTCTCCATGTTTCTGTAAAAGAGGGATTAGAGATTGTCGAACAAACGCTAAGTTTCTATCTACAAAACAACGTGCACTGGTGGGAAGCGGAGTTATACCGAGTCCGAGGTGAGCTGCTGCAAGAACGGGGTGATATTAACGCCGCTGAAGATTGTTTTAAGCGCGGCGTCAAAGTAGCTCATCAGCAGGGAGCAAAATCGCTAGAACTGCGGGCAGCCATCAGCCTCGCTCAACTGTGGCGCGACCAAGGCAAACGGGAAGTTGCGCATGAACTGTTGGACTCCATCTATGGCTGCTTTACCGAAGGTTTCGATACTCACGACGTAAACAAGGCAAAATTTCTACTTGAGCAACTTTTGTAGTTGCTGACTCTGTTACAACATTCCACATGTCATCTCATTTCAAACTGGAGTTAGCCGAATGATCGTGAAAACACTCAAAGATGTTGTCGGTACCAAAGGAGATGCTCGTGGCGATAAGTGGCGCAGCCTGCGCCTTCTTCACAAGGAGGATGACATGGGCGTGACCTTAACAGATAGTATCCTTGAGGCTGGCTTCGAAATGGACCTTTGGCAGAAGAACCACCTTGAGGCCTGCTATTGCCTCGAGGGAGAAGGTACTGTCGAAGAACTCGACAACGGCAAGGTGCATGAGATAAGAGCAGGTACAATATATGCCATGAATAAAAACGATCGACATCGCGTTCGCGCCAAGACCCGTATGCGGGTTGTCTGTACATTCTTTCCAGCCCTTACCGGTGACGAGGTCCATGATGAGGACGGCTCATTGTAAAGCGCTCACTTTTGGAAGGGGAATTGAATGCTAATTACTTCATGAGTGATGTGTGGCCGAAGAGACTTCAGTTGCCGGGCCGTGACAGTATGGCTCTTCGTTATCTGCACGCTGGTAGCGCGGCAGGTCATCGGCGACGTCAAACCAGGCGATCCGCTCTTCGTAATACCAGTGCCACGCGGGAACATGGGCATCTGGATCATCGAGGGTGCTGATATGGAACTCTATGATCACATGTTCCCGGTAAGCGCCTTCCCAGGTCAAAGGGGTTCCACACTGTTTGCAGAAACCACGTCCCACCCCCGACGAGGAATTGTAGATGCTGCGCTCGCCTTTAGTAAAACGAACCTTGTCGGCCTCAAATGCAACAAAGGTGACAACTGGTGCGCCGGTGTGGTGCCGGCAGCTATGGCAGTGGCAGTGGGCTACGCACAAGGGCTTGCCGATGGCCTCGTAGCGTACCGCGCCACACATACATCCGCCAACTATCTTCTCTTGCTCGATCATTAGAATCTCCACCTAAGGCAAATGACATTTCGAAATCTAACACCTGACGTTCAACGCGTCGATTTTCTAATCACGCAACTTCCGGCCTCAAAGGAGCAAGGTGGTTACTGACTAGGCTCGTGTGGTTGAGCTTGTTCCGCTTTGCGTCCAAGGCGGCCGCTTATTGTTTCTACAACTGATCACCCAGAGGGGCCGTCAAATGAAGGTCCCAACTTCCATTCCAGGCATCCTGTATCAGGGCTCGGATAGAGGGAAAATCATGTGCTGTGGATATCTTACTGTTTTAGGTAGGTGCATTTGACATTACAGCGGCGTATCCTAGTCAGTGACTTGCATTGTATTGGCTTTTAACGTGATGGTCGTTGACACCGGAGGACAAGACAATGCCAAAACGAAAAGACAGTGTTGGACAAATGACATGGAATCAGTCAGCCGTATTATGCTGTTCCATAGCTTGGCGTACTATATTAGTTGGCTTTATGCCAGTTGTAATCATCTCGATAGGTTTAGGCCAGATCACATCTGCGCAGTCATGGGAAATGTGGTTACCGTTTCTTTTGTTGATTCCAATTTTTGTCACAGTGCAGCGCCACGTAATCAATAAGATTGATTTGTCGGATTTTGATGGTGAGTTTCGCTTAGAGGTAAATCACAGAACATCACCCGTAGGTTTACTTCTATGGGAGGAACATCGGCATAAACGTAGTCGAAGCGGTGCGTTTACTGACGACCCACCTTATCAGCTGAACCGACTGGCATAAGATCCAGATCGTTGGGAGCAGAGATGCAAACCATGATTCACCGAAAATCGTGGTCGAAGCCATAGTTATCCCCGACACCAACTCACTGGTGCTGGGGTTAAACGACCGTGTTGTATCGGCTTAAGCTGGATCAGGCCAAACGAACTCGGGACGCAGACCTTCGAAGACAGGACGGCCGTCGTCGGGGGCATGAGCGCCTGAGGACGCGTCAAAAAAGGCATGGTAGGTCGCAGGCAGGCTCTGTGAATCGTATCCCATAAGATTCGGAACGATCGCACGGATTCGTCTTAGTTTGTCATCCAGCATAATGGGTGCGCCACAGGTCGAACATGTGCACAGCTCTAATGGCCCATCGGGGTTTTGATCGTTGAAAGGTTGACGATTCACAGCGTCTAAATCTTCTACTTCCAAATCCCCGTAGTTAAAGAAAACGACGTGAGTTGCATCTTGTCCAGTAACGCGTTTACAGACAGAGCAGTGGCAAGTGTGGTTGTCTATTGGTTCGTTATTAGAATGGGTATGAATATGATCGCATCCTCCAGCATATTTATGTGACATGGCGCTTGTTCTCCTCTCGTCGGTATGAGCGTGGTCGATTATATGAGCCAAGTGTTGCTTTAAACAATAGAGAATGTGGCTTGGATTTTGTTCCCCGTTGTAAAGTCTTATGCCCACCGCGTGAGGCATGAAACCGATGTACGGTTTAAGACCAACGAGAAACCACCGATGCAAAGCAATGTACAAAGGCTCGCTTGCGGGCCGAACAAACCAAAAACCAGTAAAGCTCAACGGCTTTCAGGTGAGGCAGTTCACCAGCACCCGACTACGCCACTGCTTGGGAGAATTTACATGACCATAAGGGCGCCACGAAGCCTGTCGAGGGTCTCGATGAACCTCAGCTTGCAGCCCAACTGGCGTTGCGGATAAGTTCTCGCAATGTGTTCGCAACTGCACCATACACGGAAAGTCGATCGAGGGCCTCGTCCTGATACATCTTCGCGCGGGTTCTCGTTCCATCCACACCAAAAAAATCAACCGCAGTTTCCTTGCGTGAGTCCGCCCCGGAATCCTTTCCAGACTGGCCATGGGTTGCGACCACGTCGCATACATCATCCATGAACTGGTACGCAAGGCCCAGTAAGAGACCAGCTTCATAGATTCGCGGTCGGTCTTCGAAGGGAGCCCCGCAGGTAACCGCACCAACCTCCGCAGCGGAGCCGTACAGCGCGCCGGATTTCGCCGAATAACAGGTGAGCATACCGTCATCGCCTTTGAGTCCGCGGTTGCTTGCTTGAGTAACATCAAGCTCTTGCCCAGCGATCATCGCGTGGCTGGCATGGCTCATTTGTGACGCACTCTCTACTCGCTCGCGATAACCAGCCCGTTCGTTTGCGAGCGCGAGCTGATAGGCGAGATTGACCATAAATACCGGCGCCATGTCAACGGCCCACGGTGTACCCGCGAATTGAAGGTGCGTGCACGGTTGTCCACGACGCAGCTTGCCATCATCCATGCTGGGAAGATCGTCAAGGATCAGGGATGCCGCGTGCGCCAATTCAATGGATGCGCCCACGGGAAGACATATCTCCAAGGCTTCCCTATGGAATATTCGCCCGGCCGCAATGGCCACCATCGCCCGCCAGCGATGACCACCTCGGACCGCGTACCAGGCAGCTTCGCGCACGCAAAAGAGGGGTGGAGTCAATACCAGCTGCGGTGGATTGGCCGACAAGGAGTTGGCAAGCAGTTCTTCCACACGTTCACGCACGAGCGACTTGAAAGTCGCAAAGTCATCCCAACACGAGGCGGTCATAGCTATCCAGTGGTTAACCCCATAAATCTAGGACACCAGTCGTTTGTCATGGCAGCAGACATCACATTGCTAGAATGGAGTCATGAAGTTCACAGTTAAGCTCAAAAAGTCCACATCTTCTTTGATGCGAGTGTATTCCACTTCAAGCTGCGCAATGCCCAGGCTAAAACCACCCCCTACTCCCGCCGAGAAATCCGTGCTGGTATTTGACCCTGCCAGCGCTTTGATGTTCGATCTCAGCGCCCCCGCCTTGGCTTTGATGTAGAGCGGGCCCGCTGATCGGAATACGCCATACGCAGCAAAAGTTTCGATCTCCCAGTCTCCTCCGGGCGCGTTTCCTTTATCTACCGTGTTGCTGTAGCCACCTTCTATCGCGATATCGCCCAGCGCGGCATTGAGAAATTCGTAGCCCAGTATGACACCAACATTAGTGGAATCATCAAATCCGGAAGCGTCATTGTTCATGGAACCGGCTTTAACGCCGATGTACAAACCATCAGCGGCACGCGGGGCACCAACAAAAAGCGCAGAACCAAAACAAAAGAGTACAAGTAGCAGTAGTTTTTTACGCATTAGAGGCCCCTAAAAGCGTTGCCGAACGGACATAAAAATCCATCGTTCTCGATATTTTCTCATGATTATGCTTCAGGCTACCAGCGCGTGCCTCTCCTATCTCGTGGGCGGCTCCCTCATGAACTTTCTTCAAGCGCAATGTCACTACCTGTATTGGAATTCCGGTCTTGGCGAGGATGATTGCTGCTGCTAACCTCAGGCCTTAATTACCTTCCAAAGTTGCTCGGTTTACTGTCAGGCAATAGGACCAAAAAACAGGGCTTAGCGATACTGTATAGCGGAACCGCGATGCTCGCGAGAGAAATGATGGCAAAATTAACATTCTACGGTGCAACTAAAGGTGTTACGGGTTCTGCGTATCTGGTGCAAACCAAACGCGCAAACTTATTGTTAGAGTGCGGCCTGGTGCAGGGGAGCCGCAAGGAAGAAGAAACTAACGAACGGCCGTTTTCGTTCGATATCGGGAAGCTGGATGCGGTTGTCCTGTCGCACGCACACCTGGACCACAGCGGGCGGCTGCCAAAGCTGATAGCAGATGGTTACAGCGGCCCGATATTCATGACGTACCCGACCTACGAGTTGCTGGAGATCATGCTCAAGGATGCCGCATTTCTGAAACAGCGGGATGCCGAGTGGGAGAATAAGCACAGGCGTCGGACCGACCAAACCGAAGTCAAACCCCTCTACACCTTGCAAGATGTGGAATCAACGCTGGCATTGTGCAAAGGAATTGATTACGACTACCGCCGCGAAATATCCGACGGTGTTGAGGTCCGTTATCGCGATGCCGGTCATATTTTGGGTTCCGCCATAGTGGAAATATTCTTTAAAGAAGGAGGCACGGAAAAAAAACTGGTGTTTTCCGGTGACCTCGGCAACAGTTGTGCAGCGTTGCTGCGTGATCCCGAGACTATCGACGAGGCCGATGTGTTGCTGCTGGAATCGACCTATGGTGACCGTGACCATAGACCCATGAATGAAACTCTTGAAGAATTTGAAAGTATCATCGCGCAAGCGTCTAGAAACGAAGGTAACATCTTGATTCCAGCATTTGCCGTTGGCCGTACCCAGGAAATCATCTTTCGCCTCGGTGAACTTTACCAGGAGGGAAAATTGAGGCATCAGGCAGTATACCTCGACAGCCCCATGGCAATCGCCGCTACCGAGATCTATCATCGTTATCAGGATGTGCTCAACCGGAAAGATAGTGCCCTATTGCGCCAGGCAGAATCAGGCAGTTTACACACCTTCCTCCCAGTGCTTCATTATTCACGGACTACAAAAGAATCCATGGCAATCAACAGAGTAAAAGCGGGCGCCATCATCATTGCCGGCAGTGGGATGTGCAATGGTGGACGCATTCGCCATCACCTTAAGCACAATGTTTGGCGCAAAACGTCGCATGTGATTATCGTTGGCTTTCAGGCCAGCGGCACCCCTGGCCGGTCGTTGGTAGACGGCGCCAGAATCTTCCGAATGCAAGGCGAGGACGTTGCTGTCAAAGCTCAAATCCATACCTTAGGCGGATTCTCTGCACATGCCGACCAGTCTCAGCTGCTCGAGTGGGTATCCGGCTTCAACAAGCGCCAGCCAAAAATTTACCTCATCCATGGCGAGCGGGGAGCAAAGAGCGCGCTGCAGGCGGCGCTGTTACAGCAAGGTCGGAAGGCAGATGTGCCTGGGCAGTGTTCATCCGTGACAATATGACCTCCACCATCTGGGCATAGCATAAAGTGGGAGCTTGAAATGGATAAAGACGACTTCACGGAGAAAGTGTTTCCTTCGGCGGAGGAAGATGCGGGCGCCGCAAACAAAGTCCCAGAAACACCTCAGACCCGCTCCCCCTCTTACCTCCTTGCTTACACTGACCGGGACTTCCTTCTTCGAGATGAACTGCGCCCAGTGCGATTACAGCTTGAGCTGCTTAAACCTGAATTATTGCAGCAGGATTTAGGCATCCAATCCACTGTTGTCATTTTTGGCAGCACGCGCATTCCCGATGCAAAGACCGCGAATGAGCATTTACAGAAAGCTAGAACTGAGGCAGCAGCCAGCCCGTCCGATCCCGAGCTGTCGCGAAAAGTAGAGATTGCCCGCCGAATTGTTGAAAAAACAAATTATTATGAGGAGGCACGGGAACTGGGGCGCATTATCACCAGCGAATCCCAGCAGGATAAAAGGTGCGAGGTAGTCGTGGTCACGGGTGGCGGCTCCGGCATCATGGAGGCCGCCAACCGTGGCGCCCAGGAAGCCAACGGTAAGAGTATGGGTCTAAACATCGTCCTACCCAGAGAGCAACTCCCAAATCCTTACATTACTCCTGAACTCAGTTTTCAGTTTCATTATTTTGCGGTGCGCAAGATGCACTTTCTCATGCGCGCCAGAGCGCTAGTCGCCTTTCCTGGCGGATTTGGCACGCTAGATGAGCTCTTTGAAACCTTGACATTGATCCAGACCAACAAGATCAAACCCCTGCCGGTACTATTGTTCGGAAAAAAATATTGGCAGCGCATCATCCATTTTGAAGCACTGGTGGAAGAGGGCACCATCGATCCAAACGATTTGGATCTGTTTCAGTATGTCGAGACAGCCAAAGAAGCCTGGACTGCTATCCAGACGTTTAATGTAAGAGGTGATCGCAGTAAAAAAACGTAGCTAAAAAAGCCGAGTCAGCTTACAAGGCGATCACGAATACGGCCATTTCCAATTGCGAATCTCAGGCATATCTTCCCCGCGCTGAGTTATGTATTGTTTGTGTTCGATGAGTTTGTCGCGCAGGAGCTGCTTGAGGTACGCAGCCTTGTAACCCAGATTAGGAACACGATCGATCACATCACCTGCCAGGTGGAACCTATCCAGATCATTCAGTACGGCCATGTCAAACGGTGTTGTGGTGGTACCTTCCTCTTTATAACCGCGTACATGTAGGTTTTTGTGATTGGTACGACGGTATGTCAAACGATGGATAAGATAAGGGTAGCCGTGGAATGCGAAAATAATGGGCCTGTCAATCGTAAACAAAATATCAAATTCCTTAGCAGTTAGCCCGTGGGGATGTTCCTCCTTAGGTTGCAGTGTCATCAGGTCAACTACATTGACAACCCGCACCTTGAGATCCGGTGTATGCTGGCGCAGCAGATCCACCGCCGCGAGCGTCTCCAACGTCGGCACGTCACCGGCACAGGCCATAACCACGTCGGGTTCACCATTCTGATCGTTACTGGCCCATTCCCAGATGCCGATACCGGCGCTGCAGTGCTTGATGGCGTGGTCGATATCCAGCCACTGAGGCTGATGCTGTTTGCCAGCGATGATGACGTTGATGAAATCACGGCTTCGTAAACACTTATCAGTAATGTAGAGCAACGTATTGGCATCCGGAGCCAAATAGACCCGGATGATATCTGCTTTCTTGTTGACGACCAGGTCAATGAAGCCGGGATCCTGGTGGGAGAAGCCGTTGTGGTCTTGGCGCCATACGTGCGAAGTCAGCAGAAAATTCAACGAGGCAATCGGGCGCCGCCAGGGAATCTCTTTACTGACCTTTATCCACTTCGCGTGCTGATTGAACATGGAGTCGACAATGTGGATAAATGCCTCATAGCAGGAAAAAAGGCCGTGTCGACCTGTCAACAGGTAGCCTTCCAACCATCCCTGGCATGTGTGCTCGGAGAGGATCTCCATCACCCGGCCGTCGGGAGAGAGATGCTCATCCTCCGGCACTGTCTCCGCCATCCAGGTGCGGTCAGTAACTTCAAATAGCGCACTCAACCGGTTGGAGGCGGTCTCATCTGGTCCGACGACACGGAAATTCCGGCTGCCCATGTTGCGTTTCATGACATCGCGCAGGAACTGTCCCATCACTCGCGTTGACTCGGCAACCGTTTGTCCGGATTTGGAGACTTGTACAGCATAGTCGCGAAAGTCTGGCAACTTCAAATCTTTAAGTAGCTGCCCGCCATTTGCGTGAGGATTGGTGCCCATGCACCGCGACCTTAGAGGTGTGAGTTCTTGAAGTTCTTTGTTGAGGGAGCCGTTATCGTCAAACAGTTCCCCGGGTCGATAACTTTTCAGCCACTCTTCCAGCATTTTGACGTGCTTTGGATTATCGGCCGTATCGGAGAATGGCACCTGATGGGAGCGCCAGTGATTCTCAATCTTCTTGCCGTCAACTTCCTTTGGGCCGGTCCATCCTTTTGGACTCCGCAAAATCAGCAGGGGCCACCGGGGCCGACTCAGCACGCCGTTGATTCGCGCATCATACTGAATCGTCTTGATTTCACTGATGATCGCATCAAGCGCCGCGGCCATTTTCTGGTGCATTTCGGCAGGCTTCGAGCCCTCAACGAAATACGGCTTGTAGCCGTAACCGATGAAGAGGCTGTTCAGCTCATCGTGCCCAAGGCGACCGAGGAGCGTAGGGTTAGCGATTTTGTAGCCGTTGAGATGAAGAACCGGCAGCACCGCCCCATCGTTCGCGGGATTGAGGAACTTGTTTGAATGCCAGGCAGCAGCCAGCGGACCGGTTTCCGCCTCACCGTCACCGACTACACAGCACACAACGAGGTCCATGTTGTCGAATGCGGCTCCATAGGCATGCGACAAGGCATACCCCAGCTCACCACCTTCATGAATCGAGCCCGGGGTCTCCGCAGTGACGTGACTGCCGATACCACCGGGGAAAGAGAACTGCTTAAACAGCTTTTTCATACCATCAGCATCCATGCTGACATTTGGGTAGAACTCACTGTAACTCCCCTCCAGCCAGGCGTTGGCCACCAAGGCGGGGCCGCCGTGGCCTGGTCCGGCGATGTAAATCATGTTCAGGTCATGGTTTTTAATGATGCGGTTGCAGTGAGCATAGATGAAGTTAAGACCCGGTGTAGTGCCCCAATGACCAAGCAGCCGTGGTTTTACGTGCTCCTTTCTTAGTGCTTTTTTTAACAATGGATTGTCAAGCAAGTAAATCTGGCCAACGGACAAATAGTTGGCAGCGCGCCAATAGGCGTCAATCTTGTGAAGCTGTTCCGCATCAAGGGGTTTGCTATTCATTTGTGCCTCGTCGGCCATGTTTAATTCTCCGCGCTGAGCCAATGCATGTTCTGCCTACTGATACATAAAGGCCTCCCTCCCAGATAATACTTGGTAAACTGAAAAGAAATGTAGTGGCAGTCTGGAATATAGTTTTGGGTCTAAACAAGCGAGTCGGCGTGATCCCTATTGCCTCTGGCGGCGATCGGAACAACGTTGCTCATGACACGGCTTGGTCAGACATTTTTTACCAGATTCTTGCACTCAACAGCCACTTGAAAATACGATACGGGAAGACTGGCAGTGATTCACCCTACTAATTCAGTCAGGTATCGAATTCCAAGCACGTGAATCTCAGCCTACGCCAATGCATTTAATAGTTCCAGTCTTCGCAAAGACATTGCTTCGAACAGGCTGATTAAAACTCACACTATAGAGAGAGGCCCATGCCAAATATCTTTGAACCAAGAATCGCTCAGTGGTATTCACACACAGACAAAGGGCAGCGATTTTTCGTCACCGCCATTGACGAAAAAGACGCAACGATAGAAGTCCAGCATTTCGACGGCGATATCGAAGAATTCACTGACGAAGAATGGCGCGAGTTAGATATCGAACTCAGTGAAGCACCGGAGAGTTGGAGCGGTCCTCTCGATATTGTTGAGCAAGATGATTTTGGAACTGAAATCACCGACA
>JAHEKE010000055.1 GCA_024638505.1 Gammaproteobacteria bacterium | reverse complement strand
AGATTACAGACGATCGCCCCGAAGTCCACGGGGTCATTTGGCAAACCCCAGCCGTCACACGTTTCTTTGAAGCTCACGGCTCAGGCCCGGCGAACGCCAACGCTGTATTTCTTGTCAGCCCAGCGCAGCGCCAGATCCGACAACCCGGTTATCAGCAGATAGAGCAGAGCAACCACCAGCAGAAAGGTAAACGGTTGGCGGGTAGTACCCCCGGCCTGGTTCGCGTTGTACACCATGTCATGCAGCCCGATGACCGACACCAGCGCCGTCGCCTTGGCCAGCACCATCCAGTTGTTGCCAAACCCCGGCAGTGCATGCCGCACCATGGCCGGCAGCGTAATGCGGAAGAACACCTGTCTGCCGGTCATACCGAAAGCATAACCTGCTTCAATCTCCCCGCGGGATACGGCCAGGATGCCGCCGCGAAAAGTTTCCGACATATAGGCGCCAAAGATAAAACCGATAGTTAGCGTGCCCGCGATGAAAGGGCTGATATCAACATAGCCCCAGCCAAACGCTTCAGCGATGTCGTTAACTACCAGCTGCCCCCCAAAAAATATGATCATCATCAGTACCAAATCAGGCACACCGCGAATAATGGTGGTGTAAACGTTGGCCACACCCCGCGCAATCCCGGATTTGGATAACTTAGCCAACGCGCCCAACATACCCAGCGTGACCGCAATAAATAGCGACACCAACGCCACCTCTACGGTCACCAGCATGCCCTTTAAGATAAATGGGAAATATCCGTGTAGATCAAACATGGGCGATATACATTAATCCGAGAAAACAAGCATCTTAATTGGGTCAACCAGTTTTATAAGCGTAAGCGAAACACACACCTAGCGCATACAGTGAAGGCTGCATCCCCTCTCTAATGTAGGAGGGGATGCAGTCAAGTTGCAATTATTCGCCATAGACGTCAAATTCGAAGTATTTTTTATTAATGGCTTCGTAGGTGCCATTTTCACGAATGGCCGCTATGGCCATGTTGAGCTTCTCAACCAAATCCTCGTCTTCCTTGCGCACAGCAATACCGACCCCTGGTCCGAAATACTTAACATCGGTGTAGCCGGGACCAACGAACTCCCAATCTTTTCCATTGTCGGTTTTTAAGAAACCATCTTCCATAGCCACTGAGTCTGCCAACAGCAAATCGACCCGACCAGATACAGCATCTAGATAGGCTTCATCCTGCGTGCCATAGCGTTTGATTTCGACCGCATCGCCGAATTCTTGTGAAACAAAATTGTCATGGGTGGTGGCACGCTGTACACCGACAGTCTTTCCGGCAAGACCTTCTTTAGTGATCTCAATACCAGAGCCTTTTTTCCGGGCGAACTTCGCCGGCGTGTTGTAGTATTTGTTAGTGAAGGCAACCTTCTTCTTGCGCTCCTCGGTAATCGACATTGAGGCGATAATGGCATCGTACTTCTTCGCCAGCAGCGAGGGGATGATGCCGTCCCAGTCCTGCTGCACCAGCGTACATTCGGCCCCCATTTCCTTGCACAATGCCATAGCGATTTCAATATCAAAACCCTTTAACTGCCCGTCGGCTTCAACCCAGCTGAACGGCGGGTAGGCACCTTCAACACCGATTCTGACTTTACTCCAGTCACCTGCCATCGTGATGCTGGAGGCAAACACAAGTAACGCTGCTGCAATAAAAGCATTAATAGATTTTCGCATGTCTCATCCTCTATTCAACTGATTATTATCACCACACCGGGCGATTTTTGAACCGCCCAACCCTTCTGCGCAAACCTTGCTGCTATTTCAAGGTTCCCGCTAAAAACTGCCTGAAACGTTCTGAACGCGGATTTTCAAAAACCTGCTGTGGAGGCCCGTTCTCCTCCACCTTACCCTCGTGCAAGAACATTACTTTGTTTGATACATCCCTGGCGAAACCCATTTCATGGGTAACCACCAGCATCGTGCGCCCTTCTTCAGCCAAACTTCGCATCACCCGCAACACTTCGCCTACCAGCTCAGGATCCAGCGCGGAAGTGGGTTCGTCAAACAGCATTAAATCAGGCTCCATGGCCAGCGCCCGGGCAATGGCCGCGCGCTGCTGCTGTCCACCCGAAAGATGGGCAGGATAGTAATCTTTGCGGTCCAGCATGCCAACGCGATTTAACACCGCTTCCGCCCGCTCCGCCGCCTCCGGTTTAGGTATTTTCAAAACGTGGGCTGGGGCTTCCATGACGTTCTGCAATACGGTCATATGCGCCCAGAGATTGAACTGTTGAAACACCATGGCGACTTTGGACCTGATGCGATCTACCTGTTTTTGATCGACCGGCACAATCTCACCTCGCTTGGTGTGCATCTTAATCAGTTCGCCCCCGACATAGACCTTGCCTGATGAAGGCGTCTCAAGCAGATTGATGCACCGTAAAAAAGTGCTTTTCCCAGACCCGCTGCTGCCTAGAATGGAGACCACTTCATGCTCGTCAGCCTGTAAAGAAATACCTTTGAGCACTTCCAGGCTACCAAAGCTCTTGTACAGGTCTTCAACAACGATGGCCGATTCAGCCATACAACCCCTCTGGTGTCTTACCGTTTTTATTGTTTAGGGCCCTACCTTATTCAGATTTCAGGGCGGGTGCAAATACTTGTCTGTATAAAGCCGCCAAAATCCACGGCCAACGCAAGAGTCATGGCTTATGAATCAAAGCGATCCAGACTGTACGGCAGCAGTTGATCCGGCACGCTTCCGCTGTCAATACAGTCGGCGACAAGCTCCGCCAGTACGAGTGCCAGCGTGATGCCGCTGTGCGTGACCGCCAGATACAGCCCCTCCGCTGCCAGGGCCGGTCCAGCGATGGACCTGCCGTCGGTCGGCACGGCCCGCGTACCGACATCAATCCGACACGCGTTGACGGATACGGATCCCTTGAAATCCGGTATCAGCTGGCTCAACCGGGTGAGCAACATCTGCGCGGCGTCAGCGAGCACGGATGCGGCGTTGTTCTCGGCCACGACACCGTCGGCATCATCGGCCCCAACCAGCAGGCGCCCCTGCCCCGCATCTCTGACGTGCAGGCCTGAACTGTGGGCGGAGTAGAGAATGTGTTTGACCAATCCACTTGGCTGTGGCGGTGTCGTCACCAGTAAACCCGGTGCCTGCCGGATTGGAAAACGGGATCTAAATCCATCGTAACCCGTTATCCGGCTGAGCACGTCCGCGGTATGCGCGCCCGTGGCTACAACCACGGACGAACAGGTGTAGCGCTCCGCGTCGGTTTGAACCCCGGCGACTTTGCCCGAATCATCGGCGATCAACTCGAGCGCGCAACAGCGTTCGATTACGCGCGTGCCGGATTGACGTAAACGCGTGACCAGGAAAGCAAGAAATCGAGGGACATCCAGCCAGCAGTCGCGTGCAACCAGCAGTCCCTCTGCGCCCTCCTCAAACAGCAGTTTTGGCTCAAGCTGAGCGAGCTCCGCCCGCTCCAGCCACACGGTCGAATAATTGGCTGCGTTGAGCTGCTGCATCATGGCTTTCAACGCCTTCAGCTTTATCGAATCCTGGGCGTCAGCCCATTCAATCATGCCGGCCTGATGCAGCCCTATACGGTGCGCACCCCACTGCCTTGCCCAATCCAGGTATAAGCGCAACCCGAGCGCGTTCAGGTGAAAATACTCTGGATCGTGGATCTTGGAAGTGGCGTTGATCCAGCTGAAGCTGGCGGAGCTGGTGCCGCCACCAATCACGCCTGAGTCAATCATCACAACCTTGAACCCCCGCACTGTCAGGGCGTGCGCGATGGTGCAACCTATGATTCCGGCCCCGATAACCAGGACATCACATACCTTGTCAGCCTCAGCCACACACTCTCCCGTATCAACCGATCACGCGTATAATGCAGTATTTAACACTAATGTAATGTAAGGAGCGAAGAGAGTGGCTTTAAGTGACGTGCTCAGTAACCGTATCGAGGAAACGATCGGCTCGAACCGGGTAGTTTTATTCATGAAAGGCACACCGGCGCAGCCGCAGTGTGGTTTCTCTGCTTCTGTCATTGAAGTGCTCAACCATTTGACGCCAGATTACGCCACGATAGACGTGCTGGCGGATCCCGAAATCCGGGAGGGCATAAAGGAGTTCTCCAACTGGCCGACCATCCCGCAACTTTACGTTTCAGGCCAGCTTGTTGGGGGCTGCGATATTGTGAAACAGATGTTCAACACCGGGGAACTGCACGCTCTGGTTGGCGCTACTCCGCCTGAGCGGACTGCTCCGCAAATCAAGATCAGTGACCAGGCGGCAGCCGCGATCAAGCAGGCCCTGGAGCAGCAGCCCGGCGTCGCCGTGCACCTTCAGATCAGCGCTACCTGGAATCACCAGTTCAACCTGGGTCCGGCCCAGGGCCATGAAATCAAAGCGGATTCCAACGGCGTCGAGATTCTGTTTGACCTGTCATCCGCCCAACGAGCAAACGGGCTAACCATAGACATGGCGGAAACAGCGCACGGCACCGGATTTAACATTCACAATCCCAATGCGCCACCGCCGGTAAAGCAGATTTCGCCGAATGAGCTTAAAAATATGCTGCTCGCACCGGGAAAAATTCATTTATTCGACGTGCGTGAACCTGACGAGCGGGCAAAGGCCTGTATAGAGGAATCAAGGCTGCTGGATAAGGATGCGGTTGATTTTATAGAGCGCCTGCCGAAAGACGAAGCAATGGTTTTTTACTGCCACACCGGCAGGAGAAGTCAGTCCGCCGCGGATTATTTCCGGGAACGGGGCTACACCAGCGTGCACAACTTAAGCGGCGGGATAGATGCCTGGTCACAGCGGGTTGACCCAGATGTGCCGCGGTACTAGCGGTTCGCTAACGCGCAAACGAAGCTGAAACCTTTTCTCCCGTCCAGACGGCCACACAGGGGTTGCCATAAAACGCTCGAGAACTGTTACAGAGCATACCTCCGCCATCGGCCCCGTGACTCATTCAGCTTAACGTATGTGCGCAACGTCGCCGGTTCGCGGACGACGGCATCAGCGTCAACGCTGATCATCTGATCGAAGTATTGAGCGGACGCACAGCAGCTCAAGGCATTACGCTGAGCGCCGAGCCGTATCGTTCACACTCGGCGTGCAATTAAAAAGCTTAGATCATCCGCGTGACCGGGAAGGTTTTCGTCTTTTTCCACCATGCGGCTGCGGCAGGTATTTTGCATGGCATCGGCTGCCTTGCGCAGCGAACCTTTGCGTACTGATGCGATAATCTCTTCCTGGTACATGTTATCCCACAAACCATCACTGGCTATCAGTATCCTGTCCCGCGTTGACAATTTTACAGTTGGACCGATGTCAATATGCATATCCGGGGACCCAACGAGATTGGATAAGAGATGGCGTTCGGCATGATGTAACGCATCGTTTTCGTCCAAAACACCCGCGGCAATGGCATACCCCGTGGGTGAGTGTGGCGTATTGATAAACCGTATCTTGCCCTTGTTTCCGCAAATCAGAGTGCTGGAATCACCGACGCTGAATACTCGTGCGAACTTTCCCTCCACCGTCACAATCGTCAATGTCGTACCCGAGCCAATACCGATGTCCTGTATTTCACGGTTAGCCCGTTCGAAAACGTTCAGCACTCCCTCGCGGAAGGCATCCATGCTTATCTGCTCTACATCCATGTTTTTGAACACATCGGTAACGATCTGAATGGTCAGCATCGACGCACCACTGCCCCCGGCCTGGCCTCCAACGCCGTCTGCAATGGCAAGCAATAGCGCATCTTCCCAGGCCATCCATACCACGCTGTCTTCGTTCTTATCGTCCTTTTCCGGAGAGCCCAGACTGAAAGTTGCGATTTCTTTCTTGCCCACCCGGGTGACTTCGGGCCGCGCGGCGTGGTGGTCGAAGTAGGTTTTGTACTCAGGCATGACGGACTACCCCGCTACCACTGCATGGATTCGAGATGCGTTCTCAACCGGAGTACCGATCTGAACTTGCGCACAATCAGGCTGCGTCGCAAACCGCAACAAATATATTTCACGGACTGCGGTTGCCGCGCATAAAATTTTCGCCCGCCCAAGGCCTCATAGAACACGTGTATCAGATCGACCAGGTCGTCCTGCATGTAGGCGCTTCGTGTCGGTCCTCGATAAAACATATCGAGCAGCTTCAGCTCGAAACCCAGCCCAAAGCGCTGCACGATGATGTTGTCGGTGTGCAGATCGCCATGATACTCACCCAATTGATGTACGCACTGCATGCCTTCGGCCAGCGCATGCAGCATATGGGCAGCGGCGAATGCGCTAAGACGCTTACCCGGTTGCCGTGCCAGAAATGAAGACAACAACTCGCCTTCAACATACTCGGAGATTAAAAACGATACATCATTACCATGAATGTTAACGACGTCCTGGGTGTGATAATGAATAACGATGGGGCAGTTGCGTAATTTATGCAGTTTACGGGCGTAAGAGCGTAAATTCCTGTCCTTGATATTGCGCAGTGGAAAAAAGAATTTCGCGGTACGCTCGATGCCTGTAGACAGTTCCTTTATAAGGTATACCTCCCCTTCCCAACCCTGCCCGAGCTGCCCCATTACCTCATACTTGTTTGAAATCATCGTGCCGGGCTCTAGCGAAAACGCCCTAATTTTTTTTGCGCTGGGTAAGCGTAGGCTCATTTTTTATTTCGTATGTGCTAGCAGGACACCTGGCCAAAGCAGCTGACGCGGGACAATTCTTGCGAATGACAAGAAGTATATCCCTTTACACCTCGAATAGGTCTGGATTTAGGGGATTTTGGTTTCGATCCGTGTCTTCACCGAGTTAGCAATAAAGCACAGCTCATGCGCCCGGTGATGCATTTTCTCCTGCTGCTCCCGCGTGGGTTGCCGTTCCCCAGAGAAATCGATCGCCGGCTGCAGCGTGATCTTGACCATTGCCATCCTGCCCTCCTCATTGCTTCCCATAATGCCGACCGCTTGATCCACATATTCGTCTACGGTGAAGCCCCGCTTGGCCGCGATGGACAGGAAGAACAGCATATGGCAGCTGGACACCGATGCGACAAAAGCCTCCTCAGGGTCGACGTATTTTTCCACGGACATGGGCGGCGGCACGACGTGCGGGGACGGGGACGCCGGCACAGTTATCCCCCCATCGAATGCCCACGAGTGGGCCCGGCAGTATTTGTTGTCGGTAAATACCTGTCCCTCTCTTTGCCAACTTACCGTGGCGGTGTACTCCGACATGCTATTTCCTCCGAGCACACGCTCCGGTTACTTCATGAGTCCTGCAGTTAAATAGTCACTCAGCCCGACTTTGACAACGACCAGCCACGCAGTAGTCGCGGACGCGCTGCGTACATGACGCTCCCGCCTCTCGCCGCGCGCGATTCAATCCATGTGGAGGGAAACTTACAGCGGTTGATAGAAAATATCACCCTTTGCAATGCTGAAAAAGTTTGAACCAGGCGTGGTAATTCATTAGGCTTGACCTAACCTGGCGCAACCATTTAGGGGAATTTTATGAAGTTTCAACTCGTCATCAATATGGAGAGGATGCAGCCGGATATCGGCATGGACGAGGTCGCTCGGCATAACCTGGAAATGGTGCAAATGGCAGACGAGGGTGGATTCGAGAGCGTTTGGGCAGCAGAACACCACGCGCTGGAGATGACCAACGCGCCCAATCCCTTTCAGATCTTGACCTGGTTTGCGGCCCATACCTCGCGCATTCGTCTGGGGACAGCGGTGGTGGTGGCGCCTTATTGGCATCCGATCGCCGTCGCCGGCCAGGCAGCCCTGCTTGATCTATACAGCGGCGGCCGTCTCGAGTTTGGCATCGGCAGCGGTGCATATCAGAGAGAATTCGACCGGATGGCTAATGGCCTCGATCAGAAGGAAGGCTATAAGTACATGCAGGAGATGCTACCGGCGGTAAAGGCTTTATGGCAGGGCGACTACGAGCACGACGGAGAATACTGGAAATTTCCCTCTGCGACTTCGACACCAAAGCCGGTACAAAAGCCGCATCCGCCCATCTGGGTAGCTGCGCGTGCGCCCGTGACTTTTGACTGGGCGGTAGCCAACGGCTGCAACATCATGACCTGGGCTCTGACCCGTCCGTTTTCCGAAGTCGAAACGTATAAACAAAGATTTGATGAAGCCCTGAAAAAATGCCCGGATGCGAAACGGCCACAGTTCACCTCCATGCGCTATACCTGTGTGTACAACCACCCAGATGACGCCGATGCACCGATCAACGCGGCGATAAGCCAGCTGGGTCGATTCGAAAATTTATTCAAGAATTTAGGCGGCGTGGTTAACGGTTTCCCGGAAGAGATCAATCTGACCGAGCTGTCCTCGCGTCAGGAATTTGATCGCCATACCCTGCGCGAGAACCTGATGTTCGGCACGCCTGAAGAAGTGATCCAGAAGCTGCGGCGATACGAACAGCTCGGGGTCGATCAATTTACCTACTGCGCCAGTTACGGCCTGGGGTTGCGGGAACAAAAGACTTCCCTCGCGCTGTTCATCAAAGAGGTGGTGCCGGCGTTTAAGCATTCTGACTACGACGTCCGGGCAACCGGCAGCTAGCGCAGTCCGGAGCGGCTGTTCGTCGTTCGCGCCATAACGGCAGGGATAGCCTTACGCCCTGCTTCCGTCACGCTGTTCAGATTATAAGCAGATGAAGCAAAACATCCGCATCGTGCCCCATATCGCTGCCATGGAGCGTTCCGGAATTCGCGAGATCATGGGGCTTGCGCTCGAAAAAAAGTCGGTTATCCGGCTTGAGGTAGGCGAGCCCGATTTTGATACGCCGCCGCACATTGTAGACGCGGCGTGCGCCGCGTTGAAACACGGGTCGACCCGCTATATCAACAATACCGGCCTGTCCCCTTTACGGGATGCGGTAGCGGGATTTTTCCAGTCTTCCACCGGCGTTGCCACCAGTGCGGACAACATTGTCGTCACCCACGGTGCAATCATGAGCCTGGCTACTGCCTGGCATTTGCTGGTCGACGCGGGGGATGAGGTGCTGATCCCCGATCCAGGATGGCCAAACTATACGATGTTGACCAGGCTGCTGCGGGGCACGCCGCGACACTACCACCTGCGGGCCGAAGCCCAGTTCCAGCCCGATCTGGCGGAGATAAAAGGCCTGATTACCCCCAGAACCAAGATGATGGTGCTGTGTTCCCCCTCCAATCCGACAGGTCAGATCGTGACTAAGCAGTTCGTTGAGGGCATCATGCGGCTCGCACGGGAACATGACTTTTACGTCGTCTCCGATGAAATCTACAGTAAGATCGTGTTCGACGGCGAACATACGAGCGTTTTACCCTACGACTCGGATAACCGCGCCATAGTCATTCACGGTGTCTCCAAGACCTATGCCATGACTGGTTTTCGCGTGGGCTTTACCCGGGCCGCCCCAGACTATGTTGTCCAGGCGGCCAAGATGCAGGAAGTGCTGGTGTCCTGCGGCGTCGCCGCGGCGCAGGCTGGGGCCCTGGCCGCGCTGGAAGGGCCGCAAAGCTGCGTTACCGAAATGTTGGCAGCGTATCGCCAGCGCCGGGATTTCGCCTGCGATGAGTTGCGCCGTCACGGGATGACATTCTGGCGCCCGCAGGGAGCATTTTATCTCATGATCGATGTATCCGAAGCTGGCGTTGACGGGCGGGAATTCGCCCTCCGGCTGATCAACGAACAAAATGTGTCGGTCGCGCCGGGACCAACCTTTGGTTGTCTGTCGAAAAATTTTATCCGTATCTCACTGGCGTCGAGTCGGGAAAATCTCAAGCAGGGCATCGAACGCATTGCCGCGATGCTGACTTAAGCTTGGTTTGCATAACCGCGGCCAATATTGAGACACGCAACCCCACGCCACAAACCTCGGCATGTCGGGGTGTGAGCAAAGTGCGGTCTGCGGTGCCTAGTAATTCATGTACGTATCGGAACGGCCTTGCGGGTACTGCTGCTCCCAGTGCTGACCATCGAATGGAATTATCTCTATGTGCTCGATGGTTTCTGGATCTAGACAGCGGGCATTGACGTTGTAGGCATCTGGATGAGACCGGGGTATATAGAATGACTTAATGCCGCAATAACGGCAGAAAGTATGCCTGGCCACGCCGGTGTTGAACTGATAGGTGCGCAGGCAGTCTTCCCCTTTAAGCAGGGTAAACTTGGGCTTAGGCACGATCATCCCGAGAAACCCCGATTTACTGCAAATCGAGCAGTTACACTGGGACACCTTGAGTGCGGGGGGCCCAAGGATCTCAAACCGAACGCGTCCGCAGTGACAACCCCCACTATGCTTCACCAGATTAGATTCAGGCATGGTTGTCTGACCCTATTGCGCACATGATGGTTTGCGACCGTCAGGTCGAACGAGCGTCAAGCATAGCCGTAAGTGACGTGGGGAACAATTCCGCAGTGGCTACCCGAGATGAGTCGCCGCCGTGGGCTTATCACCTCGCTTAATGGTGGCTGTGTCGTCCCGAAAAACAGGTAAAGTAAAGTCTCTGAAAATGCGTATAAATAAATATGTATCAATTATTTATGGTAATAAATTAAAGTTTTAAGTGATGGGCGCACCGCCCTCTTCCACCCGCCGGGCGACGAACGTTTCCAGCTCTTCCCGAATAGCCGCGTCCAAAGCAGGCGGGCTATAGTGCTGCAGCAATTCCTTGTATATCGCATTGGCACGATGCGTGGCGTCGATCGATCCATTTTCCGACCAGGTTTCGAAATTGCTCCAATCAGACAAGATGGGCCTATAGAAAGCGGTTTCGTATCGTTCGAGCGTATGCGGTGTGCTGAAAAAGTGTCCACCCGGACCCACGTCGCGGATCGCTTCCAGCGCCAGGGTGGCATTGTCTACCGCAACGGGCCGCAGAAACTCAGCCATCATCTGCATAATTTCGGCATCGATAATGAACTTCTCGAAAGAAGCGGTCAGCCCGCCTTCCAGCCAGCCGCAGCCGTGGTAAATCACATTGGCGCCCCCCATCACGGCGGCCCAGGTCACCATCATCGATTCGTATACGGCCTGCGCGTCCGCGGCGTTGGAAGCATTGACGTTGGAGGACCGATAAGGAATGCCGTAACGTCTTGCCAGCTGTCCCCCAATCAGCGTGGCCTTGGCGTTTTCAGGCGTGCCAAAGGCAGGCGAACCGGTCTTCATGTCTACATTTGAAGTAAATCCGCCATAGATCACCGGGGCGCCAGGCTTGACCATTTGGGTGAACGCAATACCAGCCAGCGCCTCCGCGTTCTGCTGCGTCAGAGCCCCGGCGATGGTGACGGGCGCCATCGCACCAGACAGGGTAAAGGGGGTGATGCTGATCGCCTGGTTACGGCTCGACATCTCGATGATGCCCCAGAGCATGGGCAAATCGAACTGCAGTGGCGAATTGGCATTGATATTCGAAATCAGGCTGGGTTCGGTAAGCAATCGTTCTTCGCTTATGCCGCGGGCTATGCGCGCCATCTCAATCACATCCAGTATCCGCCGCCTGCCGAGAGAGTATCCGGAGAAAGGCTTATCGGTGAGCACGACCCTGCTCAGCGTAGAGTGTAAATGACGTACGGCGGGTTCGATGTCCAGCGGCTCGACCGGGTGGCCAAACGTCAGATGCACGATGTTCAGGGTCTGCGCCAACTTGAGGAAATTGCAGTAATCTTCAAAACTGCCGCTGCGGCGTCCCCGATCTAAATCCGATGCATTTGGTGGGCTGCTCACTGAGCTGATGTTGAGATAGTTTTTGCCAAACTTGAGACTGCGCTCAGGATTTCGCGCGTGCAGCGTGAACTGATTCGGCGCCGACTCAAGACACTGTGCGATCAACCCGCGATCGAAGCGAACGCGAGGCCCATCCGGCTCTACCTGGGCACCAGCCGATTTGAGAATCTCTCGCGCCTCAGGCAGCAGGAAATTGATTCCAATATCTTCCAATACCACCAGGGAAGCCTGATGAATGGACTCGATCTGGTCCGCAGAGAGGAGTTCAACCGGTTGATAAGGATTCTGCAGCTGGTAAAACGGAAGCTGGTCAAAGCCAGAATGACCGGGCTTATCTGAAGCGCGACGGCGTCTGCTGCCTACCCTGGATCGTCTAGTCACTTTACCTCGCTCTGGATTGCTCTATTTATGAACCGCCGCGCCCGCTGTCGCCACGGCCCGTACGGCCATTCGCGGCTCACGCGGGACGAGGCTGTTCAACGCCGACAGCGCGATACATCGGGTACACCAGACCGGGCTGAGTCCAGGACACCGCGTGTAATACTAATGACAACAATCACCCAACGATAGAAAAATATCAATCGTCCGGGGCCAGACGCCTCACTGCGAAGCAGAGACAACCAGGCGGTAGCCCAATGGCATCTCCGCCTGTTTGAGGACCCCGCCGTATTTTTTCTGCCACGCGCCAGAGGACAGGTCTTGCCTGAGTCGGTCCAGACCCGGTTGCAGCCGATTGAGTTTGGTAAAGGTCGACATCGCTGAACGGATCCTGCGGTCCAGATAGGCGGCCGGCCGTCGCCAATATGCTCCGGTGAATCCGTCCCGGCAGTCGTGCGGGATGGGAAGAGTGTAAACGTCAATCGGCCCCAATTCCTGCTCCAGTGTTGCCATTGAAGGAAAGGTCTGCTGATCGACCTCTATCAGTTCGGGAAAGTATTCGGTTAACCAAAAGCTGGATGCCGCCGGGTCACGGGTCAGGATAACGACGCGTTCGCGCGCAACGCGGCGCAGCTCGCGTAATCCAAAGCTTAAGTTTGACCAATGATGGATGGTAAGAATAGCCATCGCTGCGGCGAATGTCCCATCGCTGAACGGCAGAGACTCTGCACGGGCTTGAATCACCGGCGCGGCTTTTCGCCCGCGCTGTTGGATCATCGTCAACGAACGATCAACCGCCACCACTGGCCGGTCATTCGGCTCATAAGAGCCGGCACCGGCGCCTACATTGATCACGGATGATGCATCGCCGAGGGCATCGAACAGCCGGCGCTTGATGCGCTGATCCGGCCGTCTGAGCGCGCCATAGCCGCGGCCTATTGTGTCATACAGGACCGTCACCGCTCAGCGCGGGCGTAGCGGCAGAACTCCGGGCGGCGGATACTACGGGGCGCTGTTATAAATCTATCCCCGGCAGGTTCAGACCGTGTTGTTTGGCGCATTGTTTAGCCAAATCGTAACCCGCATCGGCGTGACGCATCACGCCGCTTGCCGGGTCATTCCACAGCACCCGCTCGATACGGCTGGCAGCAGAGTCGGTGCCGTCGCAGACTATCACCACTCCGGCATGCAGCGAATAGCCCATGCCAACGCCACCCCCGTGATGAATGGATACCCAGGTTGCGCCCCCGGCGGTATTGAGCAGCGCATTCAGCAGCGGCCAATCGGCTACCGCGTCCGATCCGTCCAACATAGCCTCGGTCTCTCGATTCGGACTGGCCACTGAACCGGTATCCAAATGGTCCCGTCCAATAACGATGGGCGCTTTGAGCTCCCCACTGCGCACCATTTCATTGAACGCCAGTCCGAGCCGATGCCGGTCACCCAGACCTACCCAGCAGATGCGGGCCGGCAGCCCCTGAAAAGAAATGCGTTCCCGCGCCATGTTCAACCAGTGGTGCAAATGTGCATCATCGGGCAGCAGCTGCTTTACTTTTTGATCAGTTTTATAGATATCCTCCGCGTCACCGGATAGGGCTACCCAGCGGAAAGGGCCCTTGCCCATGCAAAACAAAGGCCGAATGCAGGCTGGAACGAATCCGGGAAAATCGAATGCGTTTTCCACCCCCATGTCCTTTGCCTCTTGCCGGATGTTGTTGCCGTAATCAATGGTAGGTATACCCTGATGATAAAAGTCAAGCATTGCCCGCACGTGTACCGCCATAGATTGGCGCGCGGCGGCAGCGACCTTTTCTGGGTTCGATTTTGCCTGTTCGCGCCACTGTTTTACCTCCCAGCCGATCGGCAAGTATCCGTTTACCGGATCGTGCGCAGAGGTCTGATCGGTCACGACATCCGGTTTAACGCCATGCTTAACCAGCTCAGGCAAGACCTCCGCAGCGTTGCCTAACAGGCCCACCGATACGGGACTTTTCGTCGCCTGAGCCTGTTCAATCAGGGTCAGCGCCTGCTCGATGCTGTCGGCTTTGTTGTCCAGATAACCGGTGCGCAGTCTGAAATCAATGCGCGACTCGTCACATTCCACCGCCAGCATGCTGAACCCCGCCATGGTCGCGGCCAGCGGCTGGGCCCCGCCCATGCCGCCTAATCCAGCGGTAAGTATCCACCTTCCGGCCGCATCGCCAGCGTAGTGTTGCCGGGCGAGTTCGGCAAAAGTCTCGTAGGTGCCCTGGACAATGCCTTGACTGCCAATGTAAATCCACGAGCCTGCTGTCATCTGGCCGTACATCATCAGACCTTTGCGGTCGAGTTCGTTGAAGTGTTCCCAGGTTGCCCATCTATGCACCAGATTGGAGTTGGCAATCAGTACCCGCGGTGCATCCGGGTGGGTTTTAAATACGCCAACGGGTTTGCCGGACTGCACCAGCAGACTCTCATCTTCGTTCAACTCCTTCAGCGCGTGACAGATTTGATCAAAGCATTCCCAGTTTCGCGCTGCCCGGCCGATTCCTCCGTATACCACGAGTTCCTCCGGCCGTTCTGCAACGGCTGGATCGAGGTTGTTGTGCAGCATTCGATAAGGGGCTTCCGTCAGCCAGCTCTTGCACGTCAACTCAGTGCCGCGCGGCGCATGGATAACCCTGCTGCGGTCCAGGCGGCTGGACGCTTTTTCGGCTAATGCATTCATTGTGATACTCCTTTCGATATGGGGTCGAAGCGTTCGACTGTGTAGCGCGCGACCAGATCATAACGGCTGCTGGGGTAGAGAAATGAAGCGTAAGTCACCACCTGTCCTTTTCTCCAGGTACGACGCACCAGTCGCAGACATGGTTCGGTATCCGGAATCTTGAGCGTTTCACGCACGCTCACAATCGGCATAACGGCCTGTACCGTATGCTCAATCTCATCCGGCTGAAACAGGCTCATGAGATATTTCGTCGGTGTGGTATCGCTGAAATCGACCCGCATGAAATCCGGTACCAGCGTGGGATTGACAAACCGGTCTTCCAGCTGAATTGGAATCTGGTCCTGATGGTGCACTAGCACAATATGAAACACTTGATCACCGCGTCCCAGCTGCATGTGCCGGGCGGTCGCGGGGCCAGCCCGCACTGACTGCAGCCGCATGACATTGGCGGAGTGGCGTTTACCGTTGGCGTGGATTTCATCCGCGATATTCTTAAGTTCAATCAAACTGGCGTGGCTGGCGGGTTGCGCAACGAATGTGCCCACTCCGTGCACCCGCTTCAGATGCCCCAGCTGCGTCAGCTCTCGCAATGCCCGGTTAACGGTCATTCTACTCACACCGAACTCCGCCAGCAGAGCATGCTCCGAGGGGACCCGCTCACCTGGCAGCCAGGCACCCGACCTGATGTTGTGCAGAATCGCATCTTTGATTTGCTGGTAAAAGGGGCGAGCGGTGTTCCTGGGTAAAGCGCTCAAACTGACGTTGTCATTATTCATCTGATTCGACCCCCATACATCACGGTGCGACAGGGATTGTCGCCAATAAAGTAGCTCAGCTCCGCTGGGTCGCGCACATCCCACTCCACGAGATCGGCCCGTTTGCCAGGTTCCAGCGTTCCCAGCTGTTCGCCCAAACCCAGCGCACCCGCCGCCTCCCGCGTGACGCCGGCCAGCGCCTCTTCCGCGGTAAGGGCAAACAGGGTGCACGCCATGTTGAGCATCAGGGTCAGCGATAGCACTGGCGAGCTGCCCGGATTCGAATCGGTGGCAACCGCCATTGGGACCTGGTGCCTACGCAGAGCATCAACCGGTGGGCGCTTCGATTCACGCAGAAAGTAAAAGGCACCGGGAAGAAGCACGGCAGCGGTACCCGCACGCGCGAGCAGCGGCACATCGGCTTCTGCCAGATACTCAAGATGATCCACGGAAATCGCGCCGTAACGGGCCGCTAAAACGGCGCCCTGCAAGTTGCTCAGCTGCTCCGCATGGCACTTGATGTCGAATCCCAGGTCACTCGCTGCGTCGAATACCCGCTCGACTTGCTGTGGGGTGAAGGCGATATTTTCACAAAACGCATCAACCGCGTCGGCTAAGCCTGCCTCCCTTACCCGCGGCAGCATTTCATGGCAAACCAGATCAATGTACTCATCGGCCCGCCCTTCATATTCCGGCGGAAGCGCATGGGCGCCGAGAAAAGTCGCCTTAACATTTAGCGCAAGCTCCTGACGCAGGCGCTGCGCCACCCGCAGCATTTTTAATTCGGTCTCGCTGTCGAGCCCGTAGCCCGACTTGATCTCGACCGTGGTCACACCGTTGCGCATGAGCTGTTCGACGCGGGGCAGCGACTCGAGGTACAGTTCATCCGCAGTGGCCTGGCGCGTCGCCCGTACCGTCGAATTAATCCCACCTCCGCTGCGCGCGATCTGTTCATAGCTGGCGCCTTTAAGACGCATTTCGAATTCCTGCGCGCGATTACCGGCATAGACCAGATGGGTATGACAATCCACCAGCCCCGGCGTGACAAGGCGCCCAGCGCAATCCCTCCGCGGCACCGAAGACTGGCGGGCTGGCTCAGGCAGGTCTGCGGTCGGACCGACCCAAATTATGCGGTCCTCGTGGACGCCCAGTGCACCCGACTCAATCAGCCCATATCCTGGCCGATCGGCGATCAGCGTAGCGAGGTTGGCGTTGATCCAGATCGAATCCCAGGCTTGTTTCATGGTGTGACTGTTGCGCTTAACTTGTATATACAAGTATATTCATATAAGAGGATCAGACACAACCGTTTTAACAACAAGAGATTGGCTGCGGCTCATGCATACACTGCATTTCACGAAAGCCTTGTTGCCGCAGGGCTGGGCGGACAAGGTTGCTGTATCTGTTGACGCCGACGGCAACATTGACAGCGTAGCGACCGATGGCTCGAACCCAAACGCTGTTTACAGGAGCGGCTGCCTTCTGCCGGGCATGCCTAATCTGCACTCGCATGCACATCAGCGGGCCATGGCGGGACTCGCCGAGTACGCCGGCGAGAGTGCGGACAGCTTCTGGAGCTGGCGCGAGGTTATGTACCGGTACGTCAACAACCTTACCCCGCAGCAGCTGGAATGGATTGCAGCTCAGCTTTATGTTGAGATGCTCAAAGCGGGCTACACTACGGTGGCTGAATTTCAGTATGTGCATCATGACCTGAACGGGGAACCTTATGCCAGACGCGCTGAAATGACGCTGCGGACCTGCGCGGCGGCCCGTACCGCCGGCATTGCCATGACCAGCCTGCCGGTGCTCTACAGCTTCGGTGATTTTGGCGGTACCCCGCCACGACCCGAGCAAATCCGCTTCGTCAACGATGCAGAAGGTTATATGCAAATCCTCTCCGAGGTGGTGCGCGATACCCAGGATGACCCGAACCAATCTTTTGGTGTGGCCCCGCACTCTCTGCGCGCCATCAACCACCCTCTGCTCGAGGAAG
>JAHEKE010000120.1 GCA_024638505.1 Gammaproteobacteria bacterium | reverse complement strand
GACGGATGAGACGGTGAATCCGTCACAATCGCCCTTGATTGGCCGAGGCCTGTCATCGCCGGTACATCAGCACGTCTTCTGTTTTCGTCTGGATTGGGAACTGGATGGAGGAAACAACAGTTTGTTTGAAAATGAAATCGAAGTCATGCCGGTTGATGACGGTAATCCGGACGGCACGCAATTCAGATCTGTCAGTCATCATCTCACCGACGAGAACAGTGCAAAGCGGAATATTTCCCCCGAGCAAAGCCGGTACTGGAAAGTCAGTAATCCGGAATCATTGAATGGGTTCGGTAACCCAGTCTCCTACAAGCTGTTGCCTGCTGCATCGCCATCGCTTTTTGCGAGACCGGAATCCAGCGTCGGCAAACGGGGCGCGTTTGGCCAACATCACCTCTGGGCGACGCCCTATGCTGAAGGCGAAGTTAGCGCGGCGGGCCCCTATACCGTGATGCACGACGGAGAGGGTGGGCTACCCGATCTTACTGCAAACAACCGCGATATCTCCGCGTGCGATCTCGTTATGTGGCATACCGTCGCACTGACCCACGTGCCACGGCCGGAGGACTGGCCGGTGATGCCCGTCGAGTACACCGGGTTTCACCTGATCCCCGTCGGTTTTTTTGATCGTAATCCAACACTGGATTTGCCCAGCAAGTGTCATTGACGAATAACATGTATCAGCCGAGCGACGAAGAAAGGTTGTACCGATGAAAACAGGTTTTATATGGCATGAACGTTACATGTGGCACGACACCATGTCTGCATCAGGGTCATACCGTGTTCGAGGCGACCTGCAGCCAGGCCTGCATATCGAGAATGCAGAAACCAAGCGCAAGCTTAAAAACCTATTGGATGCCTATGAAGTCACCCCTCAGCTCAATGCACTTTCATTTGGAGAAGCTTCTGATGAGGAACTGTTCAGATTCCACACGACGGAATACGTCGAAAAGGTGCAGAAGCTGAGTGATTCGGCTGGTGGCGATGCTGGTGAATTTACACCATTTGGTCCAGGTTCTGCGGAGATCGCTCGGCTGGCGGTAGGCGGAACCAGCGCTGCCATCAAAGCGGTCGCCAAAGGTGAAGTTGATAATGCTTACTCTTTGACGCGCCCCCCCGGTCACCATGCCGAACGAGATCGAGGACGAGGTTTTTGCATTTTCAACAACATTGGGCTGGGTGTCTTGAACGCATTGAGCGAGGGTTTAACGGACCGCGTCGCCATCGTTGATTGGGATGTTCACCACGGTAATGGCACACAACAGGTCTTCTATGATCGTTCAGATGTGCTGACCATTTCGATCCACCAGGACATGTTGTACCCAGCGGATATGGGAAAGGTGGATGAAATAGGCGAAGCGGAAGGAGAAGGTTTCAATCTCAATGTTCCACTCCCCGCAGGATGTGGCGGCGGCGCTTACCTTGCCGCGATGGACCAGGTTGTGCTTCCCGCCCTGGAGGCGTTTAAGCCATCATTAATCGTGGTCGCATGTGGCTATGATGCAAGTTACTTCGACCCGATGAGCCATATGATGCTGGTGTCGGTGCACTATCGTGAGATGACACAGAAAATCATGCAGGCAGCCGAGCAACTCTGCGACGGCAGGATCTTGTTTAATCACGAAGGTGGCTACTCAGACTTTTATGTGCCGCTCTGTGGCCTGGCTGTCATTGAAGAGCTGACCGGCATCCAAACTGCAGTTAGAGACCCCTATGCCGGGACAAAACATGTGCCGAACCAGGCATTGCAAGCACATCAGCAGGAATACCTGGATCAGGTACGGCAGGGGCCTCTCACTGAGTTGTTGCGTCGAAGCTAGTGAGTACATGAGCCAGTCGTTAACCTGGTTAGACCTTAATCACCACTATTGATTGGAGAATCGAATGCCTGCAAACACCTTCAAAATCATTCCTCAATCTGCTGGCGAGAAGCAGCCCTCAAAGCTGATTCCCAAAGCGTGTTTCACGACGGATGAGACAGACGAGACCACCATGCGTTTCCATGACGCCAAAGATGGTTCGGTCGCGGCCGGTGTCTGGGAATGTCCACCCTGCAAGGTTGAAATCCCTGCTTACCCGGTGAACGAAATGATGACGATCATTTCAGGGGCTCTGACCATAACGAATGCAGATGGTGTGGCAGAAACGTTCGGACCTGGAGAAGTCGTCTTTGTAGCAAAGGGCTCGAAGATGACGTGGCACATTACAAAGCGGCTTCGTAAGTACTACATGACATCCCATTAGACCGGTACGGACTGCTTTAAACCCTGCCAATATCCTACCAGTCGCCCAGGAACGAACCCGCCAGTGGCCCCATCAGGTGATTATCTGTCTGATTAACTTGGGGGAAAATGGCTCCGCCTGCTGGGCTCAACCGCCAACCGCGTTGCAGCGACCCGCTGATTAACAGCGGCAGCCGGCCACGGGTTCCCGGGCGCAGGTGGCCGTTTACTCTGACCATTTCTCGCATGTGGCGATCATGCGAAAAATTTTACTGCGCATGTCCAGTTGGCGGAATTACCTGTACCTGGATCACTGATGTTCGCGTGGCTCCGGCGGTATTCTTCCTGTACCCAGTTGAACGTTTCGCCCACCGGCAGGTTCTCGAGAATGTCGATGGCAAATGACGTGGTCGACGAGATGCGCGGAGGTCTCGATCATTCGCCGTGCTCCGCAGGATGGGCAGAATCCACGGCGCTTGCAGGAAAAAGCAACCAGATACTCCAGTTCCTCGCGGTGAGCGCCGGCCCTGCTCCCAGTCCTGGACGGTGTCGATGGAAACGTTGAGCAGCTTTGCGAATTCACGTTGAGTGAGATTGGCCGAATCTCTTGCAGAAATTGCCAGAAGCTGCTCCTTAGTATAGGCCGACCCTTCCTATCTTTTTTCATTTGCTCGACAGCATTGAGCAGTTCAGCGCCTTCGTCAGTCGCTGTTAAGGACGGCGCTTGGCGCACGCCCAAACCATCGCCTGTACGCCGACGTAAAATTGCCAGGGTGTTGGTACCCCAGCATGAGCGCCGTCTCGGTAACGCTTTGGCCTGATTTGAGGTACAAATTTGCGGCATCTCGTCGCGATGTTTCCAAAGCTTCGCGAAACGTTACTCCCTCAGTCTGCAATCGCCTTTGCAGTCGTCTCTCGCTAACTCCAAATAGCGATGCAATGGCCGCCAGCGACGGCTGCATGTGGTCAAAAGTCGCGGTAATCATTGTGCGGACGTCTTGAGCAATGCTCCGATCGGCTAGTTCGTCACCCTGGCTATTCATGTATTGCGAATAACAGCGATGTCGCGCCCAGTCGTGAAACACCATTGGTGAACACAGAAGTGCACCGGAAAACTCGATTCGCCCAATATCGCTCTTGATAACTTCGATCGACTCGCTGCAACCAACTCGATTGATTCTCGTTGCCGAGGCAGAAGGGAAGTAAAGTTTGAGGTTCTTGTCGACGCTCGACGTGGATTGTCTGATCAGGTTACAAATGAATCCGACCGTTAGGTCTAGTGCAAACGTCCTTTCCGGATCTCTGTTGTCGTACTCAAAGTGAACAACACATTTACGGTTCCGCTTCTCAAGCACAATCGTACTGTTTTTCTGAAAGTACTTTATCCCGCCAACGGCGCATTGCAGCGCTTCTAGGAGCGTTGGGGCGCTCAGAAAGCTCCGACCAAAAATGCCCAGCTTTGAGAGATCGTGCTCGAAACCCGCCTGGAAGGAAAAGAGCGCGTCATCTGACGTCTTAGTGCATTGGCGCAGAAACTCGAGGTGCGCGGCGGTTTCAATCAAATTTTCCGGGTGATTAAGTCTGTTGGAGCATTCCCCGAGAAAAGCGAGGGTTTTGTGAGTGTCGAGACCTCTCGAACGGCACGCCTCAACCGGGGCTGCGAGGACCGCGGCCCTAATGCAATCGCCATCCACCGCCATATTGGCCTGGGTCGGACTCGGAGACAACTCTCATGCCCCTGTCGTGAAATCAAACGTTCAACAATCGCTATTAAGGCATAGTACCAGGGTGGGTTCGCCTCGGGAACGGCCCGGATTCAGCTTGTAGATGCCTGGCATCGAATCTGACGAAAAATGGATGGCCGCTTGGGTGCCTTCACGCGATGACGCAAGGACTGAAACGAAATGAAATCCAACGCAAGAAGCATGGCAAGAGTGGGACTAGCGGTTGCAGCTTGCGGGATTGTCGGCCCGGTTTTGGGTGACGATCTCACGGGAGAGGACGAGATCCTATGCTCATCTGCCAGCGTGGTCGTGTGTTTGGACGATGGTACCTGCGTGTCGACAGTGCCCTGGGAGCTGAACGTGCCCCAGTTCATCCAGATCGACCTTAAGAAGAAGCGCCTCGCG
>JAHEKE010000119.1 GCA_024638505.1 Gammaproteobacteria bacterium | reverse complement strand
GAAGGCGAAATCCGGCACCGGGGACGCCTGGGAGAACGCCAAAGCTGAGTCAGACCAGGCTTGGGAGGAAGCCAAGGAAAAATCACACCGCGCTTGGGAGAAAACCAAATCCGGAACGGGTACGGCGTGGGAGGCCACTAAAAAAGAATCGGATGCTTTGTGGCAGGCGGCAAAAGAAAAATCAGACAAAGCGTGGGAGGCCATCAAGGGCGAATAGGGCGGTCCGATGCGGGAACTTTTAAGCACCCTCGCGGCGGACCACAATGGCTGTGATTATCAAATTCTGCGTTCACAGTCAATACTGTGCTGTACCAAGATTAGGGTGGCGCGCGTAAAAATGTGCATTTTTTGACCTGGATCATGTTCTGGCCCCGTCGCGTGGAACCCTCGTCACTTCCTTGTTAAACTTTGCTGGTAGCTGATCGGCACAACCACCTCAAGGGTGAATATCATGAATAACAGCAAGCTCTTCACCTACCTTATCGCATCCGCTCTGAGCCTGTTTTCCCTGTCATCTTTCGCCAAATCCGGCTGTCTGGCATGCCACGACGGCATTGAATCGATCCGCGACAATAAAAGTGCCATGATGGCTCTGATCAAGGCGAGAGGCGTCGGCTACGACGATCCGGAGGGGTGCGTGATCTGTCACGGCGGTGATCCCACGGCAACCGAGGCCGAAGCGGCGCACAGCGGATCACCGGGTGAGCTGAAAAAAGTTGAGGGACCACAGCTGTTCTATCCCGACCCGGGCGCGATGGATATCAATAAGTTCACCTGCGGCCAGGCGGGCTGCCATCAGGGTTATAGTGAGCGCCTGGAAAAATCCTTGATGAACACCGAGGCCGGGAAGATTCAGGGCAATCTGCACACCTGGGGCATTCCGGAGGTGCAGAACTACCAGGTACCCTGGGGCAACTATGACGTCACCGATGACGACGGTCAGGAGCCCGCTGCCGGCAGCGATGAATACAAGCGTTATATGACGGCCATGATCGCGGCCCATCCGGACCAGTTTCCAACGGAGCTCAAGCAGATTCCGCAGCCCACGGTGGAGGAAATCGAGAAAGATCCCAAGCTGGCGGGATTCACCTACCAACGCCAGCAGTGCCAGCGCTGTCACGTTACGGTAAAAGGCAGAGAGAAGCGCGGCGACTATCGCGGTCAAGGCTGCTCTTCCTGCCATATTCCCTACAGCAATGAAGGTTTTTACGAGGGCGGTGATCCGACCATTGATAAGGATCAGCCCGGCCACTTGATGACCCATCAGATTCAGGGTACGCGCGAAGCCGTGGTCAGGCACGGTGATATCGAATACTCCGGCATTCCGGTCGAGAGCTGCAACTCGTGCCACAATCGCGGTAAACGCATCGGCGTTACCTACCAGGGCCTGATGGAATTTCCGTACGGCTCTCCCTGGACCGAAACCGGCGGGAAACAGCCTAAGCTGCACACCAAGCAGTATCTGTTCATCTCCGATGATTTGCATCATCAGATTAAGTCCCGGCCGGAGAATCCGCAGGGGGGCCTGCTGTGTCAGGACTGCCACACCTCCATCGACATGCACGGCGACGGCAACATCTTTGGAACGACGCTGGCTCAGGTTGAGGTTGAGTGCCAGGATTGCCACGGTACGCCGGAACAGTTTCCCTGGGAGCTGCCGCTCGGTCATGGTGAAGAGTTCGGCAAACAGCTCAGCAGTGAGCCGCGTGGTTTAGCCAAAATGCCGGGAGCCGAGGCTGCTTTTGGCACGCTTTATCCGAAGCGCGATGGCTATCTTAAAACGGCCCGGGGTAATCCCTATGGCAACGTAGTCAAAGACGGCGAGCGTGTGATCATGCACTCAGCCACGGGCACGGACTTCTTCGTGCCGCTGCTCAAGCAGCTGAAGATCGACAGTGCCTGGCGCAGCCCCAATGCCATGGTGGCGATGGCCAGCGTGAAAAAGCATGCGGAGAGCCTGGAGTGTTACGCCTGTCATGCCTCATGGGTGCCGCAGTGCTATGGTTGCCATGTCAAAGTAGACTATGGCAAGGATGGGGACGGAAAACCGCTGCACGATACGGACTGGGTGGCATCGGGAACCGAGCGCAATGCGGACGGTTCGACGGCGGAATCTCCGCTCGGGACCAAGGGCATTCAAAGCCCCGGTAAAGTCAGCGAGACCCGTTCTTATCTTCGCTGGGAAGAACCGGTCCTTGGCATTAACGGTGAGGGCCGGGTCACTCCCCTCATGCCCGGATGTCAGGTCCTGTGGACCGTTATCGACCGCGAGGGCAACACCCTGGTGCATAACGATATGGCGGAATCTGAGGACGAGCGCGCCATGCTGGGACAGACGCGCACGCCGCTCGGTATTGACATGGCGCCGGTACAGCCGCACTCCGCGCAGCGTCAGGCCCGTACCTGCGAGTCCTGCCACAACAACCCGAAAGCGCTGGGTTACGGTATCTCGGGGGGCGTGTTCCAGGCCCGGTATCCGGTTGATATCGTAGAAGATCTGATCGATCAGAAAACCGGAAAAGTGATTCCGAAACGCCACCAGATCCAGATCGCTGCCATCAAGAAGCTGGACTTCGACTGGTCCACCATCATCAAGGATGGAGAGCAGACGCAGACGGTCGGCACGCACTGGCCTCTGTCGAGATCGCTGCCCAAAGAGATTCGCGACGGCATGGAGCGAACCGGGTTGTGCCTGGGGTGCCATCGTGAAATGACCAATGCGGAACTCTGGTCTAAGGTTGCGAAACCGGGGCGGCTTAACGATGCCGAGCATATCGAGATGCTGAATAAGCTGCTGCGGAGCTACGCCGAGACGCAAAAGCGGGGTCAGGCGGAACCGCAGAACTAGATTTTCTGGAGCGTTGTCTGACGGATCCGGTGGGTTCGACCCACCGGATCTGTTACGATCGCTTGACCGATTGTGAGCTCGCCCGCCCCGTCCAATTTGCCCATGCGCTTCAAAGTCTTAATACTTTTTTTTCTGCTCATCAGCGCCTGTGATAGCGGCACTTCTCAATCCACCAGTACGGCCCGATCCGCTGAAGCGGTGCTACCCGACAACGGTGACGCTACCGGACGGGATGACGGGGCGAGTTCTGACCGGCCGCATGGCGCCTACGACCCGCATAAAAGCCTGTCACCCGAGCAGCAGATTAAAGTCGCTCTGCAGCATAAGCGGGAAGGGCGCATGCCCCTGGCCATAGATACCCTGAGCCAGGCCCTGGCTCGCTACGGCAATGACAAACAGCTTTTGGCGGTCAGAAGCAGTCTGTATCTGGAGACCCAACAGCTGAGCGCGGCGCTGCGGGATATGAATGCAGCGCTTAAACTGGATGCGCAGGATCCGAATCTGCTCGTTAACCGGGCAGAGGTGTACCGCCAATTTGGTCGTCCCAACGAGGCGCTGGCGGATCTGGATCGCGCGGTCTCAATTGATCAGAACCAGGTGGCAGCCTATTTCAACCGCGGAACCCTGCATTATCAAAACGGGGAATACGACAAAGCTCTCAGGGACTTCTCCCGCTGTATTGACATTGATGCACACGCGGCGGGCCCCTATTTCAACCGCGCCGCGGTACAGGACAGGCTGGGTGATCGCGAGGCCGCCATTGCGGACATGAGGCGCTTCAGGGATCTCACGGACAGTGAAGGCTGGAAACAAAAAGCTGAGGAGCTGTTGCAGATCTGGGAGAATCCCGCACAGCAGATTCAGCAGGCTGAAGATTAGTCGTGAGCAGAACAGCGGTACTGTGCGGAATCTTGACCCTGGTATCAACCGTCGTTTTCAGCGATGCGTCTCGGGCCGCAATAACTTTCGAAGACCTGCTCATTGAGGCGTCTTTGGAGTTTACCGCGCCGGAGCAATACGGTGATGTGCAACCTGAAGCCAACAGCGTCATGCTTTATGAGCGGGCCTTGCGTCGACAGGACAAAGCGCTGGAGATACGATACGCGATAAGACCCATTGCCCGGGCCCGGGTAGAGTATGAGGATCCGCACAATGCCGCACCAGACCCTGATCACATTTTCGCCATGATGTTTCGCACGCTGGTGGATAGTCTGGCGGCAGGTGGAAATACTCCTGTAGGGGAGTTTTCCACCGATCAGGCACGCGCTCAGTTCAATGCGGACTGGGCGGCGGCGGCCGTGTTCGACGTGGCCGAAAGCTTCAGCCGTGACTTCCGGCAGGGGCTGTTAATAGCCATGCATAAGAACGGGCAAGCTGACGCCTACATGATATTTCTGTTCGACGATTATGCGCAGGTGAAAACGGCGATCAAGAAAAACATGAGTACGCTGCGTTTTCGGTAACGCCTGTTAAAAGTCACCCTTTTGACCAGCTTCAGGCTCTCCGCATCGCTTGCAGCGGTGCTGTTCTCGCTTCAGCCTAGCAGGTCTGATTGCGCGGAGC
>JAHEKE010000054.1:1287-17897 GCA_024638505.1 Gammaproteobacteria bacterium | reverse complement strand
AGTACGCTGCGTTTTCGGTAACGCCTGTTAAAAGTCACCCTTTTGACCAGCTTCAGGCTCTCCGCATCGCTTGCAGCGGTGCTGTTCTCGCTTCAGCCTAGCAGGTCTGATTGCGCGGAGCGTGATGATGCCTAATCCCCCACCTGCCGCGGTCGGTATGTCTATCGATCAGGTGGATACGCCGGCCCTGCTCATTGAGCTCGATGCGTTCGAGCGCAATATGAAAGGGATGCAGGATCGAATGGATCGGGCCAAGATGCGCTTCAGGCCCCATGCCAAGACGCATAAATGCGCCGCCATCGCGCATCAGCAGATTGCTCTGGGGGCAGTGGGAATATGTTGCCAGAAGGTAAGTGAAGCCGAAGCCCTGGCGTGGGCTGGAGTGCGCGATATCATGATCACCAATCAGCTAATTGGACCGCTTAAAGTTGAGCGTGCGGCTGCGCTTGCACGATACATCGAACTGAGTGTCTGTGTCGACGATGCGCAGAACGTACGGCAGCTGGCGAGCGCTGCAAAAAAGTTCGACGTGCAGCTGAATGTCATGCTGGAGATCAACGTTGGCGCCGATCGCTGCGGGGTGGCACCCGGCGCCGGAGTTGTTGATTTAGTTAGGCTCATCGACCAACAGGAGAGCCTGAACTTTATCGGCCTGCAGGCTTATCAGGGCTCGGCCCAGCACCTTCGCAGTTTCAGCGATAGAAAAGACGCTGTTGCGCGCGCCGCGGAGCTGACCGGGAATACGGTTGAAGTTCTCAAAAACCATGGTTATGCCTGCCGGGTGATTGCCGGCGGTGGCACAGGTACGCATCCATTCGAGGCAGGCAGCGGCGTTTACAACGAAATTCAATCCGGCTCTTACGTTTTTATGGATGCAGATTACGGAAAAAATCGAAACAGGGCTGGGGAATATGAACGTGCGTTTGAAAACAGTCTATTCATCCTGGCCTCTGTTATGAGTCACGCCAGCCCGGGGCGCGCAGTCGTGGATGCCGGTTTGAAATCGATGAGCTTTGAGTCGGGTCTGCCCGTTGTGGTTGCGCCGGCCGGCGTCAGCTATATCGCGTCATCCGATGAGCACGGCATTCTTGAGATCAGCCGCGATACAGAAGTACGCCTGGGTGACAAGCTGCGGCTCATCCCCGGCCATTGCGATCCGACGGTTAACCTGCACGACTGGTTTGTGTGCGTGCGCGGGACACAGGTCGAGGCAGTATGGCCGGTAACGGCCCGTGGTGCGGTCTACTAATCACTCCAGCTATCCTCGTCCTCGTTTACTGCAGCGTAGCGAGCAGCGTTTTTGTTTCCACTACTGTAGCGAACTCGCCACTCAACGTTGCCAATGACACGGCATGGATTTCCTCTGCCGTATACTGCCGCCCGTCGTGCCCAACAAGGTTAAACGCAGCGGTGGCATCTGAGACGATTAAGGTGTGAAAGCCGAGGTTGCCAGCCATGCGGGTTGTCGTGGACACGCAGTGCGGTGTGGTCAGTCCGACAACGACTAACGTGTTATAACCACGCCGCCGCAGCTGCTGCTCTAAATCTGTCCCGATAAATGCACTGTTGACGTGCTTGTGCAACAGTAATTCACCGTTCTGCGGCTGTACGGCCTCCTTGATTTCGCTGCCGGGATGGTTGGCACGCAAAGGTGAATCTGGCGATGGCGATAAGTGCTGGATGTGAATGACAGGGCGATCGGTCTTGCGCCATGCTGCCAGTAACCGGGCAATATTCTGTTCAGCCTGAGGATTGTTTCGGCTACCCCACATCGGCTCGTCCAGGCCCTCCTGTACGTCTATGATGAGCAGAACAGCGTTTTGCGGCAGCGTCTGCAAAATGGCTTACGCTATTGCGGCTGAGGGATAGAGAGAGCTAAATGATTTTCCAGCTGCCATCGGCCTGCCGGCAGGCTGTACCGTAACCCTGATGTTCCTGCCCGCCCACCATTATTGTGGCGGTGAATTCACGACAGGGGGTACCGTCCGTCATAATAGAAGTTTTGGTGGGGTAGGCAAAACCGCTGTTGCCGGTGTTCGGATTTTGCCAGGTGGAAGTGGTTCCATCGGGATGGAGCTCCAGAGAATACTGCAGGTTCTGCGCCGCCATCAATCGATCCCGCTCATCCATCCGCGCGCCGACATAGTCTCCGGCGATGGCCCCAAAAATCGCCCCCAGCGCCACGGCCAGCTCCTTGTTATGGTGGCCCTTGCCTAGACCGTATCCGAGGGCCGCACCCAGAGCAGCCCCCACGCCGGCGCCGGTCTGCTGTTTGGTCGGGGGTGTAGTACACCCAGCTAGCGCCAGACAGAGGCATACGAATGCTGCGGTAAGGTTTAATCTGTTCATCGTGCTACTCCAACTGTCATAAGAATCTGAGCGGCCAGGGGCGCAGCTCTTTTTGCTACAGAATAAAACGGCCCGACTGTGAATAAGTTGACGAAAATCAGAAAAACCCTGAACAAGGTTGCTTCGTTTTTTTGCCTTGTCCGGCCCGCCGCTGATTCTTTCACTCATGCCCGCATGCGCTCGCCTTGCGGATCGTGGGGTGAGGCGGGGATCACGGTGGCTGCACGTTCAACTCCGACGACATGCGCAGTCAGTTCCGTACCGGGTTCGGTCAGCTCGGGCTGGATCAGCGCCATGGCGAGGCTCTTGCCCAGGGTATGGCCATAGCCTCCCGACGTAATAAAGCCTACGCGACGTCCTTTGTGCCAGACGGGTTCGTAGCCGGATGCATCGGCATCGACGGCATCGATCTCCAGTGTGGCCAGGCGCTGTGGCGCAGTCTGCTTTTCTTTCTCCTCAAGTGCCGCCTCACGACCAATGAAATCGCCCTTGTCAAAATCTATCCAGCGATCCATGCCGGTCATGCCCGGTGTGTAGCGCTGGGTAAACTCGTATGACCATACCCCAAAGCTTTTTTCCAGGCGCAGCGCGTTCAAGGCGTAATAGCCGTACTCGCGCAGGTCAAGCCCGGCGCCCGCCTCGAGCAGAGTCTGCCGCAGGGTGACATGCTCCGCGGCGTGGCAGTTAATCTCGTAACCCAGCTCTCCCGCCACGGACAGGCGGCCGACTTTGGCTCGGATGAGCCCGACGTCGAGTGTCCGGCACCCCATGAAAGGCAGCGCTTCGTGGCTGACGTCTTCATGGGTGAGGGCGGACAACACTTCCCGTGAATCAGGGCCCGATAGAGAAAAGCCGACGATGGTGTCGGAAATATCGCGCACCCTGACATCGCCATCGCGGACGGGATCGATGTGATGTTCAAACCAGCGCATGTGCCACTGCCGCAGGTAGTAGGAACCCATGATCCACCAGGTGCCATCGTCCCAGTTGAACAGCGTCAGGTCGCCCTTAAGACGGCCCTGCGGCGAGACCATTGGCGCCAGACGGGCGCGGCCGGCCGTTGGTAGGCGTCCGGCCGTCACGCGATCGAGCCAGACCTGCGCGTCGTTGCCGGTGACTTCGTAGCGCGAGAAGCCGGAGATGTCGAGCAGGCCAACGTGATCGCGCACCGCGCGACATTCCTCGGCAACGATATCGAAAGCGTTGGAGCGCTTTAGGGTTGGCGTTTCGGTAAAGCCTTTCGGACCGAATACCAATGGTACCTCAAGGCCCCAGCTGCAGCCCCAGAGTGCTCCGGCTGCGTCTATACCCTCATAGGCAGGAGATTTTTTCAACGGCCGACCCGCCGGCAGCTGCTCATTTGGGTAGGTCATGACAAATCGGCGGGAGTAAAACTGCCCGGTCGTTTGCTTGATGTATTCACGGTTGGCGGTAAACGCGCCGTAGCGAGCAATGTCCATCGGCCAGGCATCGGCTTCAGGCTCGCCCTCAATCATCCATTCGGCCAGGGATTTGCCGACACCGCCCCCTTGCAGAAATCCAGCCATGACGCCACAGGCAAGCCAATAGTTTCGCATGCCGGGCACGGGGCCTACCAGCGGATTGCCGTCCGGTGAAAAGGTAAACGCGCCGTTGACCCAGTTCTTTATCCCCACGTCCTGCAGCACCGGATAGCGGTTGTAAGCCATGGTAAGTTCATCGGATATACGGTCTATGTCTTCAGGAAACAGCTCGATGCCGTAATCCCAGGGCGCACCGTCGATACTCCAGTGCTGATGGTTGATTTCGTAAATCCCCACCAGCACGCCTTTTTGATCCTGACGCAGATAGGTAAAGCCCTCGAGATCCACCATCATCGGAACCTCAAAATCCAGTTCGGCTACCTGGGAAATGGTATCCGTGACCAGATAGTGGTGCTGCAGCGGGGCCAGCGGCAGTTCGGCCCCGACCATGCGCCCGACCTGCTTAGCCCAGAGGCCAGCGGCGTTCACCACGTGTTCGGCGTGAACGTTGCCCTTTTCAGTGATGATGTCCCAGGACCCATCGGCGCGCTGGTTCAGCTCGGTTGCGCGGGTATGTTCAAAAATCTCGGCGCCCCGCTTTTTAGCCGCAACGGCGTAGGCCTGCACCGTACCGGTGGTGTCGACGTAACCCTCGCGATCGGCCCACAGGCCGCCGAGTACGCCATTCACGTCCATAATCGGGCATCGCTCCTTGATCTCAGACGGCGTCATCAGGAAGCAGTCCTCAATACCGATGGTTTGGAAGATGCGATATGTTGCCTGCAGCCACTCCCAGCGTGCGGGCGCCGAGGCCACCGTAATGCCGCCGGTCATATGCAGACCGATGGATTGGCCGCTTTCTTCTTCGATTTCTGACAGCAGGTCAATGGTATAGGCCTGCAGTGCGGCCATGTTGGGGTCAGCGTTGAGCGCATGTATTCCGCCTGCTGCGTGCCAGGATGACCCCGCGGTCAACACCGAGCGTTCCAGCAGGCAGACGTCGGTCCAGCCGAATTTAGCCAGATGGTACAGCACAGAAGCACCGACCACTCCGCCGCCGATGACCACCACGCGGTAATACGATTTCATCTACATCCTCCCAAGGTTGTTGGTCCCCATTGCAAAACAATAGGAAAAAATCAATAGGTCAAACGCGCTTCGATTCTAAAGTGCCTGCGCTGCAGCAAGCAATGCACCAGTTTTATCACACACGGTTGCCTTGAAACCCTAATTCCGGCCTATACTTAAATTTAGGGGGCCGTCGTTCGATCAATTCAACTTTCTACCGGCTGAACCAAATGAAGAACTTTTTAACCTTTATGCTGCTTTACCTTGTGACGTCGGTCGCACTGGCTGAAGATAAACCCGTCGATGCAGCCGGCATCGCGGCGATGGGAAAAGTCATCAACTCCGTAGCGGAAAATAGTTGCGCCCCGACAAAGGCCGTGTACAAAGGAGCGGTAGCAGGCCGGGTGTACATATTGACCTACTGTCAGTCCGGGGCGTCCTATGCGGTGCATTTTCTGCCAGACGGAACCGACACGCGGGTTACGGACTGCGCAGCTCTGGCTTCGGCGGGATCCAGTTGTAACGAGCTGACCACCGATTGAGAAACAAGGGCGGCCTTGCAATCCCCGCGAACACCGGTAGGTTGTCTCGTCTACGTGTACAAACGCTGTACTTAAAAACATTCGCCGCCTGGTAGCGGCCGGATGCAGGTTTTGTTCTTACGTCTATACTTGCTAATGGAAGTGTTTGATAGCTTCCTCCAGTGCCCAAGCCTCGATCCTCGCGGGTCGGGGCTTTTTGCTGCCCCCCCGCATTGGCTACAATGCTGCATCTTTTAAACTGGCACGAGGCGAAGACATGCTAAAAGAATTCAAAGAATTTGCGATGCGCGGCAACGTGGTAGATATGGCCGTGGGCATAGTGATAGGGGCCGCGTTCGGCACGATCGTTAAGTCATTTGTCGACGACGTTTTGATGCCTCCAATTGGTTTGCTTCTGGGTAACGTGGATTTTTCAGACCTTTTTGTCGTGATTAAGGAGGGCGCGGCCGGCGGGCCCTATGCAACGCTCGAAGCTGCCAAAGAGGCGGGCGCCGTTACCCTTAACTTCGGTGCATTTTTTAACACCATTATCAGCTTCGTGATCATCGCCTTTGCCGTGTTTCTGGTTATCAAAGCCATTAACAACCTGCAGAGACAGGAGGAAGAGAAGGAGGAAACGCCGCCGGAACCGCCGCGAGAGGAACAGTTGTTGACGGAAATACGCGACATACTTAAAGCCAGGTAAAGCGGTCTCGCTCCCTCCCTTTTAAGAGCCGGCGCTGTATTCCCGGTCTGTAGTACGCTGTCGTTCGGACATATGGTGTGCGCCGTGTGAAAAAGGAGTTATCTGTTCATAAGCCAAATGGCGAGGTTAAGCGCCGCCGCGTAGCCGATCCACAGCAAATAGGGCAGTAGCAGGTAGGCGGCCCCGGGATGGATCGCATAAAACGCCACGATGTTCGCCACAACCAAGAGCCCCATTACCACCACGTCAATTAAAGCCAGCTCCATCCGATGCAGGCCGAAAAACAGCCAGGACCAGGCGGCATTGAGTACAAGCTGGGAAAAGTAAAAAGCAAATGCGAGGCGCGCGGAGGTGAAACCAACCTCGCGCCACACCAGCCAGCCGGCGAAAGCGATCATGAGGTAAAGCAGGGTCCACGCGATGGGAAACAACCAGTTAGGCGGGGTCCAAACTGGCTTGGCCAGAGTGTCATACCAGTCACCCGGCTTAAACATCGCGCCAGAGCTCGCTACGGCAACCAGCAGCAGGATAAATCCCGCAAGCCCGATAATCGACGCCAGGGGCGTTAAATCTCGCAGCGTGTCACTCATCGTATGCGGGAATCAGCGAACCAGAGTACCGCGGCGGTGGCGGTGAGCGTAACGATCACAATGCCGCTGATGTGCACGCGCAGTCTATAAAACCAAGGTGGCAGTAAGCCCCGATGAAACAGGCTGCGATCCATCAGCACTAATCCACCAAAAAGTAGTGCGAATATGAGGCAAGCCGTCGCTGCGGACGGGACGAAGACGGTAACCCAGGCTGTCAGCACCACGGCATTGCTGATCCAAAGCAGGTTGTGCTGCCCTTCAGATTCGGTCATTCCGATATGCCAGTGCATGCCCGCGAGAAATGAGACAATCAGGGCGCTGTAAACCTGCAGCACCAGCGGAATATCGTACTGCAGTACCTGTGGCCTCCCCGTTATCAGCAGTGCTGCTGCGGCGACAAACGGCGTGGCACCGGCGTAGGTCAAGATTCCTGCGGTTGCTGATTTTTTCACGGATTGATCTTTGCTCAATGAGGGACAAAGGTTTGCTTTTGTAGCATGGCATCAGGTTACGAATTGATCTGTGAATGAGTCGTGAACACAAAGATGTAAGAGTAATAGTCACGTCACGTCCATGCGGCACATGATTGCATGCAATAACGTCTGATGCATCCTGCGATCATGATTATTCTTGTCATTCGTCGCCTGTTCCAATTGGGCCGGACTACGAGTCCGGCGGAAGGCATCGCCAAGTCTCGAACCGTCCTTTCTTGCCGGACGGCGCGTGCAGGATTGACCGGCGGAACTCCCGATTTTTGATGAGTGGCACTACCGCTCAACCTGTTTCCGAATTGTTATTCAGGCCCAGAAAGCTTTCGGTGGGGGTGTCTGAGGAAGGACTTTCTGAGTTAAGAACGGTAGCGCCGTAGGCATCATACATTTTACAGGCAACAATAGGGCAAAATTTTTGACGGACGGCAAGGCGAACAGCATCTACCGCGCAGCATCAGGAGGCGGCCGGGCCTGCAGTAAGTTATCGGGCGCGCGCCTCTGGATAAATGCCTAGAAGTTTGATCGTCTGTATCAAGCTTAAGCTGAATGTCGTATAATCAATAGCATATTTTGAGGGCGTATGCCCGCAACGGCGCCGATGGATTCAGGTTGCGACATGTTGGACAAACATGACCGACTGAGCCTCCTCCCTCGCTTCCCACCTTCAATGTCGGCGCGAACGCTACCATCCATTTGTTAAGAGACCAAACACCATGCTGTTAGAAGGCCAATTGAATTTGTCGCTGTGGGGGTACGTCGGCGTGACGCTGGTGTTGACCCACATCACTATCGCGAGCGTCACCATTTTCCTGCATCGCTGTCAGGCACATAATGCGCTGATCCTGCATCCAATTATGAGTCACTTTTTTCGCCTCTGGCTCTGGTTGACTACAGGTATGGTCACCAAGGAATGGGTGGCGGTGCACCGAAAGCATCATGCGAAGTGCGAATCCACGGACGATCCACACAGCCCCCAGATCACGGGTATCTGGTCAGTGCTGCTAGGCGGTGTCGGTCTTTATCGCGCCGCAGTTCGCGATAGCGACATCCTCACCCATTATGGCAAGGGGACGCCTGACGACTGGTTAGAGCAACACGTTTACAGCCGCTTCCGCTACCTGGGCGTTGTGCTTACGGTCATAGTTGACGTCCTGCTTTTCGGCGCAGCCGGGCTGATCATTTTCGCGGTGCAGATGGTGTGGATTCCGTTTTGGGCCGCTGGCGTGATTAACGGCCTGGGCCACTTCTGGGGTTATCGTAACTGCGAGACGACAGACGCTTCGCGCAATCTGTCTCCTATTGGAGTTTTGATCGGAGGTGAGGAGTTGCATAACAATCACCATGCGTATGCACAATCAGCCAAGCTCTCAATCAAACCATGGGAGTTTGATATCGGCTGGTTTTACATCAAGACGCTGTCTTTGCTTGGATTGGCGCGGGTTCGGCGCGTTGCGCCGAAAGTGCGCATCGCGCGCGACAAGCAGGTGGTGGACTTGGAAACGCTGCGGGCCGTCGTGCGCGATCGCTATCACATTCTCACGCTCTATGGCCGCAAAGTTATTCGACCGGTGGTGCGGGCAGAACGCCGCGCCGGCCGTGGCGATGGGCGGACTCTTCTGCGCCGGGTGCGCAAACTGATGACGCGTGAGGATCTGACGCTGGATGCGGGTGCACGGGCCATGCTGGACAATGCGCTGCGGAGTAGCCAGGCCCTGGGGACAGTTTATCAATTCAAGGCACAGCTGAAGGCAGTGTGGTCTCACAGCGATGGCGCTAAGCGCATGGAGCGTTTGAAGATATGGTGTGTGGAAGCGGAGCGATCAGGCATTCAGGCGCTGCAAGACTTTGCCGCTTTGCTGCGCGGTTATACTCTGCAAGCGGTATGACGGACCGGTGAAGCGGTCCGACCACAGCCTCGCGGGGTACACAAGGCGTTAGAACAGGCTCTTGGTATCCGCCGCGTAAGTCGGAAACGCGTAGATGCCGCTCTTCAGCTTAGCTGCAGCAATGTCGTGCCGCATGGCGAGTGCGAACAGGTGAATCAACTCTTCGCCGCTGTGGCCGACGATATGGGCCCCGACGATCCGATCGCTGTCCTCTTCGACCAAGACCTTGGCCCAGGCAACGGTCTCGCCATAGGTCTCACCTGAGAACCAGTCGGTCATGTCGTTAACCGAAACGGTTACCTTCAAACCCCGGTCTCCGGCCTCCTGTTCCGTCAAACCCACGCTGGCCAGCGCCGGCACGGTAAAAACGCAGCTTGGCACCGTGCGGTAGTCGACTTGCTCGTTCGCTCCGTTGAGGATGTTCCGACCCACGACCTGGCCTTCGTAGGTGGCAAGCGGTGAGAGCTGCGCGGAGGTAGTCAGGGCGTCGCCGCACACCCAGACCGCCGGGTTGGAGGCAGAGCGCAAATAAGAATCCACCTCGATTTTTCCTCGGTCGTGCCGCACCGCACCGGCTTCCAGGTCCAGCTCGTCGACATTGGCAACGCGCCCGGCTCCGTTGACCACTTTATCAGCATCGATCTGCAGGTCTGCTCCGTCTTGCGTGTAGCGCACGCCTAACCGACCATTGTTGGTCACGATCTCATTAACCTTGACGCCGGTCTTAATGCTGACGCCGATTCGCCTGCTTTCCGTCAAGACCTGCTCTACGGCGTCCGCATCCAGGTTTGGCAGGACTCGTGGCAGGGCTTCGAGAATCGTGACTCGGGCGCCGGCGCGGGCATAGACGTGGCTGAACTCCATGGCGATGACGCCGCCGCCGATGAACACGACCTCGCCTGGCAGATGCCGCTCACTCAAAACATCGTCCGAGATGATCATGTGTTCCGCGCCGGGGATCGGCAGTGACCGCGGTTTGGAGCCGGTGGCGATGACGATGTGCTCCGCCTCGATAACCTCATCCCCGACTGCGACCGAATTCGGCCCGGTGAAGCGGGCTCGGGCTCGAAACACTTCTCCCCGCTTGCGGGCGAGTCCTTCCATCCGCTCAGGGATGGCAGCGATCATGGCCTTTTCTCGGTCAATCAGGCGGGCCCAATCGAGCTTCGGTTCACCGACGTCGATGCCATGTACTTTCGCGATGTGGATCTCGTGCAGCGCGTGCGCCGCTGCGACCAGGACTTTCTTTGGTGTGCAGCCGCGGTTGGGACAGGTGCCGCCAAAATCCCAGTCCTCGACGAAAGCGATACGCTTGCCGCCCTCAGCCGCCACGGAGGAGACACCAAAGCCCGCGTTGCCGCCGCCGATGATGATGATGTCGTATCGTTCAGTCATGTTCTTGACACCTTGTTGTTTTATTCGAAAAGATAGTAACGCCGTTGCTGACGCCAAAACCAATGTTCGATCACATCCCGCTGCTGGGTTAGTTTATCAGACAAGGATTAGTAGGCACGATTATCGATAGTACTTATGAAGCAGCATCTGGCGGCGGTTTGAAGGTGCAGGAAGGGTGCTCAGGAGCTGATGGGGTACTATTGCGCCGCCGTCGGCGTATTGATTGAATGAAGCTTACTCAGTATGGTTGGAATGAATCACAGTCACCGGGAGCGGGCTGTCTTTGGCCAAGATTGGGACACTGAACCTCGACCTCAAAGTACCGTGGGAAAAGGCTAGCAAGGCTGAGGAGTTAAAGTAATCTCCGGTCGAAACGGAACAGTGGTGGCCTCGGGACAGCCAGCCTCAAAAGAAAACTAATAAGTTGCTATAAATGGAGCCAATACAAACCGTAACCTTGATCGTGTTTCTGATCACGATCTTTCTCGTCATTGTGCGCTGGGTCGACAGTGTGGTTGCGGCAATGCTGGGTGTGATCGTCATGGTGATGGTGGGCAGCATGACGGAGGTGGAGGCGTTTCAGTATGTGGACTGGAACGTGATCGCCATACTGGTCAGTATCTGGCTCATCGCGGGGTACTTCGGTAAAACGGGCATCCCGGAGTACCTCGGCGATCTGACGCTGCGCTGGTCCCGCGGTAATGTGCCGGTGTTCGTGACCTTGATCGGAACTTTATCGGGTTTCATTTCGATGTTCATCGACAACGTCGTTGTGGTTCTGATGCTGGCGCCGGTTGTCTTTCACATCCGAAAGCTGTACAGGTTCGAGGCGACCGGCGCCATTCTTTTCATCGGTTTGTGCTCCAATTTCATGGGTACGGCGCTGCTGCTCGGCGATCTGCCGCCACAGATGCTTCACAGCGTAACGGGGATTGAGTTCTTGGGTTTTATCTGGCACTCGGGCAGACCTTCGTCATTCATTATTCTGACACTTACGTACCTGGTGGTTGTAGCGGTTTTTTATTTGAAGTTCCGTAATTCACCGATGGCGTCTGTGACGCTGGATCCTGCGATTCATACTGATGCGCACAAGAGTGATCCGCATATCAAAAACAAGCGTTTTGCGTGGGTGGTCTGCGTCATGTTCGTGCTCACTATCATCGGCATGTCGCTGCGCGAACACTTGGGCGTCATGTTGGGCTATATTGCGTTCTCTGGAGCGGTGCTGCTGGTGCTGGTACTTGAGCTGTTTGGTAAGGCGTGGCGACTTGACCCGCCCGATCTGGAGGGAATGCTGGCTGAGTTGGACTGGAAGGCGATAGGGTTTTATGTGGCCTTGTTTTCCCTGGTCGGGGGCTTGGAGGGCACCCACATATTGAACATCGTAGCGCAATGGTTGATACCGTACATCGAGTCCAGTCTTTTGGTCGGGGTCAGTATCTTGTACTGGGTGACGGCGCCAATCGTTGGCGTGGTTGAGCACGACGCCTATATTCTGACGTTACTCTATGTGATCCGAGACCTGGGTGAGACGACGGACCTCGATCCGTGGCCGCTATACTGGGCTTTGGTTTGGTCGGGAACGTTGGGCAGCAATCTGACTATCGCTGGTGCACCGGCGCTGTACGTGGCATTGTCGATGGGGGAAAAAGAGGATGGCCGCAGCTGGTCCTTAAAGGAGTTTCTAAAGTTCAGCGTCCCATACGTCGTGATCTCTTTAGCAGTATGTTACATACTGATGGTATTAATTTGGGTATTGCCCTTCATGTAGCGCTGCTGCAGGCTGGTACTTACTTCGAACGAAGGAGTTGATTCCATGAGTGACTACAAACGTATCCTGGCCGCTGTTGACTTGTCTGAAGCCAGCGGAAACGCAGCAAAGAGGTCGTTGGAGCTGGCCGGATTCTATGGTGCGGAGCTGATATTCATGCACGTTATCGAGCACTTTCCGGAGCATCTGCCGCACTACAAGATGTCGGGCGATGATATGGATCCGCAGGAGTTCTTGATCGACCGAGCCAAAAAGGATCTGCAGGCTTTGTTGACCAGGCTGGGTGGAGGCAAGGCCGAGCGGGTCGTAAGACTGACTAAGCACTCGGCGAAAACTGAGGTGCTCGACTATGCTCGGGAAAACAAGATTGATCTCATCGTTCTTGGATCGCAGGGCCGAAGTCGTCTGAATGAGTTACTCGCGGGCTCCACGGCAACCGGCATTGTTCGAAGCGCAGTATGCGATGTGCTCACCGTCCGTTTAGCGGACTGACTCTGTTGAACGCAAACTATAACAGGTGGGCATTAATTTCCATTAGTGCGGCGATATTATGGGAAATCTTCTGGTGACCGACGCGTTTTCTATTACAAGTGGTGTCTTGATTGGGGCGTTGCAGCGTCGCCTGCCGAGCGCCTGATTTAACTGAGAACGTTCATTGAGCGTTAAGGTTTGTCGACATGGCTGATATCCATATCAAACGTAAACATGCCCTTGACCGTGAACAAGCCAAGGCGAAAGTGGAAGAAATCGCAAGAGATCTAAAAACCAAGCTGGGCGCGGAGTATCACTGGGATGGAGACTGCCTGTGCTTCCAACGCTCGGGCGCTTCAGGTGTCATTAACGTCAAAAACGAGGCAGTGGAAGTAAACGTGAAACTCGGTTTGTTATTGAAACCGATGAAAAGCGTAATCGAGAACTCCATTAACAACGGTTTTGACGTTGCCTTGACGGACTCTGGGGACAGCAAACTCACATAGTTCACATATTTGAGGAGACGGTTCTGATTACCCATGTTTACTTTACGGACCAGAGTGCGAGGATTTGAGTCTGTATTTATTTTTTACCGGCGTTGGCGTCAGCTAGGATAAGACCTGTCGCAAGCGCATTGTTAACGACGAGGGCGGACAAATGGGCAGCAAAGATTCGAAGAAACAGTCAAAGAAATCAAAGAAAATGCCTGACTTCGCAAAGGAAGCCAGCGACATGAAAGACTCAGCTATAAAATATCTCGGCGAAGTTGAAAAGTCCGGTGAAAAAATGGCCGCTGAGACCAAGCGGTTTTTCGAGCAGATCGCGAACGACGTTGCGGCTGTGGCCAGTACCGCCGCGAAGACGACCGCATCGGTTACGGAAAAAGTGGCAGGCGTGGATCCGGTCCATCACCTATCGCGGGTTATGGAAGAAATCAAGGAAGCTGGTGAGTCGTCGATTCATGTTGTCGTTGACGGGTTCGATGCGCTGCGGAGGCATATCCTGGATCTGACGCCAGCGGTTTCAAAACAGCCGAAGAAAAGCGGCGGAAAGGGCGCTTCCGGAACGAAAGAGACGACCGGGAAGAAGGTTGCAAAGAAGCCTTCTGTCAAGAAAAAGGTGACCAAGAAAAAGGTTCAAAAGCGCCCGGTGGCAAAGAAAAGGCCGACCGCGAAGAAGAAAACGCAGTCAAGCCGAAAGAAAACGGCGCCTCGAAAAGTCACGACAACGACCGCCAAGAAGAAGGCGACTGCTAAGAACACGGCCGCCAGGAAACCTGTCGCTAAGAAAGTTGCAAAGAAAAAAAAGGTCAAACAGTAACCTGGTCCTGGAGTTCCTCGGCAAGCGCGCTTAGCTGCCCTGGACAGGTAGCGCTTCCAGACAACGTCCAGCAATTCGTCGCGAGACACCGCACGCTTTCGATTGTCGATAAGATAGAGCAAAAGATCGAACACCCTGGCTCTATTGATATGGAACCATGGACGCCAAGAACCTGACAGGCGCGGTTATCGTGTAACCACTGCGTGTTGTTTCTCAACCAAGCCCCCTATAAGGAGGTAGTCTATGTCTAATCCGCACGCCTTTGACCCTGACGTTGCACCTAAGCGAATTGGCACCAGCTATCCCAAACCGTTTGACGCGATTGCCCCTAATCGAATAAAGCACATACTGGGAGACCATGCTGGACTGACCCAGTACGGTGTCAACTTTGTCATCCTGCCACCCGGTGAGGCATCGGCGCTTCGCCATTGGCACCAGCTCGAGGATGAGTTCGTTTACATTGTTTCTGGTGAAGTTGTATTAATCACGGACGACGGCGAGGAGGAGATGTCAGCAGGAATGTGTGTTGGGTTTCCCGCCGGTGTTCAGAATGGCCATCACTTGGTTAATCGATCAGGCGCCGAGGCACGCTATCTCGAGATTGGTACGCGTGCCGATGGTGAGGAAGCCTTTTACCCGGATGTGGACCTGCATGTGGTGACCCGAGGTGGTCGGGACTTATTCACGAACAAAAAGGGTGAGCCTGTCTAAATGATTGACCTTCCCTTGTTCTGGAATTCTCAACCCCGACAAGGTCAAGATCAGATGTAAACACAATGCAAATCACACCTGTGGTTCCGATGTATATCGGCAGTCAGTTTCTACCGTCAGTACCATTCTATGAAATGGAAATGTGTGAGAAGGCAAAGAAGGAGATTGCTGCCCACGCACAACCTAAAATTAGTGGAGGCCAACTGCTGTGTCTTCTAATACGACTTAGTAAAAAGCCATCCACGCAAATCACAATCTGTAACTTCAACAATAAGAGGAAAGCGGTTTTTATCAACAGCCTTGACTAGCCCAGTATATTTCGCGGTGCTGTAAGGATGCAGCGGTGGTTCTAGTTGTAAGGTCCATCCCTTTCTATCCCAAACCCTAACCGCACTGATGTCGATCCCGCTCTGCTCAATCACTTGAAATTGAACATCCAGAGTGGTTGTAGTCGTTGCAACTACGTCTCCTATCACTTTCGGCGGCATCTCAATCACCCCTTACTAATCTTTCTCTTGATCCATGGAGGATTTGCAATATCCGTGCCGAATCGGCATTAGCAATAGCGACGTGGGATTTCGACTACGGGTTAAATTTGAAGAGACTCTTCGGGTGCAAGGAGTGTAAAGATTCTTAAACACTTTGCAATGAAATTCACACCGGAAACTACCGGCCCTGGCGCAAGAATGATTGTTCTACCTGGATTATCTATACCGCTGCGGGTGGGTTTGCCTATGGTTCGTAATACCATGTGAGAATTGCCACATCTTGTTGCCGACGTTGAGGATAAAGTGAAGTTGAACGAATACCCTCCTCAGTGTTTTTAGCAAACGGGCGCATCTCGGTGCGCCCTCTTTTTTGAAATCTTACCAAGAGTGATACTTCAGTGTTTTTTGCTTTGCATCAAGTCTTGATTCTACGATCCAGTTTACAGTTTTCCATATGGTACTTGTGCTATTCACAGGTTAACGTCACATCAATAATCCAACAGAGAGATGCTATGAACGCCAAGAATCATAAATCCTGTTACGGCACCATGTTCCATGAATTACTGCATTTTCAGGAGAACGAGCCGATGCAGGGCAAGGTCTTCGCATTCGAACTCGACCGCAGCGGATTGGCTAGATCCAACCGACGCATAACAGCGAACATTGCGGAGTGGGATGACTGCATTGAGTGCGAGGAGTTCGACCATTGCTATAAGTTCTGTATGGCAAAGTTGTTACTGCAAAACGCCGTCGAGAATGAATGAGCTGCGCCTGGAATCAAGTTAGCCAGGCGGCACAGGCAAATTTTGACAGGAAACATAATTGGAAATCCCTTGGGAATGATTACGGCCTTGATTGCATGTATTTTAATTGTTTGGTGGAGTTTGTGCCAAGAAGGTTGGTTTTGCCCCTGGTAGGTGGGCCTTCCCAGGCGATTGAGGAATCCCTTTCGCAAGCGACCTGCAGATCGCTCTGCGGGGGCGTCTATCTGAAAAAGGGATAATATGTGGGCATGCGGAAGATACTGGACACGATCTCGATAGTGATTATCGCAGCCCTGGTCATAGTATCGATTAACTTATACATCACGCTGCTTGACGAGCGAGCGGCCGACAAGATGCTTCTCGACAAACTTGTTTGTGATGATGTTGAGATCGAGTTCAAAGTTGGTGAACACTATAGATATCTTGGCGGATGTCGTTTTGAAAATAGGGAAAATAGAGATCAAGAGAAACAAACCGAATGAACGATTCAACCATCCCAGACAAAGTTCTGTACGCCTCAATGCAAGACATCTATGAGACGATGGACAGTCCAGTGCCCGTCACTTCTCTTGAATTG
>JAHEKE010000054.1:0-1187 GCA_024638505.1 Gammaproteobacteria bacterium | reverse complement strand
TGTCGCTGCAGGCTATGGCATGGACGATTATGTGCAGGATGAGCCTGGTTTAACGATTCGTCTGGAACCCCAAGAAGCACGTAGCTTGGCTGTGTATACGGTATAGCTGAGTGGTCGAAGGCACAGACTGTTTCTGGGCTGTAGGCATGGGACCTGTAGGTGTGCCAGGCCCATAATTTCGGATTATCTATATCGCTGCGGGTGGGTTTGTTTAAGGTTAATACCTCACTCCCGCTCAGCTAACCCCAGTCATATCGCTATGACGACGGACCTGTTGTCGTCGCTGTACCCCACGCCTTTCCGTTCCTAACCAAATTACTTCAGCAGCTCGCCTTCTCGGCTGGCGTCGGTCGATACCACTACGACGGATTTGTATTCGTCTACTTGATCTATCGCGGTCATAGTTGCCACCTTCCTGACTAGGAACATTCTCTTGATCGACAAGCACCACGCCTAACTCTTTACCCATATCACATATACGCCGCCAGAGGGATTCGTCGAGCGATGCCCTGAGCCGTCTTGCTTCCTCTACGAATCCTTCCCTGTCGCTCATCGCATGCAACAGTGACAGCATTCTGAGGTCCACACCCTCAGTATCAATACCCATGGTATCTCAAGTGGAAACTTGGTGTGAACGGAATGATGAAATGAAAAATACGGCTTGGCTTTCTAACGTAAGCCATCGTCTGTGTCCTCCCCTGATTTTTGTTGGTCTGCGAGAGTCAGGTCGTACTATACGCCTAGAATTAATGACTGAAAAGTTGTCCGAACGGGAACTAAGTGATTAAGCCCCGATTTCTTTGTCCTAATATTTAAATACCTGAGTGTTTTAGTTGGATGGACTAATTCCTATAAAGGAGCTAAAAGAATGAAACATATTAAACCAGGCCTGGAATACTAATTAAGTACTCGTCGAGATAATCTATACCGCTGCGGGCGGGTTTGCTTACAGTACCTCGGGTAAAATCTGATTGATGTTCGAATTCACGAAGATAGACCACCCCTACTTTGTAGTTTATCCTCTATTTTTATTAGGGTAAGTTTGACCGATGATCTTGAAACTACTGATTTTCGGTTGTTTACTTACTTCTTATCCTCACTTAAACAAACCCTGTGCATGAAATTTATATGGAACCTTTCGTTCCCCGACAGACGAACACCGGACTCTACGTTCAAATGTACAATTC
>JAHEKE010000006.1 GCA_024638505.1 Gammaproteobacteria bacterium | reverse complement strand
ATCGTCATCCCCAAGCAGCGTCGACAGCTGGGTTACCGTGCTTGTACTCTGATCCACAGGCGGCGCCGAATCGACCAAACCCGCCAGCTTCGGCAAGGCATCGGCGATTCGCGCAAACTGCTCCGGTTCGAGACTTTGCTGAACATACTTCATCAGCGCACCGATGCCACCATCAACCTGTTGTTCTGAAATACCAGTTGCTGCAGCCAGCTGCGTAATCAACTGTTCCGTTTGTGCAATCGCTTTGCTCACCGGTGAGAACACAGCAAACAAAATGACCACACCCACTGCAGCAAAATACTTAATCAACTTCATCCATAGCCCTCCATAACTCTACCCAGCAAACTCACAAAACAGAGCGCATTAATAAATCTTATGTAACCGCTTACTCTACCAAAAAATACCCGCGGCGCAGTGCACCTTTACTTCCCGATGTCGGTAAAAGGTTTTATAGACAAATAAATAATCAAAGCAGCGCTTATCAAATAGATGGTGAACCGACCAGGATTCTCCATGATCTCATCTATCAGCGTTTTGTTTTTTCCTTCCCTTTGCAATGCCTCGTATTCGCCGCGAGCGCGAGCAAACCTCTCAGCCTGATATTTTTCAATCAGCGTTCTGGCTCGCTGCAACTGATTTTTATCATGCAGCCATATGGCGGGAACTGAAAACCGCCAGTTCCCTGCAGATGTTTCGTAAAATCTGATGTTGTTGTTCTGTAACAACTCACGCAATTCCTGTGCTTCGTCCTCCGGCACATCCCGCAGGTTGATCAGTTTAGCAGGCACTGTTTGACCTATCGAAAAATAAGCGCTAATTCGTTACACCGCACGATACGCTGGTGAGAGCTGTCCTTACCTCGACCAGTGCAGCGCACGCCAACCTGACTGACCTTGTTCGAGGATAATGATCAGTGGCCAAGGACGTTGCGTGGTCGATAGGTGCCGTCCGAATCCAGTTTAAATATCTCCTTCACCTGGGGATGGCGCACCGGCCTGCCCGTATCATCCGGCAACAGATTCTGCTCTGAAACATAAGCAATGTATTCTGTTTCCTCGTTTTCCGCGAGCAGATGATAAAAAGGCTGGTTCTTTGCCGGCCGAATGTCTTCAGGTATAGATTGATACCATTCTTCCGTATTGTTGAATTCGGGGTCTACATCGAAAATCACTCCGCGAAAGGGAAATATACGGTGACGTACAATCTGTCCGATTTGGTACTTAGCGTTTCTTATCATCTTTGATTACCACATTTATACACAGGGTACACGCTTTTACAACACTCGACCAACATTACGTCGAGGCAACGCTTTCGATCACCTGAGGCAATTCCATTTGCAGCATATCCAGATGTTCATCCGTACCAACGGAAATTCGGATGCAGCGATCGAGCGGACTTACCTGCGGCATGCGCACGAAAATCCCGCGCTCGATCAAGCCCTGTAATAATGCTTTGGCGTATTTACCGTCTGCACCGCAATCCAGCGCAACGAAATTAGTAGCGGAAGGAAGCGTAGCCAAGCCGTTAGCCTCAGCGATGCGTTCAATCCTTTGTCGCCCTTTGATAACCTTATTCTGCACTTCGGCAAGATACTGCGAGTCCTGCAGGGCAGCTAAAGCGCCTATTTGTGCGATCCGGTTTACGCCAAAATGATTCCGCACTTTATCAAAAGCCCGCACCAGGCTGGCATGCGCAATACCATAGCCAATACGGGCCCCCGCCATACCATAGGCTTTAGAAAAAGTACGGAATCGTATGACACGCTCATCCTCTGTTGAAAAAGGCGGGGCAGTGCCCGGTGCGGCGAACTCCAGGTAGGCCTCGTCCAGACATAGCAGCGAACCAGGCGGGACTGCATCGATCATGCTCTGCACCACATCCGCCTCGTGCCAGGTTCCCATGGGATTATCCGGATTGGCAAAATAAAGCAGAGGAGCCCTTACTTTTTGCGCTAGGTGCAAAAGTGCCTCCACGTCTTCAGCGTCATTCTGATAGGGCACAGTGTGCAGACAACCGCCAAAACCGGATACGTGATAGTTAAACGTCGGATACGCTCCCAGGGAAGTCACCACCGGCGTGCCCGCACGCACCAGCATGCGAACGAGATACCCGAGCAAGCTATCTATGCCCTCGCCGACGATAACGTTTTCTACCGGCACGCCGTGATGCTCAGCAAGCGCCTGCTTCAATTCGAAGTTTTCCGGATCACCATACATCCATACATCACGGGCGGCCCGCTGCATGGCGCAGATGGCTTGACGCGACGGCCCAAAAACGCTCTCGTTGGCTCCGAGGCGGGCGCGAAACGGGGCGCCTAGCGCACGCTCCTGCGCTTCCGGGCCAACAAAAGGAATGGTGTTCGGTAGCTGCCGCACCAAATCGGTATAGCGTGGAACGACTGTCATCTTGCCGGAGACCCGCCTGCCGGTGAACCCGTGTCCTGCCGTTTACCGACACCTGCAAAGCGGGCTCTCAGTACGGTGCAAAACTGCATGATTCCTATTCGTACGTCAGCAATGATTTCATCGCGGCAAACCATTTGGCAGCCATCTTCTCGTTACCCTGCTCGTTGGGGTGAATGCCATCGTAAGTATCGACGGCTGGATCAAATCCTGCGAACTGATCAACCAGCAGCACGCGGGAAGGGGTTGAATTAAGATCTCGAGCCAGATTAGATAAATGCTGATTGAATTCAGCGATACGGCGAGAAGTGGGCGCATGGTCAACTGGAATAATTGCCGCCAGAATTATATGTACTGCGGAATTGTGCGCGCGCAGGCGGTCAATTATCTGCTCAATCTCATGCACGGTCTGCGCGACCTGCTGACCGCTTCCAATGTCATTAGTACCGAGGTGGATTAGCACAACGTCGGGATCATTCCCGATCGCCCACTCATCGATGCGGCCGAGCGCTTCATCGCTGAACCACCCCCAGTGGCCCTCGTGGTCAGGATCATAATCATCGTATTCATCCTGGCCGGAGTAGCCATGGCTCATCGACCCTACGAAATCTACCTTTATCCCTGCCTCCTGCAAAGCAATCCACAAGGGCCGTCGGTAGCTGTTGCTGTAGCCCTGGGTAATCGAATTTCCCAGGGGCATCACTCTTATTGCCACCTCTTCCGCTACGGCGGTGGCGATCGTTTCCAGCACGCATGCAATAAGTAGAGTCAGTGCAAGCGCCGATAGAAACAATCTCGATCGATCAAACGGCTTTCGTTGTCTATAGCCCCACACCTGTCGATTTTCTCTTTAATGTAGTGCGCGGCGCGGCTGCCCTCAATCCATACCACTTCCGCGCTCAACCTGTGCGCAAATTTGTCTCAAGCAATCAGACTCGAAAATGTTTGCTTAACCTCAGACCTTGCTTCTGATAGCTGGAATTGAGCTCGCGACCGTACACTTTTTCCGGCAACTCTATGAGCGGCTCATAGAGCAGGCGACCAACAACCTGCCCGGGTTCCACAATGAATGGCACCTCAAATGACCGCACTTCCAGCACCGCCCTGGCGCCTTCACCTCCGGCCTCAGGCTCACCGAATCCGGGATCAAAGAAACCCGCGTAGTGCACGCGAAACTCGCCAACCAGCGTATCATAGGCGATCATCTCCGCCGCGTAGCCTGTGGGCACACGCACCGCCTCTCTGGAGGCAAGAATATAGAATTCACCCGGGTCAAGGATCAGCCCAGATGCTTGGCGCCGGTGTACCGGCTCCCAGAAGTCATAAACCGCATAGTGATCTTTCTTGTCGACATCAATGAGGCCCGCATGCGCTTTCGCCCGGTAGCCGATTAAATCATTTACGCCGTCACCCTCTACGTCGACGGAGATGGGTATTCCTTTCTTGATATCTTCACGATTGAGCTGAGCGTCGATAAGGCCATGCTCCCGCTGCAGCTTGACATGTTGTTCATCAGAACGGGGCGGGTCTCCCCGCCTTACTCGCAACTGAGACACCTTGGACCCTTTACGCACCAGAACGCTGAACGTCCGCGGCGCGATCTCCGCGTACAACGGTCCACGATATCCTGCTCTCACTTGATCGAACTCAACGCCGTGGTCGGTAATCAAACGAGTAAACACGTCCAGCCTGCCGGTCGAACTTTTAGGATTGCCGATAGCGGAATGGTCATCGCTTAGATTCAGCTTTTCCAGCAGCGGAACGATATAGACACAGCCACGTTCCAGCACCGCTCCCTGTGAAATATCAAATGCGTGCATGGTCAGGGCATCAATCCGCTGTGCCACGGTGCTGTTTTTACCGGGTAGGAAGCTGGCGCGAACCCGGTACGCGGTAGAGGCTAACCGCAAATCTATGCTCGCGGGCTGGATTTGATCGTCCGTGATGGGTTCGGCGGACCTGATCGCTCCGCTGCGGATCAGACGCACCAGCGCTTGAGACGGAAGCACCCCCGCGTCGGTCCCAGGGGTTCCGGGTAAATGTAGTTTTTCCTCTGAGCGCATCATCCTGCCTCACCCGGCGGCTAGTGCTTCAACTGCGACGAGGATAACACCGGCGAACGACGTTTTACACGTCGCAACGCGTGAGGCGCGGTATGGTCGGATTCGATCAGGTACGGTCTGATTGCGGCCTGAACAGCAGCGCTCGTACCGCCCTTTTTCTTTGACAGCAATGGAGACGTCTGGCGAAAATGCGGTCGTGATGACATGGTCTAAGAATTATAGCCAGCGAGGAGATATGCGCTTTCTGCCACATCCGTGTTCCCTCCCTGCCAGTCCTGACAAGGAGGGAACCGGTACTGCACACTACACACCGAGGAGGTGTTCATTTAACTCAGCTGCACTTAGAGTCGCCGCAGCTGAGACAAGTCATACAGCCATCCAACTGCACTACGGCTTTCGTCTGACACTTCATACATAGCGACGCACTGTCCGGGAAATCTTCGCCGTCATCACAATCTTGCGTCGCTTCATACTTTGCCCGTGCCAGCTCGATATGAGCCTGCTGGTGTTGATCCAGCCCACGGTCCTCGAGCAAACCTATCTCTTTAAGATGCATTTCAATGACGTCACCGAGCTCGGCCACAAGCGACGGCGCATAGCGTCCACCTCTTTTGAAGTAACCGCCGCGGGGGTCGAACACTGATCGCAACTCTTCCACCAGGAAGGTCACATCGCCACCTTTGCGAAACACGGCGGACATGATTCTCGTCAGAGCAACGATCCATTGAAAATGATCCATATTCTTGGAGTTGATAAAAATCTCAAACGGCCGCTGTAATTCATGCTCGGTCCCTTTGTTCAGGATAATGTCATTTATGGTTACGTACATCGCATGCTCAGAACCCGGTGTCTTAAGCTTGTAGGTATAACCCTGCAGCATGGGAGGCCGCTCAAGTTTTTCATGCATATGAATAACTTCAGCCGCAGACTTCTCGCGCTCTAAGGCCATAGTCTGCGCCTGTTTCTCAGGCGGCTGGTCTGGCATTACCTGATAGTCGACTATCTTTTTGTCAATCTTAATAGACATAACGTTTCACCTCGGCATGTGGTTCAAGGTACCGTGTGCCCCCATAGCCGCCGTGCCATACGAGCCGCGCTACCCGCTAAAACACCTAGAATTTCCCGTAGTAGCCCTCTTTTAAAGCGTCGAATAAATTAGCAGCAGTATGCTTCTCACCGTCGTACACTATCTCCTCGTTACCACGCACGGTAACGGTACTACCATCTTCCAGCGAAAATTCATAAACCGTATTCTCCAAGTCCTTCTCCTTCACTAAAACTCCTTGAAACGCTTCAGGATTGAATCTAAATGTGGTGCAGCCCTTCAGCCCTTTCTCGTAGGCATACATGTAAATATCCTTAAACTGATCAAACGGAAAATCGGTCGGGATATTGGCCGTCTTTGATATGGAGGAATCGATCCACTTCTGCGCCGCGGCCTGAATATCTACATGTTGAACAGGCGTGATGTCGTCTGCCGTTACAAAGTAGTCCGGTAGCTGTTGCTCCGTGTTATCGCTGAACGGACTGGCTGCAGCTTTGACGCGTTCGCGGTAAGCCAGTAATTCATAAGAAAATACGTCAACCTTCTCTTTTGTTTTCTTGCCTTCACGAATCACGTTACGTGAGTACATATGAGCAAAACTTGGCTCAATTCCGTTGCTCGCATTATTCGCTAATGACAAGGAAATAGTTCCAGTCGGCGCTATAGAACTATGATGGGTAAACCGCGCTCCGTTCTTAGCAAGTTTTTCTACTAACGCGGGCGCCGCCTGCGCCAGCTGCTGCATATAACGACTGTATTTGGCGTGTAATACTTTACCTTTGATCGTGTCACCCACCTGATATCCATCGCCAGCCATTTCAGGCCGTCGACGCAGCATTTCCCTGGTTACCGTGTAGTTTTCCTCCATCACCGGTGCCGGACCTTTCTCCAGCGCCAGGTCCAGCGCCTGCTGCCAGCCCGTTAACGCCATTTCGCGCGAGACCTTTTCCGTGAATTCGAGCGACGCCGGGGAACCGTAATGCATGCGTAACATGGTGAGGGTTGAGCCAAGGCCCAGGTAGCCCATACCGTGCCGGCGCTTACGTTCGATTTCCTCTCGCTGCTTACCTAACGGCAGACCATTGATCTCCACCACGTTATCCAGCATTCGAGTAAATACCGCCACAACCTGGCGAAACTCTTTCCAATCAAACCTTGCCTGATCGGTAAAAGGATCACGCACGAAACGGGTAAGATTGACCGAACCCAGCAAACAGGCGCCATATTCAGGTAACGGTTGTTCCCCACACGGATTCGTTGCTCGAACGTTCTCGCAGAACCAGTTGTTGTTCATCTCGTTGACTTTATCTATCAGGATGAAACCGGGCTCAGCGTAATCGTAGGTGGATGCCATAATCATATTCCACAGCCGGCGCGCTTTGATGGTGTCGTATACCCTGCACGCTACTAGGCCATCCGAATGCACATACCCCTGTTTATACGGCCAGTCCCGCCAGAGGACATTATCTTGATCATTAATTTCGATCCCATCTTCTTCCACTTCTTTTTCACTGATAGGGAAAGCCAGTTTCCAATCAGCATCATCCTTGACTGCCTGTATAAAATCTTCACTAATGAGCAACGACATGTTGAATTGCCGCAAACGACCGTCTTCCCGTTTGGCTCGAATAAAATCTTTCACGTCCGGGTGCCCGACATCGAAAGTCGCCATCTGCGCACCGCGTCGGCCGCCTGCGGAGGATACGGTAAAGCACATCTTGTCGTAGATATCCATAAACGAAAGCGGTCCGGAAGTGTATGCACCGGCGCCGGAAACGTAAGCTCCCTTGGGTCGTAGGGTAGAGAACTCGTAACCAATGCCGCATCCCGCTTTCAGCGTCAGGCCGGCTTCGTGCACTTTGTCCAGAATATCGTTCATCGAATCCTTAACCAGCCCCGATACGGTACAGTTGATAGTGGAAGTCGCCGGCTTGTGCTCCATAGCGCCGGCGTTGGAAATGATTCGACCAGCCGGAATGGCGCCGTTGCGCAAAGCCCAATAGAAGCGTTCATACCAATGCTGTTGTTTTTCGAGCGTCGCTTCAACACCCGACAAGGCACGCGCCACGCGCTGATAGGTATGATCGATATCTTTATCGATGATGTCGCCCGCCTTGCTTTTAAGTCGATACTTTTTATCCCAAATATCAACCGAAGCCTGCTGCAGGGCGATATCTTTTTCCAGCCCGTGAGTCGATGTCACCGTCAGCTTAGTGGCCGTCTTTTCCATGACGGTTGGGTCAACCTTTGCTGAACTCATAGTCCCAAACTCTTCATCTCGCGCGTCCTCGGCCCATGTGCCTGTGATCTTTCTTCTTTATTATCTTTATTATCTAGCGATCCCCCTGGCACAGACGCTGAGGCCGCTACCTTGCTCAGGAGCGGCCCGATCAGTTTTACGCCTCATGACGCTCCGTTGTCGTCCTGCCTCCCGTCGATCCGCCAGCAAACGAAGGGACCGACGAACTAAAAGGGTCTATCGCCATACACTTGAATGTAACCACCGTCCTCTCCTGTGTATTCCCAAGATGTAGTGGTTTTCAAAGCGCTACAACGTAAGATAGTGGGTTTTTTTGGGGGTTGCAAGGCCTTTTCTGACTTGACGCAGCGGTTTATTTATGCGCCTGTTTGTAAAGGTCTATATTACTGCTACACCCCACGCGCCGAGTGACCGGCGGGCTGCACACATGCGCTCGACTCGTTGACCCGTGGATCAACCTAAACTCTAAAAATGTATCCCTGGCGCGACGCCAGAAATCCGCTGTCGTGCAGCAATCCAGCCAGATCGGACCGGCCGGGTTCCTGCCCATCGACCGAGCGCAGCAGCGTTGGTTGCCCCGGCCGAGCGGACCGGGTGAGCACTTCAACCAGCGCCGCCGCGTCCCCGTTAACGTCTGTCGATGAGGCGTTGAAAGTCGTAAGATCATTTCCCCGAGCGCTAAGGTACCCGATCGGTCTGCCATCGCGCAGGATCACGCGCGCCGCAACGACGCGCTGCGGACTCTTTTGCAGGGCCGAAACATTGGGCCATGGCAGTATACAGCCATAGGGATTAGCCGGATCCGTCGCCGCCAGCATCCACGCCCGATCCTCTGCGGACACGTTACCCAGAGTCTCAAGCGCCGCCGCTGAGGCGTATTGCGATGGGCCGAGTTGCTCAACAAACTGCCCGCCGATCGCCTCTCCGGCGGATTCCAATTCTTGGAAAACGTACTCAAGCCGGCTAAAACTGGGTGCCTTCTCCCGCACCAGGCAGCGCTGCCCAACTATACCCCAGCGCTGCAGTAACTGTGCGGCCATCGACCGATCCCGCTCAGGCTGGGGGGCAAAACCCTGTTTGGGGCCGGCCAGCAGAAACCACTCCCCAACGGATCCGGTAGGCCTGTTCATCTGGCGTGGCCAGACCATCCGTCGGCCGCGCTGACTCGCGCGGGTGCGTCGTAGCTTGACCTGCTCTGCTTGCAACGCCTGCAGCGCAAGTAGCCGTCGGTTACTTACTTCGCCCGCCCACACGAGGTCCCACACAACGGCCAGTGCCTGCGGGGGAAACCCCCCAAGCGCCTTCAGGATCTGTTCGAAATCGCACGCGCCCTCGGCAAGCAAATTACGTAGCGCAATATAGCGGCTTCCCGGCAGCAGCCCGCTTATCCAGGCGAGCTTCGGCAGATTTTCCGGTCGGTAGAGCGCGATGACGCCATCGACGGATGACAGGCGCTCCAGTCCCTGCCACACCAATTGCCCCACCTCACACAGTCTATCTAGTTCGCCGTACTCATAATCCGCAATACGCGCAGGTAAAACACGGGCCTCTAATTCTGCATAGGACATACCATATCCCTGCAGCTGATCGATTACCCTTTCCCGCGCCGAGGAGCCGGTTTGCGGTTGATTCAAACCATGCCACTTGTATAGAAAATGGGCGAAGCGCGATGCCTGTATGACGCCCTTCATCGCTGCCAAGACTGAAACGGCTTCAGCGCGAGGTTGCTGTTCAGATATTTGGCCTCGCCCGAAACCTCCTCTCCAACCCAACTGGGCAAGTCGACGTGATCGGTTTCAGTTTCCAGCTCAACCTCTGCTATTACCAGACCTGCGTTCAGGCCCTCGAATACGTCTATCTCCCATACTCTGTCTTGGTGATGCACGTAGTATCTGGTTTTCTGTACATGCTGTTTTGCACAAAACTGCTGCATCATTTCCACAGCATCATTCATTGGAATCGAGTATTCATACTCCTTGCGCGCAATTGCCAACCCAGAGCTCTTGATATTCAATAATGCCTCGCTATCGGCTATACGGATGCGCACGGCGCACCGCTCGTTGACTGCGATGTAACCCTGTCTAATTTGGGATTTTTTTACGGCTTCGGAGCGCCAATCCGCACCAGTCACCAGAAATTTGCGTTCTATTTCGTCAGCCATGCGCCGGCGCAGTCAACCCGGTTGTGCAACCAGCTCTGTACTGCGCGGAAGAAAAGCAGCCGCGATAAATGCAACGCAGGCTAAAGCAGACAGCAGCATGAAAAGCCAGAAAAACTCACCGGTATGCCCCTGGACGTAGGATACCAGCTGCACCGCGAGCGGGCCCGCCCCAAAGGCCAGCACAAATTTTGCGCCGAAGGCCAAGCCGTGACGGTTAGAAGGCGTGTATTTTGCGAGGAGCATATTCTCCGCTGGCAGCGCGCCAGCGTTTGCCGATACCATGACGATGGCAACCAATAAAAGTATGCCTCCGGAGCTGACGGCGGCGAGCGCCAATAGCGGGATTTCGATGAGAATCGCGCCGGCGTAGACATACTTTAGTGGGTACCGGTCTGCCAGCCCCCCTCCCACCAGCTGCGTAAATCCTGCAAAAGTGTAAACAACAGCGACCAGCACTCCGATGCCGAATGTTCCGGACCCAGCAAGACCGTCGCTGCGCAGTTCAAATAGCTTGGGTAACGCGGTCTGCGTGCCGTAGAAAATCAAGCCCGCCATGAACATGGTCACAGTAAGCACAACGAAAACGATTAGTAAGCCACGCCCTTTTGCCTCATGCGTCCGGGTTCGCTCCGACTCGGGCCGATTGGCAATGGTGCCACAGTAGATGCATAAACCCAGCGCGATGCCGAGAAAAAGGCAAATGGCACCCGGCACCATGAACGCAGCTCGCCATCCTGAAAAGTCAATTAACCAGCCCGACATAAGCCCGGCCAAAGCCCCGCCCAGTGAGCCGAAAATACCGTTGAATGCAAGCGCTTTGCCTTGGGCTCCGCTTGACGAGCGAACCAGCCACGGAATCGCGACCGGGTGATAAATCGCGGCAAAGGTACCAATTCCCGTCAACCAGACGAGCATGGATGTAGTGCTGTTTGCGGTGGCGGCGCCGATGGAGCACATCCCCATGCCCATAAAATAAATCACCATCATGATGGGGGCACCAATGCGATCGCCCAGCAGACCGGCCGGCAGGGCAGCCACTCCGACCATCAGAGCGCCAAGGGTCCATAACTCAATCAACTGATGATAGGGCATCGCCCAGTCGATCTCCAATGCCAGCACGATAACAAAGTAAAACGCAATGCAAACGTGATTAAACAAATGGCCAAGTGAAGAAAAAAGCAGGATCCAAAAAGAACCGGCGTTATGAGCGGGTATAAAAAACACCTTACCAACGCACGGATTCAGTCGGCTGGTTCCAAGCGAAGAAGCTGGCCATCCGGTTCATCGGTAAGCAGGTAGAGCAACCCGTCCGGGCCAGGACGCACGTCACGGATCCGACCAAATTTTCCGCTCAGGAGGCGTTCCTCCGCTACGATCCGATCATCCTCAACTTCTAGGCGAACCAGCAACTCAAACTTCAGCGATCCGACGAAAAGGTTTCCCTGCCAAGCAGGAAACGCGCTGCCTTCATAGAACGCCATGCCGGAAGGGGCGATTGAAGGTGTCCATTGCAATACCGGTTGAGCCATTCCAGCCTTATGCGTACCCTCACCAATGGCTGTGCCAACAACGTAGTTCCGACCGTAAGTGATAACGGGCCAGCCGTAGTTGGTTCCGCCTACAATGATGTTCACCTCGTCCCCCCCCTGCGGACCATGTTCATGCGCCCAGATCCTCAAGGTACCAGGCTGGATCGCTATACCTTGCACGTTTCGATTCCCGAAGGTGTAAATTTCAGGCAGCGCATCCGATCGTCCGACAAAAGGATTGTCGTCTGGAACGCTGCCGTCATCCCGCAGGCGGATGATGGATCCCGGATGGGTTGTCAGAGCCTGTGCCTGGGGGCGTTTCCCTCTATCTCCCAGCGTGATGTACAAAAAACCATCAGCGTCAAACAACAAACGTGAGCCGAAGTGCCGTCCCCCGCCTGATTTTGGTGTAGCGCGAAAAATAACTTCGACGTTGTCGAGCCGATTGCCCTCCAACCTGCCGCGGGCAACTTCAGTGCCATGACCATTGGATGCACCCCCTGCAAATGAAAAATAAATTAGCTGGTTACGAGCAAACGCGGGATGCAGCGCAATATCCATCAAACCACCCTGTCCCACGGTGGCGATTTGCGGCAAGCCCTGGATGATTTCTGGGTGCTGCTGCCCTTTGCGAATGCGGCTCAATACACCCCGTCGTTCCGTGATCAGCATCTCATCTTTCGACACAAATGCCATACCCCAAGGGTGATCCAGATCCGACACCAGCGAGCGCACGCTAAAGTCGTGTTTTTGCGAGTGGAAGATTTCCTCACTGCGGACGGTATCTGCGCCCAACAATACCAACGCGGCGGCCAGCGCATGTTTGAGATAAGCCATCACAAATACACTGCAGTGTTCAATTCGCGCTGCCTATTCTGTCTGATCATTTGTTAATTCGGGTCAAAAATGAGCGTTGAATAATACCGGTATTGCCCCTCACCACACCACACCTAATATATTCTGTAAATCACTGGTTGATTAATGCGGGTGCGTGCGGGTATAAACCATCGACTTTTGTAACCGTTAGACATGGAGTGAATTTACAAGTGTGTGGCACCATTCGGCTGCTGCCGATAATAATACTCGCCCTAGCCTCTGGATTTTTCTCTGCCGAAAATCATGCGCAGGCAGCAGCAACCGCGCACCACGACGACGGTGGCGGATTTAGAAATCCTTATCTGGATCAGAAGTTTGCCCGATCACGCTTCTTCACCTACGTCAAGCTGAGATTTTTCGGCGACCAACCGTTCGCGGAGTATGACGGTGAGAGTGACAAGGTGCCGCAGGTCGAGGCCGATCTCAGCGTGATTCATCAACCCGACGAGGAATCTCTGCAGGTTACTTGGCTGGGTCACTCGACTATGCTGATCCAATATCGAGGCATCACCATATTGACTGATCCGATTCTTTCCAGCCGCGCCTCGCCGTTTAGCTTTACCGGTCCCAAGCGCCATACCCCTCCTCCTCTGTCTTTCAAGGATCTGCCGCCCGTGGATTACGTAGTCATCTCGCACAACCACTATGATCATCTGGATCAGCCAACAGTAGAAGCGCTGGGTAACAGCGCGTATTGGCTGGTGCCGCTGAAGCTTAAGAGCTGGTTCACCAATGAGGGAATTCACAAAGTTGCTGAACTTGACTGGTGGCAGAGCCAAACATTTGAAAGTTTATCCTTTACGGCAACGCCGACACAGCATTTCTCCGGTCGCGGGCTGTGGGATTATACCCAGACTCTTTGGTGTTCCTGGATTATTACGATTGATGACAAAAAGATCTGGTTTGGGGGCGATACCGGATACAACGACATACAGTTTAAGCGCATAGGCAGGGAATACGGCCCCTTTGACCTCGGCTTCATTCCAATCGGTGCCTTCGAACCTCGGTGGTTTATGAAACCGATGCATATCAATCCGGAGGAAGCCGTGCTGGTGCATAAAGATATCAACGCAGCGCAGTCCATTGGCATACACTGGGGTACATTTCGTTTATCCGCTGAGGCTATTGATGCCCCCATGCTGCGACTTGCGCAGGCAGCAGCCGCTGCTGAGGTGAATTTTTCAACTATGGCGCTGGGCGAAACCCGCTTCGTTAAGTGATGAATACCAGTTTTGCACCAGCTTAGCGCTGACTGTCACCCGGTTGCGGGACGGGATCGTAGCCACTGCTTCCCCAGGGATGACAGCGACAGATGCGTTTGACGGCAAGCCAACTGCCTTTTGTTAGGCCATGTCTGCGCAACGCCTCGTCGGCATATTCTGAACACGTGGGCAGATGGCGGCAACGTGGTCCGATCAGCGGAGACAAAATCAACTGATATCCGCGCAGTACTGCGGACATCATGAGCAGTATGCAGCGAGCAAATAAAGAATGTTCAGGCAGCACTTTGGTCAGTATTAACAAGTTGAAAGCGCCGGCCACAGTAGTAGCAGTCAACGTACCCCTCCTCACCCAGGGTAAGATAGATTTTCGGATGACCATAAAACTCACCGCCATCACAACAGATGTCTGCACCTGGTTTGACTTCTACTATCTCGGGGGTTTCCACTGCGCTGCCTTTTCTTGAGCAAACCTTGATTATATCGATCCAACAGGTCGGTGGTACACCGCATTTTTAGCAAACTTTTATCCCCCAGCATGCGTTACGCGGCCGGTGAACGCGTCGCGATTTCCTCTGGCCAACGCCCACAGCCGGCCGTCGGTTTTCACGGAGACCGCCTGTAGAGCGGCGCTACGATCCAGTCAGCGCCAAGAGCATGGCGTAGTCATGCCGCAGGTAGAAACTGCACTTGATAAAAATCAGGCGCCATTTAATTTCCCGGCCAAATATGGCCCGATGCTCAGATACCAGCCTGAAAGCTTATCTTAAACGGCGTGGATTTTAAGTTGGGAGCGGCTCGCCATGCCTATTCGCGCTTAAGGGTTCAGGGGTACTTACGTTAGAATCTGCCGAATGAGCACGATAATCATAGCGCCATTTCGCGGGCCCCATGATCATAACGATTGTCTGGAAGAAGCGATTCGTAACGCCGAGGAACGATGCGACAGTAAAGGCTTGCGCTTGACCGAACTGCGTAAACGCGTACTGGCCCTGGTGTGGAAAAGCCACCGGCCACAGCGGGCTTACGATATTCTGCAGGGCCTGGAGAACTACGGCCACCGACCAGCACCACCGACGGCGTATCGTGCTCTGGATTTTCTCGTGCAAGCCGGCCTGATACATAGAATCGAATCACTCAACGCCTACATCGGATGCGCTGACCCGAATCAGCATCATACCAGTCAGTTTTTTATATGTGACGAATGTGACACAGTGGCCGAAATCCAGGATACTGCACTCACTCGCAAGTTAAACAAGAATGCAAACGATCTTGGATTTACTCCGCGTGATCAGACCATCGAAATCCACGGTTTATGTGAGGAATGTAACAAGCAGGAATAGCCGGTGATGGCAACGACGCTCTCGCTCAGGCACTGCTGGCAACCCGGTACTGCCCTGTTTTCTGCCGTCGCGCATGCACCGCGCTCGCCAGATCCCGCAGCAGCGGAATGGTTTCATTCCAGCCGATACAGGCGTCAGTAATGCTCTGCCCGTACCGCAGCGACTTTCCGACTTGTACTTCCTGGCGTCCCGGCAGCAAATGGCTTTCAATCATCACCCCCATGATATTACGATTGCCGTCAGCGATTTGCTGCGCAACATCCGCACAAACGAGAGCCTGCCGGTCGGCAATCTTGCTACTGTTGGCGTGACTGAAGTCGATCATCACGCACGGCTTTAGTGAGCTCGCCGTCATTTGCTCCACAGCTGCAGCAACGTGGTCGGCGTCGTAATTGGGTTCAGTCCCACCGCGCAAAATGACGTGGCAATCTTCGTTACCGGAGGTAGAAAAAATAGCGGTGCGTCCCTCTTTTGTTACAGATAGAAAATGGTGGGGCCGCAAAGCCGCTGCCACCGCATCAACCGCTATCTTCAAGTTGCCATCCGTACCGTTTTTAAAGCCTACCGGACAGGACAGACCCGAAGCCAGGGTGCGATGCCCCTGACTTTCAGTAGTACGGGCACCGATTGCGCCCCAGCTGATTAGATCAGCTATATACTGCGGTGAGATCAAGTCCAGGTATTCTGTCCCTGCCGGCATGCCCATATCGTTGAGGTAGAGCAATAGCTCGCGGGCGATCGCTAGACCCTTATTGATATGAAAACTTTCGTCCAGATCAGGGTCATTGATCAGGCCCTTCCAACCCACAGTGGTGCGCGGCTTCTCGAAGTAAACGCGCATAATGACCTCCAGGTTGTCCTGCAGCTCGTCTCGCACGGTTTTCAGTTTTCCGGCATATTCGTGCGCTGCTTCCACATCGTGAATGGAGCAGGGGCCTACGACAACCAACAAACGGTCATCATTACCCCGCATGATGTTATGAATTTTTTGCCGCGTGTCATAGATTAAAGCCGAGCCCTCAGCGCTGAGCGGCAGCTGCTCATGTATCTGCGCTGGCGACACCAGCTCTTTAATCTCACAAATACGCAGGTCGTCCGTCTTGTATATCAATTTTTGATCTCTACAGTGCTGTGATTGAGGTTACTGTAACCCAAACGTCACATTCGTTACTATAATAAGGACATGGTTGCTATTGTTCAAAAGTCGGAAAAAGACGATTCTTTCCTGCAAAAGCCGGAACTCTACATAAATCGAGAACTGAGTCAATTGGCCTTCAATAGGAGGGTGTTCGAACAGTCGAAGATCGCTTCTGTGCCTTTGCTCGAGCGCATGCGTTTCTTATGCATAACCAGCTCAAATCTGGATGAATTTTTCGAGATTCGCGTGGCCGGATTGAAGCAGCAGTTTGAGTTTGGCAGCACGCAGACCGGCCCGGATGGCCTTACCCCCAGCGCGGCTCTGGCGCGGATCAGCGATCAATCGCGCGAGCTGATCAAAGAGCAGTATGAGGTTTTAAACACCAGCCTGTTGCCTGCGCTTGCCAGAGAGGGCATACGTTTTCTGCGCCGCGAGGAATGGAATCCGGAGTTGATCGAATGGAGCAACAATTATTTTGATGAAGATATCCTGCCGGTCATCACCCCTATCAGGCTGGATCCCGCCCACCCATTTCCGCGCACGCTGAACAAAAGCTTAAATTTCATTGTTTCTCTTGAGGGACAGGACGCCTTCGGCAACAACGGTGGAAACGCTGTCGTACCGGCACCGCGTGCGCTGCCGCGGATTATCCGCGTACCTCCGGAAATCAGTGACCAACCCTACGATTTTCTGTTTCTGAGTTCGGTTCTGCATGCCTTTATGGGTGAGCTATTTCCCGGCATGGAAGTTGTGGGCTGCTATCAGTTCAGAGTTACCCGCAACAGTGATCTGTTCGTCGACACTGAGGAAGTGGATGATCTGCTGCGCGCACTTGAGGGTGAGCTGCCCTCCCGCCGCTACGGTGATGCCGTGCGCCTGGAAGTGGCGGACAACTGCCCTGACAAGCTGGCAAAGTTCCTGCTGCGCCGCTTTGAGCTGAGCGACGAGGATCTGTTTCAAGTGAATGGTCCGGTGAATCTGGGCAGATTGATTCAATTGCCTGATCTGGTCGACCGCCCGGATCTGAAATATCCCAGCTTTACGCCCAGCTTGCCGCAAAAGGTTCCGCAGGGCGGCGATATGTTCGCCGCCATCAGCAGTGGCGATATCCTGCTGCACCATCCGTTTGAATCTTTCAGCCCCGTAGTCGAATTTGTCCGACAGTCTGCCGCGGATCCAAACGTCATTGCTATCAAGCAGACTCTGTATCGTACCGGCCTGGATTCGGTGCTGGTATCGGCTCTAATGGAGGCCGCCCGGTCAGGAAAAGAGGTCACGGTGGTAGTGGAATTGAGGGCGCGCTTCGATGAAGAAACGAACATCGAAATCGCGACGCAGCTGCAGGAAACTGGCGTGCATGTGGTATACGGTATAGTTGGATACAAGACGCATGCCAAAATGCTCATGGTCATCCGACGTGAACGCGACAAGCTCAAGCGCTACGTGCACCTGGGTACCGGCAACTATCATTATCGGACCGCCAGGCTTTACACAGATTACGGACTATTTACCTGCAATAAGAGAATAGGCAAGGACGTGCATGAAATATTCATGCAGCTCACCACGCACAGCAAACACCCCGCTCTCAAGCATCTGCTGCAGGCGCCTTTCACCCTGCAGTCCGGAATCCTGCAGCGCATCGAGCGGGAGGCGGACAACGCCGCGCACGGCAAGCCTGCCCGGATAATAGCCAAAATAAACGGCCTGGTAAGCGCGCCAGTTATTCAAGCATTGTACAAGGCTTCCCAGGCCGGGGTACAAATCGATCTTATAGTAAGGGGCGTGTGCTGCTTGCGGCCGGGAATGGCCGGAGTCTCCGATAACATAAGGGTGCGGTCGATCGTAGGCAGATTCCTCGAGCATACGCGAGTGTACTATTTTGAGAACGCCGCAGAGGAAGCGGAGGTATTTTGCGCCAGCGCGGACTGGATGCCGCGTAATCTGCTGCAGCGGGTCGAACAGTGCTATCCCATTCTCGATGCTGAGATAAGGCAGCGGATCATCAAGGATCTCAAGATTTATCTGGCGGATAACTCACAAGCCTGGGAGCTGGATAGCGAGGGATTTTATCAACGGATTACCTCAAGCACCGACCAGCCGCGGATATCTGCGCAGCAGACTCTGCTGGAGCTTTACGCTCAAGCCTAGTACCGATGCCGCCGGGTGCGCCGCTTAGGACCAGCCCGAGCTGATTTTATCTGCGCTCAACCTGAAAAGGTGAGCGTGACCGAGGCGGCTTGCAGATACTGCGTTTCCTGTTCCATATCGATCAGCGTCAGCGGGTTCTGTTCAAGCCAGCCGGGCGGGAAATCAAGGTGAAGCGCAGCGTCATTAACCGTGAGTTTGATCTCCGGAACCAGGTTGTCACCGCGACCCCTATGCATCAACACCGCTAAGCGTAACAAAATGCATAAGCGTTTGGCCGGTTCGGCATATTCTTTACTCAAGCCCGTGAACAGCTCAGTGGGAAACTTTCTTCTGTGTCCACGCACTAGAGCAGCCAAAACTGACTGATCCTGACGGGAAAAGCCGGATAGGTCTGCGTTTCCTATAACGTAGGCGCCATGCTTATGATACTGACCGTGTGAGATCAGCAGACCAATTTCATGCGACAGCGCGGCCCAGTTGAGCATGTCCTCACCATCGACGTAGGACAATAACCAATCCTGCGGGACCTGTTGCAGATAATCGTTTGCGCTGGCGCGCACCCGCTCCGCATGAACCTCGTCTACCGCCCAGCGCTTCATCAACCACTGTATGCTATTGTCGCGCACGTCGGTGTGCTGCACACGACCAATCAGATCATACAGCACGCCCTCCCGCAACGCCTGGTCGGAAACGTCCATCTGCTCGATGTGCAGCAAGTCGAAAACACCCCAGAGTATCGCCAAACCGCTGACAAAAATAGGCTGCCGCTCCGGGGTGACACCCAGCTCCTTGAGCTGTTCCGTATCCTCCATATTGCTAATCGCGTCCCTCAGTTTCTGCAGTGACGCATAGGTAATGCCACGGTCAGACCAGCCCTTGCTCTCTACCACCGTCTGAATCGCTCGAATGGTCCCGGAGCATCCGATCGCTCGATCCCAGCCGGCATATCGAAACATGGCGGCAACCGGCCGAACATTCAGCTTGGCAGCAAGTTCAGCCGCCTTCACCTTCTTCCTCTTCAACTTCCCCTTAGCCAAAAACTGCACAGCCAGGCTGACGCAGCCGACGTGCAAACTTTCCCGGTGACTGGCGACTGATCCTTGACCGGTTATGATTTCCGTACTTCCTCCGCCAATGTCTACCACCAGCCGCTTCTCATCGCCCGCCTCAAGCGCGTTAGCCACGCCCAGGTAAATCAGCCTCGCCTCCTCGCGGCCGGCGATAATTTCCACCGGGTGGCCGAGAGCCTTCTGCGCAGCGACAACGAACTCGGCCGAGTTTTTCGCCACCCGCAGGGTGTTGGTTCCGACCACGCGGACACCGTGCGGAGAGACGCTGCGTAAGCGCTGTCCGAACCGGTGTAAACAGTCCAGAGCTCGCGCCTGGACATCCGGTCGCAGTAATTTGTTCTCATCCAAGCCCTCGCCCAGGCGGACGGTTTCCCGCACCCTGTCCAGCACGGAAAGCTGACCATGGGTGAGCTGAGCGACAATGAGATGAAAACTGTTTGAACCCAGATCCACGGCGGCAAGGACCGTAGGTACGGCGGAGATATGGATTTTACTCAACAACAAACTAACTGGGCTCGGATCGAATCAGATCGTCTGCGCGCAGTACTCAACTCAGCGATCAGACCCCAAGCCACTTGAACATTGCCGGCGTGCACAGCCAAAGCAGCTTGCCTTTAGCTGTGTCGTGGGAATACGAATCTATCAAGCACGCTCCAGCTTTGCCTAATTTGGCATAAGCGCCACCGCCGCTGGTGAGATACGCCATCAGGGTCGACAGGTCCGGCTCATGACCGACCAACATCAAGGTGCAGGCGGAGTCTTTTGTTAGCAGCCACTGCTTGACCGCAGCACCGCTGGCACCAGACTTCAGGGCGTCAACCTGCTCCAGCACGGGCGCGCCCTCCTTGCTGAATTCTTTATACAGAATATCAGCCGTTTGCACCGCCCGGGTATAAGGACTGGTCGCGATGAGATCTATCTCACCCAGCACACGACGCAGTCCCTTCGCTACCCGCTTCATCTGCTTTCGGCCCTTTTTCGTCAACCGGCGATCTGCATCGATCTGGGTCGATCCCGCTGTGACATCCTCAGCGATGCCGTGACGAACTAGTACGATTTGCACTTAGACTTTGTTGCTCCTATGGTTGAACTTCAAGCCGGTTCCGCCAGCAGTTGATCGCACCCAATGATCCGATTTATCGATCAGATAGTAAGGTGGTCCGGCAACGATTGCATATCGCGTGCCAGTGCGAAAAGCCGTGATCATGGACCAACGTTCACCAGTTCGGGATCGCGCCATACGTGAACTCAGGAGGAGCCAGCATGGATTGAGGCCGGCTGCACGGACAGGCAATCATCGATCTGCGATACAATCACTGCTGCCACCGGCAAGCGCAACGCGGTTGACAAATTGCCCCTCATAATGAAAACCTACGCCCGTTTATATGGCTGAGTCTCGGTGGAACTGCACGTTTAAGTTTGTATAGTATATATCCTCGTCCGCTGATGTGCATGCACTACTTGCCAGTAGCTTTCTGAGCATGATGGGCAAGCTGCTCCTGTTCGTCGCTGCCTTACTGTGTGTGTACATCACGATTGTTCTGCTGACCTATTTTTTTCAAGCGCGCCTGGTTTTCTTTCCCACCCGCTCCATCGACGCTACCCCGCTTCAGGTCAACCTCAAATATGAGGACGTGTGGTTGCAAACAGAAGATGGAAAACGCGTTCATGGCTGGTATGTAGCGAAAGAAAACGCCCGGTGGACAGTGTTAATGTTTCACGGTAACGGCGGCAACATCTCGCACCGTCTGCCGACGCTGAGCCTGCTGCATGCCATTGGGGTAAACACATTGATAATCGATTACCGAGGATACGGCCTAAGCGAGGGCCGTCCTTCGGAACAGGCTACATATCTGGACGCTATGGCCGCCTGGCAATACCTGGTAAGGGAGCGCTCGAGGGCGGACGCCATCATCATATTCGGCCGGTCTTTAGGGGGTGCCGTAGCAATGTGGCTGGCGGATAAAGTCAAGCCGCGCGGGCTAATCCTGGAGTCCACGTTTACTTCACTTACCGAAATGGCCGAGTACCACTATCCATTTTTGCCAGTTCGTTACATTGTAAGAATGCACTACGACAGCATGTCTATCGCAGGAAATATACAGGGACCGACTTTTGTGTTACACAGCCGAAGTGATGAGATCGTTCCGTTTGAGCTGGGTGTGAAACTGTATGATGCCTTATCCGGCAGCAAATCATTCCTCGAAATACAGGGTAGCCATAACGATGGCTTTTTCGTTAGCGACGGCGCCTATAAACGCGCACTTAGTAATTTCTTTGACTCTTTATAATGCCGTTTAACTATTACCGCCGCCTGAATCGCCGGCAACAGAAAATATACGAGCAGAGCGATAGCATAGAGGAAGTTGCGCTGCCTCAGCCCAAACTGTTGCGGCACGCCGTCTCCTCTATAGAAACTGCGCTGGCGGATGAAAACAAAGCTAAAGTTCAGGATGCTTCAAGCCAGCTGGTGCGGGGCATAACCCAACAGCTGAAAATTCCAAAAGTAAGTGTCAAGGTGCTGGCCCGCCGACCGAGTGACAGTTGGGGAGAACTGCACGGGCTGTATGAACCCGCGGAAAAAGGGACGATCGCGCTGATTACGGTATGGATGAGAACGGCTAAGCGCAGGCAGGTGGTCGCATTCAAAACCTACCTGCGCACGCTGTTACACGAGATTAGCCACCATTTGGATTACGAGTACTTCAGCTTGCCGGATTCGTATCATACCGAAGGGTTCTATAAACGGGAGAATCACCTCTATCTGCTGCTGACACAAACAGATGTAAAGCCGGAACCACTGCAATACGATCTGCTATCTGCGGACCAATGATGTATGGCCCTCGTTTTTAGCACGCAACCTTTATGATTGAGGATAAACGGTGACCACATTCAAATGGCATGCCACCACGCCGTTGACAGAGGCCGGAGCGGAGAATTTCTGGGATCTGCGTTACCAGCACGCAGTCACCCCGTGGGATCGCGGCCAGACCAGTCCGGCTCTGCTTGGCTGGCTGGCGGACCGTACGCTCAAACCCTGTCGCATACTGCTGCCCGGTTGCGGACGGGGTTACGAAGTAGTCGAACTCGCCCGCTGCGGATTTGACGTGGTCGCGCTGGACATATCGGCTGCCGCTATCCAGTTCGTGCAGAATGAGCTGAACGTACACGGACTAGAGGCTGAATTAATTCAATCTGACCTGTTCGACTGGATGCCTGACCGTCCGTTTACCGCAGTCTATGAGCAAACCTGCCTGTGCGCCCTGCTGCCTGAACAGTGGGCCGCCTATACCCATCGCCTGGTCGAATGGATCCAGCCGGAGGGCGATCTATTTGCGTTGTTCATGCAAACTGGTAAAGCGAACGGGCCACCGTTTCACTGTGACATCGGCAGAATGCAGCAACTCTTTGCTCCGCCCACCTGGCGCTGGCCGACCGGGCCCCTGCCGCGTATAGACCATCCAGCTGGAGTATTTGAATTTGGCGCCGTTCTTAAGCGATGTTAAATGTCAACTCTAAGTTGCTCTAATTTGGATTTTTGCCAAATAAGCTTGCGCCGGCTGCCGGTGTTCCTTAAAGTCCTGCCTCACGAAAATGATAACCATACTTCCAAGGAGATCACCCGATGAAACTCGCCCTGCTCTGCGCTGCCTTATCCTTTGCAGTCGGAACGACACAGATAACTCTGGCGGCAGGCGAAGTCGCACAAGGTCGACTGAAAGCACAGACTTGCATGGGCTGCCATGGCGCACCCGGCATGCGCAACGCGTACCCGGGCTATCGAGTACCGAAATTAGGCGGACAGCACGCAGACTACATTGTTGCTGCCCTTACGGCATATAAAAAAGAGCAGCGATCCCATGCAACCATGCGTGCGCAAGCGGCGGACCTTTCACAGCAAGATATGGCCGATATAGCGGCATACTTTTCGTCGCTGAAAAAACTGGCAGTCGAGTAAGGGTAATCAGGAGTACCATAATGCGCAAAACCATTTCAGTATTAGCTATGTCAATTGCCAGCGTAGCGGCCTGGGCGGGGGGTGACGCCGTTGTTGGCCAACAAAAAGCGCAGGTATGCTCAGCCTGCCACGGCACAAGCGGCATCAGCGCCTACGAACAGACACAGGCGCCCATCATCGCCGGTCAGTATGCCGACTACATCGTACGGGCGCTGAAAGACTATAAATCTGGCGCACGCGAAAATGCCGTTATGCAGGGTATGTCGGCTAACCTCAGCGAGCAGGATATGACAGACATCGCTGCCTATTATGCGCAACAAGACGGCCTGGCCGCGCCGGAGATCAGCAACCCCGTTACGCAGTAGCCACCAGCTTGCGCGCGTGACGCGGCTTACCCGCGTAGATGCATCGCAGGCTGAAAAGTAAAACTGCTACATCCGGTTCGGCGCCGGTTCAATCCCGCTGCAAAATAAACTCAGGCAGAGGAGGGTTCCATAGCAACCGGTGTATTTTTGAGATGCACGTCCCGCTGTGGGAAGGGGATCTCTACCCCGGCTTCATCAAACGCCTTCTTGATGGCAAAGCGTAAATCACTGCCAACAATGATTGTGTAATCTATCTCTCGAATAAATATTCTCAGCTCGAAATCAAGTGAGCTGTCACCAAAATTTCTAAACACCACGCTGGGCGGGGGACGGCCAAGAACGTCCGGATGCTCTTTGGCGCATTTCAGCAGTATGTCCTTGACCTGAGCAGGGTTCGAGGAATAAGACACACCTACCGGTATCACCACTCTGCCCAAACTGCTGCGGTGGGTCCAGTTCATTAATTCCGTTGTCATCAGCTGACTGTTTGGCACGATCACCGTTGCATTATCAAACGTTGTAATTTCGGTGGAAATCACCTGTATTCTTTTAACATAGCCCTGCGTCTCGCCAATCACTATCCAGTCCCCGGACTTTATCGGACGCTGCACCAGCAGTATCAATCCCGATATGAAGTTATTCACAATGTGCTGCAGACCGAAGCCAATGCCGATGGACAACGCACTGAAAATCAGCGCGATCTCGCCAAACTTGAGGCCGATCAGGGATAACCCAACCAGAGCCGCGACGACTACTCCGGCGTAGCCCACGCCGGCGGTAACCGCGTCGCGCACCCCCACATCCAATCTGGTCTGCACCAGGATGCGGTTTGAAAGAAAACGCTGGAACAGCTTGACTGCAATCATGACCAGAATGAATGCCCCGAGCGCAATGCCCAGATTGACCAGGGAAAATGTGTGCCCACCAATCTCTGTCCCATACAGCAAGGCAGTAAAGCTGGGCTTTATCTCATCCCACGGTACTCCCCATATGTACAGTAATATCAACGCCAGTCCGAGAATCAGGATCAAATCCACAAACAGGACAATCCAGAACGCCCACCGCGCGGCGCTGCTGTCTTCCAGGCCAAACCGGTGCCTCACCCACTGCCCTACCACGTTTTCACTTGAAGTTGCCTGCCTTAGCCCCTCAGCCACCAGTCCATGGCTAATCACCGCCAGCGCGATTAAGCACAGCGTAACTACGGTTCTGCCCCCGATGTAAAGACCAAGGTTTAAGTAACCCAGCAGATACAGAACGACCCCGCCGACGATCGCTGCTTTAGCTAAGTTGAACAGCAACTTTACTTTAAGCGATAGCGGTTGCTCGCCCGCTCCCTCTTCAACTTCCGCTGGCTCCTCAAATCGCCAGTTTTTTGTACGCAGGACATTCAATGCCGCGCAGGATGCGACCACCAGACCAACCATATTCACAACTATCGTCGGCGCCGATTTGGTTTCAAAATCAAATATTCTCAGGCCTTCAAAGTCTTGCGGTACCGGATTAACCACTACTACTGCCAGATTAACGATAAACAGAGTTATGGCAAACAACACAATCGCCTTTTCCAAGCTAGCCGCAGAATCATTGGTGAAGTTGATTATTCGCCATTGTGGTTTTTCCGCACTCAAAGCAGTGCGCGATAGCCCGGTGATTAGTACAAACTCAATTAAAGAAAATATCAGCGCATAAAAAACTATTTCTAAATCTTGGGTGAACTCGGTGTTTGTAATGACCATAAAAGCGGCGACGCTGATCAGCACAATAGGGAGAATGACCCTGGCGAACGTTTCAACAATAATGGCTACAAATCGTCGGGCCAGGCTAGGCGACTCAGTCTCGGGCAGCATGCCGTGATGAGTGACAAGCCAACGCCGCGCCGCAGCAATCAGCACGAATCCAAGCAAAATCATCAGCGCCGTCAGCAAAACGGTCGTCCATACGACAGTGAAGCGAACTTCGTTCCACCAGCTCGTGACGGAGCGGCCGATACTGGCGAATCGAACGGGTAACGATTTTATGCCCTCTGCCAGCACCTCCGGCGCCAGGGGTGATCTTGATTTCTTACCGAGCAATCCTGTTATGATGCGAATTTCGCGGCCAGAAATGCGTTTAAGGATCTCTTTCGAGCGGGCAAGGATGATTCTGCTCTGCTTCACCCGGGCATCGTAGAGCGCTATCTTGTTTTCCAGCGTCGCCCTCTGCTTTGCGATGCCCTCGGTTTCGGGAGGTTGACCTTCTTCCGGTGCCGGCCCCAGCGCCTGCAGCAAGTTTTCCTGTCTCTTTAACTCGGATTCGGCCTCCTGCTCCGCATTTGCTGCCAGTTCTGCTACCAACCGCACGTTGTCAGCCAGCAGCCCCAAGTTTTGTGGGTCAACCTCGGGATCTGACGCCAGGCCTTGAGAAAAATCCAGCGTCGCATTCCAACGTGCAATCATACCGTTGAACGCTTCATTGTCTATTTGCTGGGCTGACAGGGGCAGAGCTAGAACGGAGAGACAAAACAGAAGGACTGCCAGCAAAGTCTTTTGGCCAATGGCAGCCACTGTTGCAGGCTTCAGGCTCATACCATCGCCGGCCAGGCAGCACTCACACCGACCTCATCCTCAATTTTAACGTGGCGCGGCTGGTGCCTCACGCGCTCCAGCCAGGCGTTGATCGCGGGAAAACCGGTCAGGTCGAAGTCACCCTGCGCAGCCACATGGGTGTAAGCGTACAAAGCGATATCCGCTATGGAGTAGCGCCCTGCGACAAAAAAATCACTGTTCTTGAGATGCTTTTCCATAACCGTCAATGCATGGTAGCCGCGCTCCATTTTTTCCGCCACCAGCGGCCGGTTTGCCTCCAATTGACCGGAAAACTTCCAGAAACGCATAACGGCAATAAAGGGCTCATGGCTGTATTGTTCGAAGAACATCCACTGCAGGGTTTGCGCCCTGTGCCAGGGATCGTCAGCCAAATAATCCGCACCTTGCGCAAAATAGAAAAGAATAGCGTTGGATTCCGCCAACCTTCGCCCATCCGGCCACTCCACCAGCGGTATACGCTGGTTCGGATTCTTCTGGTGGAATCGGTCAGAATGCGTTTCTCCTTGCAGAATATCGAGCTCAACCCGCTCAAACGGCATGGACAGCTGCGAGAGCAACAAGCGGACCTTGTAACCGTTACCTGACTCCCAAAAATCATAAAGTCGGATCATGCTCTTTTTCTATCAAAACCTCTGATTAAAAGTGCAAAGTCGCTGATGCCGATTCGCCGGTCAGCAGCATTTCATCCCAAGGTTACGGATACCGGCTAAAATCTTCCCCTCGGGCCCGGCCAGTTCATCAAGAATACTGAAGTGGTTATGACCTGGTAGCACCTGGTAACTCAGCTCAAACTGCGGTCCGGACCAGAATTGTTCCAGCTGTTTAGATTGCCGATGGTATTCGATGCTTTCCTCCGCCCCCACGTAAAGGTTCATACTCCCTGCTCCTGGCGGTGGCACACAGATAGGGCTAAGTGACTTGCATCCGGTACGATCCAGATTCAGGGCTTGATTGACATAAGTATGCCGAAGGGGCTCAAGTTCGAAAAGCCCGCTTATGCCGACTGCAGCCGGTAAAAAGTCATTGCGCAGCGAGCTGTCGAGCTGGCTCCACGAGGTAGCCATTAACATCGCCGCCAGATGACCGCCAGCAGAATGACCAACCGGGTAAATGCGTTGCGCATCACCATTGTAACGGCTCACGTTTCTGTGCAAAAAAATCAGCGCCCAGCGCAAGCTGCTGACGATATCCTGTAAAGTAGCGGCTGGGCATAGCGGATAGTTCAGCACGGCCACGGTGAAATCGGAACGTAACAAAGGCGGCGCAATGAAGCTGAAGTAAGCCTTATCAAGCGCCTGCCAGTAGCCGCCGTGCAAGAAAACCACCACTGGAGAGTTTGCAGCTGAAGCCGGAAAGACATCCACGGTTTCACGCTCGCCTGCACCGTAAGCGATGTTCTCCTTTACCTCTGTCTGTTCACGCACACGCTGACTGTCTTGCCGCCATCGCTCAAAGTATTCCCTGTAATCAGGCACGGCTGCGCGATTATTGTACTGCTCATCCAGCTGCTGCGCAGTATAGTCCTTATACACTTTTTCATTCATGTTGTGAGCAGTTGATCATCAGCTGTCCGTTGCGATTTGCCGGTCCCAAGTGTTGCAGGTGATACCCCGCTCACGCAGTTTGTTTTTCTGGATTTTGCTGGTCGGTGTTTTGGGCAAGGCAGCAACAAACTCGATGTAACGGGGGACTGCAAATCGTGGCAGATGCTGTGCACAATACTCATGTAAAGCCTCAGCGCTGATCTCATCGTTAAGGACGACAACCACCTTGACCTCGTCTTCGCCCCCGATTACTTCTGATTTGACCGCTACAGCGGCGACCTCCGCCACCGCCTTATGATCTGCGATGACCTGCTCTATATCAAAAGATGAAATGTTTTCGCCGCGCCGCCTTATGCAGTCCTTCATGCGATCAATAAAGTAGACGTACCCCTCTTTATCCATTCGGGCCGCATCGCCGGTATGAAACCAGAAGTTTCTGTTTGCCTCCACCGTTTTATCCGGCATATTCATATATTCCGTCATAAATCCAAACGGTAACTTTGGTCTGACCACGATTTCGCCGACCGTATCCGGCGGCAGCGGCAGGTCCGTGTCTGGATCAATAATCTGCAGCTCATAGTATTTGTCCCAGAGCTTTCCGCAGCTTCCCGGTTTGCTTTCCCCCGGCCCGGTGTATAGCGGGATATTGACCTCAGTCATGCCATACAGTCCGATAACGTCTCTGATGCCGAACCGCTGGCGCAGCTGAGTATCGATCTCAGGCAGGTTTGGAGCCACGCCGATAGCTCTGAGCTTATGCCTTTTATCAAGTTCGGATGGCGCTTGATTTAAAACGAAGGCGACAACTACGCCAAGCGAATTGGTGATGGTGGCGCCATATTCAACCACGTCATGAATCCAGCGGCTGGCGCTGAATTTTTCCCGCAGAACCGCTCTCGCGCCCACGATCAGGGTGGCATAAAGCTGCATAAAAAGGGCATTGGCATGGAATAGCGGCAACACGATGTAAAACACGTCTTCTTCCGTTAAGCGCATGTTTTCAATGGTACCCAGACCAAAAAGGTAAATATGCGCCTGCGGCATGATCACGCCTTTAGACGGCCCGGTGGTGCCGGAGGTATACATCACGCAGGCCGGATCACGATAGGTGACGGAGCTAGCAAAGGCGTCGCTGGCGCACGCACGATACTCTTCAAATGAATGAAGGCTGAGGTTCGATGCCTGTTGCGGCATGCCAGCCGCGTTCCCGACAACGATTAGCTCTTGTAAATATTCGAGTTTCGCCTCAATTTCGAACAACCTGGTCACATAGTCACCGTGGACAAAAATAACTCGGGCTTGGGAATTGTTCAGTACGTGCTGCAGAAAGACACCCTTGTAATCCGTGTTCACCGCAACATGCACCGCACCTAAGCGGGTAATGCCGAACCAGGCATGACAGTAAGCAATACTGTTGGGGACGAACACAGCGACGGTGTCGCCTTTGCAAACTTGCAGCTGCTGGAGCATGTGTGCGACCTGGTTTGCTGCCGTATCCGCCTGGCGGAAGCTCAGCGCCGCGCCCCCGACCATCTGTATCCAGGCGCGCTCCCCATAACGCTCCGCCTGGCGGGTGAGAATCTCGCCGAATACCCAGCTTTCGTGATTGTGGAGGTTATGACCTGCCATGCCTGCGTGAGTCACTTTAAAACTTACAGTCAGTCTTCGCTCGACACTTTAACTACTGGTAATCCGTATTTTGCCCACGCATCCAATCCACCTTTAAGATGGCAGGCGCCGTTGAGCCCCACATCCTGCGCCATCTTTACCGCCATAGCGGAACGTTCACCGTAGGCGCAGTAAAACATTAGGCGCTTACCGGTGGCGGTAATGAGCTCATGCAGCATGCCACCGGGACGGATGCTCGAGGACAAATCACCGTAGGGGGCGTGCACCGAGCTTGGAATCACGCCATATCGTTCCCTCTCCCTGCTGTCCCGCAGGTCGGCGAGCAAAACATTTTCCTCGTTTATTACTCGCTGCGCGTGTTGTGGATAAACAGACCAGCCCCTGCTGTCCACTTCAGCCTGGGACAGGCCGATATGCATGTTAGCGGGTACAGCAACATCCATCATCTTCGGATTCTGCAGATTAAGATTGTTCATGATGTCCACATACTCATCGACGTTACTCACCTGTAACCTGGGATTGAACAGTTTCTCTTCCCTTATTGTGCTTACCGTATCGCCCTTATAGTCGTGGCCGGGATATACCAGCGTATCATCCGGCAGTTTGAGTAGCTTGTTGAACAACGAATCATACTGCACTGCGGCATCTCCATTTTGAAAGTCTGTGCGCCCGGTTCCACGTATAAACAGAGTATCTCCCGTAAAAACGCGATCCTGCATGAGATAGCTATATGAATCTGCCGTATGCCCGGGTGTGTAAAGGGCGGTGATGTTCAACCCCTGAATGTCAACTATATCGCCATCGTTGACCCGCAACGACACAACATCCACCTCGCTCTCCTGCCCCATTACCGTAACGCACTGTGTTCGATCCCGCAGTGCTCCTAGTCCGCTGACGTGGTCCGCGTGAATGTGGGTATCAATTGCCTTGACCAGTCTTAGATCAAGCTCGTTGAGAAGCTGAATGTAGCGATCTACTTTGTCCAGGACGGGGTCGATGATCAATGCCTCCCCTCCCATCTGGGTGGCAACGATATAGGTATAGGTGCAGGAAGTACCGTCGAATAGCTGTCTGAAAATCATGCCCTGTCGAATACCGTATAGTCCGGTGAATTATACGCCATATAGTCGGCACGCTGACGACGATGTGGATTGCACTCATACCCGCTTAAAGACGCTGCCTTGCCTTTAACCAGGTGCGATAGCACAATCGGTTCCCTGGGCTAAGGAATATTTTGGCAATGACAAAGAAAACCATGGGCGCATCAGCCCAGGCCATAGAGCATCATTATGGTACGGGTAATGAGTACTTCAAGCTGTGGCTGGATCCAACCATGACTTACTCCTGTGCTATGTGGGATGCGGACAACGCGAAGCAGACTTTACACGCGGCGCAGCTGCGCAAGATTGACTATCACATCGAACAATCCAGAGCCAAAGGTGCGCGCCGCGTTCTGGATGTGGGTTGCGGCTGGGGCAGCGTGCTGCACAGACTAGTGAACGAATATAGTGTCGAATGCGCGGTTGGGCTCACCCTGAGTGAGAGCCAAGCGAAGTGGATAGAACAGACTATTTCTGACCCCCGCATTCGAGTAGAGCTGGCTGACTGGCGAGAGCACGATGCAACCAAAGTCTATGACTCGATTATCTCCATCGGCGCTTTTGAACACTTCGCCAAACTTGGATTGAGCCGGAAAGAAAAGGTAGAGGTATACAGGCAGTTTTTCCAGCAATGCCACCGCTGGTTGCGTGCAAGCGGCTGGTTATCTCTGCAAACAGTTGCCTATGGAAATTCTGTGCAAAAAGATTTTGATCAGTTTATAGCCGAGCAGATTTTCCCGGAAACAGATACCCCACGGCTGTCTGAACTGGTCCAGGGCGCTGACCGCTTGTTCGAAGTAATCAGTCTGCGCAACGACAGAGATGACTACAGGAGAACACTGCGCGCCTGGTTTTCGAACCTTAAAGCGCGGCGTACAGACGCTATGGCAATGAAGGGCGAACAGGAAATCAAAAAGTTTGAGCAGTATCTCCGCCTTATGGCCTACATGTTCGAAGTCGGCGGACTGGACCTTCATCGCGTCACTCTGCGCAGGATCAACCACCCAAGATAGCGTTGGGTCACAGAGCAAAAGTGACCGATTGGCCCCACACAAATTTACAAGCTAAGCGCTGCCGTGCAGGGACGCACTGGCAATCCTATCTGGGCTTACTTCAATTTTTTGCTGAAAACTAAGGGCGCCATTGAGAAACAACTGGCGGCAGAAAAAATGTCTTTTCTTACCGCTTGTTGTTCGCGGAATCACCCGCGCCCGATGCAGCAGGATTACATCTACCGGAATACTTTCCGCGGACAGAGCGCGCAGTACGGAATCAATCTGATCGGGTGCCAGGCTGGAATGTTTTTCTATCAGCACGACAATCTCGCTGCCTGGATCATGAATATTCGACTCAAATACCGCTACGTTTTCATGTGAAATCTGTAACACATCAGCCAGCCTTTGCTCCATGGCGCTAACTAAGAAGTTTTCTCCGCTACGGATGATTACGTTTTTTATTCTTTCTATAATGAAAAGCTCGCCATCAATGATCACACCCATGTCGCCAGTGCGTGTTTGCTTGTGATTGAATCGATCAATCAGTTTCGGCCCTCCCGTTACGTAACCCAGCGCAACGGAATCACCTTGAATCACAATTTCCCCAGCGCATCCATTCTGCTCGATTGTCTCTCCCGCTTCATCTGCCAGAGAGATTCGCATGCCATCGATCGCGCTTCCGGCAGTGCATACCGTCACGTAAGTGTCTGCGTCGGCGTGATCGGCTGAGTTAGGCGGCAGGCCCGCGTCCTTTAGGACTCTGACCTCTTGCCCCAGTCCTACGCTGGCCGCATCCAGTCGAATAAACCTTGCCTCGCCGTTCGGTCGCGAGATCGTAGTAATAATGGTCGACTCGGCTAGCCCATAGGCCGGCCTGATCATGTGACTGCGAACGCCCGCTGTTGCAAACTTCTGGCAGAAGCCTCGTATTGTTGACACTCTGATCGGTTCGGCTCCGATGAAAAAATGTTTCACACAGGAAAGGTCTAGCGCCTGTGCATCTTTGGCGGACACCAGTCTAGAACAGTAATCGTATCCGAAGTTTGGCGCGGTAGTAATAGAGCATCGCTTTTCACTAATCCCCCTGAGCCACAGCGCGGGACGCTTGAGAAACTGAGTTGGCGTCATCAGATAGAGCGGATAGCCATTGCATAAACTGAACAGCACAGCGCCGACCAGCCCCATGTCGTGAAATAGCGGCAGCCAGCTGATCATTTTTTCATTTCCATCCATGCCAACAGCGTTCCTGATTCCACGCACATTGGAGAGCACGTTGTTGTGCGAAATGGCCACCGCCTTATGCTCGCCAGTGGATGAACTGGTAGTTTGGAAAAAAGCAATGTCCTTTTCGTCACCCACGCGGTCCCAGGCGGGTTGGGACGTGGTGTCGCATTCAGCGAGCGGCGAATCACTGACGCGAAAGATGGTAAGCGCAGCCGGGACGGCCGAGTGAAATTTCTCCTCAAGCCCCTGCTCTAATACTAAAGAGCACGGTCGGTTGAACTTAGCTGCCCAGTGTTCGATTCGTTCTGCCAGGGCTTGCTGGCTGCCCAACGCCCTGGGCATCGGAAGTATCATGGGGACAGACGCCACTGATATGGCCCCGAGAAAAGCGACCAGCGTAGCATAGGGAGAGTGGCAAGCTATAAGGCAGACGCTTCCATTGGCACGATCACTACCCACCAGTCTGCTACCGAATGCAAATGCCCGCTGCGCCATTTCCTTGTATGGCACGGTGTCATAGCTACGCGCGGCAGGATTCCAAAAACTAAGTCCCGGCAAATCATCATGCTCGTCACTGACGTGACACAGCAACACATCAAATAGACTGGAAGGTGCGGCGGCCACGGGCGTATTTATCCGCTTAGGCCAGTGAGCGGTGTTTGTTCCCGTTTCTGTAAGATAGTCCTGACCAGGTCATCTACTGTAGATAGGTTTGCCGCCTCACTATCAGACAGCTCGAAACCGAATCGCTCTTCGATCGCCAGGACGAGGTCAATTCGTGCGAACGAGTCCAGGCCGCTTTCTTCCAAATGCAGTTCAGGCTTGAGATTTTCCGGTTTTATTCTAGTTTTTTCTGCAAGAATCGTTGCTAGCTCTTGGATTATCATTTGATAATCACTCATACACTCTTCCTTTCGTTAAGCCCTTTTTGTCTGTTTGATCTGTGCCGCTCCACCAGCCCCGTTACCAACCGGCAACAACCGCGCTAACAGTATCGCCTACAATGCAAATGACGCCGCGTCGCGCTCGGCCGTAAGCAACCATAGAAAGGTTGGGCCCAAGGCCGGGGCTATGCCGCGGCGCATTATATCCTAATATACTGACCCAACCATTAACTCGATAGCACTACCATCAACTGGATTGGATATCTGAAGGTGACCTCGGCGCTTGACCAATTCTTGCTTATGCTGCTGCCTCGTATCATTTGGGCATACTTATGGATTCTGGCAGCGACGTCAAAAATAGAGGTTCATGGATCGCAGTATCCCGACGGTTTACAAGATCAAGGTAACGGTTTCACCTATGCTTTTTGGCACAACCGACAAATTGTCCTGCCTTTACTGCGACGAAACGACTGCATTCACTGTTTGATCTCCTCCAGTCGCGATGGTGAATACATCGCCCGAGTGGCGAAACTATTCAACAAAGAAGCAATCAGGGGATCGACTACCCGCGGCGGGTTTGAAGCGATGAAACAAATGATGCGGATTCTACGGCGTCGGGGCATCGTGGCGATAACGCCGGACGGTCCGCTCGGCCCGCCACATGAGGTGCAGCCAGGCATTATTCAGATGTCACGGGCAATCGGCAGCCCTATCGTACCACTGGCATTCGGTGCGAACAGGAAAAAGGTATTCGCCAGCTGGGATAGGTTTAACCTACCCTACCCTTTCAGCAGAATAGTTCTGATCTTTGGACGCCCGCTGTACGTGCAAGCGCTGGAATCGGACAAGACAGCTTGCCAACGATTAAAGCGCGTCCTCGACGAACTTGTGATTAGGGCCGAGCAGCTGGCAAAAAAGAGATAAAAAAAACCCGAGCCAGAGATTTTTATCTCTCTGACCCGGGTCAACACCCCCGCTTAAAACCGATATGCGTTCGAGCCCTGCTGTTAAGCAGCGATCTGGTTGAGGTTATGTTGTATGGGGTCAGTATGGTTATCGAAGGTGGAGCACACGACGTCATACTGGAACATGGGAGACCAGGGTCGGTTGGATGAGGCGACGACCTCATGCAACCATCCCCCGTCTTGTAGCCCCCGCTTTTTCACCTCACCCGAGACAAAATAGGGTTGTTGGCCGTCGCCCTCGGGCCGGATCATGAGCGTCATGGCGGCCTGGTTATGAAGGGGTTGGTCCAACAGGATGTGCACGGCCTTAGCGGAGACGCTGAGGGCGTGGCACGGATTGAATTCTGTGTTGTCGGTACGGAACTGGATGACGGCATCGACTGGGATGAGGGCGTCAGTGTGGTGCTGGTAAGTCATGTTGCATCTCCGAGTAGGTTACCGACAGGCGTGTTATTACTATAGACGAAGCGTTTGATAAATGGTAGGAAAATACAGACAAAATGCATTATACAAGCAAAAACAAACACTTATAAACATTCTTTTTTCACTGACAAACCATCACTTTTCACCGATCATCGGTAACATGCCTGTTCCCGTCCCACCCCACATCTGACCCCTCGCGCCCCCGTTTTAGCCCTCCCCTCAAAGCTGCAAAAGAGGGCTGCCTGCAGCCACTCATACCCAGTAAATAAGCATCTATACTGAGTAAAGGTGTCTGAAATCACGCCGCAAGCATGGGTTGTTACGGTGCAACGTTAGCACGGCGAGTGTAGAGGTCCGATGGGGGTCCGTAATGGGAACAAACCCGATGCTGTCTGGGGTCCAGAGTAATACCGGCAGGGGGCCGGCTCTGGTTCAAGAAACGAAACATGTCCTGCAGAGCAACGCCAAAGCGTTGAAATCCGAGGTCAGTCGGTACGCCGTGTACGGCGTTTTCATCGCCTTTTCCGCAATTATCACCGCAACCCTGGCACTGGCTTACATAGAGAACGGGGCGATCTCATTAAGTGGCGTAATTGCGGTACAGAAAAGCAACGTCGCGCTGTGGGTTCTTGATTCGATGCCGTTTGTGTTTGCCTTATGGGGTCAATACGTGGGATCGATGATTTCATATGAGGCCAGCGCCCTGGTTATTGATCAAACCAATGAGCTTCGCGCTCAGACTACCGCTCTGCGCAAGGAAGCTGCACACGGTGTAACCCATGACCCATTGACTGGACTACCCAATCGCACACTGGTCATGGATAGAATCAACCAGGCAATTACCGCGGCCCACAGTAACAAACAAACTTTGTCCATCATTCTTCTAGATCTTGATCGATTCAGTGAGCTGAATAGCGCACTTAGCCGGCACCAGGGCGATCAGGCGTTAAACCAGGTGGCCGGGCGGCTGCGCGGGTTAGCGCGAGATACCGACACCGTCGGTCGCGTCGGGGCCGATGAGTTTGTGATTCTTGTAGCTAGAGAATCCTCTGAGCTGGACACTCACAGAATTGCGGCCAGCATAACGACGGCTCTAAAAGCTCCTTTTGTATTAGACGGCGTCAAAGTCGGCATTCAGGCCAGTATGGGCATAACCCTATATCCCACTCATGGCATAGACGGAGACACCTTGTTACAGCGCGCCGAGGCGGCCATGTACGCAGCAAAACGGGATAAAACTGGATTCGCCGTTTACAGCAGCAAACACGAAAAAAACAGCCCGCACAGAATTACGCTGGCCGGGGAGTTACGCGAATCACTGGAGTCCGATGTGCTGTATCTGCTGTACCAGCCCAAGATGGTTCTAAAGACTATGCAACTGCAGGGCGTGGAAGCACTGGCCAGGTGGCCGCATCCGGTCCACACTCAGGTTTCACCCGGCGAGTTTATATCTCTGGCCGAACGCACCGGATTGATCAGACCGCTCACCTCCTGGGTTGTTAACCAGGCGCTAGAGCAGTTATCGCTATGGGGAAAGCAGGGTTTCTTCCCCAGCGTCTCGATTAACATATCCGCTCAGGACTTGAATAACGAAGACCTGTTCGATCATCTTACCGGGCTACTGGCCTCTCACGGTATTGATCCAAAACGGATCATCCTGGAAATCACCGAGACCAGCATCATGCTCAATGAGGAGCACGCCGCCAGCATGTTGCGCCGGCTGGCCGATACCGGCGTCCGTTTATCCATCGATGATTTCGGCACCGGATACTCCTCATTGGCCCATTTGAGTGAATTGCCGATACACGAAATCAAGATCGACCGCTCGTTCGTCGAAGACATGAACAAGAATCCGAAGCACGCTAAAATTGTGCGCGCAATCATTGATTTGGGTCATAACCTCGAGCTGAACGTTACCGCCGAGGGGGTATGGACGGGAGAAATAAAAGACATCCTCGCTTCTCTGGGCTGCGACGCTATACAGGGTTTTCACGTCAGCGGCCCCATCGCAGCGAAGGACGTGCCTGGGTGGCGCGGTAAGCCGGGCGCTGATAACACCGGGGTTGTCAATGTGAGTAAAAACCTCTCAGTGGTGCGGAACCGCTGAGTAAGCGCGCACCACCATAGCCCCTCGCCCCGCAGATCAGCGTCCAGCATTGAACCCGTTGCGGATGCGAGTGGACTACACCACCTCTTTCACACCCAAGCGCTCGTGCAGTTTAGAGCTGGTGGTTGTATATTGCAGGTGTATCTTTTCGTCAGGATAAAGGTGCTGCCTGACTGCAAATGCAGCCAGGGCTGCCTCATGAAAACCGCTCAGTATCAGTTTTTTCTTACCCGGATACACGTTGATATCACCGACCGCGAATACGCCGGGCACGCTGGTCTCAAACTTCTCGGTATCCACCGAGATTTGATTTTTCACACTGTCCAGGCCCCATTGTGCGATCGGACCTAGTTTGGGAGACATGCCGAAGAATACCAGCAGATGATCCAGCTGCACCCGGTGCGTACCCGCATCCGTCGTAAGCACGTTAAGCGCAGTCAGCGCTCCGTTCTCAAGTTCGAAATCAACAACATTACCCTGCAGAAAATCGACTGCCCCAGCGTCGCGCAGCCGAAAAAAATGAGAGACGGTCGCCGGGGCTGCTCTGAACCGCTGTGACCGGTGAATCAGGGTGACGCGGCGTGCTTTGGGCTGTAGCTCCAGCGCCCAGTCCAGCGCGGAATCGCCGCCACCGAGAATCACGATGTTCTTATTGCTAAACAGCGCTGGATCGGAAACTTTATAATGCACTGCTTTCCCTTCCAACTCATCGATACCATCTAGCTTAAGCCGGCGCGGCTGAAACGCACCTATCCCCCCTGCAATGATCACCGTTTTGGCCTCGAACTCGGTGCCCCTGGTCGTCTTGAGAAAAAAGGATCCATCTGATCTTTTCGTCAGATGCGTCACCTCTTGCGCCAGATGAAAGGTGGGCTTGAACGGTTGTATCTGCTGCAGCAACCGATCAACCAGCTCCTGCGCACTGACCACTGGCAATGCCGGGATATCGTAGATCGGTTTATCCGGATAGAGCTCCGCACACTGCCCGCCCGCCTGCGGCAATGCGTCAACGATGTGGGCTTTGACATCAAGCAGGCCCAATTCGAACACCTGGAAAAGTCCAACCGGGCCAGCGCCGATAATCAGTGCGTCGGTACGTACAATCATCATTTTTACCTTGCTCACCTAGCGCCTGCAGCAGCGTCGCGTCCGACGTATGCAAAAATACGCATTAGGCGCAAACAGGTGAATCGCTATATTTACGCCATCTTTCCGCGTTGAAAATCGGCCCCCGGTACGCACCGCTCAGAATGCTGTTCCGCGCTCTTTCCCACATTGCAGTCCAATCGCGCGCATTTGTAGTCACCCGCTTGGGATGCTGCCGGCTGCGCGCTACGAAGCTGGGAAAGGCAGGCCGGCCCGAAGGTTGCCCCACCGGGTTATAGCGCAGGTCAAAACTCCAGCGAATATCGTCCGACTTATTTGGCAGCGCGCAGTGTTGGGTAAATCGATTCAACAGCACCACCCCGCCTCTGCGCACGGGAAGCGCCTGCACGCGCTGCCGCATGGCACCTCCTGCCAGCAGGCTGGCGGGAATGTAATTTTCAGCCGCAATCCCTTTCCCTGGGCAGTGCAGAGTCAATCTACCGCTGCTATGACTTTGCGGGACAACGCATAAGCAGCCATTTTTCGGCGTCGCGTCGGTAACGGCTACCCAGGCTGTTACCAGCTCGGTATCGTTGGCCTCATCCATCAAAGCCCCCATGTCCTGATGCCAGGTTGTTTTGCCCACGTAGGAAAGCCCTGCCAGTGATTCGGGCACCGCCCGCACCGGCGGCTTAATACGAACGTGCTGAACTGGATTACTCTCGATTTCCTGGCCAATCAGCGACGCCATGACGTCGAGTAGCGCAGGGTGGGTAAGCATGGCAAACACCGCCGCGCCCGTGTGCACTTTTGCGTCGGGTGGCATGCCCTGACTGGTCAGGGGTAAAGATATGTTTATCCGCTCAAACAAGGCCGGGGCTTGCGCAAGCAGGGTCGTGTAGCGTTGACCAAATGGTAGATTGGCGTAAGTTGAGGGAACTTTACCTAAGCTAAATAGTATCCCCGCTTCCCGCTCAAGTAGGGCAGAATACTCCGCCTCAATGGACAGCAGCAGTTTCTCGTCCAGCACATTCTCCACGACGAGATAGCCCTGCTTGTAAAACGTCTCTATTTGACGGTCATCAAGTCCACTCATACCGACCCTATTGTTCGCGACCGCCTGATCTTTTCAACTGAGCTTATCAAGCGTCGCCACCAGCTGGGCCCCCAGCTGCTCGATTTGTTTTTGCATTTTATCGTCAATCAGCGCCCCGTTCTCGTCGAAAGCATGGTTAGCCCGGCTTACCGCTTGCTGCTTGGGCAGCACCAATACTCCCAGAGTAGTCAGTAACATACGTAAATGTGCTAATCCACGCAATCCGCCTAAACCGCCCGGTGAGGCAGACATGATTACGGCGACTTTGTTTTGATACGCCGCGAGCGGTGAACTGTCATCCGGTTCCGACCTGGAGGCCCAGTCCAGGGCATTTTTTAGCAGCGGGCTGAAAGCTCCGTTGTATTCTGGAGAAGAAATTAAAATCCCGTCATGCTCAACCAGCAGTTTCTTAAAAGCGCGTCCTTTTTCAGGGATACCCTCGCGTGCCTCCAAATCACCGTTGTATATCGGCATCGGAAAATCACTGAGGTCAATCAGCGAAACCGTCGCACCTGCGCGACGGGCCCCTGCGGCCGCAATGCTGATTAACTTCTTGTTAAAAGAGTTTTTTCTAATGCTTCCGGAAAATGCAATGACTGCAGACATCGAGCCTCTCTTTTAATAAAGATTGTTAAAGCAAAGGCGTGTCAATTGTCTCCAACTGCACCAGCGCAGCCCACTACCCGGGACCTTAACCGACCACTAATCGCCGTGACCCGCGCGCTTAGCGATGGCGTCTGCCAGCACGCACAAGATCTCAAACATCATCGTTGCGCCTACCAGCGCGGTATTACCCGACGGGTCGAAAGGGGGTGCAACCTCCACCACGTCACCCCCAACCAGATTCAATCCCTGCAGTCCTCTGATCATCATCTGCGCCTCAAGAGTTGTAAAGCCGCCAACCTCGGGGGTTCCGGTGCCCGGCGCGTATACCGGATCCAACCCATCCACGTCAAAACTTATGTAAGTAGGCCCATCACCAACTACCTTACGTGCTTCTTGCACAACCTTCTTCGGGCCCAGCTCGTAGAACTCTTCCATATATATGACGCGCATACCGCTGTCGTGGCTGAATTTCCAAACGTCGGGGTCATTCAAAGAACCACGAATCCCAATCTGTATGGTCCGTTTCGGATCGAGCAGCCCCTCCTCTACGGCGCGGCTGAATGGTGCCCCGTGGTGGAACTTGGAACCCAGATAATCATCGCCAGTGTCGCAATGCGCATCAAAGTGCACCATACCTACGGGCTTGTCGCGGGCAATGGCGCGGAATATAGGCAAAGTAATAGAATGATCACCACCCGCTGACAGCGGGACTACATGCTCCGCCGCTATCCGATCATAAAACTGCTCTATCTCTTTATGGCTGCCTTCCAACGTAAACGGTTTTTCTATCCAGGCGTCTCCCAAATCAGCGATGCGGCATAAATCATGCGGTGAAATTTTACTGGCCTGGTTCATTCGGCGCATGAGGCTCGATTGATTGCGTATTTCCCTTGGACCATGCCGCGCACCGCTTCGGTTGGTAACCCCGCCGTCAAACGGCACGCCGATCAGCCCAATGTCTATATCGACCCAGCTGTCGCTGACGAAAGGCGCTCGCATGAACGTTGGCAAGCCGGTGTAGCGTGGCCTGGTCATCGGATCGGTAAATTCTCGGCTTCGCCCCATACAAATCCCGGAATCAATGGATGGCAGAAAGCGGATTTTAGGGCCAAAGCGCAAGCGATGGCAAAACGATGGATTGCGCCACAGCCGGTCTTTGTGGGAGCATGGCCAGCCGCGCACCACCGACAACGCTAGGTTGAATTGAATCCCGTACCGCACATCAATTATCGACGTGAACTCGCGCTGCTATTCCTGCTGGCGACAATCTGGAGCTCTTCGTTCATGTTAATCAAGGTAGCGGTGAAAACCATTACGCCAATCACATTATCGTTTGGGCGTGTCGCCTTGGCTGCCCTGGTGTTAGCGGCTTATGGCCTCCTGCGCGGCAACCTATTGCCTCGCGACTGGAAAACCTGGTTGGCCGCTTGCGTGGTCGGCTTTGTCGGCAATGCGTTGCCTTTCTCCCTTATCCACTGGGGAGAACAATATGTAGACAGCAGCCTCACGGCAATACTCATGGGTGTGATGCCAGTTGCGGTGGCGCTCATGGCGCACTTCATTACTGAGTCGGACCCCCTCACAGGCCGGCGGACACTGGGTATTAGCATTGGTTTTTTCGGATTGATCGTACTGATAGGGTGGGAAGCCCTGGATGGGATCGGAGCCACAATTTTCGCTCAGATTGCCATAGTGTCGGCCGCATTAAGCTACAGCGTGACCACCATATTCGTGCGCCGTGTCACCCATCTGACCGGAAGGCCCATGGCGGTCGCGACGCTGGTGTGCGGATCAATGATGCTCCTCCCGCTTGCGCTCGTTGCAGAACAACCACTAGACCTCAGTCCCGACTGGCCCTCGCTGTTATCGCTTTTGGTGCTGGGTGTATTTTCGACTGGCATAGCGACCCTGATGTATTTCAGATTAATACGCACACTTGGCCCAACCACGTTCGCCCAAATCAACTATCTGATTCCGATGATGGGTGTCGGTTGGGGCGCACTCATTTTGGCGGAGCAACCTGGGATACGGGAGGCTGCAGCACTGATTCTGATTCTTAGCGGGGTAGCGCTGGTCAATCAGCCCCGGACGAAAGCGTCTGCAGCAGCGGGCACTGCCGCAATTACCAGCCGACACTGAGCAAAGAGGCTGAACCAGGCCCAGCGGGCGCGCCGCGCAACCTGCCGGGGCACGCGGTACTGAGTATGCGGATTGACCCGGGGCAAAATGTTTCACAAGCACGGGGAGGAGCGGCCTATTTGTTGCAGAAATCCGCAAGCGCTAGCTACAGCCCGCGCAGCACGTCGTCCAAGCACCTCAGGACCATGGCTACGTCCGCCTCGGTAATTACCATCGGCGGTTTTATTTTCAAAACATTCTCCTGCGCTCCGTCTGTGCTCAGCAAGACGCCGCGATCTTTCATGCTGTTTACGATCAGGCACGCCTCCTCTGTCGCCGGTATCAGTGACTGTCGATCCTTAACCAGTTCCGCCCCAATAAACAATCCTGCACCGCGCACGTCACCAATAATGTCATGAGATTCGGCGAGAGTGCGCAGCCCGTTTAAAAAATAGTCGCCCAATGTGCGCGCATGATCCTGCAGCGACTCACTCTCGATAACATCAAGCACCGCTATGCCGATTGCGCAGGAGACCGGATTGCCACCGAAACTGCTGAAAAACTCCATACCCGTATCAAAAGATGCGGCGATTTCCCTGCTGGTGACGACAGCTGCCAGGGGATGCCCGTTACCCATGGGTTTGCCCATGACGACAATATCTGGGACGACTCTGTGCAGCTGAAATCCCCAGAAACACCGTCCAACCCGGCCAAACCCTACCTGGACTTCGTCCACGATGCACAAACCACCGGCTTCTCTAACGTGTTCGAAAGCATTTTTAACGTAAGCATCAGGTGGCACAACCTGGCCGCCGCAGGACCAGATAGGCTCGGTGATAAACGCCGCGATCCCGCCATCGACACGATGCGCAACTCGGCTCACTTCATGCGCATAGGCCCTGCCGGTCTCCGCCGTTTGACCTTTAAACCTGCCCCGATAACCGTCTGCCATCGGCACCATGTGAACCCATGGCTCCTCCCGATGCGATCCGCCGGGTCCCATGAACTTATAGGGACTGATACTTACCAGCCCGCTGGTATTACCATGATATGCGCCGTCCACCACTAGAAAGTTTTCGCGACCTGTATGTATTCGCGCCAGACGCAGAGCAAGTTCATTGGCCTCACTGCCGGAATTGACAAAAAAACAGGTGTTCAATTGACGCGGCAGCGTTGAACATATCCTGGCCGCATATTGCGTTAACTCGTCGTACAGGTAGCGCGTATTGGTATTCAGCCGCGCCATCTGTTTTTGCCCCGCCTCAACCACGCGGGGATGGCAGTGCCCCACATGACAAATGTTGTTGACCAGGTCAAGATAGGCTCGCCCGCGATGATCAAATAGATATTGTCCGCGGCCGCGAATCATTTTCAATGGCTCCCGGTAGGCGACAGACAGCGATGGGCCGATATACCTGCGACGTTGTTCAAGCAGTTCTTGCGTCGATGCCCCGCCCGGCGGGTTCAAATTGACGTTAAGACGGATGGCAGCATCGACTGGATCAATCTCGTACAGCCGGTCAATCAGTTCCCACGCCCGCTGTTCTGTCACAAACCAGTTTGGGTGATCGGGGTCCTGCTTGCGGCGGTCCACCGCCACGGCAAGGGTATTCGCTAAACGGCCGCAGGCCAGCGGAAACAGCGCCCATTGCTCATCTTCGGTGAGAGCACGCAAGCGATGATAGCCCGCAACGACTGCAGAGCCCGCCGCCAACGGCTCATCCTGACCCAACATCACATAGGCGAGGGTGATGGCCAGATCACAGACCACAGGGCTATACAGGCTGTCACCAAAATCGAGCAGCCCGACTACCCTATCGCCTTCGACCAGCAGATTCTCGTCGTTTGCGTCGTTATGGATAAACGACTTGGGCAAGCTAGGTAAGCGCAGCTTCAGCTCCGCCGCGCAGCGATGAAGCATCCACTCCAGTATGCGGCGCTGTCGGTCATTGGCGACTAAACTTACCTTGCATCTGTGCTGCGACAGCGCGGTCAAATCCCACTGATGCGTGCGGTGCATGGCGGGATGAGTAAAGTTCGATAGCTCAAGATCTAGTCTGGCCAGCGTTTCGCCGAGGTGCATAAGCAGTTCATTACTGGTCTGCTCAAGTTCATCCCAGGGCGTGCCAGCAAGAAAACGCAGTAGTCGTGCTCGCAGTGTGGTGTCGGGACAAATGGCCAATTCAGCGAAAATTTTTCCGGTCCGTGTCTTGATGGTCCGGGGCACCTGCAATTCCAAATCCGAGTCGAGCACAAATTTTTCTGCCCTATGCTCCATGTCGAGCACCAGGTTGCTCCGCTCGCGGGATGCGAGCTTGAGAACATATCTGTTCTTGTCAGAGTGGATTAGGTAATTAATGTTCTCTCCCGCAAGCCGGGAGAGGCTGCCGCTCACCCCATACTCCTCCTGCAGCAGTTGCACGATCTGCTCCCGCGCTGGTTCATCTCTGGATATGTCAGGCATCAGGCTCATGTTGACTTTAACGCACTGGGTGTGCACTGAGCAGGGGCGGCAAAAATGATCCTCATTCCTCTGCAGCCTTAGTGGCAACGGCTGGGCTGCTCTGCCTGAATTTGGGCAGATCGTCAGATATTTTTACCCATGGAAGCTGGTCTTCCACCCAGACATGGTCATCGGGAGAAAACTGCTGTGGGTGATCCAGGCTGCCTGCAGTAATCTGTACCCGGTCTGCCAGTACCTCTTCATGCATGCTTAGAGTACTGCCACATTTCGCACAGAACCCACGCTCAGCGTATTTGGAGGTTCGGTAGCGCGCAGGCTCACCCCGCACCCAGGAAAAAGAGTCGATCGGAAAATGAAAAAAAGACAACAGTGGTGCTCCAGAATGCTTTCTGCACATAGAGCAGTGACATATTACCCCTCTGATCGGATTGGATTTTGCCTGGTAGCGAACCGCTCCGCAGGAACAACCGCCTTCAATTATCGTTTGCGTCATGTTGTCAGCGAGGCAGGCGGCACTGATGCTGCAGCAGTAGGGGTCACGGTCGCGTATGTATCATTCATACCTTGATCCTTAAAGCGCGCTTTCTTTTAATGCTCGGGTGATGCCAGCAATAGATCCTACCCGTATCGCGATTATGCGCCGTCAACTTAAAGCGGGAAGTTCACGCCGTGGACGACCCCAGTCTGCATAAATGGCGTTTTGCTGGCGGTCAGTTTCTGCTGCAGATTGTAAACGCATAAACGAGGTTATGGGTACCGTCTGGCACGTAATGCGCGTGCGTTAAGCATTTAGTCGAAAGAGGCCGCGGCTAATCCCAACGCATTTTAACTGTTCGACGAAAAAACTGACCTGTAGCAAGCGTCTAGGCCTGTTGAAAAAGCCCGCAGTTTCGTAGTGCCTCAGCTAAGCCGAGTGACAAATGTCTTCCACCCAGGTAATCTTGAAGCGGAGGAAGATCTAAGGGGGAATGATACTTGCCGTTAAAGAACGCGGGACCGCGGGGACCTGCAGTAACAAAGCAGCAGATAGAAGCGTTGACATCCGGGTCGGAGGCTGCCTCACCGCACACGCTGGAACAGTTGGAAACGCTGTCGGCAACCGTTGCAAAGATTAATCATGCCGCCAAGAGTCACGCTGCCCAGCTTGACTGTGTGCTGGCGAACCGCGGACGGATCGAACGTCTGCGCTTAAGCCTGAACAAACGGCTGGTGGGATTGTTGCTGCCGCCTAATGCGGAAGATGCTCAATTTTATTTACAGTGTGGCCAGCTTTATGCTGATTTAGCGGCCGTCTGCCAGCGAATCATACGTCAAGCCCCGAAAGGATTCGAACAAAACTGGGAGGACCTGAAGCTGATAACTCAGGCATGTTATTGGGCAATTCGCTTCATGGGTGACAGAGTGAGGTGCGCTTTCTGCGCTTACACGCGCGAACCAGCGGACATCTGGCTGCAGATCCATGAGATTTATCAGCATGCTCTGACGTATGAACTGACCCGCAATCCAGTACGTGACGACGCCAAACAACGCCACATTAGGCATGTTTATAAACGAATGCTGCTATTCGGTATCTGTGATCCTTATCAATTCCCGTTCAGCGTCATTAACGGCGTATTCGATGACCTGGATGATTGGGCCAAGCTGGCCCACCTGCGTAAGGGCAAACCCACCGGCGATAAGTTTTTGTTTCTGATCAATCCGCAGACAGACCGGCCAGCTGTGCCAATCCTGCCCAAACTTTCACTGGGGGTGGACACTCTCTATCTCGACACCTCTCAGCTGGTTGATGTACTCAACCTGGATCTGAACACGTACGCTGATATTGAAGCCAGGAACGGCAGACTGCATCCGCACGCGGACCTGCAAACCCGGGAGATGCTAAAGACGCTCATTGTCAGTTGGGGCGTCCATGCAGACAGGCATGCGGAGCGGAGACACCTCAATGCTATGTGCGAACTGGTCACCAGCCTGAGCTCGATCACTGCTTTGTTAAGTTCTGCGCAGCGTAATCGCAACCACGAGTTCCGTGTTCATCGGGGACTGCAGCTGGTCGACGAGAGTGCGTCAGGCGCACGCATCTGCCTTGAACAAGAAAATGGAGCGCGTGTACGCATCGGCGAATTGATTGCCATGAAGGGTCAGCATGAGAACGCCTGGTGTGTTGGCATGATCCGTTGGGGACAGACTGATATCGACAATCGTTTTACTATCGGCGTGCACAAGTTTACAGACGAAGCGTACCCCGTCACTATCAGTTTTGATGAAAAAAACGAGCGTCGTTTTTCTCCGATACCTGCAATCTGGCTGATGCAAAAAACAGGTGACGAACGCGGCCCGTCCCTGATTATCAACCGCAGATTTTATACACCGGGTGAAAGAATTTATGTGCAGCGCGCCGGAGGTTATGCCTGCTTTGAGCCAGGCAAGGTCATCCTTTCCACCCGCTATTTTGTCTGGTTTGGAATCGTTTCGGTTGATCCCGGATTCGTACAGTCTTGTGAAATCGCGCCGGCAAAACCAACGGCTAAAGCGACAGGCTATAACTGAAAAACTCCTCGTCTTTCTGATAACCCAGCCCCTCATATAACCGCTGCGCATTGGTGTTGCTATGATGGGTCTCGAGCTGGATTCTGACCGCGCCCACCTGCCGCGCATGCCTCTCCGCCGCCTGCATCAGCTGCCGACCTATGCCTTTGCCACGCGCTTTTTCACACACGAACAAATCATAGAGCACGAATATTCTATCGGCGGCCACCGAGCAAAAAGTCGGGTACATCTGGGTGAAACCCAACGGCTCATTCAACCCGCCCGCAGTGGCCATGAAAATTACTGATTCAGAGCGCATTATTCGATCTTGAATGAAGCGCTCGCATCTCAAAAGATCCGGCCTCTGATCGTAAAACTGTCGATACAGGTCAAACAGAACGGCAATGGCTCCAGCATCCTTTGCCACGGCCCGCACAACTTTATAAGCCTTATGCTGCATCAGTTGCCGCGATGGTTTAAACCTTCACCGGCGGTGCGTAGATCGCTATCTTACGTCCCACGCCGCGCAGCGCATGTCGTCCCGCATCCACCCAGTCAAGCCTCAGCTGCTTAGCGAAATGCTCGGTTACCAGAATTCTGCATTGCAACGATTTCGTCAATGCCTCCAGCCTAGCTACGACATTAGCGGCAGACCCAATTACGCTAAACTCAACTCGCTGCGGCACACCGATATTGCCGAACAACACCTCACCAATGTGCAGACCAAGACCAAAATCAAGCGGTTCCTCAGCGCGAGATATTCTTTGCTCATTCACCGCCGCAAGCTTTGTCTGCGCCATCACCGCTGCTTTCATCGCCCGCTCACACGCGCTGTTAGCATCGTCAATCTCACCGATGGGAAAAATCGCCAGCACGGCATCTCCAATAAAACGCAATACCTCTCCACCGCATTCAAGTACTGCGCCAGCAGTGGTTTCGAAATACAAGTTGAGCACTTGCAAAAAAGCCTGGCTGGACATGGCTTCAGCCAGGCCGGTTGAATTACGCATATCGCTGTACCAGATTACCGCATGGATTGCCTCACCATCTCCACGTTTAATCTGCCCGCTCAACACGCGCTCCCCGGCGCCTGGGCCGAGATAGGCGGACAATATATTTTTCGTTACCTGCGACTGAATATTCATTTTGAACGCAACAGCCAGCCGCTGTTCTATTCGTTTCAAGAAATGAATGTCTGAGTTGCTAAAGCCGCCGGTGCGATCGGTAGACCACGATCCAATTATCCCGTTGGCTCGCTCCATGTCATCATACTCGTTGAATGGCACCATGAACGCTAAGTAATCGGTGTATCCCCTGTCTCGCAAATTACGCAGGAAATCGAAATCCAACATGGCGGAATCACCGACCAAGTGCCTTCGTAAAAAGGTCAGATTATGCAGCAGCATGTAGTGCAGCGGACTCTTGACCCACTGCTCCGCATTGTCACCATGCAGATAGTTATCGTTTGCCACTTCTTTATTCCGCTCCCAAGTTAATGACTGGGCTTGGAACAGTGGGTGTAATACGCGATATGTGATGTGGCAACGTGCCACTGGAATCCCGGCAGCATAGAGCTGCTTGCAGGTGCCTTCAAATATTCCCCGCAAGGGAACGTCTCGCAGCGCTTGATTGACCAGCCAGTCGGCCAGGGAATCAATGAGCGGATAAGCGCGATCGGATTCGCTGGTATCACCCACCACTCGTCCCAGTCCGAGCAGTCACCGTCACACAGCGACCCCACTTGTCTGATTGTGTTCTGCCCCGGCCGACACCAGGCAGCCTTCAGTGCGCTTCCTGGCTGGCGGGGTATGGATGCTGCACCAGGGCGTTGCGCGCCCGCCACTGCTCTTCGTCATCCAACACCTGAATGTAGCGCACATCTTTGCCACTTTGCGTCGCAATAGGTACACCGCCGCGCAGCAGGATACGTTCGTTAGCATTGACTGCTATGCGCTCGCCCGGAACAACAATACCGATCAGATTCAGCGGATCTGCTGCACTAATAGTAACCATATCCATGCTCGCATTGTGACGACGTGCCTGGCGCAGAGAACCGACGGCCTCGGGCAGGGCAAACTGTTCACCGGAAAATCCTGCAACAAAACGCCCCCCTCGAATCTGCCCCTGCGCTTCCAAACGACGATACATCATCAACAGCTCTCGCCAGCTTGGTATGACAGCAGATTCCCGTTCCAGCACTTTACGAAATACGACGCCGTAACGTCGCAACACTGTTTTCGCTACTGTTTCCAGTTCATCGCCACTGTACTCCGCCGTAGCGGCCGGAATCTGGTTTAAGTGCCAACGCCCGCCGTCAAGCAATAACTTATCATCTCCTTTAACCAGCAGGTGCAAACTGTCAAATCCGTCGCACCCCGCTACACCAGAGCCAGCGAGTTCCCTCAGCCCCTGGATCACATTTGCCTCTGTCATCTCGTCTTCAGCGACGATTTCATCAACATAGAGTGCCCCATTTTTCTGCAGAATGCGCCACACCCGCTGAGCAAGGGCAGACAACTCCGTGCCGTCACCGCGCTGCTGCTGCCATACCGCGGTTTCGGTTCTAGGGGCGAAGCTTATCGACATGTTTTTTTTCACCACTGAAACAGATAAGCCGCCAGCTGGGCGCAGCCAGCGAAATCGACCCGACAAACAAATACGATCCAGCATGCTCTGCTCAAACCCGGTCAGACGCGTTGGTAGAATGGATTTAGTCCAAGCACTTAAGGGTGCGACGTAACCAACGAGCTGTTGCATAACCTCCGTTAACGCCGCCTCACCCTGACGCCTATGATTTGGCGCCACGCCCTGCCACTTCAGTAGAAAGCGCATGTAATCTGCCGCCGAAACGGGCTCGATCTCTTGACGCAGACGCTTCACGGTGTAGCGATTGATGCGGGCCAGCAGGCGACGCTCACACCACTCGCCATGTTCGCCGGTGAAGCTACCCTGCATAACAAATCCCTCACCTTGGAGCATGAGCAATGCATGCTGTACCTCCGTTGCATCGCATCCAATATCAGCGGTTAATTGTTCTAACGCTGTTGGCCCAGTTCCCTCCATACGACTGCGCACGATCTCCTGTATGGCATGTGTTCGATCCTGACTGTTTAATCCAGGTGCATCGACGGCGGATATCATCGGTGCACAACTCGCCTGCGGATGAATCAAACACCACTGTCCCAGGCGCTCGGCGGCGACCCATAGCTGCAGATTTTCACCCACCTTAAGCTGGGTTGCTCTGTGCTGCTCAGCCAGAGTTTCAAACATCGAACACCATCTGTTTTGTTTGCCTTCGGCGCCGGTAACTGCTCCCAGCGTAACCAGGGCATCGTGCAGTTCATCGGCGTCTCTCGGCTGCGGCCAGGCTTCATTGCGCACCCGCGCAATTGCCTCGGCATCGAGCTTTCCCAGCCGTGACGCCGTTTGCGGATCGAGGAAAGCGCGGGCCTGCACCGCACTCGTCCTACGCTCCTCTGCCGGGGCGTCATCGAGAAAGGCATAAGGCCGCGCCGTGAGTATCTCCTGCGCTAGAGGGGATGGTAAGGCCAGTTCACGCGTTATGATGTTAATTTGTCCGTTTTCGATCGCTTCGATCACGCGCTGCAGTCCGCTAATGTCCATCGCCTCATGCAGGCAGTCCCACAGCGTCTGCTGTACCAGCGGATGATCAGGTACCTCTCTCTCCCCGGCAAGATTCTCCACACATGCCAGCTGGTCGGGGAATACAATGGCCACCAGATCTTCCGCATTCATTCGCTGAATCTGGGGTGGAACCCGTTGGCCGTTACGGTTGCGTTGAAGCGCCAGTGCGGTGGTGGCTACCCAGCGCCATCGCGTCGTGAACATCGGCGTATCCAACAACGCCTGAGTAAGGATCTGTTGTATCGCAGGCGATTTGAGATAAGTTTTAACTTCCTCCAGAGGAAAGCTGTGAGTAGCACCCAGGGACAACACAATACTGTCTTCCAGGGCGGCTGCCTGCAGCTCAAAATTAAAGCGGCGACAGAAACGCTTACGCAGCGCAAGACCCCAGCCGCGGTTGATTCTGGAACCGAAAGGTGAATGGATCACCAAATGGGTATCACCCGACTCGTCGAAAAAACGTTCGAACACAATTTCCTGCTGCGTGGGTAACAACCCCAAGGCGGCGTGTGCACTGCCAAGATAGTCAATGATCTGAGCGACTGCGGCTGGCTGCAAGGACAAGCCGGCTAACCATTTGCTCAACCCCTCGCGGTCATTCTCCCAGCGCTGGGCGAATTCATCTCTGAATCTAGATACTGCTTGGGATAGCTCATCGCTCCGCCCGGGCGCCTCGCCAAACCAAAAAGGAATATTCGGCGGCTGCCCTTTGGCATCCTGTACACGAACGGTGCTGCGCTCGACCCGTAAAATTCGATACGAAGTGTTACCTAATTGAAAAATATCCCCGGGAAGACTTTCAAAGGCAAAATCTTCGTTCAATGTCCCCACGAACTGTCCTTCCGGCTCCATGATCACGTCGTAGTCGAACTGATCCGGGATTGTCCCGCCATTGGTTAAAGCAACCAGACGAGCGGAGCGCCTTGCCCGCAAACGCTGATTGACAATATCTCGATGCAGGTAAGCTGCCCGACGGCCGCGTCTTGTGGAAAAACCATTGGCCACCATATCGACGACTTCATCGAACTGCGCACGAGTCATTTTCCGGTATGGCCACGCCTGGACATACAGTTCATACAGCGCTTGCATTGACCATTCCTTTGCAGATATCTCAGCGGTGATCTGCTGTGCTATGACATCCAATGGGCCTTGCGCAATCCGCAGCGACTCCAACTCATCACGCTCGATTGCATCCAGCAGTGCCGCACACTCAATCAATTCATCTCTGCTGGTGGGAAACAAACGTCCCTTGGGCGTGGCTGTAACAGCATGCCCTGAGCGCCCTACTCTTTGTAAAAAGGTCGCGATTGATCGGGGCGAGCCTATCTGACATACCAGATCCACGTCACCAATATCGATCCCCAGCTCCAACGAGGCCGTCGCCACCAACGCCCGTAATTCCCCGCGTTTTAACTTCTGTTCTGCTTTCAGCCGGTGCATTCTGGCTAAGCTGCCATGATGCGCGGTAATCGCCTCCTCCCCCAGTCTGTCAACCAGGTGACGCGCTATTCTCTCCGCCAAACGTCGAGTATTGACGAAAACCAGCGTAGTTTTGTGCTGCTCGATCAAACCAGCCAGATGATCATAGAACTCAGACCATGCCTCAGCGGGCATGACCGTCTCCAGCGGCGAGCCGGTGAGGGCGAGCTCAAGGTCGCGCTCTCGATGATGCCCGATGTCTACCACAATCCGCGGCTCGTGCTCATTGCCTATTAAAAAATTAGCAACTTGCGCAATTGGACGCTGGGTCGCGGACAACCCAATCCGCGTTAATCGGTCGTCGACCAGCGCCGATAAACGCTGCAAGGAAAGGCTCAGATGAGCGCCCCGCTTGTTGCCCGCCAGGGCATGAATTTCGTCTATGATAACGGTACGTACCGTGCGCAGTGACGCCCGCCCGGATTCAGAGGTCAGAAGTAAGTACAGCGACTCTGGGGTGGTAACCAGTATGTGCGGGGGATTGCGGCGCATACGCTCTCGATCGGCCGGAGAAGTGTCGCCGGTCCTGGCCAGCGCCTGAACATCAACATCTGCCTGCCCTGTCGACAGCAATTGATCGCGTATGCCTTGCAGCGGTGCCTGCAGATTCTTCTGAATGTCATTAGACAAAGCCTTTAGGGGAGATACATACAGCACCTGCACACCCTGCTCCAGAAAACCGCCCTGCTTGAGCCCCTGTGAAAGCAGATCATTTATCGCACAGAGAAACGCCGCCAGAGTTTTACCTGAGCCGGTGGGCGCCGCTACCAGCGTATGTTTGCCACTGCTGATCGCTGGCCACGCCTGCTTCTGACACGGCGTCGGGGCGGAAAAGCTGGCCTCAAACCATGAAGAAACAGCGGGATGAAATGACGGTAAAATCATGATTTGCGGGCCACCGTTGTGCGATGACGGTTATGATATTTCGCCTTAAGCATCGACCCCCATAATAAACTATCTTTAACCCGTGATCCCACCTTTGTTGTGCAGCGCACGCGGCTGAGGTCCGTCCAGGCACGATGGTTTTAATCAAGCTTTTAACTTTTTACATAGCGTCAATTCGCCCGCCCGTGGGGACATTTCCAGCTGGCTGCATAACATGAACTTTAAAGAACCAAGGCTTGGGTCTATACATATATAATGCATGCGATTCTTCGTTCAGGGAACCCTAGCCAAATTTGATAGCATGAATATTTCGACCATGTCAGTCGCCCTTGTATTGATCGGACTCATCGTACTGTGGGCAGTCTTGACTTATAACCGATTCGTCAAACTGGTCAATTTGGCAAAAGAGGCATGGAGCGGAATTGACGTACAACTCAAGCGGCGATTCAACCTGGTTCCCAATCTGGTTGAAGTGGTTAAGGGTTACGCCAAACATGAGGCCGGTACGCTGGAGCGCGTAACTCAGATGCGGGTCGGCTCACAGAACGTCAGCGAGCGTGAGGCAGAGGAAGGGCAAATATCCCGGGCTCTGGCCAATCTATTTGCCGTAGCGGAAGCTTATCCAGACCTGAAGGCGAGTCAGAATTTTCTTGATTTACAGGATAACCTGGATGAAATCGAAGACCACATTCAACTGGCGCGGCGCTACTACAACGGCTCGGTCCGTGATTTAAATGTTCTAGTCGAATCATTTCCCAGCAATCTGATTGCGCGGATATTTAACTTTACAACAGCGGAGTTCTTTGAGATCGAGCTGGCCCGGCAGAGAGATGTGCCTAAAATAGAACTCTGAGAACTAAGTTGACTGGTTGTTTGAGGGTGATAAAACGGTCAGCGGGCATGCCCATCTATAAATCTTGCATAGGGTGCCTCCTGTGCGGCGTACTGCTGTTCACCAGCCCAGCCCAATCCGCAGAGCGAATTCTTTCCTTTTCCAGCGACATCGAAATTCTTCAAGATGGCTCGATGGTGGTTACGGAAACGATTAGAGTCCGCGCAGAAGGTAAACAGATCAGACGCGGCGTATACCGCGATTTCCCGACGAAGTATCGCAGCCACAGCGGTGATAATTATGTCGTGGATTTCGAGCTAATCCAGGTCTCCCGCGATGGCAAAGCAGAACCGCATCACAGCAAATCGTTGCCCAACGGTGTACGTGTTTACATGGGGCAGAAAGATGTTTACCTCGACCCAGGTGAATACAGCTATAAGATTTCCTACCGCACAGACCGACAGCTAGGATTCTTTGCTGATCATGATGAGCTTTACTGGAACGTTACCGGCAACGATTGGGCTTTTGCAATAGACAAAGTCTACGCGAGGGTAGACCTGCCGCCTCAAGTTGTCAGCCACAATACCACTAGCGACGGCTTTACCGGTTATTTTGGTGAATACGGTAAAGATTTCCAAGCTGTGCGGGTCGATGCGGATAAGGTCGAGTTTGCCACCACCCGGCCGCTGCGGCCACGGGAGGGATTTTCAATCGTTGTCACCTGGCCCAAAGGCTACGTGCGAGAACCTACAAGCGGGGAAAAGATCGGTTACTTTGTGCGCGACAACGGCACCGTATTTATTGCAGTTACCGGCTTGTCAGTCCTCCTCCTTTATTACTTTACGGTATGGATGAAACTGGGGCGCGACCCTGCGTCAGGCACGATAATCCCTTTGTTTTACCCCCCGGCGAACCTCTCCCCTGCGGCGATGCGTTATATCTACCGCATGGGCTTCGACAACAAGGCTTACGCCGCTGCGATCATCAACATGGCAGTCAAAGGCGCCCTGACTATCGACAATGAAGAGAATACCTATGTCATAAACCGCGTGGCGGGGGCCGATGAATCATCCTTATCCCCGGGGGAGCGATCAGTCCTCAGACCCTTGCTACGCGAAAAGCAGTCGCTGTCCTTCAAGCGTCAGCATCATGCCGCTATTGGCAAATCTATAAAAGCATTAAAGGCTCTGTTGAAAAGAGAGTATCACTCGGTGCAGTTTAAGACTAACAGCGGGTACCTTGTTCCAGGTGTGATCTTATCCATCTTAATACTCGCAATCAGTGGGTTTCGCGGCTCGGAGGGGACAGTCATTTCGTTACTGCTGATGAGCATCTGGCTGGCCGGCTGGTCATTCACTCTGTTTGTGCTTGTCAGACAGCGGCAGTTTTTAATGTTCATCATATTTGCTTTTTTTGAAATAGCCGCACTTACAGCTTTCCTGCAAATGGGAGGCTGGCCCCTGTTCCTTCTACTGGCAGTCCTCATTGTGCTCAACATTGTTTTTTATTATCTGATGAAGGCGCCAACCGATGCCGGGCGCAAACTGCTGGACAAGATAGAAGGTTTTAGATTGTATCTAGCTACTGCGGAAGAAGAGCGCTTGAACACGCTCAACCCTCCCGAACAAACACCCCAATTATTTGAAAAATACCTGCCATATGCTCTGGCTCTCGGCGTCGATCAGGCCTGGTCCGAACGTTTTGCCGCCAAACTGCAGACGGAAGCAAAGGATCCGCAGGCAAAAACGTACCGACCCCGCTGGTACAGTGGGGCAGACTGGGATAGGTTCAATCCCACCAGTTTCTCTACTACTTTGGGCGCATCCCTGTCTAAAGCGGTCGCAGCGTCATCCAGCGCACCCGGCAGCAGCTCTGGCAGTGGGGGGGGCGGTTTTTCTGGCGGCGGCGGTGGCGGCGGCGGCGGCGGTGGCTGGTAAAAATCCGTGCCGACTTGATAGACTCTAACCCGCTGCGAACAGCCGGCGACAAGACGCAAACTCTGAATATGCGATCCATCATTCATGTAGACATGGATGCTTTCTACGCATCAATAGAGATTCGTGATCGCCCGGAACTGAAGGATCTGCCGGTCGCTGTAGGTGGTGACCCGGGGCAGCGTGGCGTCATTGCGGCAGCCAGCTATGCTGCTCGCCAATATGGAGTGCACAGCGCCATGCCTTCGAAAACCGCCGTGCGATTATGTCCGGAATTAGTGTTGGTGAAAGCCAGGCACGATCACTATGCGCAGGTCTCAAAACAGATCAGACACGTGTTCGAACGCTACACGCCGCTGATTGAACCGCTCGCACTGGACGAAGCGTTTCTCGATGTGACGTTAAGTCAGAGGCTTTGGGGCCAGGCTAGGGATATCGCTGGCCGTGTTAAAGAAGATATCAACAATGAGCTGCAGCTTACCGCCTCGGTTGGCATTGCGCCTAACAAATTCATGGCAAAACTGGCCAGTGACTTAAAAAAACCCAACGGATTCGTAGAGGTCACAGCACAAACCATGCAGAGCGTATTGGATCCGCTTCCCGTAACAAGAATTTGGGGTGTGGGCAGAGCAGGTGAAAAACAGCTGCAACGCCTGGGCATCTCGACGGTTGAAAATTTACGCCGGATACCCATCGAAGCGCTCGAACATCGATTCGGCCAATGGGGCCGGCACATCTGGTACCTGGCAAACGGATGTGATGAGCGTCCGGTTGTGACTGACGGTGAAGCCAAGTCCATCTCTCACGAGACCACCTTTGATAAGGATATTAGTGAACAGCAGATCTTATCAGCGGTCTTGCTCGACCTAACCGAGCAAGTTGGAATGAGGCTGAGGCGGCACAGACGCTTTGCGCAAACCGTGCAGATCAAAGTGAGGTTTTCTGATTTCTACACCATTACTCGGGCCCGGACGCTGCATGCGCACACCAATATCTCACAGGAGATCTGGCGAACTGCGAAATCTTTGTTAGTCAGCGTGCGAAAGCAAAGAAAGGAGCCGGTGCGGCTGCTCGGTGTTGGCGTAACGGGTCTGCTTGATACCACACACGAACAGACTGACCTGTTTGAACAGGAGCGATGCAAACAGAGAACTCTGGATAATGTTGCCGACCAGATAAACAAACGATTTGGTTCGCGTACCCTGCACCGTGGAATAAAAAACAGCTGATGCCGGCTCAGTTGGCAGCGTTCAACTGCCCTGCGTGCTGGGGGGCTCCTTTGAAGGTGTTCGTGCTTTTGCCAGCGGAATAGCCAGGATGTCACCGACAGCGGGTGACTTCGCGTGCGGATTCATGCGGGTTAAAACCCAGTAAGGCAGCTCGTGATTCTTTGCAATGTCCCACATACTGTCGCCGCTCCTCACGCGATACTGCTGCACCTCCAGTATCTGATAGTGCTGCTGAAACTCATCAACCAGGGTCCTGTGGTACTCGCTGCGCTTGGCCTCAAACGTCTTAATCTGTTCGTCCGTTTTAACCGGTAACTCAATTCGTTTACCTACTATTATCTGACGCGAGCTCCGAATCCCGTTTAGGTTCCGAATTGTTCTGGTACTGCCTATGCCCAACCAGTCTGCATAGTGGCCCATGGTTTCTTCAGGTTCGACAAAAATACTGAACACCCATTTCCCGTCTTTCCTCCCGGCCACGACATCGACAGATATGTTGTCGATGAGCTGCTGAAAAACCCGGCTCGAGTCGGGCATGACCTGCGCCGCAGTATCATTCAATGAATCACTGGAACTTCGACTGCTGTTTGCACCGTCAACGGACTTGGTTTCGGCAACAGCAACCTGAACTTTTTTCTCTGCTGGCTTGCTGGCAAGCACAGTCGCTTTCGCAGCATTCTCCGGGATCTCCAGCTTCTGCCCTACTCTGATCAATGCCCGCCTGCCTAAATTGTTGAGCTGAATCAGATCACGACAGCCAACGCGGTGTACCCGCGCGATCTCACAGGCAGTATCGCCCCTTACCACAACGTACTGGTTACCACTGAGCAGGGGAGATTCAGGCTGGAGGGCGTCTAAACGTGCCACCTGCGTTTGCCAGTGGTCCTTTTTATAGGGCAGATGCAGCGAGTAACCATCTGGTATCAACCGCCATCCCTTCCATACGTTTCTCGTCAGAGCCGGATTTAACTTGCGCAACTTATCCTTGGATACTCCGAAGACCTTACTAGCGCGACCAGCGGAAGTTGGTCGTTTCAACACCACAACTGAATATCTGAACTCATTGTCAATACTGAAATCACCGAAATACTTATGTGCGTTTTGCGCAACGTAGCGCGCCGCCAAGAAACTTGCATAAAAGTTACGCACTGCGGTTCTAAATCCCGGGGATTTGTATTTATTAAGGACGGCGATGAAGTCCGGGCCCAACTGATCAATGGCGCGCCACATTCCCGCCACCCCATAGTTGTAGGAAGTAATGACAAAGGGATTGATCTGAGAAACGGTTACGGCAGCATTCTTCTCTCTGGCTTTGGCGGTTAATTTGTCCGTGCTTCGGCGCAAATATCGAGCCGCCGCACGCGTCGCTGCTACCGGATCAAATCTCTCATCCAGGGTTGCACTCAGCTGCAATCCTAAAGTACGCGCCGTCCGCGGCATAATCTGCCACAATCCGGCTGCGCCGACCCGGGAATAGGCTGCGGGGTTGTAGGCGGATTCTACAAACGGCAGATACAGTATATCTTCAGACAGACCGGCGTCGCGCAGCGTATGCAGGATGTGATCCTTATAGAATTCGTACCGTTTCAATGCTTGCAGAAATCGATCTCTATTACCCTGCTGGCAACGAATATTGTGCGCCGCACGCTGGACCATTTTCGCATTCTTGCTGGGAAACAGGGCGAGCAACTCTTGCTCGTCTTTAGTGTATTTTGGCGCTGCCTGAGTTAATTTTTTGGCTACGCCTAGCAGACCTTTTTTAATGCGGGATCGCTCGCGTTCAATCGATTTTGCAGGCTTTTTACGACTGCAGGTAAACTTCGTCTGCTTTACCGAATAAACCCTTTCAGGCCGGGTCGAGTCGTGCAAAATAACCTGATTGGTGTGCCACTCTCTGAATACCATGACCCAGAAATCAACCCGCCGCTGAATCTCCGGCGGGCAGGGAAAAGTATCACCGCAGTTGAGATCATGTTTTTCAACAATTGGAACCGCCCATGAGCCGACTGGCATGACCAGCAATAAAACCAGAAACACAAGAGCTATAGCGCGAACAGACAGCAGCATGGAGAGATTGGTCAAGCCCGTAAACTGTGATGCGACAAAACCATGGACACTAACGGATCTTGGATCGGCTGACAACGTGGCCGGCGTGTCGCAGCTCACCGACTTTTTTTAGGCTGTAAAATTTGGACGATTCCCAGACAATGGGTGAACCGAATTCGCTATAGTTTTTAGTCATGCGTGGTGCTCCTTCGCTCGTGTTATTGTGCCCGAAATGCGGACGCAGTGAATGAGGATAACTTTCATCCACCTGTGCTAAGCTACTTGCAGCCTATGCATTTTTCCTTCATATAGATCCTGATTAGGAGTCGGCCGGTACTGGCTCGCGTTATGCGTAACCCCCAGGCACCAGCGCTGACTGCCCGTTGCTGCGCTACCATCAGTTTAGTTGGTACTGACTAGATTTACCCAATAAGCAGTATTAAGTTTAGTACATAACCCAATGAAAAACATACAACAATGGCTAAAAGCCAATAAAATTTCTGAGGTTGAATGCATCGTGCCGGACATGTCCGGGGTGAGCCGAGGCAAAATCATGCCGGCGGAAAAAGTGTCCAATGAAGGCGACATGCGCCTGCCGGAAAGTATTTTTACCCAGACGGTTACCGGCAGCTATGCCGAACGAGCCTATGCCATCGCCAACCCCACAGACATCGACATGGCCATGCGTCCCGATCCCGATACGCTTCGCTTAGTGCCGTGGGCGAAGGATCCAACCGCCCAGGTCATTCATGATAGCTTTTACATGGATGGCAAACCGGTCGAAATTGCGCCGAGGTACGTGCTGCGAAACATTATTGATTTGTATCATCGGGAGGGGTGGCAACCCATCGTCGCTCCCGAGTTAGAGTTTTATCTGGTCAAACCTAATATCGATCCGGACTATCCTCTGCAGCCTCCCGCTGGCCGCTCTGGTCGTCCAGAAATCGGCAGCCAAGCCTATAGCATTGATGCGGTAAACGAGTTTGATCTGCTGTTCGAAGATGTCTATGACTACTGCGAGGCGCAGGGTATAAAAATTGATAATCTCATACATGAGATGGGTGCCGCGCAAATGGAGATCAATTTACTGCACGGTGATCCACTAGTGCTTGCCGATCAGGCGTTTCTATTCAAGCGCACCATGCGCGAAGCTGCTCTGCAGCATGACGTGTATGCGACGTTCATGGCTAAACCAATGGAGGATCAACCTGGCAGCGCTATGCATATCCATCAAAGCGTGATGGATGTAGATACCGGGAAGAACGTTTTCAGCGATGAATCGGGCAACAGCAATAACGTTTTCTTTGCCCACATCGCTGGGCTGCAAAAGTATCTACCAGCAGCCATGTCATTTCTATCGCCTTATGTTAACTCTTACCGCCGCATCGTCCGCTACGGTGCAGCGCCGATAAATCTGCAGTGGGGTTACGACAACCGAACCGTGGGACTGCGCGTACCGCACTCCAAGGCGCAGGACCGGCGCGTGGAAAACCGCGTGGCTGCGGCTGATGCTAATCCCTACATCGCAATCGCTGCCTCCCTGGCCTGTGGCTATCTTGGCATGAAAGAAGGGCTAACGCCTACTGAGCCTTTAGCAACCAGCGCTTACGAACTCCCTATAGAATTGCCACACGATCTATTCGAGGCCCTGGGCCTGCTCAATCAGAGCGAGCCTTTGCAGAACCTGCTGGGTAACAAGTTTACCCAGGTATACACGGCCATAAAGGAAACCGAGTTTGAGACGTTTATGCGCGTAATCAGTCCGTGGGAGCGGGAGTACCTATTGTTGAACGTTTAGCAGCAGACACCATAACGAGATCATTCCATGAACCAAACAAACACACAATTATCGACCGCACAGTGGCAGCACCTTGACAGTCGCCACCATCTGCATCCTTTCACTGATTATAAGGCGCTTAAAAAGAAAGGCAGCCGGATTATTGTGCGTGCCGAAGGGGTCTATTTATGGGATTCTGATGGTAACCGAATACTGGACGCTATGGCTGGATTGTGGTGCGTCAATATCGGGTATGGACGTGTAGAGTTAGCGCGAGTGGCCAGTGAACAGATGCAGCAGCTGCCGTACTACAATAACTTCTTCCAGACTACACACCCGCCGGGAGTCGCGCTTAGCCAGAAGTTAGCCGCGATCACTCAGCCACACCTGAATCATGTTTTTTTCACCTGTTCCGGCTCTGAGGCTAACGACACGGTGGTGCGCATGGTGCGACGTTACTGGGCACTGTTGGGCCACCCCGAAAAACAGGTCATCATCAGCAGGCATAACGCTTACCACGGCAGTACAATCGCCGCCGCCACGCTTGGCGGCATGCAGCCCATGCATGAGCAAAGCGTGGTATTGCTGCCCGGTGTTGAGCACATTATGCAACCGTACTGGTACGCTGACGGGGGTGAATTGAGCGCGGAAGAATTTGGCATCAAAGCCGCTCACGCCCTGGCTGAAAGGATTGATGCGGTTGGATCACATAAGGTGGCGGCGTTCATCGCCGAACCCATACAAGGCGCTGGTGGTGTGATTATTCCGCCCCGTTCCTACTGGCCGGAAATAAAAAAGATCTGCGCACAGCATGAAATACTGCTGATAGCGGATGAAGTTATTTGCGGGTTTGGACGAACCGGAAAGTGGTTTGGCTCAGATTATTACGACCTCAGGCCGGACCTGATGCCCATCGCCAAGGGATTATCATCCGGTTACCTCCCTATCGGCGGGGTGATGGTCGGCGACAAGGTCGCCGAGACGATCGTTGAGAAGGGCGGCGAGTTTGCGCACGGATTTACTTACTCTGGACATCCCGTGGCAGCCGCTGTAGCTGCCGAAAACATCAACATTATGCAGCGCGAGAATATCGTCGATCGGGTGGATCAGGAAATCGCTCCCTATTTCAAGGGAAAATGGAGTCAGCTTGCTGACCATCCGCTGGTGGGTGAAGCGCGCAGCCTCGGGCTGTTAGGCGCTTTGGAACTGGTAAAAGATAAAACCTCGCGTGAGTTCTATCCTGCGCAGCTCGAAGTCGGTAATCGATGCAGAGACATCTGTATTGACAACGGGCTGGTGATGCGTGCGGTTGGAGACAAGATGGTGGTATCCCCGCCGCTCATAATCAGTAAAGAACAGATCGATGAACTCGTTGAACTGGCGGCCAAGTGCCTGGACCTGACCCAACAGACGCTTGCCTGAGCCACGGTGCTGGACAGCCCTCAGCCGTTGACCGCTAGGTTGAAGCGTTCCGAGCATATACATTCTTATTACGCGGCGACGGCTAATTCACTGCCGGATTATCCCCGGTTGGAACAGGCGATCAGCTGTGACGTCTGCGTAGTCGGTGGCGGTTTCACTGGTCTGTCTTGCGCGCTGCACCTGGCAGAGCTGGGACTTGACGTGGTACTACTAGAGGCTGAGCGTGTGGGCTGGGGCGCGTCCGGCCGCAACGGTGGGCAAGTCGGCAGTGGACAGCGTCAGGACCAGAATAAATTGGAAGCGTTGCTGGGTAAGGAACATGCCAAGCACCTTTGGCATCTTGCGGAGGAAGCAAAACAAACCGTTAACAGTTTGATCGAAAAGCATCACATCCAGTGTGACCTGAAAACGGGCGTGCTTCACCCCATGCACAAAGCCTCTTACGTTCAACCTGCCCATGCTTATGTCAACAAGCTTAAAACCGAGTATGACTATAAACACATAAGCGCAGTTTCCAATGAGGAAATGCGTGACATGTTGGGAACCCGGATGTATTTTGGCGGCTGGCTCGACACCGGGGCGGCGCACCTTCATCCGCTGAACTATGCGCTGGGACTGGCCCAGGCGGCCGTCCAGGCCGGTGTGCGTATATATGAAAACTCACGCGTCACCAGGTACCGCCCAAGCAGCAAGATCGAGGTGCACAGCGCAACGGCTGCGGTGACGGCTGACTTTATGGTGCTTGCCTGCAATGCTTATCTGCAACGATTGGAGCCGAGGATCGCAGGTAAAATCATGCCCATCAACAATTTTATTCTGGCGACGGAACCGCTTACTGCTGCTGAGGCAAAGGCGCTCATCCGCGATGACGTGGCCGTTGCCGATTCCAAGTTCGTAATCAACTACTTCCGGCTTTCCGCAGATAAACGTCTGCTGTTCGGCGGTGGTGAGAACTATAGGCGAAGCTTTCCGCGGGATATCAAAGCCTTCGTCCGAAAATACATGCTGAAAGTGTATCCCCAGCTCAAAGACACTAGAATCGATTATGCCTGGGGCGGTACGCTTGCGGTAACGGTAAATCGCATGCCTCATTTCGGCAACCTGGACGGCAAAGTGTTCTACGCTCAGGGTTACTCCGGTCACGGCGTGGCCATGGCCAGCCTAGCAGGAAAACTCATTGCCCTGGCAATAACCGGTAACTCGGAAAAATTTAATCTTTTGAAAGATATTCCGACCAGGACTTTTCCCGGCGGTCGCTATCTGCGCTGGCCTGCGCTGGTTCTCGGCATGCTTTACTACAGCCTGCTGGACAAACTGTAATAGTGCATGAACAATGGGCGCGATGAACATATAAAATGTTAGAGCGAGCAAACCGAGACGAAGCTGAATCCTTCCTCCGCGATAATCCAGATATAGAGTACATAGACTTACTGATTGCCGATTTGAACGGCATCTACCGCGGCAAACGTGTGTATCCAGAAGCTTTGGCTCATGTTTACGATGATGGAATCTGTCTGGCCAAATCGCTGTTTGCCTCAGATGTAACCGGGGCCACCTCTATGTATTCAGACATCGGCCTGCGCACCGGTGACAAGGATTCTGTCTGTGTGCCTTTAGCCAACACAATTTGCCGCATTCCCTGGAAGCAAGCGGCGGGCCAGGTGCAGATGATGATGCAGGAGCCTCCGGGTGTGCCGTTCAGCGGGGACCCGCAGGCCGTCGTCGCCGGCCTGGTAGAACGATTTGCAGACATTGGGCTGACCCCGGTAGTGGCGATAGAAATGGAGTTTTACTTGATCGATCGGAACCAGGACGAACACAGCGCCCCGCAACTCACCCTATCCCCCGTCACGGGTAAACGACAGCATAAAACCCAGGTTTACAGCATCACTGATCTTGAGGACTATACGGATTTCATCGACGGCATAATGTCAGCGACCAGAGCCCAACAGCTGCCGGCAGACGTAGCTGTGGCGGAGTACGCTCCCGGTCAGTATGAGATTAACCTTCAGCATCAAACCGACGCGGTAGCAGCCTGCGGCCACGGTATGCTGCTGAAACGACTCATCAAGGGCGTCGCCGAGCAGAGCGGCTATCATGCGACCTTTATGCCAAAGCCCTTTAACGACCTTGCTGGCAGCGGCATGCACATACACGTCAGCCTGATTAACAGCGAAGCGCAGAACATCTTCGCGCAAGATGGTATGAACAATAAACAACTGCGGCATGCAGTTGCCGGACTTCTCGCCGTCATGCCTGAGTCGATGTTGATTTATGCTCCTGGTGCTAATTCATACCGACGTTTTTGTAAGGGAATGTTTGTACCTCTCAACCTCAACTGGGGATACAACAATCGCACCGTTGCAGTGCGCATACCGTCGGGAAACTCTACAGCCAGACGCATTGAACACCGCGTTGCCGGCGCCGACGCCAACCCCTATCTACTTGCCGCCAGCGTGCTGGCCGGCATACATCATGGTCTTTGCAACAAACTGGAACCACCGGCGATCACCACGGGTGACGCCAGCCACAGCACAGCGGAGCGCGTGCTGCCCGACAGCTGGCAAAAGGCAATCGAGAGTTTTGCCAGCGCGAAAACTCTCCGCGCCTACCTAGGTCGGGATTTCTGCCAAATCTATGCACAGGTAAAGCTACAGGAATACGAGCTGTTCAACCGGGAAACGACGCCTCTGGAGTATGACTGGTATCTGCGCAACAGCTAGGCTGGATGCCGCAACCCTCTTCACGCTCCCCGTTTTATCGACAGACAGCACTTGGGATACCAGGCTTACTCGTCATGCCCTAAACAATCGACGAGGCAGCATAACGCCTGCGTCAACGACACGGCGATCCCGATTATTAGCCGTAAAACCGGGTCATACGTACCCAAAACAGCGATAAACTACTAGAATAATAGTTGATTTCATCGTTTCTGCGTGGGTTGGGGTAAGGTGATCAATCTCCTTTCGAAAAAGATTACTATCCGGCGTCGCGCCCGGCCTGAGCCGGTCGCGGCTGAGTCGGACGATACCTCGGCACCGGCGGAGCGGTCTCCAGGTCCAACCCACAGCGTTGATATGCCGCCCCCGTCCGCGCCAGTGCGGGCGGAGACCGACGAGCAGCAGCACCCAGCGTTTACACCGGATGAAATTCAGACTGAACAGCTGGCCGCATCGGCGAGCGTCGACCCCAGCGCGATGCAGCGGCAGCTGCTGACCATGTTCTATCAGCAGGGATTAACCACCCAATATCTGACGCTGGTGGCGGTGGTGGTGACCATCATAGCCATGTGGACAGTTACCGACCGCTCCCTGTTGATTCCATGGGGAGTTTGGTTTGTCACGCTGGTAATCATCCGCTGGCTTTACATGAAAAGATTTCTGAACATCGTCGATTCCGTCGATGAGTTTGGTAGCTGGGAGGTCGCCGGACTCATTGGTACGGTCCTGGCGGGATTGTCCTGGGGGATGCTGGGCGTGGTCTACGATTTTTCCTGGCCACCTTTCTATCAGGTGTTCGTGTTGGGGCTGCTGGGGGGCCTGGCAGGCGTGAGCACCGCATCCTATTCTTCCTCGCTGCGGGCGAACACCTTGTTTATGGTGAGCATGTTCGGCCCCGTGATAATCCGTTTCTTGCTTGAAAACTCAGCGACCTCCAGACTTTATGTCCTTGCTATTCTGACCTTTTTTGGCTGCATATATGTGGCCGGAATCAAAGCACACAAAAGTGTAGTAGATAACGTGCGTTTGCGCTTGGTAAACGAGGATCTGGTCAAGAACCTGTCCCAAGTAAACACTGAGCTCAATCAGGAAATCGCGCAGCGCAGTCAGGCCGAAGCCGGGCTCAAACAGGAGCGGAAACTGTTTGTCAAAGGTCCGGTTATCGTCTTCCGCTGGAAAGCGGTAGAGGGCTGGCCGGTCGAATACGCTTCACCCAACGTATCCGTATGGGGTCTGAATGCGAAGGAGCTTATGCAGAATCGCACTTACTTCGCACAGTATGTTCATCCCGATGACAAATCCAGAGTAGCCAAACTGGGCTATCAAAACAGCGACAATGCCGGTCGAGATTTCGTTGAACTTGATTACCGAATCATTCTCCCCGATGGTGAAGAACGATGGGTATTCGAACGCACCATACCGGTCAGGGACGATACCGGCAAGTTGACCAGTATCAATGGTTATCTGCTGGATATTAACGACCGAAAGCGGGCGGAACAGCTGTTCTATGAAGAAAAGGAGCGGGCTCAGGTAACGCTGCATTCGATTGGTGATGGTGTAATTACTACCGACAACGCAAACTGCGTAACCTATATGAATCCGGTGGCCGAGCGCATGACCGAGCTGTCTCTTAGCCAAGCAAAGGGAAAGGTCCTGGAAAATGTGTTTCGCGCCTTGGATCAAAATACCGGGCGCTCGATTCAAAATCTACAAAAACACTGGAACACGCGCAGCGAAGAAATGCACTCAGTGCGGCTGCGGTCAAATAAAGATGTGGCCTACAGCATGGCGACCATCAAAGACGATCAGCATCGGTCAATAGGTTCGGTCGTAGTCATGCGGGACGCGACCCGTATTCTTGCATTGACCAGAAAGCTGGCGTATTACGCTTCGCACGATGCGCTGACAGACACGCTCAACCGGAGAGAATTTGAGCGCTGCCTGGATCTGGCGCTTAAATCCGCAGTGCAGCATAAGCTAACCCACGTTGTGCTTTATATTGACCTCGATCAGTTCAAAATCGTCAACGATACATGCGGACACCGTGCTGGGGACCATCTGCTGCAATTGATAAGCGATCTGCTTGCACAAAACATTCGCAGCGGCGATGTCATAGCGCGACTCGGAGGCGATGAATTTGCGATCTTGCTGCACCGCTGCAGCCTTGATCAAGCTAAAGTAATCGCAGAAAAGCTGAGAAGAGCGACGCATAACGCCCGCCTGGCGTGGGAAAGTCATGTCTTTGATATCGGCATCAGCGTTGGTGCGGTAGGGATCGATAAGGACAGCGAGAGCGTATCGGCTGTTATGAGTGCTGCCGACATGGCCTGTTACACGGCAAAAGACCTGGGCAAGGACCGGGTTCACGTCTATGAGAAATCTGATGCTGAAATGAATTCCAGGCGAAGGGAGATGCACTGGGTAAACCATTTGCATCAGGCGCTGAAGCAAAATCGCTTGACGTTGTTCCAACAGGAGATAATGAGTGTAAGCAACGACAGTGATGACATGCGCCGTGCCGAAATCCTACTCAGATTGTTCGACGAGGACGGTCAGCTGGTTCCGGCGAGCATGTTTCTACCCGCTCTGGAAAGATACGGGCTGGGCAACACAATTGATCGTTGGGTAGTGCGGGAGTGTTTCAGCATCATCGCCAGTGGTGAGGCTTCGAACAATACAATTTACTCTATAAACATTTCCGGGCCTTCTCTGAGTCAGACGGATTTCCTCAACTACATTGAATCTCAGTTTGAGGCATATTCTGTTAAAGGGTCCCAGATATGCTTCGAGATCACCGAAACTGCGGCGGTCTCACACTTCAGGAATGCCCGTGAATTTATCAGCGAACTTAAAGCCCTGGGCTGCTCATTCGCTTTGGATGACTTTGGCAGCGGACTGAGTTCCTTCGCTTATCTTAAAGACCTGGCAGTCGACTATTTAAAAATAGACGGCGCATTTATCCAGAATATTGTAAAAGACAACGTTGATCGGGCCTTAGTCAACGCGATCAAGGATGTCGGACACGTCATGCTCATAGATACCGTAGCCGAGCATGTAGAGAACCAGGAAATCATGGATATCGTCGCGGCCGTCGGCATAGATTACGCCCAGGGTAGTTTCATTGGCATTCCTAAACCATTTGGGCGCCGGGCACAGAAACTCGCTTATATGAGCCAGTCCAAACAGCAAACCAGAATGCGCGCCGTGACCTAGCGATAGCGCACAACGGAGTCAGCGTGAAGCGCCCCCCGCTTTCTGCTCGCGCCACTTTAATACCACGCAAAGGCCGGGACTGTTGTCCAGCAACTCTATGTTTACCTTATGCAGAGTCGCCACAGCCTTGACTAAGCTCAACCCCAGGCCGCTGCCCGCCGTGCTTCGGCTTGCATCAGCGCGGTAAAATCTGTGAAAAACCCGGTCACGCTCTGTTCTTTTTATTCCCGGCCCGGAATCGCATAACACCAGTTCCGTCCGACTCAAACTGGCGCGAATGCTACTTGACTTCGGGCTGAACTTAATCGCGTTATCAAACAAGTTTGCCAAAGCCTGGAACAGTAGATCGCGATCGCCCCTTATAAACACCGATCTGTCTCCACTAATCGCCAGAGTTTGATTCTTTTCTTCCGCCACGGGCTCATACAAATCTGCGACGTCGCGTAACAGCTGGCCGAGATCTACCTCAACGAAGCTGGCCTGCAAAGTATCCGACTCGATGCGGGCGATTCGCAGCAAGGCATTGAAAGTCTTTAACAGACCATCCGCTTCCTGTATCGCCCTGTCTATCAGATCCATACGCTGCTGTTCATTGCCGGCAGACTGCCGGGCTGCCGCCTCCAGTCGATGGCGCAACCGCGCAAGCGGCGTGCGCAGATCATGGGCGATATTGTCCGATACTCTGCGCACACCATCCATCAGCAGTTCTATCTGGTCCAACATATGATTGAGATTGTCGGACAGCTGATCAAACTCATCCCCGCTGTGTCTCGATGGAATGCGCCTGGTCAAATTCCCTGCCATAATCTCTTTACTGGCTCGGTTGATCGTATCGATTTTCCCGGTCACGCTGCGATTCATCATTACGCCGCCCAGCAACGCAAATCCGAGCATGATCAGGCCGCCCCAGACTAGCGTATTCACGATCCGCCGGCGGGTCTGTTCGAACTCAGACATATTTCTACCCACCAGCAAATTAAATCTGCCGCGTACTTTAAGCAGCCGCGCGCGCGCCATGTGCACCTTGCCGCCGGCATCATCACCCAACCTAAAGTGCAGCCAACCAGACTCATCCGCCGGCTGCTTGGGCCAACCGCTGAGGTTGCCGACTATGGGCTGCAACCGTCTGTCTGCAAGCAGATAGAGCGAGGAGTCTCCCGGTTGCTGTCGCTGCAATCGATCTGCTATCTGCGCGGTCAACCCCGGCAATCCGTCGGAATCATAGCGCTCCGCCAAACCCCGGATTTCGGCCGCGATAGTTTCGTCGGTCTGCTGGCGCATTGACGCTGTGGTTGACCAGTAGATAAACAACAGCAGAGCCAACGCTGACACCACGAACAAAGCCATGTAAACCAGGGCAAGACGAAACGTAGAGCTCGCCAGCAGCCTTGTTAGACCATCCACAACTTTCGTGTTTACGGCGCGATACTCGCTACAACGTATCGGCAGAAAGTTTGATATGGGTCATCCCCGCAAAACATAACCTGATCCACGCACCGTGTGTAAAAGAGCTTTATCAAAGCCTTTGTCTATTTTCCCCCGAAGCCGGCTGATGTGAACGTCAATAATATTGGTTTGCGGGTCAAAATGATAATCCCAAACTTTCTCCAGCAACATAGTTCGCGTAACCACCTGATTATGATGCCGCATCAGATATTCAAGCAATCGAAATTCCCGCGGCTGAAGATCAAGCACCTTGCCGGCACGCCTCACTTCACGCCCCAGCAAATCCATTTCGAGGTCACCCACCTGAAGTTTCGTCGTCGGGGCTTCAATCTCGACGCGCCGCACCAACGCTTCCAGCCTTGCCAACAGTTCAGAGAATGCGAACGGTTTGACCAGGTAATCATCGCCTCCGGATTTAAGTCCCTGCACACGATCATCCACTTCACCCAGTGCACTCAAGATTAAAACTGGAGAATTGATATCGGAAGCCCGCATGGTTTGCACTACAGTGAGACCGTCAACATACGGCAGCATCCGATCAATAATGAGAACGTCATACTCCTCGGTGGTCGCCAGTAGCAGGCCTTGCTTACCATCATCAGCGTGATCGACCACGTGCCCGGCCTCCTCCAGTCCTTTCTTAATATACGACGCGGTCTCTAGATCGTCTTCTACAACGAGAATACGCATTGTGGAGTATGGTATTTATGCGGGACGCAGATTATAACCCAGCCCGCTGTCGCCCTTGACTGAATGTCAATGCCAGCGGAGCAGGATCTGCGCGATCCTGCTCCTTTGTCGATGTTACGCGATCCCTACCGCGACGAAGCGATCGCTTCCATTTCTTTCCACCAACAGCAGCACCGACTTCCGGTCCTGTGCGCTGGCCTTTTTAACTTCAGCGATGACCTCGCTTGGCTTAGAAACGGCCGAGTTACCGACCTTCTTGATCACGTCACCGGGGCGAAGACCTTTCTCCGCGGCCGGGCTGTTCGGCGCCACCTGAATCACGAGCACGCCGTCGGTGTTCTGGCCGACCCGATATTGACTTCGGGTATTCTCATCGAGCTCTGCCAGCACCAGTCCCAACCTCTTCTGCGATGGCTTATCGCCAGCTGCAAGCTGTAAGGGTTCTTCGCTCTGACTCTCGCCAACCGTTACCACCAGGTCGCGGCTTCGCCCATCACGCCATATTTCAACCTCAACTTCACTATCAGCGCGGGTTTCGGCCACCACCCGCGGCAGGTCGCGCAATTTGTCGATACTGATGCCGTTAAACTTCAAGATAACGTCGCCGGCCTGCAGCCCGGCTTTTTCAGCGGGGCTGTCCGCGACAACGCTAGCAATCAGGGCGCCATTCTCCGCCGGTAAGCCCAGACTTTCGGCAAGATCAGGTGTAAGGCCCTGGATCTGCACGCCCAGCCAGCCGCGATCGACGTATCCTTTAGCCATAAGCTGATCTATTACGTTAGAGGCCATGCTGGATGGAATGGCAAAACCTATGCCTACGTTACCTCCGTTTGGCGTAAAGATAGCGGTGTTTACACCTATCACCTTGCCATTCGCATCAAACAGCGGGCCTCCTGAGTTACCCCTGTTGATGGGCGCGTCAATCTGTAGAAAGTCATCAAGCGGGCCGGCATTGATATCGCGACCACGAGCAGAAATGATGCCGGTTGTTGCGGTACCACCTAATCCAAACGGATTACCAATTGCGATTACCCAGTCACCTACCCGGGCTGAATCGGACTCGCCGAACTCGACGTAAGGCAATGGTTCATCGGTATCGATCTGCAGCACGGCCAGATCAGTCTTTTGATCGTAACCTTTCAGTTCTGCCTGATACTCCTCTCCAGAATCAGTAATGACAGTAATTTCCTCGGCGCCTTTAATGACGTGATGGTTGGTAATTACCGTGCCAGCAGGGTCGATAATAAATCCGGATCCTTGCGCTCTGAATTTCCTCGGCGGCATGTTGCCTTGGCCTCCGTGGAAATCCGGTCCGCCAAAAAACCGTTCAAAAAACTCTTCAAAAGGAGATCCGGGCGGCAGCTGGAAATCCGGCGTGAGTCGTTGCCCCGATGGGGCCTTTCCGCTGGTAGAAACGGCGACAACAGCAGGGCTGACCGCTTCGATAAGATCTGCGAAGCTGGCGCGTTCGACCGCAACAGCTTTCGAGTGCGCAGGCTCCGTTTTTGCCAAAACCGGGGTGAACGTCATCGTACCGACGATGCCGCCCACGATGGCAACAATTGCGGTCAGCACAATCAAACGCTCACGCAGCCGTGACGTTTTGATGTTAATAGCCATGTCAATTCTCCGATATCAGTTATAAGCTTGGACGCCACCTGCGGCGCCCCGTTTTGCGGAGACAATGTATTATGAATGCGATTACCTGAGTATGACGGAAGGATTAAATCTGTGTAATGATTGTAGCGGGCAAGCAAGAATGGCGCTGGTCGCGAAGAGATACACGGGGCGGAAGGGCATTGCTGGCATCAACCCAGCCGGCGGAACAACTTAGTGCGCAGGCAAAGCCTCAATCATCTGTATCTTCTGGGCATGAGACTTCCGGTAGAACCGCCTTAACTCTCTGACCATCTCTTGCGTTTTTCCGATTCGCAGGTAGCGCTGCTCCAATCCCAAGCAGTAGCGGCTCGCATACTGGTTCGCTTTTTCATAGCGATTCTGCTCTTCCTCGTTCAGCCCCTCATCAAAATCCCAACATTGAAAAAGCCATGGATGCAGATGCGTTCTCGATTCCTCTGCCACATAGTCCAGGAGCAAAAGATACTTATCAACCTCCGCCTGCAATTCCAGTTCCAGTTTGGTGACCTCACGCTCAAAGTTTGCGTTCCAGCATAAATACAGGAAGTGACTCACCCCCTCAGCGGCCAGACAAAAATCCATGGCCTGGTTATCACCGATTGAATCGCTGGCGCCATACTGCCTAAATCTAGAATAAACATCGAAATCCAAGTACAGGCTTAACCAGACGTCCATTCCCTCTTTCTGCACCAGAACCTGCTCGCGAATGGTCCGCTCTGAACCTGTTACCGTTGTGACGAACTCCTGGTCGGTGATCAAAAAATCATCAATACAATGTTCTAGCTCGACCTCATATATTGACTCAAGCCTGCCCTGGAGTGCCTTCAACTGCATCGTCTTAGTGGCGAGTGGGACTTTGTAAATTGATCACATCGATTCCAACCGAGCGCAACTTCTTGGCAGCACGCTGACTCCTCGTCCGCATCCACAGCTCATAGTACTTCAAGATATCCCGGTCATCTTTTACCTCCGAATGCTCGTACAGGTCGGTCAATACCTGCACGAAATCCGAGAAGAACTTCGATAACTCGGCAAATATCCGGGCGCTCATTAGTTCCTGCGCCTGACTGCCCAGGCACTCCGACAATGAGCCATAAGCCGCTCCACCCATGCCGATATAATAATCAACATCGTAAGTTTTTCGGCTAAAGCTCTCGCCAAATATGCCGGACACGAACAATGCCACATCTCCCAGTCGCTGCAGCATTTGTCGTTTTTGTTTATTCGATGTCGCCTGTAGAACCTCACCATAAAGCATAGCGAGGGGGGTTAACGTGGGTCCCTGCGGCGTCCATTCGTACAATCGATCCGTACGAATGAAAACAGCAAGCATGTTCGCAACATAAACAATAGTCTCATCGGCAACGCTTATCTTGCGTTCATCTACTAAATCAGTAACCGCTTCATGAAAGAAGCCCCTTACATCTTGGGTTTCGACTAACTCATTTACTCTCATCACGCACCAGTCCCCGCTATTCAGACAGTGTTGAGGTTCCTCACGTACTACACTAATTATAGTGTAGATATCGGCAACCTGAAGCTAGCACTCGCGCATTGCTGCTGCCAGCTGTGATTGAAGGCGCACTTATTGCAGAATAATAAGACAGCCTAACTGCCTTTTTTGTTTCAAAAAATGCCTGCGCGGAATCAGGGCTCACACGCTGCGCCCTTAACAGGATCGACTCAGGTGTTAGACAATAATCTGGTTTAACAGTAACAGACTTTAAGGCAACGCGTGGTCAAGGAAGGGCCATTTATAAAGCGGTCAGTGTTTAATGTTTGTTTGAGCGTAATCCTTGCAACGTTGGAGAAATGCCTGCGTGGTTCTCGGCATGGGAACGCGAACGCCGGAGAGATAGGTCAGCAAGTCCTTCCCGTCTTTGATAAGACGCACACCATCTACTATATGACGACGCAGATCCTCATTCACGACGTCCGGCAGGATCGGCACAAATCCCTCCACATCCTCACCGGCCGCAACAAACCGGGGCCAAATGCAAAAGATGACCTGATCACTGCGCATGGTTTCCGCTTCCATCTTGGCCGCTTCCGCCAGCTCTCTGATCAAATTGCCCAACCCCTCAAACGGCGGCTCGTGATGAAACGTGTTGATCATATGCTCGGATATCAGGTCGATGTCGCGCATCGTTTGCGCGATTTTTATATAGCGGCTCTCATAAAACTTCGCGATGGGCATAGTGAACGCTTTAAGCGGTTCACCCCAGAGTTCATCGATTCCCTCTTCACCGCTGTAATGCCTGACACTCTTACCTAGGTTAAGTGCTTCCTTAAAACACTCACCGCACTCGCGCATCAGCTCGTTTTGATCACTGATGTGCACTCCTTTCTCAGCAAGTTCCACCACAAGCGTGAAGATATCCGTTGCCCGGTTAAACAGGGCGCCCGCCAGCATGGCGCCGTTTACCCTTTTTCTTTTTAAGTCCGTCTCCTTGTCATAGGCGGCGCGCGCCATGTCCAGTTTTTCACCCGGCGTATTTATCCCGGGTTCGGTATGGTGAAAGGTACGCCGTGTTAAGCTCTCAATAAGGTTTTTTTTATTTACCAAATTATCTTCGACCGGCGCGTAGTAGCGTATCCAGTAGCCGTCATAGAAAATGCATACCTTCCCGTTGATATCTTTAATATCCCCGTTGGCATTCTCCGGCAGTGATTCTTTCAGCTGCATTTTCCCAATTTGCGATTTGATTCGGCGCGTATTGTAGTATTCAGGGTGTAATTTTTACACCCTTCGCTACGACCATTTTTGACCAAAACCACTGAAAATAAGCCGATTTTGGAATTCACGCCCCGCCTGATTTTTTGACCACTCAGGCCTTGTTTTGTTTCCTGACGACTGCGCAGCAATACTTCTACAGATTATATAAAAGACGGTTTATTCTTTTTTTTCAATAGCAACTCTGTCACCTGCCTTTTATCCGATGCATGACCAGAGCGTAAACAACGATATTGCACAGCAGCAGCGCCGCACCCAATAACCATTGTATCAGCCGGGTCAGATTTTCCGGGTAAACCACGGGTAACAAATAGTTATCTATGAAACCGCCCTGGTAGCCGGCAACATTTGCGGCCTGGCGAAGCTCATTTTCCAGAGGGGTCAAAGGACAGATCCAGCCGAACGTTTCTAGCAGAATGCCCCAGACAACAACCGGAATATGTAAAAATACGGTCCACTTCCATTTAAGTACCAGCAATCCACCAAATATCGCATACACAATGAAAACAAAATGAATTACCACAACTAAGTCTGCTAAAACTCGATAAGTCATTTGCAATTGCACGTTAGATGAGATGACAACTGCGTAGTGCTTGTTCCAACCCACATACCGTTGTTACATGAAAGCACATACCGCTTGGAGTCTGATCTTGATTACTGGCAAAATTTATCTTGGCAGAAGAGATCATTAACGCAAGGAGACTATTAACAATGAACTTGCAAAAAGTGTTGTTCGCTTTTTTCATTATGCTCGCTCTGACCCTGAATTTCAGCTTCTTTATCGGAGAGATTGATAACCCTGAGCATCACCACGTATATGAACTCTTCACCGCTATTGTTGTGAGCTTAATCGCAACCATCATGAAGTTTGGCGACCGCAGTCACCTGGGCGCAGTTCTTTTAGCAGCGAGCCTCGTTGCAGATTTGCAGTTAATCTCAGCAGCCGTATTGTGGGGCGTGGCCGAACACGTGCTTGAATTAAATCTACAGGGTGCAATCATGGCTACCATTGTATCTTTCTCGGGCGGCGCTCTTATCGCCAACCTCATTTCAGTTGTGCTGTTGATAACGGAGACGGTCCAGGCCCGCCGCTGATGCCCGTCTTTTTCCTCGCTCTCAGACGGCTTCGTGGGCCGCTAATCACGTTGATCAGCGTATACGCTATTGCAGTGTTCGGTTTAACTCTGATACCGGGTGTAGACAGCAACGGTAATCCCTGGCGTATGGATTTTTTACATGCGTTTTACTTCGTCAGTTTTATGGGTTCAACCATAGGCTTTGGCGAAATACCCTACCCCTTTACCGAGGGGCAGCGGCTATGGGTACTGGTATGCATTTACTTTTCGGTTGTGGCCTGGCTGTACACTATCGGACGCGCCATCACCCTGGCGCAAGAACCCGCATTCAGACAAGCAGTAACCTATGGAACTTTCGAAAACGCCGTACGTAGAATCGACGGACCGTTTTACATTATCTGCGGATACGGTGACACCGGACGCCTACTGGTGCGAGGATTCATCCAGCATAACACCCGCACGGTTGTCATCGACAATGATCAAGAACAAATCAACAATCTGGAACTGGCCGACCTTACGCTGTACGTTCCCGGGTTGCGTGCAAATGTCAACCATCCGAACAACCTGATAGCAGCCGGCCTCAATCATTCACGCTGCGCGGGAGTGATAGCGGTGACGAATTCTGATCACGTAAATTTAAAGGTAGCGATCAGCAGCAAACTTCTGCAGCCGCACCTACCCGTAATCTGCCGGTCAGAAATTCATGATGTTGGTATCAATATGGAATCTTTTGGCACCGATGAAATCGTCAATCCATTCGATATTTTTGCTGACCGCCTGGCCATGGCGCTGCACTCTCCGGCCAACTTTGTTATTCATCAGTGGCTGACCAGTGCAAGCAACACACCCATGAGCGAGCCTCTTTTCCCCCCCAAGGGGCGCTGGATTCTCTGCGGGTATGGGCGCTTCGGTAAAGCAGTGCAAAAAATATTAGCCTTTGCGGGAGTTGAGGCAACAATTATCGAACTAGACCCAAAGCGAACCCATGCTCCTGAAGACACGATACTTGGACGCGGCACCGAGGCAGTTACACTGCGCGAAGGAGGAGTTGAACAGGCTGTGGGGATCATTGCCGGTACCGACGATGATGCCAATAACCTGTCTATCATCATGACCGCGAGGGAACTTAATGCTGAGCTTTTTGTGGTAGCCCGCCAGAACCGCCAGGAGAATGACGCGCTGTTCCAGGCTGCTGACGTGAATCTGGTTATGCAGCGCAGTGACATTATCGCGCGCACGATTATCACCCGCATTACCAAACCATTGCTGGCTGAGTTCCTACAGCAGTTACCACAGAATGACGAGGAATCGACTAATGTTTTAGCCAGCCGCATCAGCGCAGTATCCGAACAAACGGCTCGTACGTGGACTCTGATTGTAACTAAATCACAGGCTCCAGCCCTTGCCGTAGCGTTGTTCAAAGGCGATCACATTACGCTGAGCATGATTCTGGAGCACACGCCGGACGCCCCCAACAAGAACTGCCTGCCCCTGCTGCTGAAACGGGACCATGTTACAACCATGCTCCCTGCGATAACGACGCAGCTCGAGCATGGCGACCATTTACTCTTCGCCGGCACTAGGTCAGCGGAAAAACGCCTGACCTGGGTTACCGGCAATGCCAACGCCCTTGACGGTGTCATCAGCTTATTCCAGCCCGCTGCCCATACCTCTCCTGTAAGCTGATTAATTCAGCTGTTATTATTCTGTTTCATAATCAGCACTACAACGTTGCGTATCTGGGAGAATACCTATGCCAGCAAGCAAAACATGCGTCGTCGTGGGTGCGGGTCCGGGTAATGGCTTGTCCCTCGGTCGAAAATTCACCGCACAAGGCTATGATGTCGCCCTCCTCGCGCGCAGCGCGGATAATCTGAACAGTCTGAAAGCCGCCCTACCGCAAGCCCACACCCAGGAGTGCGATGTTACCCAGGTTGATTCTGTCCACCGCGCCTTTGCTAACGTTCGTGCAGAATTAGGTAGCATCGACGTATTGATATACAACGCCGGCTCCGGCGTCTTTGGCACAATTGATGACATTGACGCACAGTCTTTTGAACAGACCTGGCGAGTTAATGCCATGGGTTTTTTTCACTGCGTCAAAGCAGTTGTTGACGATATGCGCGCCGCTGGCCGGGGGCAAATCATCGTCATGGGTGCGACGGCAGCAAAGAGGGGTGGTGCCAAGTTCGCCGCATTCGCAGCAGCCAAGGCCGCGCAATACAATTTGGCACAGTCTCTTGCGCGATATCTGGGGCCGGAAAATATCCACGTTTCCTATTTAGTAATCGATGGTGTGATAAACATTCCGCGTACCCGCCAGCGCCTGCCCGACAAGCCGGATGAATTCTTTCTTAATCCCGACCATATAGCATCTGCCGTCTATCAGTTAAGCCAGCAGCCGTCCTCAGCGTGGACTTTTGAGCAGGATATCCGCCCTTACGGCGAGACCTGGTAGCAGGCATGACTGACGAACGCGCCACCTTACCCTCGCGGGAACCGGTTATACGGATCATCCCGATGCCACAGGACACGAACCCGAACGGCGACATTTTTGGCGGATGGATCATGTCGCAGGTAGACCTGGCCGGTAGTGTGGTTGCCGTACAGAGAATAAAGGGCCGCATGGCGACCGTGGCCGTCGACAGCTTTGTTTTCAAAAAACCGGTGTACGTCGGTGACCTGGTCAGCGTCTACGGCAACATTATCCGGGTAGGCAAGACTTCACTCACGGTCTACCTCGAAGTTTTCGCTGAACGCAGAATGATTGGTGAGTTTACCCGAGAGCTGGTTAAAGTGACGGAAGCTGAGTTCACTTATGTGGCAATTGATGATGTGGGGCGACCTCGTCCGATTCCCAATGCTGCTGAATAATGGATCTCGCGCGCACAGCACATGTTGAAGAATGAGCTTGGTCAGCCAATCGGGTATCCGGTTAAAAACTGGAAGCCGGCCACCTACCCAACCGGCAGCGCGCTAACAGGTGAACGTTGTCGGTTGGAAAGGCTTGACCCAGGCGTACACGCATCTGATTTATATAACGCCTACTCTCTGGACACTGAGAACCGGGGCTGGACTTACCTGCCATACGGCCCATTTCATTCGGCCAAGGAGTACCGGCAATGGATCAGGGCCAGCTGCCAGGGTGACGATCCGCTGTTTTACGCTGTGCTCGACAAAGTTTCAGGCCGCGCCGAGGGCGTTGCCAGCTACCTGCGCATCAGCGCATCAGACGGCGTCATCGAGGTCGGTAATATAAACTATTCGCTGCTTATGCAAAACACAGCGAAGTCAACCGAGGCCATGTATCTGATGATGCGCCACGTGTTTGATGACCTGAAATATCGTCGATACGAATGGAAGTGTGATGCACTTAACTCATCTTCCAGAAAAGCAGCTTTGAGACTCGGATTTACCTTCGAGGGGATATTTCGACAAGCCACCATGTATAAAGGCCGCAATCGCGACACGGCGTGGTATTCAATAGTCGACGCTGAATGGCCGGCAGTGAAAAACGCCCATAAAAAATGGCTTGCATCCGATAACTTCATGGGCGATCAGCAGCGGCAGTCCCTGCCAAGCTTGATGCCAAAGAACAGTGCAGATGAAGCGTAGATGCCTCAAGTGTCATAACAGGGGCATAAAGGTCGGTAAGATCGTTATCACCGGCCCAACCGCGTGCGCCTACTGCGGTACTGAGTACGAAGTCGCACGCTATAAGAACCTGCCCTATATCGCAACTTCCGCGGTGGCTGCCCTGTTTTTACTGGCATGGCTTAGTGGAATATTCAATGCTATTGTTTTTCTTTTACTGTCTGGGTTATGGCTCATATTCGAAATTGCCTGGGAGACATTCGTTCCGCTTAAGATGCGTAATGAGGTCACGCCAGATGAAATTGTTTTGTAATCATTGAGTTTGGATCCTGCATGATGAAAGTCAGTCATATATGCGCTTATCCCGTGAAGTCTGCGGCTGGTGTGTCTCTGCGCTTCAGCCGGTTGACGCAAAAAGGCCTGGAGCAGGACCGACACTGGGCTTTAATCGGCGCGGACAATGAAGTCATTACCGCCAGGGAATTTCCTCAGCTCCTGGCGCTAAAACCTGAGTTTACCTCCGATGGATTAAGCCTCGAGTTCGAGGGTGCAGCCGTTCTCAATATTCCCTATTCCCCAGACAACACTGACGTAACTCGTATTACGGTGTTTAAAAACCCGGCCACTGCGGTCGTTCTATCGGATGCGATCAACACGTGGTTTTCCGATTACCTGCACATTTCCTGTCGACTCGTGTATATGGACGCACATTGCCATCGTGATGTTCTATTCGAAAACGGCGGCAAGGAGGGGGATGTTGTTGCCTACGCCGACGAATGTCCCATACTGCTCCTGACTGAAGCTTCGCTTGAGGATTTGAACGCACGCCTGGAGCAGCCCGTCACCTATCGAAACTTTCGACCAAACCTGGTAGTCCAGGGTAGCCAGGCTTTTGCCGAAGATGACTGGCAAAGTGTTCAGATTGGTGAATGCGAATTCGAGGTCGGTCAACGCTGCCAGCGATGCGTGCTAACCACCATTGATCCGGACACGCAGATAAAACACAAAAGTCAGGAACCCCTAAGGACGTTATCTACCTATCGCCGACACCCGGCCGGCGGCGTGGCATTTGGCATCCACCTGATTCCGCGGCGCCTAGGCACGATCAGACTCGGCGACAGCGTTGAGGCACTGGCTTGAGCGCCGTGCTTGACCCCGCCTCACGTCCAGCATTCAATCAGACCCGCTGCCAAGCAAAAACTGATCGAACATCCGTGGCGTCGATTCCGGGTAGCGGGTGTCAAATACGTAGCTCTTTATCGAGCCCGTATCCGTGTACAGGACGCTGAAAACCGTCATCTCGTCGCTGTTGACGCAGGGCAGTGCGTTCCCCGCCTGATCGGTTTGTGGTGAAAACTCGGATGGATAATCTGCAGCCAGGCCATGGGGATCCCCCGCCAGCACGTAGTTGCCCGCATCGAAACGCGGATCGTCGGGATAGTAGGCCCGCGTTTTATAGCCCGGCACATAGCAGCCGAAGGTGCTGCCTACGTTCGAAGTTTCGAGGTAGTGTACGCCGTCTTTATACAAGCGAAACCAGACGTGGTTATGGCCCTGCAGCACCAGCTGCACGCGGTATTGCTCCAGCAGGGGCCTCACGTCATTGACCAGGATATCTTTTTTCAAAGGATATTCGTAACGTATTGATTCAACATCACCCGCATCCGTTTTATCCTTAATCTGAACGGGGTGGGCGAATACGGGAATGTAATTCTGCCCCAAGCCATGCGGACCCTGGTGCATCAGAACGACGCGGTGCTTCGCCCGTTGGAATCTTTCGCTTGCCAGGATGCCCTGCAGCCAATCATGCTGCTCACTACCCACAGCGACATCTTCGAATATAAAGTCACCATAGCCCCAGCTGCCAGAGGTGCCGATACTCGCCGCGGGCTCATCGTACTTACCCGGATTTTTCCGATTAAGGTGCGGATGTCGCCAGATACGGGTGGTGAATAAACCAATCACATACAAATCGCCAAACTCTAGCGCATAGTAGCGCTCACCCTGGGGGGCGCCAGCGGGTAGAGTAAAGATTTCTTCGTAAGTTATGGTATTGAATGAATTGTCCTGAATCCAGCTGCGGCGCAGATCGTGATTACCGGAAGGATTAATCAGCTCGGCTAGCTGCTGATAGCGGGATTCCGCGACAGCGCGTGGTTGTGGATTGCCGAATTGTGTGGCGATGCTGTCGTCTGGATTAAAACGGCCCATCACGTCATGATTCCCAATCACTGGAAAGAGTGGGGCGTGCTGAATAAGTTCACCTCCGTTGTACGTCCGCGCCAATGTCACAGTCTGACCCTGCTCAATACGTTTTGCCTTAAGTTCGAAGCTTGCCCTACCCTGCAGCGCTGGAAAGAATGATCCACCTCGTGCGTCATCGAACCAACCCGAAGCGCGGTCCGCCATGTTTTGCAGGTCACCCGATAGTAAAATGGCATCTACGCCTCCAGTGACTCTCGCAACCATCTGCAGATTAGCCGTAGTCATGGCGGTTAACTGGTGGTCACTGGTGAGCAAGATTTTAAGCGCTTGACCTTTTGCCGGCAGCGGGGCAAGCGTAAAGCGGTCGCTGTTTACCACCTCCCCCTGCTTGACGGTGCTGCTGACGAAATAAGGCACACGCTGCCCTGGTGACAGCCCCTCCGCGTAAGCCTCATGTCGCCATATATCTCGCGGCGCATAGCTGTCATAAACACTTGCATCTGCGCTCTGCTTACCGACCCAGGATTGCCCATCCTCTGCCAGACGAGTCATCTTTACCGTATGCGCCCTGGCCACTTGGGCGAAATCGGTGCCGTAAACGACGCGGTGATCCTTCCCACGCCACTCTGTGAACCAGACTACGTGGACACCATTTTCAGTGGGAAGCTGCAGAAAAGGATCGGTCAGCAGCGCTGGGGATTCGCTGCTGGCGAAAGCACCCGTCCCGGGCATGCTTAAAGCGGCGAACAGCAGCTGCATCCGGGCGCAGCGCCTTACGGCGAGACCCAACGTCATTCTCTTGCACCTGCCAGACAGGCAAGTCTTTGCATCACCGACTTCTTTGGCCCGGCTCGACGCCACAAGAGTCTTGCACAGGCTCAGCATTTTTCGCTTGAAAGCCCGCCCTCAATTATTTTGAACTGCTTTCTGCGTGTCTCGGGGTCACGCGGATCATAGTTACCGAGATAGTCCAACAAGCTGTCCAGCAGCTGCTCGACCACGGGGTCATTCATTGCTCCCTTGAGATTATGTCTGGCCTTAGCCAGTGGCTTGGCGATATCAGTGTGAGAAACGACCCCTTTGTCTATTAACGTGTGGTACAGCTGAATAATCACCAGTAGCAGTGCCGCGTTTTTCGAACGTTGATTACTTAGCATGATCTAACTCCTTGCGGTGAGGTACGCAATAGCAACAACGATTTGTGGCCGTAATAACACGCCCGCGACGAGAACATATTGCAAATGCGTATTAAGCAGCAAGTGAAAAAATGCCTGTTGCCCATTTTCGGCATGAGCCGCCTGCCTGGCGGCTTGCCCTGGAAAAAACTGCCCGTCGTGGTTACTTTGGCTGTGCTTCGTACGGCGCTGCGCCCTAGCCGTACTCCTTGCGCAAAGCCAGCGCCTGGTCCTGCCGGTCTTTTTGCAGACTGACGCAGGCCTGATTCAACCCAGAAGACAGGGCATCGACCGCCCGGTCTAACCCATCGCGCAGCCCGCGGCGGGCCGCGTCCCTCAGCGATGGACGTAACCAGCGGTTTAATAGAAAAGGAATGAACCAAGCCAGGCCGATTAGCAACAAGCTGTGCACTGCAAAATTGATTCCAAGAAATGGTTCATCTCCGGCCAGACCCTGCTGATACCGGCGCAGCACGTTGAACGCAGCCCATACGCCCGTGCCCGCGGGTAATGCGAAGGACATGAACCGCATCAGTTGGCGTAACCTCCGTTGCAAAGCGGTCTCAGGATTGGCCAAAGCCTGTCTTAAACCGTCATTCATTTCATCCAATACTACCGTTTTGGCCGTAGACAAGCTCTGGTCTAACACCGAAACAAGAGGCCGGCTTGCCAGACCCTCGTTTTCCACGCTGACAGCGGCATCTGGGGTGATATTGGCAAGCAGGTGGTCGCAGTAACTTGACCAGATCAATTGCTCTACATCGGGTTTGATAAAACTGTGCGCGCTGCGTTCTGTCCGCCACAGCGGCGGCGCCTCGGGGTAATGCTGCACAACTGCCTCTATTTCCGTGCTAAGTCGATCTTTGAACAGTCGTAGACGCTGAGCAATTTTACGCGCGATGTCGGTCTGCACGCGCTGCCACTGCTCTTCGCTGCCTATCCTGCTCAGGAAAGAAGACACAATAACGTCAAGTTCTTCGAATTTGGCCAGGATGCCCACGCGCTGCAGCTCAGCCAGTCCGTGCTCCTCGATAGCCTGGTTAATGATCCGCTCCAGTTGCGCAAAGTCATCCTCCGTTTCTGCAATACAGCTGGTGCGGAGAACCTTTGGGTCACTGAATCCAGCGCTTTTAAGATCCGAGCAAAACTCATCCAGTTGTGAAGCTTTAGCCTCATCCCAGTGGTTGATGACAAACAGCCAATGATGCTTGTTCTGTCGCTGCCTGATCAATTCCCAGCCGACATCGTCTCTGTACCGTTCCGGGGTGGTGACATAGATAAGCCAGTCTATATAGGGCAACCAGGCCAGAGCCAGGGTTCTGTTGGCCTGCTCCACGCTGTCGATATCCGGCATATCCAACCAGGCAATGTGGCTTTTGTCCGGTATGGAATGATAGTGAGTGTCGGTCTCTAAAATAGGGCTTTCTTTAGGTAGAGAGGTTATGGTCTGTGAATGATGCAGATAAAGCGTTGCCCGCATCGATGTCGGACGTTTGACGCCTACCGTGGCCACCGTCTCTCCAGCCAGTCGATTCAACAGGCTGCTTTTACCTGCGCCGGTGCCGCCAAAAAATCCAACCACCAGCGGCCTGACTTTTTCCGCAGCGAACAGATCATCTGCTGATTCGGTCTCCAGTCTGTTGAGAAGCCCTATGTCAGCCGCGTCCAGCCACTGGGCGGACTGGGCGGATAAAGCCCAGCGCTTAACGGTCGCATAGCAGCTGGTGAAATCCTTATTCAAGCAAGCAGTTCCTGTAACGCGGTTTCCGCCTGCCCGAGTTTTCGTTCACTGACGTTGAACAGACCAGGCAGTTCCAACTCAAGATTCAGCAAGGGTGCGGCAAACTGTTCTTGCAGCAGCCTCTGCACCAGCTCGTACTGCTGTTGCTTTAACTGTTCACGCACCGAGCCTACGTATTTACCAACCGCACCCTCGGTTAGCACTGACGTCACCGATAGCATGGCAGGAGTCAACAATGCCTCACTTATCCCTATAGAGCCCGTTTTTACCGCGATTACTACACCGGCTAAGTCCGCGCTGAGTCGAGTGGCGCGCAGCGCATTCAGGACTACGGGATTCTGCTGCAAGCGAACGTAAATTAAGCGCGCCGCTTTTTCAATTTCTGGAGCAAATTCTTTTTGATAATCATTAACCGAAACGGGAAACTGGTGTCTAATTTTTTCCGCTTTGTCGTGATACACACGACTTAGGGCACCCCACCACAGGCCAACCTGGCCCTGCTCTGTAACATTTTGCGTGACTGACATGCGCAGCACCAGCAAGGCATGGTCAATAATATCTGCCAATATAATGTTCTCTGATTGCTCCTTTGCCCGCCTACCAGTCTGCTGCTGCCAAACCCCAAACATTTTCCGCGCCGGCCAGGTCAACACCCGCCTTACTTTTGACAACGGCTCGCTGAGAGCGGGAATCTCCAGCAGTTCAAGCAGCTGTAAAATGGTCTGGTTGAAGGCATCATCGTGATGATCATGAGCAAGATACTGCGCCCGATAGTCGATCAGCGCACCTTTGAGGCATTGATCTACTTTTGCTTGCCAACTATCAGCGGCACCGATTTCATGCCTTACTGGCAACAGCCAGCCGTCCCAGTTTTGCACGATCACCCGCTGTATACCGCGCAGGCGGTTCTCCTCGCTGCAGAAATTGTGCGGGTCAAGCACCTGGGTTTTCAGCCTGGCTATCTGCTCCGATCGCGCCAGTGCCCCAAATACGCTGTCTTTGTCAATGTATGGAAGAGTCAATATTGGCACATTCATCTTGCCCCAGTCGGATTCACTTAGACGGTCAACTAAAGCATTTTTTATAACCTGCTCATCCGCAGAGACCTTGTTCAGGCATATGATCAATGTCCGCTGTAATGGCTGCAGCAGCTGAAGTGTCTGCCATACTGACAGGTCTGCGTATTTCTCCTTACTCACTACCAAAACCAACACATCGGCCAACGCCGCTACACGTGCTATGAGTTCCCTGTATTGATGCGAACGATGAGAGTCAAAATCAGGCGTATCCCATACAATGGCATCAATGGGAAACGGCCGCTTAACCGGTTGTAGAGTCAGGGCAGCGTCGTGCAAGATATCCGTTATCCAGTCAGCATCACCTTGCACGCTGGGCTGGCTGAATCCGTAAAGCCGCTCCGTGTAGGCGGCGAGAGCGCTGGCCTCTGCCTGCTCCACGCCCAGCAGTAAATTCACGAGCGTACTCTTGCCGACCTGGGTAGGTCCGATCACGGCAACTTGCAGTGGTCTCAAACGCCCTTGCCCGATTATCCAATCATCTAGCCCCGTGATACTGAGAGCGAGGGATAAAAGCGTTTTTTGATCCGCCACCGTTGATGCGGCTCCAGCTCGATACACTCGTCTGAGCTGATCTAGAAAAACGCGCAAATGACCCGCAGCGGTATTCCTGTTTGCGTTAGTCAACGGTAAGCCTGGACGATTATTGACGATATGCCTTGAAAGCGCTGCATTCTAACCCTATAAATTATTGAGCAGCGGTGCGGTGCGTAAAATGCCATCCGCGTCTTTTGAACTACTGTTTAACATGATTGATTTAAAGGATAAAGCGTGTGTTTGTGGCAGCGCAGTAAAAATGGAGATTCACGTTGCATATGCGCGATGTTTCAGGCATCTTTCGCCCCGACGCAGGTCACATACCTCACCGTGGCTGGGTAACCATATCGATTATGATTCACTAATGTAATAGGCAGCATGAGCGAGCAGAAAAAGAGTATCTATCGGGTCATTTTTCATAACCAGGGTAGTATCATTGAATTGTATGCCCACGAGGTCAGTCAAAATAGTTTTTACGCATTCATTGAGGTGGGTGACATTATTTTCGGTGAGCGCTCTAAATTAGTGGTTGATCCTTCCGAGGAACAGCTTAAGTCTCAATTTTCCGGCGTGAAGCGCACCTATTTACCGCTACACGCGGTGGTCAGAATTGACGAAGTGGAGAAAGAGGGCAAGAATAAAATCATCGCCAGCAGTGACGAGAAAACCGGGAAAATCACGCCTTTTCCCATTCCCATGACCCCACCTCGATCGGATTGAATCGACAACCAATAGCGTCTTAGCTGCAAGCCCGGCAGGCGCCCCGCCTTTGCAACTGAAATCTTTCGCCGTCAGTAAAAGTGAAACCGGATATTAAAAAGTACGATGCGGTTGTTTTTGATCTGTTTCACACACTAGTCAGCCTGGGAAACACAGCCGGCCAGGACTGCAATGCCTGGGACTACCTGGGTATCTCCGAGGAACGATGGCGCCATGCATTGTTCAGCGATGCCGAAGGCAGATTAAGGGGTGATGTGAAGCATCCAAATGAAGTCATCAGGGACATTGTTTGCAAGATTGAGCCGAGTGTAGCTCAGGCAAAAACCGAACGCGCAGCGCAGTTAAGACTGCGGCAGTTTGAAACCGTGCTGTCCACTGTCGACCCTGATGTTATGGACACCATACGTAAATTAAAGCAACAGGGTAAAGCTCTCGGGCTTATCAGTAACGCGGACAGCATCGAGATCGACAGTTGGTTCCGGACAGAAATCTCTACCTACTTCGACAGCGCGGTTTTCTCCTGCCATACCGGATATGTCAAACCCGAAAAGGAGATATATCTGCATAGCCTGGAGCAGCTTAGAGTGGGCCCTGATCAATGCCTTTTTATTGGTGACGGTGGTAACGACGAATTAAGCGGCGCCAAAATGGTTGGTATCGATACTGCGATCACCCTGCAGTTCCTTGATGGCGTTGGTGTTCTATCTCAAAGGCGAGCGCAGGCGGACTTTGAAATCCAGCACATCGCAGAGCTCCTGGCATAACATCATTGGGGCTGGCAGCGCAACGGTGTTGGCGGGCTGTCAGGAACTGCTGCCTCTCACTTCTGCAAGTTCAGCGAATGTCGGCGCCCTGGCCCAACTCCAGTCTTCTGGGAATCGAATTTTTTCATCATCCAGAAAAAAACTATGTGCGAGGTGGACCAGCGAGTTTGCACTGCACCTAGCTAGTCGATCGACATAGCCAAACTCCGACCGATCGATCTGGTCGAGGTAGTTTTCATACAGTATCCCCCAACCAAGGTCCCAGGGCAGCGTCTCAATCTTGTTCAAAGCGAGGATATCGCGCACGATGTTGCCTTTGATAAAACCCAGCCCCCTGATTTCCCGTATTCCGAAAGCCTGCGGGTCCGCCCTTTCCCGCCGACACATCGTCCACGCTTCACCGGCATACAAATAAGCATCGATGGGGATGTTGCATGGATCAAATTTTATGTTCAGTGTATTGATCTGCAGCTCGTCCAACTGGGGATCAACCCTCGCCCAATATTTTTCTGCATCGGACCAATATTCGCAAATCCAGTGGTCCACATATTGCTGCTTTTCGAAATAAGTAGCAAAACCGCACCTCAAGCGCGCAGCTATGTTTTTGCTTCGCAAGATACTGCACAGCAGTAGGGCGAAATTCCTGCAGGTGCCCACCGTTCGCATTGACGGGGGACGCGCCTTGTCGAGCGGAATGTTCTGCAGCTGGTGGATATTATCGAGTATATCGCAAACGCTTCTTGCCTGGAGTTCATGCTTAATCCGGTCATCTTCAATCTCTGCCCCGTACTTTTCCAGCCAGTACGGATGAATAATCAAACCTTGAATGGCATCGCAGATATCTGCTGGATCATCGGGAAGCTGCATCAGTGTATTACGGTACTGTTTTGGGTCAGAGATTTCCGCCACGGATCTGAAATACTCGACGAAGGAAGTCATGCTTTCTTCACCGACACGGCATACCTAAGTGCCAACAACAATAACCAGGAGCATGAGCTCCAAGCGAGCGATACATGCCCGAACTCGCATTTATTAATTGCTTTCAACAGTGATCAAACCTACGCATTTGTTTTATTGTTTATTAAGCGAGACGCCGTGCTCCAGTTAAAGAAGAACACAACATAATTTTTCAATCAACGTCTGGCGTCAAGACGCCACAGGCCTGATTCTCTTGCAGCCTGTACAGACTGCGCGATTTCCTGGCGCTTGGGGCGTCGGTTGATTGCTGCGTACTTTGCGAATTCCGCCACTTGAAACTGAGGCCTGTACTGATTCATAAGATTGAGATAAGTGTCTGCCGATAGATTCTTTGCCAACCATTCACATATCGCCCGTGTTTCATCAATCATGCCCGGCATAACCAGATGCCTGACGAGAACGCCCCGCCTGGCCAAACCGTCTTTACCCATACGCAATACGCCCACCTGTCTATACATTTCCTCGATAGCGCTGCGCGCCCGCTCCGGGTAATCCTTCGCTTTGCCCAGCTGCCGTGCAGTTTCCTTGCGCCAGAACTTAAAGTCAGGCATATATATATCGACGATGCCGTCCATCAATCGCAATGATGGCAGCGCATCATACGCACTGGTGTTATAGACAATAGGCAACCGCAGCCCGCGCGGGACCGCGGCGGCGACGGCTTCTACGACTTGTGGGGCCACGTGTTCGGGGGTCACAAAGTTTATGTTGTGACAACCCTGTGTCTGCAGTGCAAGCATCAGATCAGCTATCTCTCCTGCATTACATTCCTGTCCGTCGCGCTGCTGCGATATATCCCAATTCTGACAAAACACGCAGCGTAGATTACATAGCCCAAAAAATATCGTGCCCGAGCCGCGCCATCCGCGCAGACAATCTTCCTCTCCGAAGTGGGCGAAGGCGCTGGAGACAACAGCATGACGACCGGTGTGGCAAACTTTGCGCTCATTTCTCAGCCGATTGACGTGACAGTTTCGCGGACAAGCGCAGCAATCCTCGAGCTCGTGTAGAGCCGTTTTTACGCGCTGCTGTAACAGATCCTTGCGCTGCAGCTGCAGGTAAGCTGGTTCGAAATTTTCGATTATGAATCGAGAATCAGAAACCGGTGCAGCAAATTCAGCCAGCATAAGGTGGAATCATGGCGTTAAAAAGATCTTGTCATATTAACCCAACTTGATCACATGCGCACATGATCGCACCAGAGCAGCGTACGACATGCTAAAAGCAGGTACAATCCGAAGCACAGCGCATTATCGCAATCATGCTTCAACCGATCACTGGAACAGCTCCAGCTATGAGCAATAGAGTTGGTTTCGTCAGTCTGGGGTGCCCCAAAGCTCTGGTCGATTCAGAGAGAATTGTTACCCAGCTGCGAACCGAAGGTTACGACCTGGTTCCGACGTACGACCAGGCGGATCTGGTCATCGTCAATACCTGTGGATTTATCGACGCCGCCAAGACGGAGTCGCTGCAGGCCATTGGCACAGCGCTCAGTGAAAATGGCAAAGTCATTGTCACCGGATGCTTGGGTGCTAAACGCGACGAAATTCAGCGCCATTTCCCTCAGGTCCTTGGAATCACCGGCCCCAATGCCTACGTTGAAGTGATGCAAATGGTGCGCCAATACCTTCCACCGATGGAGGAGTATGATCCATTTACCCACCTGATTCCTGCTCACGGCATCAAGCTGACTCCGCCGCACTACGCATACATTAAGATCGCGGAGGGTTGTAACCATCGCTGTACGTTCTGCATTATCCCATCCCTGCGCGGCAAACTAATCAGCCGGCCAGCCGGGGAGATTATGCAGGAGGCGGAGGGCCTGGTCAGAGCCGGGGTTAAGGAGTTACTCATCGTATCGCAGGACACCAGCGCTTATGGAGTTGACGTTAAATACCGTACGAGTTTCTGGCGAGGGCAGCCCGTAAAAACCCGCATGTTCAACTTGTGCCAGGCTCTGGGTTCGCTCGGGGTATGGATCCGTTTGCACTATGTCTATCCTTATCCACACGTCGATGAACTACTTCCTTTGATGGCTGAAGGCAGAATACTGCCGTACCTGGACATACCCTTCCAGCATGGCAGTCATCGTATTCTAAAGCTGATGAAAAGACCGGCAGCAACCGAAGACACGTTAAGCAGAATCGACAGCTGGCGAGAGATTTGTCCTGATCTGTGCATCAGGAGCACATTTATTGTTGGTTTTCCGGGTGAAACGGATGCGGATTTCAGTAAACTGCTTGATTTTCTGCAGGCGGCGCAGCTCGATCGGGTTGGTTGCTTCAAATACTCACCGGTAGCGGGCGCAACGGCAAATGCGCTACCTAACGCAGTGCCGGAAGAAATCAAAGACGAGCGCTATGTGCGGCTGATGCAGGTGCAGGAGCAAATCAGCGCTGCGCGTCTCAAGCGAAAAATAGGGCAATCCATTGACATCCTGATTGATGAAGTCGACGAGCACCGCGCCACTGGTCGCAGCTTTGCCGACGCGCCAGAAATAGACGGCAGTGTTTTTCTGGACACGACGCAGCTGCGATCAGGCGATCTGGTGCAAGGGATCGTTCAGCGGACAGATGCGCACGACCTCTGGGCCACCACGGCCTAGTGCAACGGTTCGCGAGCCCTAAGCAACCATTACCTCCGCTTCGGCTTTTTTCTTGAACACAAAGCGGTCTTCCTCCACTACCGCTTTTATCACGTCGCCTGATGAGAACTTGCCGCCCAGTATCTCCTGTGCCAGCGGATTTTCAATTTGGCTCTGAATCGCCCGTTTGAGCGGTCGGGCACCGTACACCGGGTCAAACCCCACCGCTGCGATTCTATCCAAGGCAGCCTCGCTTAATTCAAGATCCATGTCCCTGGCCTGCAGTCTTTGGCGCAGGTACTGTATCTGTATCTTGGCGATGGCATGGAGTTGTCCTCGCTGCAGCGGGTGAAATACGACGATATCATCGATTCGGTTAACAAACTCGGGACGGAAGTGTTGCCCCACAATTTCCATCAAAGTGGATTTCATCTGTTCGTACTTTTCTTCACCGGCAAGGTCCTGTATTACCTGCGAGCCCAGATTAGAGGTCATGATGATAACCGTGTTGCGGAAATCTACGGTCCGCCCCTGTCCATCCGTCAGCCGTCCGTCATCCAGCACCTGCAGCAATACGTTGAACACGTCGGGGTGCGCTTTTTCAACCTCGTCCATCAGAATTACCGAATACGGTTTACGACGCACCGACTCCGTCAGATGCCCGCCCTCCTCATAGCCGACGTATCCCGGCGGCGCGCCAATTAAACGGGCAACCGAATGCTTTTCCATGAACTCCGACATATCTACGCGCACCATTGCGTCTACGCTGTCAAACAGAAATTCCGCCAGCGCTTTGGACAGCTCGGTTTTTCCTACGCCCGTTGGCCCGAGGAACAAAAACGATCCATACGGCCGACTCGGATCAGATAATCCGGCGCGGGAGCGGCGAATCGCGTTAGCTACTGCCGTAATGGCTTCATCCTGACCGACTACGCGATGATGCAACTCGATTTCCATACGCAGTAATTTTTCTCTTTCCCCCTCCAGCATTTTTGACACGGGTATGCCGGTCCATTTAGACACCACCTCGGCAATTTCTTCTTCTGTCACATTGTTGCGCAGCAGCCGCGTTTCTGATTTTTCAGTGCTCTGCGCTGCCTCAAGCTGCTTTTCCAACTCAGGTATACGTCCGTACTGCAGTTCCGACATGCGCACCAGGTCCTGAGCGCGCTGGGCAGTCTCCAGTTCCAACCGGGCTTTATCCAGCTCTTCTTTAATGTGTTGCGTGCCGTGCACAGCGGCCTTCTCCGCCTTCCAGATTTCCTCTAACTCCGAGTATTCCTTCTCTAGCGCCTCAATTTGATGCTCAAGATCCTCTCGTCGTTTTTTCGAAGCGTCATCGGTTTCTTTTTTCAATGCTTCGCGTTCGATCTTAAGCTGAATCAAGCGCCGATCCAGACGATCCATCTCCTCCGGTTTTGAATCTATCTCCATGCGTATGCGACTCGCTGCCTCATCGATCAGGTCGATCGCCTTATCCGGTAATTGCCGATCGGTAATATATCGATGGGATAGCGTGGCCGCTGAGATGATGGCAGGGTCGGTGATATCAACTCCGTGATGCACCTCATACTTTTCTTTCAGTCCGCGCAGGATCGCAATCGTGTCTTCCACGTTGGGTTCGTCTACCAGCACCTTTTGGAACCGGCGCTCTAATGCAGCGTCTTTCTCCACGTACTTGCGGTATTCATCCAGCGTGGTCGCACCAACGCAGTGCAGTTCGCCCCTGGCCAACGCCGGTTTGAGCATATTCCCGGCATCCATAGCGCCCTCGGCTTTACCAGCGCCCACCATTGTGTGCAATTCGTCGATGAACAGTATAATTTGACCTTCCTGTTTCGCCAGGTCATGCAACACCGCTTTCAGCCGTTCCTCAAACTCTCCGCGATATTTGGCACCCGCAATCAGCGCACCCATATCCAGTGATAACAGGCGCTTACCGAACAAACCCTCCGGCACCTCATTATTCACAATGCGCTGGGCCAGCCCTTCCACTATGGCGGTTTTACCCACGCCTGGCTCTCCAATAAGAACCGGGTTGTTCTTCGTCCGTCTCTGCAGTACCTGAATGGTGCGCCGGATTTCATCGTCCCGACCAATTACCGGATCTAGCTTGCCCTGCTCGGCTCGTTCAGTCACGTCGATGGTGTACTTCTCCAGCGCTTGACGCTGTTCCTCCGAATTGGGATCGTCCACACTCTGGCCGCCCCGCATGTTCTCAACGGATTGTTCGAGCGCGCCTTTGACTGCACCCGCCTCTTTCAACAATCGTCCCAGTACACCTTTATCATCAAGCGCGGCAAGAACAAACAGTTCGCTGGAAATGTATGCATCGCCTCTTTTCTGGGCGAGCTTGTCCATCACGTTCAGCAGGCGTCCCAGATCGTTGGAAATATGGACATCCCCCTCCTGCCCCTGCACTTGCGGGAAATGGTCAAGCGCATCTCCCAACTGTGAACGCAACTTATTGATGTTCACGTCAGCCTGCGCCAGCAGGTGCCGCACGCTGCCACCTTCCTGGTCCAACAATGCAACCATCAAATGAACAGGTTCAATGAACTGATGGTCACGACCAACCGCCAGGCTTTGCGCATCAGCCAGCGCCATTTGAAATTTGGATGTGAGCTTATCCATCCGCATAGAAAGGGTACCCCTTGATTCGTTTTATTCAGTCTAAAGTGGGGGTTTCCCGCCAGTTTTCAAGAAAAAAAAGCCCTAACGCTGATCGGGCTGTTCGCACGCTGTCGTATCCGTAATGAAGGCCGCCAGGGTCGACAGGGCGGTTGAGTCCTTCGGACCCTTTACATAGATCGGAGGGCCCACCTCCAGCCGTGCCCTGCTGCGTATAAAAATCGCGGTGATCACCCGGCCTACGCCGGAGACGCCAGTGATCCTCACCGGGATAATCGGCGCGTTGGCCAGATCGGCAAGGAGCACCACGCCTCTTTTCAGTGCCACCTTTTCGCCGGGGTGGGCAATGCGGCCCTGCGGGTAGATGCTGACCAGCTGACCGTCACTCAGCGCCTGGCGGGCGGCGTAGAAAGCCCTGTCCGGCGCTCCCTTACGATCGACGGGAATGGCCCCCATCATCTGGTATAGCCAGTGTAAAAGGGGCCTGTTGTACTGCTCCGTCGCAATCATGTAGCGCAGCGGCTTGGTGCAGGCGCAACTCATCAGCAGCGGGTCTAAGCCGGAAACATGATTAGCGGCCACGATTGCTCCTCCGTTCGTAGGCGCCTCAATCGAGTCGTGTTTAAGATGATGAAATTTCTCGCAGAACAACCGATTCAGGCCGTCCAAACGATTTAGCACAGGATTACCCCAATCCGCTCGCTGCGCCTGTTTGCCTTTATATGACAACCATAGGAACAGGGCGATCGATGCAGCAACCAGCGCGATCCATACTTCGTTTATCACCACTGCCCCAAGCTATTCCACTTCGTTGTCTTGGAAAATTCTTGGTAACTCCTTCAGCGCCACTTTCCCCAGCGGAGTACGGGGCAGCTCGTCCACTACCGCATAGCGCGTAATTCTATTGTGGCTCGAGACACGCGCGTTGAACTGTTTTAGGATGGATTTCGCTACTGCCTCAGCGCCAGTAACGTCTATGGCAAGCACCGCGGCCGGTCGCGCTTCGAGCTCAAATACCCCCACTTCCTTTATTTCTTCATAACGCTCAAGTTCAATCTCTAAGTCTTCCGGATACACGTTCCGCCCCGCCTCTGTCACGATCAGGCGTTTGGCCCTCCCGGCGAGGACGATTTTTTTGCGATCCACCAGTTTGGCAATATCCCCGGTATTGAACCAGCCATCTTCCATAACCTCCGCAGTTTGCCTTTCGTCTGCGTAACCGAGCATAAGGTTTGGCCCGCGCATCATCAATATGCCGGCCCCATCCGCATCAGCATCCTTTATCTTGACCTCCACACCCGGCAGCGGCTCCCCGACGCTCTCCAGGACCTCGTCAGTGGCGCTTTGCACGCTAATTGCCGGCGAGCACTCAGTGAGCCCATAGCCCTGACGCAAAGGCAGGCCGAGATTCCGGTAGTAGCGCGAAATCTCAGGATCCAGTCGCGATCCACCGCTGACCCAGGTTTTGATATTTCCGCCAAATTTTTTTCTTATGGGCCAGTTGAGCACCCGCTTAAGGCGCTTCGGTGAAGTTCGCACCAGCTTAATGTACAAGCGCATAAGAGGCCCAGCTTGTCGAAACTTCTTCTCCATGCCGTGCATTACATTGCGGTATAGTCTTGGCACTGCAACCATGAGCGTTATTTTTTCCTCAGCCAGCGCGGCCAACACCTCATTCGCCGCCAGCACGCGCGGCAACACCATACAGGCACCGCAGTGGATAGGCAGCAACATGTCAAAGCTCAGGCCAAAGGCGTGGGAGGTAGGCAGAAGCGACAGAAACCGATCGTGCTGATCGAGGTCAAGATCTATTTTAGACGCCGCCAGCACGTTAGAAACAACGTTTGCATGTGACAATCGAACCAGCTTGGGTCGCCCTGTGCTGCCCGAGGTGTAAAGGCGAACCGCTTCGCTGTGCGCGTCGACATGAGTTGCCGCGGCAGCATTGCCCTGCATTTCTTTAACAAGATTAATTTCCACACAGTTGGCTAAACCTCGCTCATCGCCTTTGAACAGGATTACTCTGGGCGCCAATGCTTGCTCCATGACTTTCAGCTCCTCGTCGCTGTTGCCCATATGCAGAGGTGCGACTACCGCTCCCGTTTTCCACGCGGCGAACGCGGCGGCTCCCCACTCCGGACCATTGTCTGCCAGAATTCCTACGTGGTCGCCGACCTTAACTCCCAGCGTTTGCAGCTGCTCAGCCAGCGCGTGCGCCGATGCCAGCACCTCAGCATAGGTAAAACGCTCTTTTTCCCCTTTTGACAATCGTCGGACCCAAGCGGTATTGCCCGGATACTTGTTGAGTGCCGTATTCACTAATGTCCAAAGATTGCTAGTCATAAACTGTCAGCGTCGTTAAACGTCGGCGTGTTTTACATGAATAAGCGGAGTCCATCAATGTCACGTGAGGTATAAGTGCCAGATGCAGACCCACTTGCACTGAAGGCAACGGCGTCATATGGTTCGGTTTCCCTGTTACTTGATTTCGCGTGAGCACCAAGCCCCATTTTCCCCAAGACTACCCTGACCGCATCGCGCAGCTTGCGCTGGACGAGGATATCGGCAGCGGTGATTTAACCGCCGCCCTTATCCCCGACGCAGACGTTCAAGCCCAGCTTGTCTGCCGGGAAAAGGCGGTGCTTGCGGGGACGGCTTTTTTCGAGGCGGTGTTTCACCGTCTGGATAAATCCGTCAACGTAAAATGGAGCATTGCAGACGGGAGCAGCATCCATCCGGATGAAGTCGTTTGTATACTGACTGGACCGGCCCGCGCAATAGTCACCGGAGAACGCAGCGCGCTGAACTTACTGCAACTCCTATCCGGCACCGCAACGATAACTCACCACTACGTTGAACTTGTGCACGGAACCAAGGCGAAAATTCTCGATACCAGAAAAACCATACCCGGACTGCGCCTGGCGCAAAAATATGCGGTGCATTGCGGCGGAGGCCACAACCACCGCATGGGGTTGTATGACGGCATTTTGATCAAAGAAAATCATTTGCGCCACGGTATTAAGATTGAACAAATCCTGCAGCGGGCCAGGGCCGGCACGGAGCAAAACATCTTGGTCGAAATCGAAGTGGAGGACCTGCAGCAACTGCACACGGCTCTAGATGCCGGGGCGCAGCGCGTACTGCTGGATAATTTTACGCCGTCACAGCTGAAGCAGGCCGTAACGCTCAACGGGGGCCGCGCCGAGTTAGAAGCCTCGGGCGGGATCGATTTGAATAATCTTCGGGCAATCGCCGAGACAGGCGTAGACTTCATCTCCATCGGCGCCATTACCAAAAACGTATGCGCCACGGACTTTTCCCTGCTGGTCGAGTAGAGCAAAGGGGGAAAACGCCAAGTCCGCCTCAAAGTGACCCCTCTTCTACCGGCCGCACGTAACGGCCGGTCTTCACGCCGCGCCCTTTAGCTACTCAAGAAGTTTTTTAATTTTACTGGCGGTTACTACGCCGGTGTGCCGCGCAACGTAGTTGCCCTGGGGATCGACGAAAAAGGTTGAGGGAAGTCCGATTAAAGGCTCGAAGGGAGACAAGGGCTGATCGCTGATCTGAACTACTGGGTAGTCAATGTTGTGCTTCTGCATAAACCTTTTCAATTTAATTCGGCTTATGGTCTCATAATTAACCCCGATTACCACCACTTTGGTATTGTACTTTTCATGCACCCAGGAAAGCTCCGGAATCTCCCGTAAACATGGGGCGCACCAGGTGGCCCAGAAATTAACGACTACCCAGCGGTTGCGATAACTCGAAAGCCGCACTGGCTTACCGTCCACATCTGGCAGAGTAAAATCGACCGCCTGCGGTTCGACTGCTTCCTGACCCTCGGTGGTCGTGAAGTAAATCGAACAAACCGCTGCCAAAGCAATGAGCGTGGCAGCCAATCGCATGCAGCTTAGGCAGCGCAAGCCCGCGTAAAAGCCGTTCAATCTTCTATCCAGATCAAAGACGCCATTCTGCCACAGCGCTGCGATCGACGGTATGAAAAGAAACGAGCCTGGTCAGTATAGGTGCACAGCGTAGCATCATAATCACAGGCAACGTTCCGCCGCCGCAGCTCGTGTGCGACCAAAGCGGATAAATCCGCCAGCCATTTGCCCTGATGTCCGGGTTGGAAACAGTCCACCTCCGGCTGCAGCGACTGCTCCAGCGCGATTTTTACCTCCTGGCCAATCTCAAACGCGTCTGCACCGATTGCCGGCCCCAGCCAGGCGATGGTTTTCCCGCAATGCGCAAAGGAGTTGATTGCCCGGTCTACCATTCCCTTTACCAGCCCCTTCCAGCCGACGTGGAACAACCCAACCTGGGCACCGTCAGCCGAGCATAAAAACAGCGGCAAACAGTCCGCGGTCAATATGGCACAGACCACTCCGTGTTTGCGCGTATGGCTACCATCCGCCGTTCGCTCCGCGCTGTACCGCTCTGCCTGCACGATATTCGTAGCGTGAATTTGCTTTAACCATACGGGCTCCGCCGGCAGGCGCCAGCACTGACGCAGCCGCGCACGATTCGCCGCAACCGAAGCCGGGTCATCTTCAACATGCGCCGCAAGGTTGAGCGTGTCATATGGTGAGCGGCTCACCCCGCCAGAGCGCAGCGTGGTGAAAGCTTGAACGCGGGAAGGTGCATCCCATCCCGCCTGGATGACGTCTACAGTCATTGCGCTATTATCCACTCGCGGCATCCTGCTGCAGAACTTTAACCAGTGTTTGCATATCGATTGGCATGGGTACTGACCACTCAAGGCGCGCTCCCGATGCGGGATGCGTGATGGCCAGCTTTGCAGCGTGCAATGCCTGCCGAGAGAAGCCAAGCAATGCCGAGCGCAGCGCATCCCCGGCGTTTGCTGGCAGCCGCTTACGTCCGCCGTAAACGGGATCGCCCACCACAGGATGGCCGATATGCTTCATGTGCACGCGAATCTGATGCGTGCGCCCGGTTGCAAGTGCGCAGCGCAGCAGCGCGTGCTGGCGAAAACGCCGCTCCACCCGATAATGCGTTAGCGCAGGTTTACCCGTCGATGAGATGGTCATTCGACGCCGGTCATGCGGGTCACGGCCGATGCAGGCATTAATCATGCCGCCGGCGACCGGCACGCCCTGCACCACCGCGGCATAAGTACGCTGCAGCGTGTGCTGCGCAAGCTGACGAATCAGCTTGAGGCGAGCCGACTCGGTGCGCGCCACTATCATGAGTCCAGTCGTATCCTTGTCCAGTCGATGGACTATCCCAGCCCGCGGCAACTCGCTTAGATGCGCATCATAGTTAAGTAGACCATTAAGCAGGGTACCATCCGGGTTGCCCGCACCTGGATGGACGATCAAACCTGCGGGTTTATTCACCACCAGTATCTGCTGGTCTTCATAGACGATGTTCAGCTTTATCGGTTGCGCCAGCCACGCCACCGGCTCAATCTCTGGCACCACCAGCTCGACCATCTCACCGCCTTGAACTTGATCCCTCTGGGCTGGTAACTCATCGTCAATCACAACCAGCCCCTGCTTAAGCCATTTCTGCAGCGTGCTGCGCGAGTACTGCGGAAACAAAACCGCAAGCGCTTTGTCCAGCCGCATGCCCTGGCATGATTGCGGTATCTCGGATTTCACAATATTCTTTAATTCGACAGTCACCACACTTCACCCGCAGAGAGCATTACGTTATGCTTTTACTACTCAATCCTTTCAGTTTAAGCCATGCGATTTCTTAAAATCTTATCTTTTTTAATCGTCGCCAGCGTGCTTACGGCTGGTTGTGCCAAGATGTTCAAGACCAAAACGGATGACTGGGATGCAGAAACATTCTATACAAAGGCCAAAGAGGAGCTCGATGACAAAGATTGGTCCAAGGCAATCGAGCTATATCAACAACTCGAGGCCCGTTATCCTTACGGAGAATATGCAGAACAGGCTCAGCTGGAAATTATATACGCTTACTATAAGAATGATGATCGAGAACTGGCACTGGCAGCGGCCGACCGATTCATCCGCCTGCACCCCACTCATCCCAACGTCGATTATGCCTACTATTTAAAAGGCCTGGTCAATTTTACAGAAAACAAAACGATCACCGACAAACTGCTGGGAGGCAGAGACTTTTCTGATCGTGATCCCAACGCTGCCGTAGAATCCTACCAGGCCTTCAACCAGCTGATAACTCGCTTTCCCGACAGCCGTTATAAAAGCGATTCACTTGTTCGAATGCGTACCCTGAGCGCTGCCCTGGCCAGACATGACCTGTACGTTGCGGAGTATTACCTGCGCAGGGGCGCCTATGTTGCGGTAGTCAATCGCTGCAAGTCTGTGCTTGAGAATCATCAGCATAGTGAAGCGGTTGAAAAAGCTCTGGGCCTGATGATGGTCGCCTATGATCGCATGGATATGATGGAGCTCGCGGCCGATACCAAACGAATACTGGCCCTGAATTACCCTGAAAGCCTTTATTTAACCGATACCAACCGGGCGCTTAACAATGTGAAGAACACACAGTAGATCAAGCGTCTTGCCGCCTTACTCTGTAGCCTGAGGTAATTGGATAGCGGCGATCACGACCGAACGCACGCTTTGTAATTCTCACACCGGGTGGCGCTTGCCGCCGCTTGTATTCGTTACGATCAACAAGATTAGCTACGCGATAAACATCGACAGGGGAAAAGCCGGCGGCTACGATCTGCTCTGGAGACTGATCCAATTCAATGTAGCGCTGCAGAATTGGGTCCAGCACGTCATAATCCGGCAGGCTGTCTGCGTCTTTTTGATCCGGCCTTAATTCAGCAGAGGGCGGGCGCGTTAAAACGCGCTGTGGGATCACGGCACCAACGGAATTTCTATAGCGCGCTAACCGGTAAACCATCGTCTTGGGCACATCTTTTATCACAGCGAAACCACCCGCCATATCGCCGTAAAGTGTGGCGTAACCGACCGCCATCTCACTCTTATTACCAGTTGTCAGCACGATTTTATGAAATTTGTTAGAAATCGCCATCAGGATAATACCGCGGCATCGAGCCTGAAGATTTTCCTCAGTTTCATCTGGTGTCAGATCCTTGAATAGTTCCTGCAAGCCAAGTAAAAAACTCTGGAACATGGGCTCAATGGGAATGATGTGATAATCAATCCCCAGGTTTTCTGCCTCTGTCCGCGCATCCGCGACACTCATGTCAGCAGTATAGCGAGACGGCATCATTACCGCGGTAACCTTTTCAGGGCCAAGAGCATCGACTGCAATGGCCAGGGTTAACGCAGAGTCGACTCCTCCCGATAATCCGACGACCACGCCCGCGTCGAACTTGTTTTTTGTGGTGTAGTCATACACACTCAGAGTTAACGCTCGATAAACGCTCTGTTCTAGACTTTGCGCGCTCTGTATGGGCGCGGCACGCGGTTCTGGCCTAGGCGCCAAATCCACCGTGACGACCAAAGTCTCTTCTTCGAAGTATGCCCCTCTCTGCTTAAGCTCGCCCGTTCCATCAACCACGAAAGAAGCGCCGTCAAAAACCAGCTCGTCCTGCAGCCCCACCTGATTCACGTACAGAATGGGAACTCCCAATGCTGCCGCCCGGGAAGCAACCATCCGCAGCCGCTGTTCAGCTCGATCGACTTCATCAATGTGGAATGGTGACGCGTTGACGTTGATTACCAGCTCGGCACCTGCTTCAACCGTCCGTTCCACCGGACCGTGCTCCCAAATATCCTCGCATATCGTAATGCCGATTCTGCTGCCATCGTGCTCGACCACGCACGCAAGTTGCCCCTCTTTAAAATAGCGCTTCTCGTCAAACACGCTGTAGTTAGGTAGCTGCTGCTTGCAATAAGTGGCTAGTATCGACCCGTTGAAAATAAACGAAGCCGCGTTGAACAGCTTACCTTCCTGCAGGAATGGATGGCCCACGATCATGGCCACCCCCTCCACCGTGCGCACTATTTCATCCACCGCACGTGCCGAGCTCGCAATAAATGCCGGCCGTAATAAGAGGTCTTCTGGCGGATAGCCGGTAACGCTCAGCTCGGAGAACACAACCAGCTGGCAGCCAAGCTTGTCTCGAGCGTCGAGGGCGCTATTGATGATTCGTGAGGTGTTTCCTTCGATATCTCCTACAATCAGGTTGAGCTGCGCGAGGGCAATGGAGAACATAATTGAACGAAACTTTTGCTTGTTATGGAAATCACTTATAGCTGTGTTTAGATAGTATCATTAGCTATGCAAGCGTGGAGCGATCATTGTCGTGAGATTAAGCGTAACACAGCAGATAAGTAAGGTGGATCCACAAAAGTGGAACAGCTTGCTGCGTGATAAAAATCCTTTTTTAAGTCACGAGTTTCTGACCAGCCTCGAAACAACCGGTTGCGTTTGCGCCGATACCGGTTGGGAACCGAATCACTTGACGCTATATGACGATGAAAACACTCTGCTCGGAGCAATGCCTCTGTATTTGAAGCATCACTCCTGGGGTGAGTATGTGTTCGACTGGGCCTGGGCTGACGCCTATCAACGGGCTGGACTTGAGTATTATCCCAAGCTGCTGAGCGCTGTGCCGTTTACACCGGTGACCGGACCCAAGTTCCTGATCCACCCAGATCACCCCGATCCGGCAATGCTGCGGGATACGCTGGCGCGGGGCGTACTCGCCGCTGCGCGCGACAGCCGCGTCTCTTCGTTGCATATCCTTTTTACCACCCGCGCCGACAATGAGGCGCTGGGGCAACACGGACTGATGCTAAGAACGGGTAATCAGTTCCACTGGGGCAACCGCTGTTACGCAGACTTCTCCGATTATCTGATGTCGTTTACCTCGGCCAAACGCAAGAAAATACGACGCGAACGGCGCCGGGTACGGGATGCGGGTATTCAGATGGAGGTGCTGACTGGTGATTCGCTCAACGCACAGCACTGGGATAAGATGTATCAGTTTTATCGACTAACCGTGCACAACCACGGCGCTGCGGCGTACCTGAATCGGTACTTTTTTGAGCAACTGCAGAGCGAAATGAAGGATCACACAATCCTGATTCTAGCCCGGCACGACGGTCGCTATGTCGGAGGCGCGCTGAACATGCTGGGTGGCAATACGCTATACGGTCGGTATTGGGGTGCGAACCACTACTATGAAGGACTTCATTTCGAGGCCTGCTATTACCAGCCCATAGAATACTGCATCCGCAACAACATCAGCCGCTTTGAAGCGGGAGCTCAGGGGGAACACAAGCTCAGCCGCGGCCTGCTGCCCGCACCGACTTACTCAGCCCACTGGCTCAGAGATGGACGTTTCAGGCACGCCATTGCGGAATTCCTACAGGCAGAGACTGAACACGTAGAACGATACAGCGATGTTTTACAGGCACACACACCTTTCAGAAGCGCCAACTAACGAGTTGCACGTCGGCAAACTCTGCTTCAAACTATAAATTAATGTATCTGCTTTCATCACAGGCCGCCAATTCCATGTTTCCACCGGTTGAACAGGCTACTCCGGAGGGATTGCTTGCGATCGGCGGCGACCTGTCCAGCGAAAGGCTGCTCGATGCCTACCGTCGAGGCATCTTTCCATGGTACAGCGCGGGGCAGCCGATACTATGGTGGTCACCTGATCCCCGGGCGATCCTCTACCTCGATCAATTCAGGGTATCACGCAGTCTCCGCAAACGCCTGCGAAAGAAAACATTTTCACTCAGCTTTGACAGGTGTTTCCGCAAGGTGGTGGAATCCTGTGCTGCACCCCGCAAAAAAGATCCGGTTGGCGGCACCTGGATCACAAGAGAAATGATTAGCGCATACGATCATCTGCATGCCATGGGTTATGCGCATTCTGTGGAATGCTGGCACGATAATAGACTTGTGGGTGGATTGTATGGCCTGGCGATTGGTCGGGGTTTTTTCGGCGAGAGTATGTTCACCGTCATGACCGACGCATCTAAAGTGGCACTGGCCGGGTTGGTGGGTTGCTTGAGCCGATGGGGTTTTAGTTTTATAGATTGCCAACTGTCTTCACCGCATATTCTCAGCCTGGGCGCGATCGAAATCCCTCGCGCTGAATTTTTGCGAGAGCTGGCGGTTGCGCTCAACGCGCCGGAACAACTCGGGGACTGGAATCGGATTCTGCTGGAGTAGAGTATGGATATGCGAACCGAAAATATCCGCGTGTATCTGTCTACCTCGCACGCCTGCCCGTATCTGCCCGGTCAGACTGCCACCAGCCTGATTATCGATCCCGACTTGAAAGCCGACCACTATCGACTGACTCAGCTGACCTTGAACGGATTTCGTCGCAGCGGAGAGCTGATATATCGCCCCCATTGCCCGCAGTGTCAGGCATGCGTATCGGTTCGTATACCAGCGCAAGAGTTTGCGCCGAACCGCGCCCAGCGCCGGGTATTGAAAAAGAACGAAGATCTGAGCGTTACCACGCTCGACCCGGTGTTCAAAGAAGAACACTTCGAGCTTTACTGGCGTTATCAGAATTCCCGTCATCCGGGCAGCGATATGTGTGACAAGAATCCAGAAAAGTATCACCAGTTTCTAATAAACAATACCTGCAATACTGTCTTTTACGAGTTTACATGCAGTGGCAAACTGCTGGCGGTCTCGGTGGTGGACGAGCTGATAGATGGGTTATCTGCAGTGTATACATTTTTTGATCCAGAGTACGCCCGGCGCAGTCTGGGAACTTACGCTATCCTGTGGCAGATAGAGCATGTATGTAAGCGCAATCTTGACTGGCTGTACCTTGGTTACTGGATCAAGAAATGTGAAAAGATGTCATACAAAACGAATTTCCAACCAATCGAAGGTTTTAGAAACGGCGAGTGGTGTCGCCTGCGCTAAACAGCGCTTGCCTGCAACCCTTTACGCAGCGCTGAGCATCGGGCATCATTAGCGCGCTTCGCAGCATGGGGTGAAGCGCCCAGCATCAATTCATCAGGTTAAGGATCACATTCATATAGTGGCGAAAGAAGATCATATAGAAATGGAAGGTACGGTGATCGAAACATTACCGAATACGCAATTCAGAGTAGAACTAGAGAACGGACATGTTGTAATCGCGCACATATCTGGCAAGATGCGCAAGAACTACATACGGATTCTACGCGGAGACAAGGTAACGGTGCAGCTCACTCCTTATGACCTGACAAAAGGACGAATCATTTACCGCAATCGCTAGCTTAAAGAGCCGCATTGCGATAAACGTGCGCCGCTAACCCTCACAACTTAATGGCAACAGTCGCCCCTGCCCCCGTCTACACCACTTGCCGTTTTAATCATGACTTGCTTTAATTTTGCCGTTGTCGCCTGCCTGCTGGCGTGCTTCAGCTTGCGCTGCTGGGCAGGGGAAGCGGATGTCATCGATGCGACGGCCAACTGCGACGCAGACCGGGTCTGTACTTTCTCAGTGACGGTTCAGCATGAAGATAGCGGTTGGGAGCACTACGCAGACCATTGGCGCGTTTTAACGCCGCAGCAAGAAGAATTAGGTAAAAGAGTATTGCTTCATCCGCACGTGTCCGAGCAGCCGTTTCTGCGGGCGTTGAGCGGCATAGCGGTGCCGCGCAACACCACAGAGGTCATTATCGAGGCCCACGACAGCGTCCATGGTTACGGTGGGAGTAAATTGTTAGTCAACGTTCCCTAAGCCGATCCCACGCAATAGTGTTTTTATTACTTTGTTAGCTAATGCTGGCGATATAGCGCAGGAGCAAAAGCGTAAATGACGCTGCTGGACAACCTGACCCCTTCCAGCGCGCGCGATGTGCGAGTTTGGCGTTGTTACCGGCCCTTGCCGTTTGACAAAAAAGGTTCGATACCTTCTTAAATCCCTGCCGGATTTGAGGCCTACAGCCGATTATTCAGGTGGATTAGGGAATAAACCGGGGCGCATTGCGTCCAAATACTGGTAACTGTAGGGTGTAGTTAACTGTTCTCCATGGATAAATTGTTTGCCAACCGAGAATTCAGACGCAGATTAGCGGCCGCTCACCCGCGTCTGCTGCGCACAGCAATCGTCTGGACCCGGAGCAAAGAACTGGCTGAAGATCTGGTGCAGGAGGCCGCCACCAAAGCGCTGAGAAAATCAAGGCAGCTGCGTGACGTCAAAGCAATGGAAGCATGGCTGTTCCGCATCATGATGAACTGTTGGCGTGACCATTTGCGGCGGAATCCGAGCCATGAGGATATAGACGAGCATGAGGTTTCAACCCAGCACACGCCAGAGAGCGATAACAGCCGCCTGGAATTGATCAGGATGGTTCGGCAGGCGGTGGTGCAACTGCCGGACAACTTCAGACAGACTATTATGTTAGTAGATATAGAAGGATTTTCTTACATCGAGACAGCTAAAATTCTGGATGTCCCAGTGGGGACGGTAATGAGCCGGCTTTCCCGCGCAAGATCCCGTTTGCGTGATCAACTGTGTAACAAACTTAATCCATCTGTGGACTTGGGGCGACCTTTGCGGAGGGTAAAGTGAACATTGCAAAAGAGCATATTTCAGATGAAATTCTGAATGCTTATATAGACGGTGAACTCGGACCCGAAGACACTGCCCACGTTGATGCGGCTATGTTGGAGGACGAGATTCTGAGCAAGCGCGTCAATGATCTGCGCCAGGTCAGCGCCCTTATGCGCACGGCTTTTCCAGAAAATAACCTGGCACCGTCAGAAACTTCAGCGCGCTTCGGGCGCTCTTTCAACGATGGCGTATGGCGCGTCGCAGCGACCGTCGCATTCGTCAGCATTGGCGTGCTGTTCAGCTGGCATCTGTACGAACATCAACAAACCTCCAAGATACCACAGGCAACGCTTGCGGCTACGGTCATGCCGAGTGGCGTCGAAAACGATGACGTCGCATCAACGGAAACTTTTAAAATCATGTTCCACGTGGGCCGCGAGAATGCAACGCTGCTCAACAACGTGCTCGGCGAAACCGATCGACTGCTGTCCCACAGCACTGAGTTTGATCGGCCCATATCGGTGCGCGTCATCGCTAGTCACGGTGGATTGTCGTTCTTCAATGCCGCGTCCGAAGGTAACGCTCGGCGCATCAGGGAGATCAAGCAGCGATACCAGGGTCAGGTAGACTTTGTTGGCTGCGGTGAGACCCTGCGACAATGGACGACGAAGAACCCGAATAAAAAACCGGATCTTTTACCAGAAATGCTGATGGTGGATTCAGGCGTGCTGGAACTGCTTCGGCTGCAGCAAAAAGGGTGGACGCTCGTGTCCATCTGACCTAGGGCAGGGCTCAACGAATACGGGATCGACCTGCGCACCCGCGAAAAGCGCAGACGGGGCTGGAGCCGTTGCCATTTGCTCCCATAACTGTTTATAATCACAGTTACTGGATATATTCACAGTTATGCAAGCGCTGACACCCCGACAGGCAGAGGTCCTGGCTTTAATTCGAGATCATCTGGCACGCTATGGCATGCCCCCTACCCGCGCGGAGATCGCCGACGAACTTGGCTTCAAATCCGCCAATGCCGCAGACGATCACCTCAAGGCGCTGGCGCGAAAGGGCGCTATCGTCCTCACCCCCGGTGCCTCTCGAGGCGTCCGCTTACTCGAGAACTGGGTGACAACGTACAGCTTAGCGATTGTAGGTCGCGTTGCTGCCGGCAGCCCGATTTTTTGTGAGCAGCATATTGAAGATCATCTGGAGATTGACGGCAGAGTATTTAAACCCAGGGCTGATTATCTGCTGCGGGTGACCGGCACCAGTATGCTTAATGCAGGAATCTTAAACCGGGATTTACTGGCCGTGCATCGAACGCAGGAGCCCAACAACGGTCAGATTGTAGTCGCCCGGATCAACGATGAAGTTACGGTTAAACGCTTCCATAGAAAGGGGCGCCGGGTACAACTTAAACCAGAAAACCCAGACTTTCCCGTGTTGGAAGTTGATCTTAAAAGCGAGCAGTTTGAGATCGAAGGCATAGGCGTCGGCGTTGTCAGAAACGGTACCGCTCTTTAAAACATAGGGCAATGGCGATGCAGAATGAACGCTAGCGAATCAAACGCATTCATGCGGGGACTGCTGCACGCCCGCGTCGCGAGCGGCGTGGTTATGTCTATCCGCAGCAGCTCCAATCCAATGGACGCGCTGTACTGGATGCTGCCTGCTTTGGCTCATATGAGTCACACGGACCGCTGGTCGGTCTGGCTCGCTCCGCCCTTTAGACCTGAATCCGGGTGCTTTCGCAACATGGGATTCAACCTGACGCACACCCGCATCGTGCATAGCAGCGGCGACGAGGGATGCGCTGTAGAACTGATAGAGCAGGCCCTGCGCTGCCCTGCCAACGCGGTCATCCTGGCTTGGCCAAAAAGGGTTAACGGTGATGAAGTATACCGACTGCAGCGAGCCGCGAGCGAGGGGAACTCATTCGGATTACTCTTTCTTTCCGATGAGTCTGGCACCACGCCCACCACCTGCCGGCATATTGTCGACTCCGGAGCTGGCCATCAGCTTATGTTCGATATGAAGCAGGATTTAACATCGCATTCCGCGCCATCTTATTAGACAATAGCGCGCAGATAACCGGCCTGGATTATTAACCAGGGCCCACTATTTCCTCCGCAGGTACAAAACACCTTATGGGCCATCGACTATCCAAAATAACAACGCGCACAGGTGATGACGGCACTACCGGTCTGGGTGACGGCTCGCGGGTCAGCAAGGACTGCGAGCGCATAGAAGCACTGGGTGCCGTTGATGAATTGAATAATAGCATTGGCATGCTGCTAACAGCAGAGCTGCCAAACGACGTGCGGGAACTGTTATTGGATATTCAGCACAGCCTGTTCGATCTGGGCGGTGAACTCAGCATCCCAGGTTACGAACTGCTGTCGTCGTCGGATATCTCTTCGCTGGAAGCGTACCTGGAAAAATACAATGAAAACCTGACGCCATTGAAAGACTTTATTCTGCCGGGGGGGACCAACGCGGCAGCGCTATGCCACGCGGCGCGGGGCATTTGCCGCCGAGCGGAACGAAAAGTTGTCAGCCTATCCAACCGGAGCGAGACGTCTCCTCTGGCGCGGCAATATCTGAACAGGCTCAGTGATCTACTGTTCGTTCTGTCCCGCTATCTCAATCACTGCGCCCACGCCAAAGACGTAATCTGGCAGCGCGACCGCCGCGGTAAGCGATAAAGCGTAAACTATGCTTTAAGGGACGACAGGTAGCGCTCCCAGTCAAAGCAGGGACCTGGGTCTGTCTTCCTGCCAGGGGCAATATCTGAATGCGCCACCACGGTTGAGGCACTTATATCAGGGTATGCCGCCATCAACGTCCTGGTCAGGCTGGTCAGTTTTTCGTATTGCGCATCGGTAAACGGCTGGTCATCGCTTCCCTCAAGCTCGATCCCCAGAGAAAAGTCATTTACCCGGTTGCGCTTGTTGAAACAGGATTCCCCAGCATGCCAGGCACGCATGTGCGTTGGAACAAACTGCAGCAGCTCGCCTCGCCGTTTGATAAGGAAATGGGCAGACACCTTTAAATCACATATTGTAGAAAAATAATCGTGGCTGGACGGATCGAGGCAGTTGCAGAAGAAATCTTCTACAAACGCACCGCCAAACTGTCCCGGGGGCAGGCTGATGGCGTGCACTACTATAACGTCAATGCGGGTATCTTCCGGCCTGGCGTCGCAGTTCGGCGAAGCTACGTATCTGGCGCAAGGCACCATCCCGGTCTGTAGGTCGATCTTCAAGCGTGTTTCTCTGAATTTCCCAGAATTAGCCCTGTCTCAGAAGCACTCGGCCGTTTTCCCACCCATTGTTTCTCAGTAAACATGCGCCAACACATCGCCGTTACCTGGAAATTACAGGCGATGGACTATAATAACGAGTATTAATCTTCAAAAGTATACAGCGCCGGGCAGCTCCACCGGGTGGGTTGTTCGAGTATAACAATGAAAGGTTAACGCGCTCTCCATCGGGAGCGTCGGGGTTAGATTTTCGGGAGACCATCTACGCTATGCAAGACTCATCGGCCAGCGTTGCCAGGTTCGTGCATCAATACCAGGGTATTGAGGGCTTCTACTTTCTGAACAAAGCAGGTGAACTGGGGTACATTGCCTCTGACGGTAAACGTCCGGTGAAGGAAAATTTCGCCCAGTCACAAAACAAAGACTTTCTTCTCGCCTATCCGCAATTTGCGCTAGAAATCGAGCCCTTTTTGCAGGCAATCAAGGAAATACCGCGGGCCTATTTAGCGGGGGCAGATGAATCAGAAATGGAGCTTGGCTACATTTTGCCTGTCACCGAGGGCAAAACCTGGCTGTCTGCAACCCTCATTCTCAACAAGGACATTGTCGATGAGCTGGAACGCGATGAAAAACTTATGTATACCAAGGGGCTAAAAGATCCCTTTCAGATCGACCCCGAAACAGAAAAAATGAAGGGAATCCGGAGTGTGCAACAAGGATTTGATGACCTGCTCCACCACAAAGATGCCTTTGGCATCTACAAGTACTTCCCGGTGCTGTTCAAGTTGCCTGGCAAGGATGCCGATATTACGCATACGGGTACCGAAAAAGCCCCGCTGCGCGTGCTTAATCTGAAATGGCGCAACAGCCAGTCAGATGATAACTCTGCCGAACAAATGTCCGGTCAGGAAACGGTGTTTGCGATTCTTCGCGCCAATTTAATTGCCCGTGGCGCTATTGCTCGCGACAAAAGGCTGCAGAACAAGTTTGCAATATCCTGAAAATCTGCAAACTTTTTTGTCGATCGCTGTCAAATAATAGAGGAAAAACGACAGCAAAAGTCGATTCACCCAGCCGCGCGAAATTGAGTATACTGTGGGTGCGAATGGTGAGACATCTCTGCAAATTGGATAGCATGCCGCACAGCAAAATCCGTTTGGCCTGTGTTTTGCTGCTGCTAAGCTTTGTCTGCTCGCCGTCTATTGCCACTCCAAAAAACGCGCAGGATCTGCTGGCAGCTTACGCCCTCGCCAAACCCATCTTAGACAGTCCATCCGAGAAAAAGCCGTTCTACCTGAGTGCAAATGTTAAGGGGCGGAAACAGACCGGTGAGGCAGCACTTTATTTCGAGCAGTCTCTGGACGAAATAGCGCATGCGCTCAGTAAGCTGGATAACTGGTGCAGCATACTGCTGCTTCACCTCAATACCAAAGCATGTACTCATAGCGACACAGAGGATGACAAGACATTAACGATTTATATGGGGCGAAAGTTCTACCAAGAACCTGATGATGCCTATATTATGAGGTACCAGTTCAATACGGAGCACAATTCGGACTACTTCTCCGCGCTGATTACAGCCGATGATGGCCCTCTAGGGACTTCTGACTATCGCATTCAATTGGAAGTGACGCCAATTAACGGTAAAACGTTTGGGCGTATTCGCGTTTCACAGAAACACAGCTGGCTCAGCTCCAAAGCCGCCAAATTGTACGTCGCCACAAAAGGAAGGCATAAAAAAGGGATCAGCATCGTAGGTTATGATGGCCAGGGGAACCCTATATACTCCAGCGGGGAGCAGGCAATCGCCGAGCGAAATCTACTGCGCTACTACTTTGCCTTCGCTGCCTTTTTTCACACACAGTCGCTGCCTGACGATAACCAGTTCAAAGAGAGCCTGAACTACTGGTTCGATCAGACCGAACAATACAAACAGCTGTACGAAGTCGATCGTCCACAGTACATAGACGATAAAAACAGAGAATATGAAAATCAGGTTGCGCTACAGCGTCTTTTAGAAATCGAGGACCTTAATTCCAGTAGGAATCGCTAGTTCCCAGCTGTACAGTATCTTTCAGTTTATTGGTTAACGCTACCACCTTCTCCATCTTGAACATTACGCATGCCTGACAGGGTCATGCCCGTGATCAACAGGAATAGGATAAAGGCAATACCACCAAGCGTGTAGTCCACCAACTGCGTGACGATGTGGATCGTGAACAGCGCCAGCCCGGCGGAGGCAGTGGGTAATCCCAGCATTGCGAATGCTGCCAAACCGCCAGCTTCATACGTACCGAAACTCATGAACGCGGGAATGGGCAGGCTTGCACCGGCTTCTGATGCCAGCAAGCCGATAACGATCGACCCGGGATCGACTCCGACTAGCTGCGGAAAGCCGGCGCTTGCAATACCGCTGAACAGCAAAGCAATGCTCGAATACTTACAAACCCTTACGCCGACGGTCAGCAGAAATATTTTTACAATCGTCTGCCGGGTTAGCGAGCGTCTTACACTCTCCGCGAACTGGCCGACAAACTTCTGCAGTGCATTGAACAGTTTCGAATCGCTACCTGAAAATCGCTCTAACCATCGCGCGATGATTGCCAAACCCGGATGCAGAAGGAGCAGCCCTACCACGCATACGGCCACCAGAACAGCGGCAATCACAAACAGCCTGGTTTGCATGCCGGCATCAAGTATGGGATATAAAATCAAAGCAAAAACGAGGGGAATTATTACCATAATGTCAAACCAGACGCTGATGGCTAGAGAAGAAAAACATGCGGGCAAACGTACACCCAGGCCGCGATTCAACAACCCAACATAAAACAGCTCGCCGACCCGCGCGGGCAGCATATCGACGGTCATATTTCGCACCAGGGTAACCAGAAAAAGCGGTGTCAAAGAGGGCACGACGCCTGCGTCAGCGGCCCTTATCAAAAAGCGAAATCTAAAGGTGCGCAGCAGCACGCCGCACAGGTGAATGACAAAAAACATAAGGAAAACTGCGGGTGAGACGTCATCCAGGATGGTGACTACGTCACTGAACCCAATCGGGTTCTGCTCATCATAGATAAGCAGAAACAAGAACCAAAGTATAAGGAACGATACGACAACGGATAAAACCAGACGTATCCACGGATTTTTCATGAAGCGGGTGATGGGGAAATCGTGAAAAGCATGACGAGAGCTAATCTAACACAAAGCCCATCATTTTTAAGCGGGACTATTCGTAATTATCGATTGCCGCCTCAGCTGCACGCCGGGCATCTCTTCGTCATCCCAGCACTGTAGTGCATTGCCTGCCGCGCCTGTTCGATCAATCCGGGCGCCCTTGGCCACCCGCTTAACCCAGGCTCTCTGTACGGCTCTCACCGATGCCACAGCTTAAATCGAGGCGGCGCCTCCCCGCAGACCCCTGGCATCGTTAGTGATTGGCGGAACAATATCGCTCTACTCCAAGTCCTATCACCAGACCCAAGGGCACGATTAGAATGAGATTCCACAGCGGCGCCCATAAAAGCCCTAGAGATGCTGTTGACGATTTTGCAAAGTGGAAAACACTTGCGTGAACAAACAAGTCGAACGTCAAAACAAAGACAATCGGGAATAAAGCGCGAACGTGTCGATTGCGGCGTACGGCTATGAGCCATATCAAAAGGTATGGCATCCAACTCCATATCAACAGACCTATAGTGAACCCATCGACCTGACTAGATCTGATCAACGCCGTATACAGATGCAGCAAAAGACCGAAACCAAGCAGTAAGTGCACAACGTACCTCACAGTCAGTCGCACCCGCTACAATAGCGCTGCGCCTTTCTGTACCAAGACTGTCCGTGTCGACGCACCAGCGAACAGTATAGATTCGCCAGCCTTCCGCACAGCGCCCGACCTCTCCCGTTTTTCGTGCAGCTTGCTGCAAGGCAATTGCAAAATCCGTCATCACAGCTATCTCGCCCTACTGCGCACGTTCCATAGCAGACATCATGTACTTTGCAGCAGGAAGCAAAATCAAACGAAAACGGCCTATCAGGAGAGAGCGAGCAGTGGTTTGGCCCGCCCGGCAGGTCCCAATCCACGGCAGACTCCAGACCAAACGGATCAGCGAAACGTTGTGGGTTCGCTTTTGCGTAAATGTAGGTGTTCAACCCTCCCCTCAATCCCAATGGATCGCTGGTCAAGTACCGGCCTGTCTTCGGGTCGTAGTACCTGAACCAGTTGTAGAACAGCCCCGATTCAGCGTCGTGAAACTGCCCGGGAAAACGCAGACGGATATTGCGGTTTTTCTGGTCCATGTCTGGATCCCTATCCGCGCCGAATTGGCCAAACGAATCACCGTCCCAGCGCCATACGATGTTCTGCTCGTCGTCCGTACCCAGGCGCGGTGTCAATAGATGATCAGTTGTTATGTACGTTACGTGCTTAACAGATAATGCCGCGCCGCTCTGTTTAAGGCGGAGCTGCGCTACTGGCTGCGCGTCTACCCATAGGTAATAGCGTAAAGGTCGACCATTTTTAGTTTCAGCTATCAGGTTGCCGTTTATGTCGTAGTGGTAAATAAAAACGTTTTGCCCCCGGGCGGCATTCTTCACTTTTCTGCTGCGCAGACCCTGCGCGTTATAGAGATACGCCGCCTTGAGCACCCCTTTTTTATACACTTTTGACAAGCGACCAGACAAATTGTAGACAAATGTACGCCGGCCGTTACCATAACTTGTGATGCTGCCTGCGCCATCAAACGAGGCCTCCTTACCATTAGCCCGAAGCTGCCGATTACTGGCCGCGCCTATTTCATAGGCTTTGAACACTCCATTTTTAAGCTGCGTCAGACGATTACCATTCGGATCATAGGTAAACGCAGAATCACCTGCTGCCCCGCTTTCCTCAACAACGCGATCGAGCGGATCGTAGATATAGGACGCAGTGACATTCACTGCATCTTCGATTGTGTTTTGACTCATGAGCAAGACGTTGCCGTTGGCATCAAACTGATAGCTGCGGGAAAAAGCGACGCCAAGGTCCTGGGCAACCAACCGGCCCTGCAGGTCATATTGCCGGCTATCCAGCAGGCCATTCCCAAGAATATACGACCTGGCCAATCCGTCAGCGCGATAAGTTCGATTGCTTACCACCGGCAGGCTCAAGCCATCAATCTCAAATTCCGCATCGGTCACTCTGCCGGCGTCGTCGCGCCGGTAAGTCACCGCACCGCCGTGTGGATAAGCAATCTGACTGACGCGATCGGCGGTATCGTAACGATATGCCGTTACGTAGCTGGCGCCATCTTCATCTTTAATGTGAGTCACAATGTTGCCATAGTGATCATATTCGTAGCGGGTCGTTCCCGTTTGATCAATAACCTGACACAAGCGTCCGGTGCCGTTATTGCAGGTGTCGTAAATGAAGCTCTGATCTTGATCTGTTCCGGGATAATCAATGTGCGTTATGCGGTTGAGTGCATCGTAGGCGTAACCGGTGTAGACGCCGCGTGCATCTACCCTGGCAGTCATGTTGCCCGCAGTGTCGTAGGTATAGGAAATCACTCCCCGGTCGGGACTCCGCTCAAGCAGGAGGTTACCTAAGTCGTCATATTCAAACGTCGTCTGCGCTCCGTTGGGGGCGGTAACCCGGACCAAGTTATCCTGCACGTCATGTTGATAGGTCAATAGATTGGATAGCTTATCAAGTGTACGAACCAATCGATGCCGCGCATCGTACTGATGCACCGTGTCTGGATTTTGATTCGGATCCTTTACTACAAGGAGATTTCCCGCTGCATCATGCAGCGTTCTCGTGATCGATCCGCCCTGGTCGATGGACAGCGTGCGATCCCGAAGATCATAAGTAGTGGCAGTAGATCGAACCGGCGCACCGTCCTGATCTATGCTGCTCTCCCACGTTAGATTACCTTTGGGATCGTAACCGTACTCAACGCGGTTGTTTAGACTATCGCTGATGGATCGCAGGTTGTGCGCCGCATCGTATACGTATGCGAGCACCGAGCCATCCGGATTTTCCAGACCGACGAGCTGACCCACCCCATCGTAGCGGTATAAAGTTGCCCTTACCGCATCACCGTTCGGCGACTGCCGGACGATACCGCTTACCCGGCCGCGCGCATCGTAGGTCCATCGGGTAATCGTGCCCACGGGATCGATACTCTCAGTGGGTGAGCCCGCAGCGTTGTAGCTGTTAAACGTGGTTGTGTGCCCTAAGGCATTTGTAATGCTAGCCACCTGACCACACTTGCCGCCGCTATTGCATTCGTAATAGCTAATATGGGTCCGATCATCCACATCCGTACGCGGGCCGTCGATCGCGGTAACCTGGCCCAGTGCGTTGTATTGGAAAGCCGTCACACGCGATGCCCGCACTCCATCCGGCGCAAATCCCTGAGTAGTGCGGGCAACCGCATTCAGATTGACATCGTAAGTTGTCAATACCTCCCGCAGCGCACCACCGTGCACGCTCGGAGTGGCTACCCGGGAGACCAGGTCGAGTTCGCCAGTCAAGTATTCGAACGTGGTGGTTCTGGATGCCGGGGTTGCGGCACCTTCCGTGGTCGAGGTGCGCTGGTTCGAGCTGTTGTAAGTGTGTACGGTTGCGTTTCCCAGCTCATCGGTATGCGTAACCAGGTTATTGTTGAAGTCGAACTCCCGGGTAACGCCTTTACCGTCTCCCCGGCTGGTCCGGTGCGTCAACTTTGAAATTCCGAGGTTCCGTGCAAATCTATAGTCCCATATCTGACCGATAGGGTCGGTTACCGCCGTTGTCGGTGCCGCACTGTAGTCGAAGGAGAAGCGCCGCTGCGGCACACCGCCGCCTGTTTGGGCGTGCTCGGATGAGACCACACGCCCGCTCTGATCATAGGTATAGGTGGCGAACCGGTCTCCGTTTTCATTGGTAATCCCCGTAAGGTAATTGATAAAGTCAGTATCCTCGTAGTGGTAGAAGCGCATGGTTGCATCAGGATATTCCACACTCACGAGGTTACCGTAACTATCATAATCGTAGCGGTGGCGGCGACTACCGGGAGCGGTAACCGAAGCGATGCGGCCGCTGCTGTTGTAAGTCAGGAAAAAGGAGTGACCGAAAGGTCCGCTGACGGTGATCAGTCGACCATCCAGATCATAGGTATAACGCGTTTTCTGACCAGATTTCCGCTCTTCGTACTGAATGATGCCGCTTCGGTCGTAGCGTTCTTTATTCCCCGTTCTTAACGTTAGCGTAAACCCCGCTGTGTCCTCGGACATAAGAAAAGGAGAATCAGGGTCAGCCGACCACACCCCGCCGTTCTTCACCCACGGGTCACCTCGACCATCGTCGCGCAATACGACAAGCCGATCATCGTCTACCTTGAGCTGTTTGTGGAATGTCGAAGTCCAGCCTACGCCAAATCCCACGTCCCGCGTGGCAGCGCTGTTATAGACTCTGACAAGCTCAACTGCGACAGCATCGGAAGCGATATCCACCTCAGTTTGAGACTTGTTTCCGCTCGCTGGGTCGCAGGGATTACCAACGCCGCAATCCGCGGGCGGAATGATGCACTGCGTGTTTTTCAACACTTTGCCCACCGTACATCCGCATTCCCCGGTAACAGAATCTATATTCTGATCAAGCGGACATGCCAATCCGGTGGGTCTCGACACCATCCACTTGTTGCCATGGCCAGTTGGGCTAATGCACAAAGAGTGGTTACCCGGTCCATCCGGACCGTACCAAGCATCATGATCCGTAATTCCACTGCCACCCCAGTACGCATCGCAGATTACGTCAAAAGCGTTTTTGTCCGCGGGCGGAGGGCCGGAGAAACGCTCTAATCCGCTCCCCGATAAATTTACATGCCAGATATCCACGTTTGCGCTGGCCGCACCGTGGCTGAGGCAGCAGCCAAAAACCACGAGCGCGCACCGTGTGCGCAGAATCAGGGGCAGCAAGCGTTTCTGCTTCAGTCCATTGAGTACAGCGATACCATCCCGTATCGTGAGGTCCATTTCGCGCTCCGTCCATGAGCTTAGGTTAGATCAGGTTAACGCAGATGCGGTGGGAAATCCCCACCCATTTGGGTGAGATTTAACTTTTTTTGAATCGACTTTATTAGCGCCACACCGGAAGCGGTGTGATGTGACTGCCCTGGCATACTTATTTCACTGCCTCTATGGATCGCTGTGGATCCGTAATCCATTCGCTCCACGAACCAACGTACAGCTTCGTCCCAGGCCAACCGGCAATCTCCATGGCGAGAATATTACGACAGGCCGTGACTCCCGAGCCGCACATGTTAATGATTTCACCGGGCGACCTGCCTGCGAACAGGGAGTGAAACCTGTCGCGCAGCTGCGCGGCCGCATGGAAACGGCCTTGATCATCCACGTTACCACCGCATGGATAGTTGCAGGCCCCCGGAATATGGCCAGCGATGAGGTCGATGGGCTCGAATTCACCTTTGAAACGAGGTTCAACCCGGGCGTCTATGATCTGTTTAGCTTTCGAATTGCTGCGCACCAGCTCCTCGACTTCCTGTGAAGTCACCCACATCCCCTGGTCCGGTTTGCCTGCAAAGTCTCCTGCTTCAGGTTGAGGGATTTCCCGGCTGGTCGGATAGCTGCCCGCTACCCAGGCCGGCCAGCCTCCATCCAGAACCGCAACGTTGTCATGATTCAACCAGCGCAACATCCACCATAAACGCGCGGCAAACATGGCGCCGTTTGCGTCGTAAACCACGACCTGACTATGATTGTTTACCCCGCACCGCCGCAGCCAGCTGGTAAACGCGTCCACCTCCGGCAGCGGGTGCCGGCCCGTGGCCGGCCCCTGTGGTGCCGCAAGATCGAGGTCGAGATCGGCGTAAACCGCCCCCGGAATATGGCCATGCTCATACTCCTTCCGCCCCTGTGCCGGCATCTGCAGAGAGAAGCGACAGTCGAAAATAACCCAGTTGGAGTTGGCCAGATGTTTCGCCAGAGTTGGCGCATCTATCAGTGTGGTGTAAGCCATGTACTATCTCGCAATGTTGCGCCGGTCAAACCCGGCAGGGTTGTCCCGTCATCTGCAATAAGCCGAACCCCTTCATGCTGGGCGCTGCAACACACGGATCAGAACAGCGTAGGCATGCCGGTAAATGCCCGGACGCTGGCTTTCTCTTGGTCCAGCGATGTTCAGCACACTAATCACCTGGCGCCTCAGCCAGTCCTGGATCTCGCCAGCTGCATCAGCCATGGTCGGGTCCACCAGCAGGCAAGGCTTGTGTAACTTATCAGCAAGCGTTTTGGTGAGAAGGGTTCCCCCGGATAGCGCTTGCTGATAAAGAATAAGCGTACCATCACTATCCCGCACGTTCCATTCGGTTCGCTGTGTATAGCCATTTGATGGCGTTTCGCGCAGGGCATAGCGTTCACTGATGGCGCCATCCTCCGCACGCCTGCCCTGGGGGCACCAGCCACCGCACGCTATGCCAAGGTCCATCGCCGCATCCAATGCGGCGCGGTCTACACCGCTCTGACCACCTGAAATTACCATTGAAATTGCCATGGCAATGGGCAATATACAGGCACCGCTCTTGATACAATAGTACGATGCAAACTTTGGCGATACCCTTGTTTCCCCTCAACACCGTTTTGTTTCCCGGTGGTCCTCTGCCTCTGCGAATTTTTGAACCACGTTATCTGGATATGGTGAGCTACTGCATGAAAACTGACAGCGCATTCGGCGTGTGTTTAATCCAGGATGGTGCAGAAGCCGGCGGGCCGGCAGCGCCCCACCGCATTGGCACGATGGCCAAGATTGTTGACTGGAATAAGCTGCCCGAGGGACTACTGGGAATCATGGCGCTCGGTGAGAGCAGGTTCAGCATCAACGATACTTACGTTGGTGATAACCAATTATTGCAGGGCACAGTCACCGTCTTGCCCGAACCCACACCAGATGAGTTTCCACCGGAGCTTAAAATCTTACCGAGAATTCTGGAGCAGATCATTGCAGAGGCAGGTCCGCTATATGATTCTATGCAGCGCGACTACAAGAACACCAACTGGGTTGGCTATAGGCTGGCCGAAATCCTGCCGCTGGAAGCGGATGTACGACAGAAGCTTCTTGAACAAGAGGATTCTCTGCAGCGGCTGCGCGAAATTCATGCGAGCATCGAAATCTACTTTGAGCAGAACGATAGTGAGTGAGCGCTTTGTATAGTCACTGCACGCCAATTTAGTATAAGCTTGAGTATGACATGGGGCGGTAGCTCAGCTGGGAGAGCGTCGCGTTCGCAATGCGAAGGTCGGGAGTTCGATCCTCCTCCGCTCCACCAAACAAACCTCTGATAATGAAAACTATTTTTTAGCAGAGGTCCTTCCCCTAGTTGCTGAACCCCTCTCTGGGTCCACTCACGGTCCAATAACACGTGATCCGGAGTGCAGAATGGCGACAATTCAAAAGAGGTACGGCAAATATCGTGCAAGGATACGCAGGAGAGGCTCTGTAACCCTTACCAAGACGTTTTTATCAAAATCTACAGCTCAAGCCTGGGTACGAAAAACAGAGTCTGAGCTTGAAAGAAAGACTTACCTGGACACCACAGAAGCCGAGAATACAAACGTTTCAGGGGTTCTTGAGAGATATCAAAAGGAAGTGCTGACGGATGAGAGACAATTATCCAGAGAGTTATCAAGGCTTCGTCTATTCAAACGCACATTTGGCAGCCTCAAGCTTGCTGACTTAAATGCTTTACATATTTCACATTTTCAAAGGCAACGTTTGAAGTACGTTAAACCTGCAACCGTGAGGAGTGACCTTTCCGTTTTATCTGTTGTACTCAGTTACGTAACAAAAGACTGGAACATCCCTCTACCACAAGGCAATCCAATTCGTAATGTTTCGATTAGCCAAGGTACGAAATGGTAGAGAAAGAAGGATCACGAAAGATGAAGAGGCCAAAGGTGATCAATGCTTTGTCCTACGCTCCCTTAGTTCAGGATATTGTTAGGCTAGCAAACCGCATCAGACCATATGCCATGGCAAGTCTGCAAAAGGCCAGTAAAGATGGAATAAATACACCAGCCTTACGTCAAGATTTAAACAATCATTCCTTGCGGAGAATTTCATTGATGAAAAAACAAAAACTACTTCTGGCGGCATTAACCAGCTTATCTTTTTCCTGGATCGGAACAACGTTCGCACAACCACCTTTTTCTGGACCGGAAGATGTCGCATTTTCCGGAAAGCTTTGGAAGGCACTGGAGGAAAATCGTTTGATCGGGCCTAATCGATTCAAGGCCATGCCTTATCAAACACCCCCACCGCACGGTCACTTCGTCGAATCCATTGACGGTCAGATCAGCATCGATGGTAGAGAAGGCGTAGTTATCGTCAAGAAAAACTTCGGTAAAACCAAAGAGGAAACGCGTCAACAGATCGCGGATGACCCTGACCAATATATGACTTCTATAACGGTTATGTTTAAGCGCGAGGAAGGATACGACCCCGACAACAAAAACTGGTTCTGGGCCAAGTATTACCCGGATGGGAGTCTATTTAAGAATCCGAAAGGCATGGAACTCGCGGGACGGGTGGCTAAGGGTTCAGATAAGGCGTGTATAGCGTGTCACGTCGCCGCCCCGGGCAAAGACTATGTATATATCCACGATCGCTATGCAGACTGATAGTTGGCCACATTAGGGAATGGACTTAAGAGACAACGGATGTCCCATTTTGGCCGCTCAGTGCCGGTCGGCTCGAGAATAGAATAGAAGAAACAGGCTTTCGGGTATCAGGCAGCTTTGGAGTTAGGAGCGGACATCGCACCTGATTTTGCTGCGACGCAGCAGCTCTATGTGCGATGCCCATAGCGTGTTAATAGCACGTCTAGTAGTCAGCAATTCCTACAGGGCGTAGCATTTGCAGCTAGCCCCCTCCTGACACCTTACTGCGAGGGGGCAGGAGATCGCACCAATGCAATGCCCGCAGTGCCATACTGAAAACCGAGAGGGATCGCGCTTCTGTGCCGAATGCGGCGCGCCTCTGGCTAGCGCTTGCCCAGAGTGCGGCTTTGCCAATTATCCCAACGCCAAATTTTGCGGAGGCTGTGGTCAGCCATTAACTGACATTAAAGCACCGCTTGCTGTCACAGCACGGGCGCCTGAACCACCCGAGCCTGAACGTCGCCAGCTCACGGTGATGTTCTGTGATCTCGTGGGTTCGACCGCCCTAGCCGAGCGCCTCGACCCAGAAGAGCTTCATCAGCTGCTGGCTCAATATCAAGATACCTGCGCTGCGGTAATAGAGCACTACGAGGGGTTTATCGCTCGCTACGTGGGTGATGGCCTGCTGGTCTATTTTGGTTATCCCAAAGCACACGAGGATGATCCACAGCGTGCGGTGCATAGCGGCCTTGGCATTATCGATGCCATCAAAGACCTGGGCACCAAGTTTAATGATCCCAAGGTCGATCTAGCGGTGCGTATCGGGATCACCACCGGCTTGGTCGTCGCCGGCGACATCGGTAGCGGCGAGCGGCGCGAGGAAAAGGCGATCGTCGGCGAGACGCCCAACCTGGCGGCACGTCTCCAGGGCATGGCGGAAGCCAACACGGTTGTCATTGGCGCTAGCACTCAACGGTTAATTGAGGGGTTGTTCGATAGCGATGTACTTGGCCCGCAAAAACTCAAAGGTATCTCGCGGCCGGTGGATGCCTATCGGGTACGTCGACAGCGTGGTATCCCCGATCGTATACGCACACCCTTCGTCGGTCGGCGTGCCGAGCTTGGCCAGTTCTCTGGTGTGGTCGATGCGTGTCTTGAGACGGGAAACGGGCAGGCGATCTATGTGCGCGGTGAGGCGGGTATCGGCAAGACCCGTTTGGTCGAAGAATTCATCGCCATGGCAGAGCAAGAAGGCTTCCGCAGTCACAAGGGCCTCGTTTTAGATTTCGGAGTCGGCAAAGGTCAAGACTCTATTCGTACACTAGTACGTAGCCTGCTCGGCCTTACACCTGGCAGTGACAAGCTGGCGCGGCAAGGCGTGGCCGAGAAGGTGTTGGCGGATTCTTTATTAAAGGCAGAGCAACGCGTTTTTCTCAATGACCTGCTTGATCTGCCCCAATCGATCGAGATGCGATCGATGTATGACGCCATGGACAACGCGACGCGTAACCGCGGCAAGCGCGATGTGGTAACGGGATTGTTGAGAGCAGCAAGCGCGGGCCAACCAGTTCTATTAGTCGTTGAGAATATACATTGGGCAGATCCCGTCACGCTCGAACACCTCGCTGCCATTGCAGCCGCGGTCAAGGACTGTCCAGCGGTATTATTGATGACATCTCGAATCGAAGGTGACCCACTCGATCAAGTCTGGCGCAGCCGTACCTATAACAGTCCATTAATGACCATCGACCTCTCCGCGCTTCGCCAAGAAGAAGCGATCATGCTTGCCAGTGCCTTTATCGATGCGAACAATCGCATCGCCGTAAAATGCATCGAGCGCGCGCAAGGTAACCCTCTGTTTCTGGAACAACTCCTACGTGACGCCGAGGAGACCGAGGAGGAGGATATCCCCGCGTCCATTCAAAGCCTGGTACTTACGCGGATGGACCACCTTGCATCGGCGGACAAACGGGCCGTGCAGGCTGCGTCAGTAATCGGTCAGCGATTCTCTCGCGATACGCTCCAGTTGTTGGTTGATGACCCTGCTTATGATTGCCGTAATCTAATCGCACATCACCTTGTACAATCGATCGATGACGATTACCTATTTGCTCATGCCCTGATCCGGGAAGGTGTTTACGCCTCGCTTCTAAAAAGCCGGCGCCGTGAGCTCCACCGGCGTCTAGCCGACTGGTTTAACGATCGTGATCCGACGTTACGGGCGCAACACCTTGATCGTGCTGAAGATGCTAGCGCTCCGCAAGCCTATCTGGAAGCAGCGAAAGCGGAGGCGTCTGACTACCGCAGTGAGCGAGCCCGCCAACTCGTCGAACGCGGTCTCGTCCTGGCTAACGACCAGGCAAATCAGTTTGCGCTTACTTGTCTACAGGGCGAATTACTGCATGATCTCGGTTCGGTTTCCGAGTCAATCGATGTCTATCGAAGGGCCCTTGACCTCGCGGATGATGACGGGATGCGCTGTCAGGCATGGATTGGCTTGGCAGCCGGCATGCGTGTGCTCGACCAATTTGATGAGGCGCTTGAGGCGTTAGACCTGGCCGAGACTGCAGCCACCCAACGTGGATTCATGCTGGAACTGGCGAGAATCCACCACCTGCGGGGAAACCTATACTTCCCACTGGGCAGGATCGAAGACTGTCGCGAAGAGCACGAACGTGCGTTCAAATGCGCACAAGAGGCCCACTCGTTCGAAGCTGAGGCACACGCCTTGAGCGGGTTGGGCGACACCGAGTATGCCCGTGGTCGCATGGTCACCGCTCTTAAACATTTCAGCCGTTGCGTCGAACTATGTCGCGAACACGGGTTTGGTCGCATCGAGGTGGCTAACCTCGGCATGATCGCGGTCATCCACCAGTACTGTAACGAGTTACAAGATGGTCTAAATGAAAGCTATCTGGCTGTGGAGGCGGCGCACCGGGTCGGTAATCACCGAGGCGAGTTGAATTCCCGGGGAACCACCTTTTTTGTTCTCGTGGATATGGGAGAAATCGCCCGTGCCAAAGAACAGATTGAGCAGGCACAGGCACTTGTTCGGCATCTTGGCGCCTGGCGGTTTGAGCCGACGAATCTTTATTTCACAGCAAAGATTCTTCTAGCCGAGGGACGCCGCTCCGAGGCGGTCGAAGTGTTGGAAAAAGCACTCGCGATCAGCCGAGAGACCGCGATTACGTTCACTGGACCGCGAGTTCTGGGTGGGCTTGCCGTTTGCACCGACGACGCGAAGACACGGCAGCGGGCCTTGGCCGAAGGCGAGAAAATCCTTCGGCAGGGTTGTGTCAGCCACAACCACTTCTGGTTCTATCGTGATGCCATGGAGGCGATGTTAGCCACCGGCGACTGGGATAGCGTCGATCGCTACGCTACGGCCTTGGAAGAGTACACGCAGGCAGAACCTCTGCCCTGGACCGACTTCTTCATCGCCCGCGGGCGTGCGTTAGCGAACTATGGCCGAGGCAAGCACGATGATGGAACGATGCGTGAGCTTCGACGCCTACGAGACGAAGCTACACGTGTGCACTTGAAAAGCGCTTTACCGCCTCTCGAGCGCGCACTCGAAAATATGTAACAGCGCTTTTACTTGGGTTCGAGCACGAGGTTACTGAGCTGGTCGGTGGTCAATTCCCAAAAAGCTCGCTTGTCCGAATATCTACTGTTGGCCGTGCAGTGCTAGTTGATTCAATAATAGAGAAGTAGAAACACGTTCTTAGCAATCAGGCAGCTTTGCCAGCAGCAGACATTAGCTCTAAACCTGCTGCGATGCAGCAGCTACTTCTCTTGTCGACCCGTTGCGGTCATTCGCCATCTAATCAACTTATGCCGGTAACTTGCCCATTACCGACCTTCGTGTCTGGTGATAAGTAACCTAATGAGCGTGACCCGTCTCACCAGAGATGACCTTGCCGAAGTGTGCCTCGTGCACGAGTGCAATTTTGGGACGGCGCATGACCGTGTCAACCAAGCGAGTCGTCTTTGGCCAGTCGCGGTACATCTGATCGCGGTCGTCCCACCACTGCACAAGCATCCAGATGTAAATATCGACGATGCTGAAGCGCGCGTTCAGTAAATACGGTCCGCCTCCCAGCGCTGCCTCGAAAATGCCATAGTGGCGTTTCAAGTAAGCTGCCGCCGCGGCAGCAATCCCATCTGCTCCCGTAGGGTCGGTGGTATAGAACGCAGGCCGCATTCGCAGATATTCTGGTCCGTAGATGTTCATTGCGAAGAACGACAGCCAGCGGTTGACCTGCGCGCGTTCCACGGTTCCGCACCGAGGCGCAAGTTCCGATTCGGTATGCGCGTCCGCCAAGTACATCAGGATCGCGATATTTTCGCTCAGTATGGTCCCATCGGGCAGTACCAGCACAGGCACTTGCTGGCACGGATTAATACGCGAAAAATCCTCGGAACGTTGTTCCCCGGCCCCAAGGTCGACGTTGACGATTTTGTGTGGCGCACCGATTTCGGCCAGCGCTGCGCGGACAGTGACGCCGCCTGTGGCGTGCCCGTCGTAGAGTGTGTACATAGGCCTCTTCTGCAAAGAAATTCTTGTAGTGGAAGAAGATTTACATTGGAACTATTTACCATATTTCGATAATAATAAAGGCAGAATAACTTACAGGGCTGAAAGAATTTCTTTGTCTGATAGCATGTCGCGCAAACTCGCCTACCTCAACGCCCTGCACGCCGTCGAAGCATCCACGCGATTAGGGAGCTTTGCGCGCGCCGCCAAGGAACTCGGCGTTACACCGGCGGCCGTGGGACAGCAGGTGCGCATTATCGAGGAGTATCTGGGATTCAAGCTTTTTACGCGTACACCGAGTGGCTTGCGACCCACAATCCAAGCGTCTCCCGCGCTTGATGAACTACGCACGGGCTTTGGTTTTCTGGAGACCGCTTTCAAGCGACTGCAAGGCAATACGAGCAGTGCGCAATTATCGGTCAGTGCCGCACCGGCGCTTGCCGGACGATGGGTGGCGCCACGCCTGCGAAACCTCTACGAAAGGTGTCCGCAGATAGACCTTCGAATGGACACATCGCTGTCGTTGGTCGATATTGCCGATGGCGAGTTCAACCTTGCGATTCGATACGGCCCGGAAGATAAAGACCTGGACACGACGCTACTCTTTCAGGAATACATTCTGCCAGTGTGTATCCCGGATCTTTGCGAGTCCTCTCCCGGTCTGGCGAGCGGGGAAGAGTTGTTGCGACTCCCGTTGTTGCATATCGAGGGCGAGACCAGCGATACCGGTGCGTTGAGTTGGGCAGCCTGGGGAGCGTACCACGGTATTTACGACGAATTGCTCAATCGAGGACCCAGATACCCGCATTCGATCATGGCACTTCAAGCCGCGTTTGATGGCCAAGGTGTCGCGCTATGTGGTTTGGTCTTGGCGCTGGACGATTTGAACTCCGGTCGCCTGATAGCGCCACTCGGAGCGGAGAGTGCCGTCGAGGCGCACTACGCTTATCGTATCGTCAGGGCGTCGAAGTCCGCGCCACCGGTACAGCAAGTGTTTATAGATTGGATCGAGGCGGAAGCGAGAAAGACACGTGAGGTTGTTTCGAGATTCGTTCGCCAAGCGATGGTTCGTCATGCACCCCTGAACGGCTGATCCCAAGATAGCCCAGGTGTCGGGCGTCACCTACGTACTGAACAGGTGACCGGATTCCTGTCGAATCACTGACCGGGATTTCCTTGTTCGAGAACTTCCGCAATGGATTGCGCCGTTTCTTTTTTTTCGCATCGAACGGCGGGTATGAGTAACAGAAAGTCGACCGTATCCGCGGAGCCAAATGCACCGAGACTCAGGCCATGGAGATAAAGTCGGGGGCGCTGGACAAACACAGGAATCTGTGGGTTGATATTTCTATACGTGAGTATGAAATCGCTCCGCAAGGAGAGCTTGATTCATCTTGGCAGGCGCTATTTCTGAGGCACCCCGAACGCATTACCATGGGTAGCGATACTTACATTCCAACACGTTGGGGGATGTACGAAAAGATTATTGAATTTGACCGCCACTGGCTCAATCAATTACCACGCGAGGTGGCGGAAAAAATCAGCTATCGCAATGCGTTACGCTTGTTTGGCCAGAATTAGACTGCCCAGGGTCGATCAGGGCAAGAAACTAAACGTTGGTGAAGCTTACTGGTCCGCTTTTGAGGCCATAGCGGAAGTAAGCTTTTAACCTGCTGCGATGCAGCAGCTACTTCTGCCCTCGACCCGTTGCGGTCCTTCGCCATCTAATCAACTTATGCCGGTAACTTGCCCTTTTCGGACCTTCGCTCAGCACGGAGATACTTCTAAACACGGCTTAAATCAGGTGTCTGCTCGCGTCACATGGATTTACGCGATAGTATTTCTCAATCACCCAAAATTAGGAAATCAACGCCGCATGGCAGATCGTCTTCCCCGAAAGCTTGCCGCAATTTTGTATGCGGATGTTGCCGGTTATAGCCGCCTCACCGGCGAGGATGAAGATGAAACTCATCGCACTCTAAGTGACTATCTCAACCTGATTTCACAAAACGTACTGTCACACCACGGCCAAGTGATGCATTATGCAGGTGATGCTGTTTTGGCCAAATTCGATTCAGTAATGGATGCAATGACAGGTGCGGTGGCAATCCAAGATGAACTCAAGGCTCGAAATGCAGATTTGAGCGATGATCGCAAGCTTCAGTTTCGGATCGGTGTAAATTTAGGCGATGTGATCGAGGATCGGGGAGACATTTACGGGGAAGGTGTGAATGTCGCGGCACGGCTTGAGACTCTGGCAGATGTTGGCGGTATTTGTATTTCCGACGCTGTACGTACTGCAATCGGCACCAAGCTCGCGCTTAACTATGAGTTCATGGGCGAGCAGCAGGTGAAGAATATCAAATCGCCTTTAAGGGCTTACCAAATAAAGCCGCAAGCTGAGCATTCCACTCAGGCAATACCTGAGCAAATTCCAGAGTTGGAATTGCCAATGGAGCCTTCTATCGCGGTTCTTCCCTTCACCAACATGAGCAACGATCCGGAACAGGAACATTTCAGTGATGGTATTACTGAAGACATCATCACTGGACTATCGCGTCTATCCGGACTACTTGTTATAGCTCGCAACTCAACGATGATCTACAAAGGCAGGGCTATTGACATCAAAGAGGTCGGGCGCGAACAAGGTGTTCGTTACGTACTGGAGGGCAGCAATCGTAAGAGTGGAAACCGAATCCGAGTCACTGCCCAACTGATAGATGCAAAGACAGGAAATCATTGCTGGGCGGATCGCTATGACCGAGATCTAGATGACATCTTTGCAGTTCAGGACGAGATTACCAGAAACGTTATAGTGGCCCTTCAGGTAGCCCTGACAGAGGGTGAACAGGCGAGAGTCTTTGCAGGTGGAACAAAAAATGTCGAGGCTTGGGAGCTTGTGATTCGAGGAAAGGAGCTGATGGAGCGACACATCAAGGAAGACAATATAGAGGCTCAACGATTACTGGAAAAAGCGGTTTGTCTCGATCCGGAGTATGCCGCCGCATGGGTGTATCTGGGTTTTACCTATGCCGAGGACGCGAGATGGCAGTGGGGAGATTCTCCAAGCGAATCCCTCGAGAAAGCCATAGAAATGGGGCGGAAAGCACTAGAGATTGACAACAAATACCCTGACAGTTTCTCTTTGCTGGGTTTTGCCTACAACCTGAAAGGAGAGACAGAAGAAGCTATTGATATGGTGGAGAAAGGCGTAGCTCTAGCTCCAAACCACGCATTTGTTTTGGCTATCTCTGCGGCTTTGCTGCGATTCTCTGATAGAACAGATGATTCTATTCGACAAATCAAGAGGGCTATGCGGCTAAGCCCCATCTATCCAGCGTGGTATCTAATGGTTCTGGGCAGCGCCTACTCGCTTAAAGGTGACCTCGAGCAAGCTGTAGTAACACTAAGGCAATCGGTTAAGCGTGAACCGGAATCAATACTGCCGAAACCGTGGTTGGTGAACGCTTTAGTTGAATCAAATCTGACTGACGAGGCCGGCTCAGTATCAAAAGACATCCTCCGAATTGAGCCGAAGTTTAGTCGGTCAGTCTGGGCACAGGCATTCGGATTCACGGACCCAACCAAGCGTGGCAGGTTATTAGAGAACTTGGAAGCAGCAGGCCTACCCTCATAACTATAGAAATCAGTTAATTGGGCATGAACCGCAGAATAGCATCCAGCGATCTGCGAAATTCGTGGAGATGGCCGGTTTGAGTATGAAGCCGCCGTCCATCTAGGCTCGCCCAGTCGTCCGCAGTTGGCCGATCTGAGCCGGTTGATCCAAGCAATCCTTAGCTGAAGAGAGTTAACTCCCTTTGGTCTGCTGTGCAGCCGGAAGCAACCGTTCACTGATTCCTTATATATAAAAGACTACTAAGGGCAACTTGCGACCCAGACTGCGAGAAAAGTCATTCATGATTTCGGATTTGAAATTTCGACTTCGTAGGATCGCGTGCATGCCACGATCTCCATTGTAGGAAGGGTAAAGAGACCCGTAAATCAAAGAGGTTCCGGACTTTTTTCACAATCTGGACCCATAGCGGCCCTAGGGGCGGCCCACCCCGGCGCGATGGCTGACTCTGGTTTCGCCCTGTTCCAGAGTCTGGATGGCCTGCCGGAGTATAGTCAGGAGAATGCCGGCCGTTACAACGGCAAGCCCAACCCACGCCAACATACTTGGCCATTCGCCCAAAAGGGGTATTGCCAGCAAAGTGGCGAGCCCGGGTACTCCAGCCATAACTGCTGCCGTAGGCGTAGGCCCGATAGATCGAATAGCTATGGTGAAAAATAACACTCCCAGAATACTCGGGCCCAGCCCTTGGTAGATCCCTTGTAATAAGATCTCTGACCAGGGCGCCTGATCGATTGCACTGGGCAGAAACGCTAGATAAACCGGTCCATACCAAACTAGGTTGACCGTGGGAATCGCGACCATGGCCTGTAGAGGAGCAAGCTGCCAGAATTTAGTAGCGACCATGTAAGCCGCTAGGATGCCGGCGGCGCTTAAGAAGAACAGATGCCCAATCCAGGCATCAGGAGTTGTTCCACTTGAACTCCGATCCAGCCCGATCATCACACAGCCGGACAGGATGATTGCCAGGCCAATGACGGTTCGATTACTCGACCGATCGCCAAGCCATAACCAGCCTATAAGTGCGGCAAAAATCGGTAAGGAACCGTTCATCAAAATGCCAGCATGACTGGCCGGCGCAAACTTCATACCCGTAAAGGCAAACAGGAGATATGGGACCCCAGGACCGCAACCCAAAAAAACAACTTTCCACCAGCACAGGTTTCGAGGCCAGTAAGAAACAATAAAGGGCAAAACAGCGATTACGGCGACCAGAAAGCGCAGCGCCACCATGTCGTAAATCGTGAGTGTCTGCACAACTCCCAGACGCGAAACTACGACCCAGCCCGACCAGATCAGGAGCACACCGAACGCAGCAAGCCATCCAGGCAAAGGGTGGGAGGACAAAGGCATTAAAATGATCCAGGGTGAGTATTTTTAGTTTCTTCAAATGGCAGGACAGGAGCATACATTAACTAACAGCTTCATTCTGTCCCCTCAACTGAGTGATAAATCATAAACACAGCGACAATGGCGGCTCGCCGTTTCGCTGATGGTAAGGCGCGTCGATAGAGAACGGCCGTTTGGTGCCGTCTAGAGACTAATACTTTAGAGACAGGCTTCTAGCAATCAGGCAGCTTTGCGGGTAAGAGCAGTCATTAGGTTTAATCTTGCTGCTCTGCAGCAGCTACTTCTCTTGTCGACCTATTGTGTTCTCTAATTCCGGGGAATATGTCAAATTTAAAGATGTGTTCCTGCCGGTGTCAGGGTTCTCTTCGCGGTAGGTGGTGTACCTCCGCATAGTGGCGTAGGAAAGCGTTGACGGATCAA
>JAHEKE010000118.1 GCA_024638505.1 Gammaproteobacteria bacterium | reverse complement strand
GGCAGAGTCGAAGGACCTAAGCTCTTTCGTCGAACAGGCTAAATTGAGAGAAAAGGAAGACATTCTGGATCATCTCGATCTTGTGTATCGGCTCCATTGGGCTATTGAAGATGCCCGCATTCGCGGCGAGGAGTCGCCAGACGGTCTCGATTCCGGTGTGGTTCAGGAGCGTCACTACGCGCTGAATTGGCTCACGTGGTATGACGACCAATGGGACGACATCACAACTGACACCTAAACCAAGTGGCGAACGTCACTTCCTCGACGCACGCATCTGGCCGAGTACCGAAGTTTTCCAGGATGCAACGCGAGTGACGACTCTTCGGCGGAGCTGACGTGCGAAGACGTTGTTTCCACAAAGACGCCTTCGACGAGCAGGAATAGCCTGGTTAGTCGACGCTCGATCGAACTATTGTAGCCTGTCGGCCTCTGCTCCAAACCGGAAGTACAGCATTTCAGTCTGGATGACTCGCAGGTACTGTACGCAGACCTACAGAGGCAGGATGTGAATCGGCAGGTTTCATCCATATCAGACATTCAGTGATTTCTAAAGCGAAATCAAAAAAGTCCGTCAAGCAACATAACATCAGGCTATCTTGTTGAATGTTTAAGAGGCGGATATGCATATAGAAAGGTGAAATATGCCACATAACAGATCACGCCAACCGACCGCCTACGGCGGCGGCCGAGTTCAACCGTCAGGCTGCATATGAGAATTATAATGACGCTTGCGATGATTATTGGATATCTTGGCAGTCTTACCGCTGCGCGCATTGCTGGCCGCTGATGCGAGGATTAAGTGCTCAATGGAAGTGGCAAAGAAAAAACTAGTATTCTCGGGGCTGGCATTGCTTTCCGGTATATTCTACTTAGGAATACCTGGCATATTGCTCCTGCCTGACTTTAAGCAAGGCGGGGTGGCACAAGTATTGGAGGCTATTAAGGCGCCGGAATATGATGAAATTGAACTGTGGGCTTTCTATGCTCCAGTTGCAGCATTAATTTTATTCGTAATATTTGCTGTAAGCATATTAACTAAAAGCAAAGCATCTGCAGTGATAGGAATTATTTGCGCACTTTTTTCGGTCTGGTCGCTTATTCAGATTAATACGATCGGCCTGTTTGGCCTCGTCGTATCTGCAATGTATTTGTTCAACACGTATAGAGAATCTAATTGAAGCCGCGCTTAAGAAGTCGTACCAGCCGACCGGCTTTGCCGTCGGCTGAATTCTTACGTTAGAGCACTAATGACGCTTAATCAGAGGATTTTCGTGTATTTCTTGATTGCAGGCTTCCTCGGTGGGGTTGGTGGTTCCGCTTTACTATGGCAGTTCGTAGGTCCGGATCACAACTATTGGGTTATGGGTTTTCGCGAGCGATGGATATTGATTGCCTTTCCCTTTGTCGGCGCTTTTCTGTCGGGGTTCTGGGCTGTATACCTGCTTGCGCCAGGTTTTGGTGCCGTGCGTGGTGCAGCTGTGAGCCTGCTGGCGTTCCTGACATTTAATCTGGTGCTTGCACTCTTGGGACCGGCTGGAATTCAGGCTGGATTTGTTGATGGTATTGGCGAGTTCCTGGGTGTAGTGCTTTCTTATACGCTTTTCGGGTTCATTGTCTTTGGATGGGTGCTCGTGGCTATCGGAGCTCTAACAGGTTGGCTATTCAAGGGCGCGGTAGAAAAGCACGCTAACGAATCACACCAGCGGTCCGCTGATGGCGCATGAATAAAAAGTGGTTCGAGTTGACACTTGGCCGCGTCCTCGCGTCGCTGTCGGTCTGCTCGTCGGCGTCAAGGCCAGCTCAACTTAATCGTTAGGTTGCTGAGGGTAGATCTGGCTAAGCTAATAACATTCGGAAATTGCCTGCTGTATCTAATGGCAATCTTTGCACTATCAAAGGGAACTATTGAGGTCAGTGCTAGTGACCAGTGGCAAACTGAGAACGCCACTCAGGGAGCCGTAATGACAGGGCTGTTGGCCCTTTCGATCCTCATGACCATTTCCTGCTTCCTGGGTCTCTTGTTTCGAAAGGAGTGGGGTAGAAAAGCTGCATTCCTATGGAGCTTGAGTCTGGCCCTCATCTTTGGCGTAGTTCCGTTCGGCTCTATTCTTATAGTCTATGGTGTGAAGGGTCTTGGGGCTATCTTGAGCGCAGAAAGGCTAGTAGGCATCTTAATGGGCGTTTTGCTAGTGGTCTTTGCACTAGGTCTCCGCAGCCAAGCCGTAATAAATTATTTCAAGAATGAAGACCCATCGGCAATCTAACAATGCGCCCCAGCCGGTGCCAGCTTTGCTGCCTGCGGCTGAGCGACTGCCGCTGACCAACAGCTGCCGCAAGCCACGGCCCTGTCATCGCGCTATGATCGGTCGCATGACTTACGAATCTGAATGCGAGCGCTTGATTGCGCGAACCTATGACAATGTCTACACGGTCATTCGTGATTCTTCAGGTGACGCTGCGTTTTACCGGTCAATGGCGGAAGAAGTTGGCGGGCCCCTCCTCGAACTAGGTTGCGGAATGCGCTGGTACTACCGATACGAGCTTGAGCACCTCCTCGCTCGTGCTGGATTTGCGGATGTCACGTTCTATCGAGATTTTGCGCGGACTCCCTGGAGCAGTGGCAACGAGATAGTTGTTGTGGCTCGCCCGCAGGCTGCAGATGACCATGGGCGGACGGTCGCAAATCAGATCATGAGATCAGATGGCTGACGATAGAGCGAGATTCCTAGGTACCGGTGTGAAGATCACGTTGCTTGTGGGACTTCTCATTGCCGCCATCCCATTCGCAGGGTCGTTGCGACCGTCACAAAACGCCGACGAACTAAATCACTTTGAGCGAATCGACGTCGCGAACTTCGATAGAAACTCGTCGCGTGTCGTCGATATCAGTCCACCGAAGAGGTGGGAAGAGGGAGACACAACCCTTGTGCAACCCGGGCGCGCATGGCTTGTAATTCGCGATAACGCTGGGGTATTCCGGGTTTTTGGTTTGCCAACATGGGATGGGGATATCTTGATCGGCCTTAAATACTGGGGTCAATTTGAAGGCTATTGCCATGACCTAGGTCCCGTTTCAGGTACGAGTATTATCGACGCTGAGACAGAAATTCAATGCAATGACGAAGACAATGACTCCTATTTTTTTGCTCATTGGCGGTGGACGCTGGAAGGCAAGAACATTTCCCGCGTTGTTGTAGATATGGAGCTAGTTCGCTCGGAGTTGCAACAAGACGATCTCGTGATTTTCGATCCTGTGTGGAATCTCGACTGAACGCTTGCGGCCGTCAGGCGACGATCACCAAGAACACGACCGAACGACTGCTAAGCAGCGGTGACTTCAATCGGTCGAGTGAACTGAGGTCAAATATCGGCTACTGGCCAAAGCAGCCTAACGCTAACGTCGCGAGAATTGGATCACGAATTGATCTTTGGCCGAGGCGCTAAGGCAGCGAGTATGAGGACTACATAAGCATGCGGATGCTAAGGTGCAATTGACCGCAGTATTTTCGTTAAGCAACAGGAATATCCTGCAACATGGAAGCGAAGCCATATTTACAATCGATCGCCCTTCAGCATGATTCAATTGACTCATACGACGAGTACCCTTTTGATATTCCTGCGGTGAGGGAACTCGACTATTTGGATTTCCACCCTGACGTTACGTTTCTTGTCGGGGAAAACGGTTCTGGCAAGTCCACGTTGATCGAGGCCATTGCTTTGCTATTGGGGTTTGGCCCAGAGGGCGGTACCAAGAACGTACAATTCCGAACGTCGGAGGATATATCGCCGCTTTCCAATTACCTAACGTCATCCCGCAGCTTCAAGAAGCCCAAGGATCATTTCTTCCTGCGAGCGGAGAGCTTCTACAATGTCGCGACCTACATGGACGACGTTGGCTATTTGCGCGGCTACGGGGACAAATCGCTACACGCTCGATCCCATGGTGAGGCGTTCATGGCCGCTCTCACGATGAAGCTTTCGGGTAGAGGACTCTACATTCTTGATGAACCGGAAGCAGCGTTATCGCCTACGCGTCAAATGGCAGCTGTATCCGCCATACATCAGCTCGTCCAGGACGACTCGCAGTTCATTATTGCCACTCATTCGCCAATCTTGCTTAGTTACCCAAACTCCAGAATTCTCTTGTTGGATGGCACCGGGATTTCTGAGGTCGAGTATGAAGACACGGAACATTTCGCTATCACCAGACATTTTCTGAATAATTACGAAAGGCAGCTCGCACTATTGATGGACGACCCAGAAACCTAGCATGGTGCCACGCTCAAGGCTGCTTTTGCCTGTGATTTCAACCGGTCAATGCAACACCTGGGCTATAAATTCTCCCACTGAATCTTAGCAACCGATCGCATCATGTCACACCTGATTCGGAGCCATCTCGTGTTCGTGTCGACAAAACTAAGCCGCATAATGACCGGAAGCCGCCGGTCAGTAACCGCCGATTTCGACCAGATCAATGACCGCGTTCCGTGACAGCAGACGTAGCAGGCTATATCCAGAAACATCAGGCAATGATCCCGTGCTTCCTTACCT
>JAHEKE010000117.1 GCA_024638505.1 Gammaproteobacteria bacterium | reverse complement strand
GCGCACCGCGCAAACGCAGGATAATCTCGCAGCCCGTTTCATCGACCTCGACACCGGGGCGCGTACCCGGGCAGCGGTCCTTATCATCAGGTACGCCGTCCCCGTCGGAGTCCATCTGCGTGGGCGCGGGTGCCGCAGCCATGGCCTTTTCCTCTTTGGGTTTGGCTGAGGAGCACCCGGTCAGTGCCACGACTGTGGCGACAATCAATGCCGTCAGAATTTTGATAGCGGTGTTATTCATTACGTTTTATCCAGTTATTAAAGGTGATCGGTGAAGACAAGCGCCAAGCAGCGTCATCGATGACAGGTCCTGTTTCGCTGCTCGCTTGGCCTCGGTTGAACAAATCGTTAGTGCAGACTGAAAAGCGCAGCAGGAAGTCACACAGGTTTTTAAGCGGGATGGCGTGACTTTTTAGGGTTGGGATGAATCTAGGACAGTACGAATATAAATTGACTGGATTCTCGACGCGGCGGTCGGGTCTGACTAATAACAAATTATTTTGATCAATATGACTAAAATGATTTGTTTTATTAATTGAAACAACCTCGGTATGGTGCGCGCTCCTTATTGTATGAGTTGGTTATTAATGTCAGGCGTTGAGTGCAGTGTCATCAGTCAAAAAATTTTCGGGACCACCTCCTATACCGACGACGATCTGACCTCGGTGGCGCGAGAGCGCGGCCCGTCTTCTGCCGATGCGGTGGAGTCGCTACTGCGCCGGTATGACCGTCTTATCTACCGCGCCTGTTTTTCGTATTTACGCGACGCAAGCTTGGCCGAGGAAGCAAGTCAGGAGGTACGGATAAGGGTGCATCGCGGCATCAGCCGCTTTCAAGGCCGGTCAAGCTTTCGTACCTGGTTGTATCGCATTGTCCGCAATGAATGTTACAGCGCGGCATCACATCATGCGCGTCACCGCGTTTGCCAAAGCTTGGACGACGATGAACATCCACATCAAGCATTAGTCTCGTCCGACAGCATGGCGGATATCGAACTTAATGATGCGGTACACGTGGCATTAAGGCGCTTGCCGCCGACTGATCAAGAGGTGATCAAGCTCCGTTTTTTTTACGAGCTGTCAATAAGAACGATTGCCGGCCAGCTCGGCACGAGCCTGAGTGGTGCAAAAATGCGCTTGTACCGGGCGATCGCAAGATTTGAGAAAGCCTACGTAGGGCTGGAGTTGGATGTACCTGTCTCGGCCTTACCCTAAGTATTTCGCTTGCACTCCCGCTGAAACCGGCACCTGTGACCTATTCCGATGCGCGGCGGTCTGTAGATTGAGAAAGCTTTAAAGTCATAACCATCTTTTGCATGCCCTATATAGCGTGATGTTGAAAGAAATGAAGGCAAACCCAAGTAGACACCCCGAAAATAAGTCGATATCGAGCAGCATCACCGAATTGCGTCGACTGATTCCCGATTTGCCAAATCACCGGCTGGAAGTCCTTCGGCGGGGATTGATCGATTTACTGACCGACGTGAATCTAGAGAAGGCAAGGCGTCGGCCGGATTCCGCAACGGACTGAATAGCCATAAAAAACTTGCGGGTGGATGTGACTTTCTTCCAGGCGGCCCAGTCTCACTGCTGATTCGATCTGAATGTATCAACGCAACGTTTGATCTTTCAGCTCACACACCAACCTGCAGAGGAGAATTCACACGATGAATGTTTCACTGACCCACGCGAAAATTAAATTATTGCTACTGTTAAGTCTCGCTATTTTTGCGCCAGCGATCTGGGCGGACTCCCATGACGAAGTTGAGCGCGAACCCGTAACCGCGGCTGAGTTTGAACCCGGCACCTATGTGCAAAAAGCAGTAGCCATGTTAGAGGAACAAATGGGCGGGTCGCCGGATAAGCGTGTCCCCAAAAAATTACTCGAAGCCGCAAAGTGCGTCGCCATTTTTCCGCAGGTTGCGCAAGCCGGGCTTGCTATTGGCGGTAAATTTGGGCGCGGCATGGTCAGCTGCCGGCACGAAGACGGAAGTTTTGGCGTACCTCTGTTTACACGCCTGAGCAGCATAACCTTTGGTCTGCAGGCGGGCGTACAACAGGTGTCACTGTTAATGCTGATTATGTCCGACGAGGGATTGGGCACATTACTCAGCGGCAAACCTATTGTAGGTGCCGAGGCTGGAATTGCTGCCGGACCAGTGGGCCGTGAAGCCGGTGTTGATTTAGACGTTTTTCTGCAGAGTCCGATCGTGACCTATTCACGCAGCCAGGGTTTGTTTGCCGGGGCGTTATTGCAAGGCGCTGCTATTACTCGAGCTAAAAAGGTGAACCAGGAATTGTATGGTGATTTTGAAACCACGGAAGAGCTGTTGTTTCAGCGTAAAGAAGGCCCACAGAATGTAAGTCCGCTGCGTGTCACCCTCGACAAATACACAAAAAGTTGACCGCATGCCTGACAATACAGCAAGCACGCTATTCCCGATAATTCACCCCTAAAGAGATAAGGAACCATGAATCGATTGCAAATTTTTACCGTAGCTGTTTTGAGTCTAGCGCTTGCACCAACGGCTTTTGCCGATGATGACACCGGCTTTTACCTGGGTGCATCCGCCAACCGATTGAGCGCCAATCAGAACAACGTCAACGATGTGGACTTCGAAGACAGTGACACTGCGCTGGGGCTCAAGGCTGGCTATATGTTCACCGACCTGCTCGGCGTTGAAGGCGGTTATCTGGATCTCGGTAATTACAACACCCGCGGCAACGAGCAGGGGCTAAACCTTAATCTTGACGCCGAGGGTTTTTACTTGGTTGGCGTTCTAAACTTCTCGGTTGCCGAAAACTGGGATCTGTACGGCAAGCTAGGAGGCTTTTTCTTTGATTCCGACACCGACCTCACCGGTTTCGACAAGTCATCCACGGAACTCTTCGGTGGACTCGGCATTGAGTACGACTTCGGAAACTGGAATATATTTGGTGAATTCTCGAAACTCGATACCGACACCAACAACCTGAGCATCGATATACTTACGCTGGGGGTCAAGTACGAATTCAGCCGGTAGGCTTTTAATCATTTTATGATGACCCCCAGTCGGCGCGAGAGCCGACTGGGGTTTTGTTCACAAGTCGGCAAAAAAAATTTCCACTAATCGGATTGCCGAATAATTCGACATCCACAAAAAGCAAACACCGGTTAGATACTGGATAAAAAGCACACTTATCAGTTCTTACCTACTAACCTCAGCAATCCACTGCTGCATCATGTTGGGGCCTCCCTCCCTCGACCGCATGGTGCATAAACACGGTATTCAACTTCGCATCGCCGGAAATGTGACGCGACTAAAGCGGCGCTATCAACTATTGTCATTTATAATCACCGCACCATGCGGATATTTACCAAGCGTTATCATCCTCCGGGAACGCTGCCCGGATCGCTATCGGTAGCGGACGAGATCAGTGAGGATGAATTTACTATACGGTTGATCGACTACACCGCAGACAGCTATGTCGAGAACGATGGCGCCAGTGCCGCAGACTGCCGTGCCTCCCTGTCCCGGGACACACGGACCTGGGTAGACATTCAGGGCACCGTCTCCGCCGGTACCTTGACTCAGCTTGGTGAGATGTTCGGTCTCCACTCCTTAGCCATGGAAGATGTGGTCAGTACCGGGCAGCGACCCAAAATGGAAATGCATAGCGATCACCTTTTCATCATTATGAGCCTGCCCGAACTTACGGGCGATGAGATCGACATCAGCCAAGCCAGCCTGTTCCTGGGAAAGGACTTCCTCATCACTTTTAACGATGCCCGCTCGGACCCCTTCAAACCGCTTCGTCAACGCCTGCACCATGCTATTGGTCGCACGCGGTCGCGGAATGTGGATTATCTGTTATACGCTGCGCTGGATATCATCATAGACCAGTGCTTTCCCGTGTTGGAGGATGTCGGCGAACGCATTGAGGCATTGGAAGGGGAAGCGTTGGCGCATCCTAGACCGGACACGCTGCAGGAAATACACAGCATTAAGCGGGAGCTGCTGCTGTTGCGGCGTATGTTGTGGCCCCAGCGCGAGGTCATCAACGCTCTAGTGCGCGATGAGGACGATTGGATCGCGCAAGAGACCAAGACCTACCTGCGCGACTGCTACGACCACACGGTACAGATTATGGATCTGATCGAGACTTGTCGCGAGATGGTGGCCGGTATTCTCGACGTCTATCTCTCCAACATCAGCTATCGCATGAATGACATCATGCGAGTGCTCACCATCATTGCCACCATTTTCATCCCGCTTACTTTTCTGGTCGGCGTCTATGGCATGAACTTCAGCCATCAGGACAGTCCTTGGGCCATGCCGGAACTTCACTGGTATTTTGGCTACCCACTGTTGTGGCTGTTCATGATTGTGCTAGTAGGGTTGATGCTGTGGATATTCAGACGCAGAAAATGGCTTTGAGAGCCCGGCTATCTTCGAATTACCCCACTCTCCAACGCTGATATCCTTTGGGATCCGAACAGTATTAAATCGTGTCTTAAGAAATGAAATAGTTGGCGTGGGCTTACTTTTTCTATCATCCGCGCCCAGATAAAATTACAGTCATTTGGCGATTTTCTTTTCTACTTCATAGTGAATCGCGATCATCCAGTCCTGGTAATTCGCATCGATGGTTTTCAGCACCTGCAGTAAACTCTGCTTAAAACTCGTTTCAATTGGTCCTCC
>JAHEKE010000116.1 GCA_024638505.1 Gammaproteobacteria bacterium | reverse complement strand
GTCCTGGCTCTGGCCTTGTTCAGAGCAGCCCCCACTAACGGGCAGAACTTAAGGGTGCTTATCCTGGATCAGCCGGTTCCTGCCCGCGTCCTCGACGTCGCGCCCTATGACCCGGACAATGTGCGCTTGCGCGCATGAACACAAAACCGGTTATGCCAAATTAAACGAGAAGTAGATGAACGACCGGAACGATTCTAAATCGGCGCAATCCGGTCCGCCCGACGCAGCTAAGCGGACGCGCCGTGTGCTTGATGATAACGATAAAGTCGCTGGCTGATCCGGAGCAGCCAGCTGTTCCTTTTATGGCAGGAGTGAACAGGCGAAAGAAGAGGATTGCACGTAGTTATCTTCAAGCGTCGGGAACGGCCTGCGTCACGTTGCCAGAGAAATATCGTGCTTGTTTTTATGCGTCAGCAGTTAGGTCCATCAGGCGCCTTGCATCCTTTGGCGCCGCTCCTTCGGCATCGTTGTCGAAGTAAACATGTACTGAATGTCCATTCTGGCGCCATCGTCTAATTTTTAACGCCCACTTACCCAAGGAACCTGATGAGTAAGCCGACTTATACGTGCGGGTATGGCCGTGCAGCCGGACATAGACCAGGTCGGTTGTCACCACTTCCCACAGCGGCCAGTCTGACGCATCGGACTGGCAGTTGGCGACATTGTGCACGCGCAAGCAGTCGGCCACCTCGTCATCAAACCAGGAAGGGTGGCGAAATTCCACGGCGTGCCTGGCTTCGCACCAGCGTTTCAACGCCTGTGCAAATGCGTGCAGGCGGCCGATGTTTTTTTGCAGGTTTGGGGGCAGCTGCCACAGCACAACCGCCAGCTTAGGGCCTAGCCCAAGCGCGCGCTCGCGCTCGAGTGCGATGGGCGCGAGTGGATCCTTCAGCTTTTTATTGTGTGTGAGAAAGCGGTTGCCCTTTAGGCAAAAGCGAAAATGCGTTGGCGTCTGGTCGCGCCAGCGTTCGAAGGTCTGTGGATTTTGTAACCGGTAAAAGGAGGCATTGACCTCCACCGCGTTGAAATGCCCGGCATAGTGGCGTAACCAGTCTTTGCGCTTCACCCCTGCATAGAAACGCGCCCAATGGGGATAGTTCCAACCGCTGGTCCCGATGAAGCATCCCGACACCGCTTAGCCTTTGATACAAATCAGCGGTTCGACCCGCGCAACTTTAGCCGCCAGCCCGGCCGCATCGGCCGCATCGACCACGTCGGCAACGTCTTTGTAAGCCTGGGGCGCTTCCTCTGCCACGCCTCGCATGCTGGGGCTGCGAATGACGATACCGGCCTGCGCCAAGTCGTCGACCAACTGGCGTCCGCCCCATTTGCGCTTGGCCGCACGCCGACTCATGGCCCGTCCGGCGCCGTGACAGGCGGAGCTGAAGGCGTGCTGTTCGCTCTCTTTCTTGCCGGTGAGTATATACGACGCGGTGCCCATAGAACCGCCGATCAGCACCGGTTGACCGACATCGCGCAGCGGCGCGGGTATATCCGGGTGGCCGGGACCGAAAGCGCGCGTTGCCCCTTTGCGATGGACGAACAACTTTTTACGTTGACCATTGATAGCGTGTTCCTCTTCCTTGCAGGTGTTGTGCGAGACGTCGTACAGCAGCGTTAACTCTGCTTGTGGCAGTATCCCGGCAAAAGCCGAACGGGTCAGGTGGGTAATGATCTGTCGGTTAGCCAGCGCACAGTTTATCGCTGCGCGCATTGCACCCAGATACTCTTGGCCCAGCGCTGAGTTGAGCGGGGCACAGGCCAGCTCCCGGTCCGGCAGGGATATGCCGTACTCCTTTGCGCTGATGACCATCTGTTTTAAGAATTCGGTGCCGATCTGATGCCCCAGCCCGCGTGAGCCGCAGTGGATGCTCAACACAACATCGCCGCCGTGCAGGCCGAACTGATCGGCGACAGTGACGTCATAGACATCCGTTACGTGCTGCACCTCCAGATAGTGGTTACCGGATCCGAGCGTGCCCATTTCCTTTCTCTGCCGTTTCTTCGCCTGGGCGGATACGGCGTCGGGTCTGGCGCCGCGCATGCGGCCGTGCTCTTCGATGCGCTCCAGATCCGCGATCTGCCCCCACCCTTCCTGCGCGGCCCACTGCGCACCACCGGCCAGCATGGCGTGCATCGCCGGGTCATCAAGCGAAATCCGTCCGGTGCTGCCCACGCCTGCCGGTATGGATCGATACAATTCATTGGCGAGAGTGGTTTTTACCTCTTCAATCTGCTGACGATGCAAGCCGGTGTGCAGCGTGCGCACGCCGCAGGAAATATCGAATCCCACGCCTCCGGCGGAAATCACACCGCCGTGGTCGGCATCAAACGCAGCCACGCCACCAATCGGAAAACCATAGCCCCAGTGGGCGTCTGGCATGGCGTAGGAGGCAGTCACGATTCCAGGCAGCGTGGCGACATTACAGGCCTGTTCATAGACCTTGTCGTCCATTCCGCTCATCAGGTCCTCGCTGGCATAAAACACTGCCGGAACGCGCATGCTGCCGTGCGGCTGTACGCACCAGGTGTAGTCGTTTACTTTTTCCAGGTTATCCAGGTTCATGCTTACCCTTACCTTGTGCTTATGCATCCCGCGAAGGTCGAATGTGTGCAAAAGACTGTCATCGCTATCTTCAGCAGGCACAGTGTCGTTTAAAACCGATGGATTGTCGATTGTCACATCGCTTTGCTCCCCATATCGAACTGCTCCGTGCACCCGAATTCATCACACACGCAGTGCAGCTCCGAACTTCTTTATGGGCGCGATGGCTTAAAAAAACGGAATTGAGCAGCGTTTTCCTAGACATCGATAACCGTTTCAGCCACCCATTGCTCGTTTTCATTGTGACCTACGTGTAACGCCGTATAAGTGGCACCCTTAACCTCCACAGCGGGCTGATGTCGATCGACGTCAACCTGTTCACCCCACGCTGTTGCCGCAAGCGTTCCCCCATTTATCTCGACCCTGAAACGGCTGAACAGCATGTTTCGCGTTGCCATCTCAAAAATGATGCTGTTCAACCAATCGACAAACAGCAGCTCCGGATCCTCGCCCTGACACTGCAGGTGAACTGGCGAGGTCGGCCTTATGCTTTGCACCGAACAGACCGCCGCGGTCATCGCCAGTGCCGCCTGCTCGAACGCTTCAGTCAAAGACCGGCCGACACCGCGTACACCGATATCGGCCGCGTGGTCAAAATGTTCCCAGTGGACTTGGTCGGATGCCGGCATGCCTATAGTGCCGATTCCTTGCAAGCACGACTGGCAGACTCCAGCATGGCTTTAACTTCATCCTCGCTGATATCAGACCAGCAGGTGTAGGCGTCAGCAACGGCGAACTGTAGACCCTCACGAATGTTGACGCAGTAAACTGCATCAGCCTGCTGCGCCAGTGCGGTAACCGCGCGCAGGTGGCCGGTGGGGACGGCCACGACTATCGATGCGACCCGTTGGTTACGCAAAGCTTGAACGGCTACGCGCATGGTAAAACCTGAGGCCAGGCCGTCATCCATGATGATCGCAGTGGTGGCCGTCACCTTATGTCCGGGCAGGATCGCGCGGAACTCACGGGTACGCCGCCTGACCTTTTCCTCTGTGGCTTTGATACCGGCCTGTACGGTTGCCGGGTCCAGGCCGGCCTGCCGGACCAAGCGCTGATTCAACTGGCAGGTGCCGTCACTGGTGACCGCGCCGTAGCCCGCTTCCGTGTTCCATGGCAGCGTAATTTTACTGACCACGAGTACATCGAACGGCAGGCACAGGCGCTTGGCCGCCTCCGCCGCAACCGGGACGCCGCCCGCCGGAATACCGAAAACCATGGCGTCCGCTGCTTCGTATGCCTTAAGCAGCTCAGCCAACGCCGCCCCGGCTGCAAGTCGATCACGAAACACCTGGGTTTGATTACGCAGCGATCGTTGCTCGTGGACGTTGCGCGGTAGCGTAGGCATAACACATTGTAAAGCGGATGGCATTAACCTGGCTTGACACGTATCAAAGGGCAATCATTTCTCTATCCAGGCCGGCCGGATTCTGCATCCTCCGTTTACAGCAGGATCTGAGCAACCCCATGCCGCTCTCTTTCTGTCGGCGCGCTGAATACGTAATATGTCTCCCCACTGACAGACCTGGAGTGTTGTATGTTTGAGTGGTTAGCAAGCCCTGAAGCGTGGATCGCCCTCGCTACCTTAACGGCCCTGGAGATCGTGCTGGGCATCGACAACATTATTTTCATTTCCATACTGGTTGGGCGTCTTCCCGCAGACCAGCGCAACCTAGCCCGCAGACTGGGCCTGGGTCTCGCCATGATCGCACGCCTCGCCCTTCTTTTTTCCATAGCGTGGATTATGGGATTAACCGAACCCCTGTTTACGATACTGGCGCAGGAGATCTCCGGGCGTGACATCATCCTCATGGGCGGCGGACTGTTTCTGCTGGCTAAATCAACGCACGAGATTCACGCCAGCCTGGAAGGCATCGCCGACGATGGTCAGGGCGGGTCCAGGTCCGCTGTGACAAGTTTCGGATCCGTGCTGCTGCAGATCGCCATCTTAGACATTGTTTTTTCCCTGGACTCGGTGATTACTGCGGTAGGTCTGGTGGAAGACGTCTCGATCATGGCTATCGCAATCATCGTAGCCGTGATCATCATGATGGTATCGGCAAAGGCCATCGGAGATTTTGTGGA
>JAHEKE010000115.1 GCA_024638505.1 Gammaproteobacteria bacterium | reverse complement strand
GTTCTTCTGTCACGTAGCTGACAAGCCGATTCCTGGTTTTGTGATTTACTGGCTCCAAACGTGATCTAGCGAAGTAGCTGACACGAAATTGTCACTGAAACTTAGACGAGACACATTAAAGAAAGGGCATTCTGAACATGAACCAGACAACGCTTTACGGAACGCCGGTCTCTCTATACACCGGCCGCGCCAGAAGCTACCTGATAAAAGCCGGAATTGACTACCGCGAAACCACGCAGAGCTCAGCACATTACCGGGACGTAGTACTACCCAAGGCAGGCGGGCGCCAGGGGATCCCGACGATCGAGCTGGGAGATGGGACCGTCATCCGAGACGGCGCTGCGATCATCGATCATTTTGAAGCAACAAGTGGTCACTCCTTCTCTCCCAAATCGCCGAAACAACGCATCTTGAGTAGATTGTTTGATGTCATCGGATCCGATGGGTTGCTGCGGCCCGCCATGCACTATCGCTGGAGCTTCCCTGAGGAGAATCGCGAGTTCGTGTTGTTCCACTTCGAATCGGTAATGCCCGCCGGACCAGAGCGTTCGCAACAGGCTGCGACCGCCGCAGACCTCGCGAAGGCAGCTGGCGGTGCATTTGGTGTGGTGCCTGAAACGATGGAACTGATCGAGACCCTGTACCTGGAGTTGCTGGGCAAACTGGACAGTCATTTTGGCCAGCACCCATACCTGCTCGGTGGACGGCCTTGCATCGGCGACTTCGGCATGATGGCTCCACTCTACGCCCACCTGGGCCGTGACCCGAAACCACTGTCAATCATGCAAGCAAAAGCCATTCGAGTGTATAGATGGGTCGAGCGGATGAATCGACCTGAACCGGACGTGGGAGAGTTCGAAACCCAGAGTGATGCCTATCTGTCAGACGATCAGGTGCCAGACAGCCTGATTGATCTTCTCAAGCATATCGCCATAGATTTCATACCCGAAACACGAGCCGCAGCAGACTGTATCAATCAATGGATTGACGACCAGCAAGAGCTCGCACCGGGAACGCCTCTACCGAGAGGGGTTGGTATGGGCTCGTTCGCGATAAGGGGTGTCACGATCAACGCGCTCGCACAACCTTATCGATTCTTTCTCCTCAAGCGGGTACAGGACGAGTTCGCGCTGCTCGACGACGCATCACAGCAGGAAGTTCAAGCTCTGCTGGCCGCGTGTGATATGTCCGACGTCCTGAATATCAGCCTAACCCGGGACGTCGGACTGAGTAACAACCTCGAAGTGTGGCTATGATCAGAATACTCATCGACATCGGTTAAGAGTACTAGTGATTCAAGCAAGCGCTAACCTGGCCGATGAAAGGAAAAACAGTATGAGTGATTCACCCTACACCCCGCCGAGGGTCTGGACCTGGGATTCTGAAAGTGGCGGTATGTTCGCCAATATCAATCGTCCCATTGCTGGGCCGACACACGAAAGTGAGTTGCCAAGGGGCGAGCATCCGTTACAACTGCATTCACTCGCCACACCAAACGGCGTGAAAGTCACCGTATTGCTGGAAGAGCTATTGGAGATTGGGAAGGATGCGGAATACGACGCTTACCTCATCAATATCGCGGGAGGCGATCAGTTCAGTAGCGGCTTTGTTGACATCAATCCCAACTCCAAAATACCCGCATTGTTAGACATGAGCACAGATCCCGGCACGAGAGTTTTTGAATCCGGCGCCATTCTGACGTACCTGGCAGAGAAGTTCGAAGCATTTGTTCCAGTCGACTTATCTGATCGAGCTGAATGCTATTCCTGGTTAATGTGGAATATGGGCAGCGTACCATTTCTTGGCGGTGGCTTTGGACATTTCTACGCCTACGCGCCCCAGAAGTGGGAATACCCCATCAACCGATATGCCATGGAGGTAAAACGACAGCTCGACGTACTTGATCGTAACCTGTCAGAGCGGCAATTCCTGTGCGGCGACGACTACAACATTGCAGATATGGCGAATTACGCCTGGTACGGCGGGCTCGTCCTCCACAACATTTACGATGCTCAGGAGTTTTTGGATGTGGCCTCTTACACCAATGTCGTGAGATGGGCGACCGAGATAGATGCACGCCCAGCTGTTCAGCGCGGGCTGAGAGTAAATCGTGTCTGGGGCGATGAGGCAACACAGGTTAGGGAACGTCACTCTGCGAGCGACTTTGGCTAATGGGAAGAGACAACCCAGGCTTGTTCGACTCAGTTCGAGAAGTTTGGTCGATGCGCTTTCACTTAGTCCTGAGCATTAAACTAGAAGAACAGGAGAGCTTACATGCCCTACGGAAACTGTGCCTATGCACTTGATATCGTCAGTGAAATACGAGGTGATGAAGATTGCCTGATTCAGGGTGACAGGCGCATTTCCTGGGGAGATGTTCAGAGGCGTGCCAGTAATCTTGCTGGCTGGATGCATGAACGTGGTGTCAGCCCGCAGGGAAAGGTTTCTCTCTATACCTACAATCACCCGGCCTACATGGAGGGCCTCTATGCTGCTTTCAAGGCAGCTCTGGTGCCCGTCAACGTCAACTATCGATACCGGGCTGAAGAATTACGCTATTTGCTGGAGAACTCGGACACCGAAATCGTCGTGGTGCACGAGGATTTCGCTCCATTGCTAGCGGAAGTTTTGCCCCGGTTACCAAAAATCGTTGGCGTTCTAGTCGTGAAAGAGAAGGGGGACTTTGATCTAGACTCCATCCCCTGCGCAGCAGATTACGAAACAGTCGCTGAAACTCACCGTGAACCGGTTGAGGTTGAGCACTCTCCCGATGATCTGTTGCTCCTCTATACGGGTGGTACCACCGGTATGCCCAAGGGTGTTATGTGGCGCCAGGAAGATATGTTTGGCCTCTTCTTGCAGCGCATAGGCGGGCCTTCTGTGACGGAGGCCGCCTATCGAGAAGCTCTCGAACCCTCGGCTCGTACCAGAGCGCTTGTCTGTCCACCCCTGATGCACGGCACCGGGTGGATTACCTCGATGGTTACCTGGTTTGGTGGTGGTGCGATAGTGTTAATGGCCGGTACCAAAAGTTTTGATCCTGCTGAGCTATGGCACACGGTCTCCGCCGAAAAAATCACTAACATCACGATTGTAGGTGATTCTTTTGCCAAGCCCATGTTGCGTGAATTGCAGCGCGAAGGTGCAGAATACGACCTTAGTAGCGTGGAAATGATTAGTTCTTCCGGTGTGATGTGGAGCGAGGAGACCAAGCAGGGGCTGTTGTCCCACAACAAGGGGATGATGTTGATTGACTCTTTCAGCTCTTCCGAAGCACTGGGTATGGGTTTGAGTATCACGACAGCAGACGGGTCTGTGCAGACGGGTAAGTTCCAGCTTTCCGGGACCACAAGATTGTTTAGCGAAGACCTGGAATTGCTGGATAGCAAGCCCGGGATGAAGGGTTTGGTTGGGGTAGGTGGTCGTCAACCCATGGGTTATTACAAAGATCCAGATAAAAGTGCAAAGACCTTCGTGGAGTGTGAGGCGGGCCGTTTCTCAATTCCCGGCGATTGGGCTGTTGTAAACGATGACGGCATCACCCTTAGCCTGCTTGGAAGAGGGTCGGTCTGCATCAACACCGGCGGGGAAAAGGTGTTCCCGGAAGAGGTGGAAGAAGTTATCAAGCGCTTTGAAGGTGTTGCGGATGCGGTCTGTGTCGGTGTGCCGGATGAGCGCTGGGGTGAGGCCATTACTGCGGTGGTCTCAAGGCACGGTGATGAACAGGAGGGTGAGCTGGATGTGGACGCTTTGATTGCGCATGTGAAAGAACATCTTGCAGGGTATAAAGCGCCCAAACATGTGGTTCAGGTCGAGAAAGTCTACCGTTCGCCCTCAGGTAAAGCGGATTTCAAGCGTACCAGGCAGACCGCGATGGAGCACCTTGGCATACAAGAGCAGGCATAGAACTAACAACATTTTTAAAATCAACGAAATGAGGTAAAGCAAATGGCATTGGATTTCACCGATAAAGTAGCAGTTGTGACAGGCGCAGGCGGGGGGCTGGGACGCAGCCATGCCCTGGCATTGGCCGCAAGAGGCGCGAAAGTTGTAGTCAATGACCTGGGCGGTAGTGTGTCCGGTGAAGGAGAGTCCGTGGATCACGCGCAGAAAGTTGTTGATGAGATTGTGGCAGCAGGTGGTGAAGCGATAGCTAACACTGCATCCGTGTCGGATCCAGCCGGCGCACAATCGATGATTGATGATGCGATGAATCACTTTGGTGGCATTCATATACTCATTAATAATGCCGGGATTCTGCGTGACCAGAGTTTCAAGAAAGCCAATATGGACGATATGAAGTTGATTCTGGACGTGCACTTAATGGGCTCGGTTTACACCACCAAGGCAGCCTGGCAAATTATGTGTGATCAGCAATACGGCCGTATCGTGATGACCACATCGCCATCGGGTCTGTTCGGCAATTTTGGTCAGACAAACTATGGTGCAGCCAAGCTCGGTATTGTGGGTTTGATGAATACGCTTGCCATTGAGGGGCAGAAAAAGAATGTCTTTTGTAATGCCATTGCACCGGTCGCCTTGACCAGAATGACTGAAGGCTTGATGCCAAAGCTTGACGACGGCGCAAAAGCAAAGCTTGCGCCGGAGTGGGTGACGGCAGCTGTATTAAATCTCTGTACAGAAAGTACGAAGAACGGCGATATTATTTTGACCAATGGCCCTCGATACAACTTGGTCA
>JAHEKE010000053.1 GCA_024638505.1 Gammaproteobacteria bacterium | reverse complement strand
TTGAATCGTCTGTACAAAATCCTTCTGCTCCTTGTTTAATCTAGTCCCCACCAGCAAATCGGTCATACCTATTACACCATTCAAAGGTGTTCGTATCTCATGACTCATGTTGGCGAGAAAGTTTGTTTTAGCACTATTGGCCTTTTCAGCTCGTGACAATGCCTCGTTCAATCTAATTATTAACTTGGAAACGAAAACTGGTACCACTATAAGCCCTAGCACGATTCCTATTGCCATATTAGGTCGTAGAGACCAATAGTCACTTACTAGGAATACACTTCCGAATCCGATAATACTCGTCGTCATAGCGGCGTATAGGTAGTTGATACCCCAACGGAACCCGTTACCCACCGTCACCCAGTAATACACAAAAAACAAAGGGGCTCCTAAATCACCTGCCCAACACATCACGTAAGAAATGAAGGCAATATCCACAAACATTCCGAAGAATCTTCGAAGAGCTAGTGTTTCAGGATGGATTAAAATCGAAAATAGAATTCCGACTATAAACAACATATAAGCGACGCCCATCCAGTTATTCAATCGGACTACGCCATCAGCGCCTACTCCGAAGGCCCCGACCCATACTAAATATAGGACAACCAGTCCCCCACTCACGACTCGAAGAGCCGCTAATTCAAGATCTGAACCAGATATCCTCGCGGTGTTAAGAAGAAAATTCCGAATTTTCACTACAGCTGCATGCTTTACTAGTAACTTCTTACTAGTTTAGACGAGAATTTGTATGAAAAAAGGAACTCTGAAAGGAACTAATCGCCGTAACGTTGCATTACAATTCCTGCATTGTGGCCACCAAAAGCGAAAGATTGCGAAAAAGCATATTTAAGATCGTGTGACAGAACTTCGGTCACGAAATTAAGATTCGCTATAGGCTCTGTAAGGTTTTTACAAATGTGGGTTGTCCCGTGCTTAAGACTTAGCGCGGTTATCGCTGCCTCCAACGAACCGCTTGCTCCTATTGTGTGTCCAATCAATGATTTTGTTGAGTTAATCAGCGCATTCTGATTGAAAATCCGCTCGATTATCTGACTCTCGATTTGGTCGTTCAAAGAGGTCCCAGTGCCGTGCGCATTTATATACTGAATTTTTTCAGCGCCAATCCTTGCATCTTGTACCGCTAATCGGATCATTCTCTCTATCCCAAATCCATCTGGCTCCATACCCATCATTGAATATGCATCAAAGGTTTCTCCATATCCAAGCACCTCTGCAATTATCGGGGCATTGCGATTCTTAGCTGTTTCTAACTCCTCTAGTATGAGTACTGCTGCGCCTCCCTGGCTAAAAAGGAATCCAGATCGTTTTTTATCGAACGGGCAATTCGCTACTTCAGGATCTTCGAAGTTATGGACTAAAACACCAGCAGCATCATACCCTCTAAACATGGCTCCATATCGATCATCTAAGAACTCGCATCCTCCGGCTACAGCGACATCTATTTCTCCTGTCTGAATAGATTTGAATGCATGACCAATGGATACAGTACCTGCTGCACATGCCATAGAGAATGTAATGTTGGGCCCACCGATAGAGAACTTAATACCTATAGACGCAGACGTAGCGTTGGGCATTAACATCGAAACAACAAACGGATTGAATCGAGGAATATGTGTTAACTGACCCAAAGAGCGATGAAGTGAGTCATTTGCCTCAGACTTTGGCAGATCTTTCAGTAAACTACTTATTTCCCTCTTTTTTCTTGACAGTACTTGATGTGTGTAATTCTCTAAGAAAGAATTGCCACCCCCTAATCCTGTTCCAACAAAAACTCCACACCGATTAGTTTCCAATTCATCAACCTTAAAGGTGCCGGCTCGCTCGTCTCGAACGGCAATATGATAACCAGAGTTCGTTAAAGCCTCACGAGCCGCGCAAATAGCTAATAAGCTAACCCGATCGTACTGTAGACGATCTAGTCTTCTAAGGCCCCAGTTTTTAAATTCTAAAGGTGGCAGCTTTGATAAGATTTTTGACTTGAAGTCCGAGTAGGCACGCCACCCCTCAGGAATGGGAAAAACACTCGTCTCGCCAGCAAGAGAATTTAACCAAAATTCATCTATATTTGTGCCTATCGGGCAAATCGCTCCCAATCCAGTTATAACAACTCTTCGTCTTCCCATATTATCGTTTTTATACCAACTTACGTCTCCACTCCTAAACGGCGAGATATATAATTTATGATATCCCTTACTGTATGGATGGTTTTTAAATCTTCATCAGGAATTGATCCGTCAAACTCATCTTCAAGCACCATGTACAATCTTACTTGATCCATAGAATCTGGTGCGAGCTGTTTCTCAATGGATGCATCCAAATCAATTTCATCGATAGATATAGCCAACACTTCCTCAACCACTTTACAAACTTTGGCTTGTATTTCATCATAAGTCTTGAAAGACATTCTTATCTCCTACAACTCCAGTCCATTAATTCCAGGATGGAACGGCAACCCTTTTATCACCTCGTCTGCGCCATCGATCTGGAAATGTATCAGATATAAGTAACAGCTTTGCGAAAATCGGGAGTGAATATAGATCAATATAAGAGACCGAAACAAAATAAAAACGTGTCACCTTGGATAAGGAGAAGTAAATGGCAATCGCAACACAATTCGAAAACTTGGAACATCTTCGAATACCGGAAGTTAGAGATCGCCAGCGCAATATACCATGCCGAACGAACCTTAAACCCTACTTGCAGGTGTTTTATGATCCGTCAAGCGCCACTCAATGGACATCATTCCTCAAAGATGGTCCTACGGTAATTACAAAAGGGTTGGTAAACGCGTTTCTGGAAGCACAATATATTCTAGAGACACGAGCAACTGAAAAGGTGACAAACGATTGCTCCTATAATGTTCAGTTCCATGTTTTGGCTTCCGAGATCCCCAATATATTCAATCTTGGCGGTGACCTTGTTTATTTAAGCGAATTAGTGAGGGGTAAAAAGCGGGAACTACTTCAAGAGCACGCTCATGCCTGCGTAGAACTAATTTACAGAAATGCAGTCTCATTCGATTTACCTATTACGACAATATCTTTAGTGCAGGGATCGGCCTTGGGCGGGGGCTTCGAAGCAGCCCTATCCTCAAACATACTAGTAGCTGAAAAAGGATCAAAAATGAGCCTTCCAGAAGTCATGTTTAACATGTTCCCTGGAATGGGTGCTTATCCATTACTTTGCCGTAGAATTGCACCTACGTTGGCTGAAAAAATAATACTTAGCGGAAAAACATACACTGCCGAAGAGCTTTTCGAAATAGGGGTAGTTGATATCCTAGCTGAGAAAGGCCAAGGGGAAAACGCAGTATGGAGTTATATTAAACGCCATAAAAACCAAACACATGGAGAGTGGGGATTCCGCAAGATGGTAAACGCTACGCATCCCGCCCTTCGTTTGGAAGATTTAATGAAATCTGCTGATGTATGGGTTGATACTGCGTTGAGTCTCAGTACAACTGATCTAAAACACATGGACTTTGTCATTCGTGCGCAAAAGCGGGCCTTCTCATAGAGATAGAAATTTAGAGAAACTACGAAGCTCGTAAATCAAAGCTTCGATCATGAAATAGCTCTCGCGTGACAAGCAATTCGGCTTGCTTGTAGCGTACCAAGTTCACAATAGACTATACTGTGGCCTTACGGGGTAAATTCGATGCGTATTTATGCAAGACGCCGAGTTCATTGAGAATGGTAGCTTAGAAATCAAGCACCATGTGCTCGTCGTAGACGACGTTCCGACAAATCGTTCCGTACTCAAATCACTTCTTTCCAAGCCCACGTGTGAGGTGTTCGAGGCTGAAGACGGCACTCGAGCCCTCGAATTAGTCAATGAAGTAAAATTAGATCTTGTGGTACTGGACATACTTATGCCGGGCCTCAATGGCATAGAGGTCCTGGAGGAGATTAGAAAGAAGTTTTCCAGCTCTGAATTGCCGGTACTAATGCTCACAGTTAAGGACGACATCGATGATGTAGTCAAAGCGCTAGAACTTGGCGCCAATGACTACGTCACCCGGCCAATAGATTATTCGGTTCTTTCCGCACGCATTAATACCCTGATCAGTTATAAGCAAACACAGGATTCGTTGCGTAATTCTAAAACGGCCCTCGAGAATAGAATCGCGGAGAGAACCACAGAACTGGTTCAGGTAAACCGTGCTCTGCGAGCAGAGTCAACAGAAAGAGAGCAAGCGCAAGAACAGGCACGTCTCAGTGAGGATCGTTACCGTCATTTATACAACGATACGCCATCAATGTTCCTTACTTTAGATGTAGAGGGTTCAATTCTTTCAGCAAACCAGTTTGGGGCAGACTATTTAGGTTATCCAGTCGAGAATCTTGTTGGTGAGCTTATCTTCGACCTTCATCGAGAATCGGATCACGCGCTACTGTCAAGAAAAATTCAGGACAGTATCCATGAGCCTCAAAAAGTTCATCGTTGGGAAGCATGCATGCTGCACAGCGACGGATCGGAAATCTGGGTGAGAACTGCTGCACGGGTTATGTCAGGAGACACTAACAGCGCCAAATCTATTTTGGTAGTCTGCGAGGATATTACCGAGGCTTATACCCTTTCAGAACAGCTAAAGTACCAGGCAAAACACGATGCCTTAACAGGACTTGTTAATAGGTATGAATTCGAGAGATGCCTGCAAGAACTGGTTAACGAGGCAAAAAGAAATCAGTCGACTCACGCTTTGCTTTACATGGATCTTGATCAGTTCAAGATAATCAATGATACATGCGGACACGACGCCGGCGATGAGCTTTTGCGTCAACTCAGCAGGTTGTTGGCAAAATACGTAACAGTCAACGACACTCTAGCGCGGTTGGGTGGAGACGAATTTGCCGTATTGCTCTCTGACTGTGATCTCGAATGTGCGGCCTCGGTTGCACAAACGTTGCACCGGGCAATAGCTGATTACCGTTTCATTTGGCGGGATGCGAGATTCAATATCAATGTCAGCGTTGGCGTGGTAGCAATAGACCACAATACGGAAAGCATCAAATCGCTGCTCAGTGCGGCAGATACTGCCTGCTATTCCGCCAAAGAGGAAGGCCCCAAGCACGTCCATGTCTTTCAGCCAAATGATGAAGAGGTATTGCGACGCCATAACGAAATGGCTTGGGTCGGTCGAATAAATAAAGCATTAGAAGAAGATCGATTCGAGCTGGTTTACCAATCTATTGTGCCCATTGATCCAACTCGAACCGGTGTGGGTAGCGATGGCGAACACTACGAACTACTGGTAAGAATGCGAGATGAGCAGGGCGAGTTGATTAGCCCAGCGTATTTCTTACCTGCGGCAGAAAGATACAAATCGATTTCCAGAATCGACCAGTGGGTGGTAGAGCACGCGTTAAACTGGTTGGCGCAGCATCCAAAGCATCTGGAGGTTCTTTCGGTGTGCTCTATCAATCTGTCTGGGCATTCTGTTTGCGACAAAGATTTCCTTTACTACCTGCTGGACCACCTCGTTGATTCAGAGGTCGCGCCGTCAAAGATATGCTTTGAGTTGACTGAAACGGCGACCATTGCAAACCTGGCCAGCGCTACAGAATTTATAGATGAGCTGCGGAGCAGAGGTTGCTTGTTTGCACTTGACGACTTTGGAACTGGTTTATCCTCATTCGAATACCTCAAGAACCTACCCGTCGATTTTATCAAGATCGATGGCCAATTCATCCGCGATGTCGCAACAGATCCGGTTAATTATGCGATGGTTAAGTCCATTGATGGCATTGCTAAAGTAATGGGGAAACAAACTGTTGCCGAATTCGTTGAAAACCAAACGACCTTGGCCACGCTGCGGGAAATCGGCATAGATTTTGCGCAAGGCCACATTGTGTCCAAGCCAAAACCCCTCACTTCACTACTAGAAAAAAAATAAACCCACACCGATTTCTTTTAGTTGGAATAGATTCCGACTTAGAATGAGCTTTTTCCAAAGTTTGGGAATTTGTGTATGAGTCAGAACTCTTTAATAGCTGACCCCAGCTGTATGGACGACTTTGATCCGAACTCGCTTCTGGCGGATGCTGCATTGCAGCTGATCCTGCAAGCGATTCAACCCACTACCGGGTTCGAAAAAGTTGCCCTGCGCAGCGCCCTAGGAAGAGTGCTGTGTAGTGATGTACTCTCCAAGATCGAAGTACCCGGGCATACCAACGCAGCCATGGACGGATACGCGCTGAGCGGTATTGACTTACCGCAAGAAGGAACAGCGACCCTGAGCGTTATTGGAACCGCATGGGCTGGCGGTCCGTTCACGAGCGCTGTTAGGCCAAAAGAATGCGTTCGCATCATGACCGGAGCGCCCATGCCCACGGGGACGGACACCGTTGTAATGCAAGAGCACGCAGAGTCCTCGGATAATCGAATTATTATAGATGCGCGCCATAAGATCGGGCAGAACGTACGCCAGGCTGGCGAAGATATTGCGAAAGGGCAGACTGTATTGCATAGCGGTCGCCGCTTGAGTCCTGCCGATATCGGACTTTTGGCATCCCTCGGCGTTGGCGAAGTGAAAGTTTTTAGAAAAATTCGAGTCGCCTTTTTTTCTACTGGGGATGAGTTGCGTTCTATTGGAGAGCCACTGGATGCTGGATCAATCTTCGACAGCAATCGCTACACGCTGTATGGAATGTTGACCAGAATTGGGAGCGAACCAGTAGATATGGGCGTAATCAAAGACCGGCGAGAGGACACGTTTAATGCCTTTGACGAAGCAGCAAAGTGTGCAGATGTTGTCATCACCTCAGGAGGCGTCTCGGTAGGAGAAGCGGATTTCGTAAAAGAATGCCTTGAGGAATTAGGTCAAATCAAATTCTGGAAAGTAGCCATGAAGCCCGGCAGACCACTAGCATTTGGCCGAATCGGCGATGCATGGTTCTTTGGCTTACCCGGCAATCCAGTCTCCGTGATGGTGACATTCTACATGTTTGTGCAGCCCGCCTTGCGCCGACTCATGGGGGAATCAGAAACATCTCCCCTCTTACTGCAAGCTCACTGCGAGTCAAAGCTTCGCAAAAAGGCGGGACGCACGGAATATCAGCGGGGCATTTTGAGTCACGACGCTTCCGGGCGACTCAGTGTAGCCAAAACCGGCGCTCAAGGATCCGGCATCCTCACCTCAATGTCGCAAGCCAACTGCTTTATCATCCTGCCAATGGAAGCTGAATCAATCGAACCTGGTGCCGAGGTAACGGTGCTGCCGTTCGTCGCAATCATGTAAAAGCAGCGTGGCCTCACGCCAAACAACCTGATGTAGATTAGAAGCTTTTCTCCGACTTTTCGCCGCTGCGCTTTTTTATCCGGGGGTGTTGCGCTCAACCCAGCGTTCGCCTTGAAGCAATCGCTCTTTCTTCCAAAATGGTGCTTTAGATTTCAAGTCCTCCATAATAAATCGATTGGCCGCATACGCCTGCTTACGGTGAGCGGACCAAACGGCTACCAATACGATCGGTTCTCCAGGACGCACAACACCCACTCGGTGAATCACTAGTCCATCAACAATATCCCACTTTCTTTTTGCTTCAGCGCAAATAGACTGCAGATGCCGTTCCGTCATCTCCGGGTAGTGTTCCAACGTCATTTCACTTACATTTTCGTTCTCATTAAAGTCACGCATGGTGCCCACGAACGCAGCAGTCGCCCCATACCCCAAGATTGGATGCTTGGAATCATTCTGATATTCGACCAGTTCCTGCCACGGGTCAAAAGCTTGGTGACGAATGAGAATACGCATACCTTTCTCTCGTGCGACTTAGAGACTAACCTTTAATTACCCCTAAGATGTTGCTGTTTGCTCTTGAATTCAACCCAAAATTGCTCCTATCTGATCATCAGCGGGCTGAATAAAAAGGTTCTATGCTGATTTTACCGAATCTGCCCATTTGTGCGAAGAACGCATGGAATTCCACTACAATCAGGTCGAAATAATGCCTTTAGTATTCATTTTGGCGGTATCAAAGTAGCTAAATTCGGGTGACGCCTCAACACGCACGGGATATTATTTATACACTTATACTTATGGACTGTTCCTGCCTACACAAGTAAATGCAAGAGGTCTATCAAGCTACCGTAGATGCGTTGTTTCTGCTAATAGCAGCGGACCCGGGTATCTGGGAGATCATTGGCATATCGTTTAGCGTTTCCTTACAGGCGATCATCTACATCACACCTCCTTCATTAATGATTGCATTTCTTTTGGCTTACGGAAACTTCCGCGGTCGTCGGGCATTGGTATCGATCTTCCATACTCTGCTGGCGGTGCCAGCGGTGGTAGTCGGATTAACGCTATACATTTTGTTATCAAGAAACGGCCCTCTCGGCGATCTGAAGTTGTTATTCACGCAGACAGCTATGGTGATTGGCCAGATGATACTGGCTTTCCCAATTGTGGTTGCCATGGCGCACTCCGCGCTGCAGTCTTCCGATAGAGTTATCTGGGAGACGGCAAAGACTTTGGGAGCCTCACCCCAGCGGGCTATGATCACCGTCATGTATGAAGCGCGTTTTGGTTTGTTTGCCGCGATTGTTGCGGCGTTTAGCCGGATTATTGCTGAGGTCGGCTGTTCTTTGATGGTCGGGGGTAACATCCTGCACCATACGCGGAATATACCGACGGCGATTACGCTTGAGACAAGCAAAGGCGAGTTTGCTCAGGGCATCGCGTTGGGCATGGTGCTGCTGATCCTGGCACTTGTGTTAAATCTGTTTCTGGGTAGTGCCCGATACCGCTTCGAGGCCGCGTGACATGCAGGGTTCACTTCGTTTCGACAATATAGAAAAAGTATACGGTGATCGAGTACTGCTTAGTATCGACACCTTTCGTATGAATCCCGGTGAATGCACTCTGATCAGCGGCGACAATGGCTCGGGTAAAACCACGCTGCTGAAAATTATGTCGGGGCTACTTAAACCCGAGCAAGGAACGGTAACGAAGAATGAGATAACCCTATCTTGGATAAAGGCACGGCCGATACTGCAGAGTGAATCAGTATACCTACATCAGGCTCCCTACATGTTTGATACTTCCGTTTTTAACAACGTTGCGTACGGTTTGCGTGCAACAAAGGTTCCAAAATCGCAGATGGAAGAGAGGGTATGGCAGGCTTTGCGCTGGGGGAATCTCGACCATTTAACCCCGCGTAACGCCAAGCTTCTATCGGGCGGTGAAAGACAGAGAGTCGCATTAACCAGAGCTAGAATCGTTAATCCCGGTTTCCTGTTGTTAGACGAACCCACTGCCAGTATGGACCGGGGATCTCGCCAGCAGACTTACGAACTGATACAGCGCCTGCAACGCGAAGGGATGTCGATCGTTATATCGGCGCATGACGTGGAGGCCTTTTCGAATATCGTCGATCGACACTTTTTTCTCGAAGCAGGACACCTGCACAAGGTAGATATCGGCACAAAACAACACAAACATAAATCAAATGCAGTGGTAACGCCTTTCCCTAAAAATCGTTGATCCACCCTGTCCCTGCCAATGCCAATGAACGAAGCACAGAGGAAACGCTACAGCCGGCATATTGCGCTGCCGCAGATCGGGGAACCTGGGCAACAAAAACTCCTCGACTCGAGGGTGCTTGTGGTCGGCATGGGCGGTTTAGGGTCACCCGCATCAATGTATCTTGCATCTGCCGGGATTGGAAATTTGGTTTTAAGTGACTTCGATCGAGTCGATGAATCAAATCTTCAGCGGCAGATCGTTCACACGACAGCCTTTATCGGCCAGGAAAAAGCACTATCTGCTAAAGCGACACTCAGTAAAATCAATCCTGATATTGAGATCACCGCAATCGACTGGGCACTGGATACCAGTGAATTGCATGAACAAATACAGATGGCTGATGTGGTTCTGGATTGCACCGATAATTTTGAAACGCGATTTGAGATTAACGAATGCTGCGTACGAACGCACACTCCTTTGGTGTCCGGAGCTGCCATCCGAACCGATGGCCAAATTTCTACTTACTTACTGGACCAGGACGACAGTCCCTGCTATCGATGTCTCTACGGAGAGGTAAGCGGCAGCGGAGAATCCTGTGAAGCGGAGGGAATCTTAGCGCCGGTCGTTGGCGTTATAGGAACTATTCAAGCTTTAGAGACAATTAAAATAATTACTAAAATTGGCCGTACCTTATGTGGCAGACTGCTGTTATTTGACGGCGCCGGTTTGGAATTCCATGAGATGAGACTGAAAAAAGACAGGGCGTGCCCAGTTTGCGGCGGTTCACCCGCCGATGTATGACATCTCTATTTTTGGTATTTCTATGGTCTGCGATGCACGCAGTTCAGAGTAACGATCGGTACGAGCGGACCAGATCTGCCTGATAGTTGTGGCCAGCTCCTCGTCTGTTGTACCTGCACGAAGCGGTGCGCGCAGATCGTGGCCCGTATTGGCGAAAAGACAGGTGTAGAGTAACCCATCTGCAGATAATCTGGCCCGGGTACAGGTGCTGCAAAAGGGTTGCGAGACGGAAGCTATAATGCCAATTTCACCGCTGCCGTCGCGGTAACGCCAGCGTTGCGCAACCTCACCGTGGTAATCCGGGGATGCAGGTTCAATAGGAAACTTTCGACCGATAATATCCCTAATTTCAGCAGCTGATATAACCTGCTCACGCTGCCACCGGTTGCTGTTACCGACATCCATATATTCAATAAATCGAATGATATGCCCTGTCCCACGAAAATACTCGGCAGCGGACTGCACGGCATTGTCATTAACTCCGCGTTTGACCACCATGTTTACCTTAACCGGAGCCAGTCCCACTGCTGCCGCAGTATCTATCGCCTGGAGGATAGGCTCAGGTGCAAAATCCACTCCGTTCATGGACTTGAATGTATCACCATCCAGCGAATCCAGGCTTATGGTGATGCGGCGCAAACCAGATGCACGCAATTTTTCAGCCTTATCCAAGGTCAATAATGACCCGTTTGTGGTCAAACTGAGATCCTGTACACCATCGATCGCGCTGAGCTTTTCTATTAACAGCTCAATGTCTTTCCTAACTAAAGGCTCACCCCCAGTCAGGCGTAGTTTTCTAACGCCGTGGTTCACGAAGATTCGCGCAACCCGCTCAATCTCCTCATAAGATAACAACTGGCTGCGCTTGAGAAAGGAATAGTTCGGACCGAATATATGCTTCGGCATACAGTAAACACAGCGGAAATTACATCGATCGGTAACGGAGATCCGCAAATCATGCACCGGTCGCTGCAGAGCATCAAGCATTGGTGTTGGCGGCAAACTCCTCATGGTTTTATAGACAAGACTTTACAGAATTTTCTCAATTCATACACCCAACATCTTTCTGCGGAGACGCAAACCTGCTTGATGCATAGCCTTGATTGCCTTGGCGGCATCGTTTGAAGGAGCGTCCCGCGAATGGATCTGCGGGCATCGGAAGTCGATATCAAGTGATACTCTAGGCATTCTCATCCTTTTTCCTCAGCCACCACCGCGCTGATAGCTATGATCAAAACGGGTCAAAAACCGCTGCCTTTCCGCAACAGTGAAATTATGAAATGCAAATTCCACCTCAATACGGGGGATTCGGATCATGCCGATCTCCCGATCGGGCAGTCGGTTGACGGTTAACCTTAACTGCTGGTTTTTTTCTGCATCACATATAGTAACTCTATTTCCGTCTAGGCTGAACGTATAACCGGCGATGGCGGAAGGTAAAATTCGATAAAAATCCTGTTCGCTGCAGCCCATATCTCGCTTAAATGAATCTCCGTAATCAACTCCAGCTACCATGCGGAAAACAAGATACTAGGCCCTAACCGCCGGCTACTGGCGGCCACACTGCCAGGGCATCACCCGCGCGCATGACCGATTGCCCGCGTTCTTCAGCACTGAGATAAACGCCATTTAACAGAACCAAATGCACCATTTCCTGTGGAACATTATGTTGCTTGATGACGTCGTTTGGGCTCGAGCCCTCCGCTACTTCGATTTCGATCTCATTACCTTGAACGCCCGCAGGCAGGTAGTCGCCCAGGGTGGCGAACAGCTTAAAGGTAATTTCCAAGCTTAACTTCTATCCCAACGCCTGCGTATTTGCCAGGTAGGCCTCCATCAAACGAGTTGGATCATTCTGTAGCTTCTGTTTCCACTCTTTTAACTTAATTTTACTTTGGATTAATCCCCGCAGCACTCCAATACGATCGGTGAGGCCCAAAGCGGAGGCGCCCACCAGGTAGTCATCCTCGAACTGAAGATTAATGTAGCGGAATTTTTTACGATCCACTCGTTCCACTACATCACCGTTTTCAACACCCATCCACATACCAAACGAACTCGAAATCAATCCTAATGTGTCCAACACGTTCATGTTTACCTGACCATGGTGTTGCTGAGGGTGGCCGTGGACTATATTGGATGCAGCAAGCTTGCCGTGTTCCACCGCTGTTGGTTGGATCGCCTGCACGTTAAATCCACCGGTAGAAAAATCCTTGCCCTGGGCGCAGTCTCCAGCAGCATAAACACCATCTATGCTGGTTTGCATAAACTCATCAACCACGATGCCATCGTCTATTTTAATTCCGCTGCCATCCAAAAAATCCGTATTTGATGCCACGCCCGTCGCAGTGATCACCATATCTGCAGAAATATGGTCGCCGTTGTCCAGGTTGACCGTCAGAGGATCGCCTTGCTCGATGGATTGAACGCGAGTTGAGGTTAATACGTTAACACCCTTGTTAACGCACCAGTCTTTGATCAACCCTCCGGCAACGTCGTTCATCATGCGGGGCACCATGCGATTCTCAGTCTCAACCACGGTCAAGTTAACGCCACTTTTGGCCAGCGCTTCCAAAATAATCGAGCCGATAAAACCGGCGCCGATGAGCACCACGTTGTTGCCCGATTCCATCAACTTGATAATGTGGCGCGCATCATCCAGGGTCCAGCAGTGATAAACGCCTGGCAAATCTACTCCTGCTATCGGCGGCGTTATGGGGCTGGCCCCGGTGGCAATAATCATACGATCATAGCCACGGGTCCCGCCCGAGCCCAGGCTAGCACTGCGCTTGTTGAAATCCACCGCGTTGACTCGATCCTTGACAACTTCGATGCCCAAGTTATCGTAATAACCGGGATCCTTCCTGAGAAAAGTGCCCGCTTCATCGATCCGCTTAACCAGATAATAAGGAATGGCCATACGCGAATACGGCGGCTCGGGTTCATCGCCAATTATCGTTACGTTCCCACTGGCGTCGTGTTTACGCAGATACTCCGCCGCGACTACGCCCGCGGGGCCGGCGCCTACAATCAAGTGATCCATATCTTTCCCCTAACTCAGGCCAAGGCGCTGCCTGGTATCCGTGGTGGGTACGCCCTGCTCGTCCCACCCGCGCACTGCATAATATTCAGGCAGCATTTTGTCGAGCTCGTTTACCTTGCCCGCCGCGGGGCCCGAGTCTGCCTTTTCAGTAGTCAAGCGTGGCGGCAGATTGTCATCCTTTTTGGTAAAGCCGGCTTTCAGGTTGAACTCCCGCTCCATATTCCAAACACGCTCTCCTATCTCTAACAGTCGCTCGGTCGACCAATCTCCCTCGCAGGCCGTGTTTATTTGTGGCGCAACGTCGTCTAACGACCAGGCAAAAGAGGTGAAGATACAGATACCGGCTGAATCGAAAGCGGCAGTTGCATCCTGGAACGCCTTAACCAAGCCGGCCTTGCCATCCGGTACCAGCGGATCTGTCTTCTCCGGGATGCCAAGAATCTCGGAAGCAACAGTGTATCCGCGCAGATGGCAGGCGCCGCGATTGGAGGTGGCATAGGCCAGACCCATTCCCTGGATTCCGCGCGGATCATACGCCGGGAACTCCTGACCTTTCACCGTCATTGACAGCTCTGGGCGACCGTATTTTTCGCACAGCCGTTTAGAGCCCAACCCTAGATCTTTGCCGAAGCCTTCACCGGCCGCGACCAGTTCAACCGCTTTAGCCAAAGCTTCTGACGACCCGAATTTAAACTCTATCCCTCCAGTTTCCTTGGTTGAGATAGCGCCCGTTTCAAACAACTCCATCGCCGCTGCTACCGTGGCACCGAAGGATATCGGATCCATACCGTCTTCATTACACACAAAATTGGCATAAGTCAGCGTGTCGAGATCATCGACACCGGTATCGGCGCCAAGTGCCCACGCTGCCTCGTACTCCAGACCACCGGAGCTGCCCCAGTATTCGGGTTTGTTCTGCACGGTAAAGTGATTCTTATCGATAGTAGAAATTCGACCGCACGCTATGGTGCAGCCAAAACACGCAGCGTTAGTGGTCAGATTGGGCTTGCCATCACTCTTCCTCGGTTCATGCATGGCCTCACCGGAAATCTTACTGGCGCCAGCAAACTGAACTTTCTGCATATTATTGGTCGGCAGGGCCCCGGTTTCGTTGATTACATTCATCAAAACCTGCGTTCCGTACTGTGGCAGGCCAGCGCCGGTGACCGCATTTTCTCTGAGTATCTTTTTACCGTTTTCCGTAGCCTGCATAAAACCCATCGGGTCTTTGATGTTACCGACACCCTTGGTCCCCCGGCATACCAAAGCCTTGAGGTTTTTCGACGCCATTACCGTCCCTACCCCGGAACGACCGGCCGCGCGATGTAAGTCATTGATAATTGCTGAATAGAGGCAGCCGGCTTCCGCCGATCGTCCAACACAAGCAATCCGAATCTGGGAATCCTGATGGACGTCATGCAGTATTTTGTCGGCCTCCCACACAGTTTTACCCCAAATTGCATCCGCTGGTAGCAGCTCGGCACTATCATTGTTTACGAACAGGTAAACGGGCTTTGGCGATTTGCCCTCAAAAATGATCATATCCCAGCCGGCCATTTTCAACTCAGGACCCAGATACCCACCGGAGTTTGAGCATGCAATCGCACCCGTCAGGGGGCCTTTGGTGACTACTGAGTACCGCCCACCTGTCGACGCCATTGTCCCAGTGAGCGGACCGGTGGTGAATATCAATTTATTGTCAGGGCCCAGAGGATCACACTTTGGATCGATCTCTTCTACCAAATACTTGCTGGCCAGTCCCCGCTGACCCAAATAGCTCTGCGCCCACTCCATATTAAGAGGCTCACTGTCAACTTTGCCTTCGCTCAGGTTTACACGTAATATTTTTTGCGTCCACGCCATTGTGTATAACTCCTACAATTGAACTCGTTCATAGTGTTGTACATCTTTTTCTGTCGGGGTAACGAAGCTGGCCGATCCGCTGGGGCTATTCTGCGCCCAGGCCCGCATACGCTCCAATCCCGTGCTGTCCGCGTCGACATAGGTAATGGCGCCGGTGGGACAGGCTTTTGCGCACCACGGATCACCCCCGCATAGATCGCACTTGATCACCTTACCGCTGCTGGAGTTGTAATTGATGGTGCCAAATGGGCAGGCTATGGTGCAGACTTTACATCCTACGCAGACGTCCTCCAGTACGTCCTTTGCTCCAGTTTCTGAGTTTATGACTATCGCATCTACCGGGCATGCTTTCAGGCACCAAGCTTCATCGCATTGCGTACAGGTGTAAGGTGCGAATCTACCCTCTGTATGAAACGCAAAAACTTTTATACGAGATTTAGCGGGGTTGAAAACGCCCTCATTTTCATAAGAGCAGGCCATTTCGCATTGCAGACAACCAGTACATCGATCTGGCTCCAAGCTCAGAGCTCTTAACATCGTCGCTCTCCTATTCGGTGGTTATTTATTGCCTGTAAGGCTGGGCGTTACCGTGCCCAGTGGCTTAACTGGCGTAAGGTTTCGGTTTACTGTAACAAACCCGGCCATTGATGTCTCGCAGGCCGCATCTCATTATTTTTAATACACATTTTCACTAGCTTCGCCCCGGCACGAACAGCCGCCGAGCAGACCCTGGCAGTAGCGGACTAAGACGCGGGTTTACTCGGTGGCCTTGAGCTTCGCTTGTTCGAATGCTGCCAACTGCTCGGGCGTGGCCTCTTTGCTGTACCGGTCCTTGTATTCAGCATAACTCATACCGTAGATAATCTTTCGCGCCTGATCGTAGTCTATATCAATACCCCGTTCGTTCGCTGCCGATCTATACCATTTTGATAGGCAGTTACGGCAAAAATAGGACAGATTCATAAGATCAATGTTCTGCACCTCGGGGTACTTGCGGAAGTGTTCGACCATCTTGTGAAAAACCGCCGCTTCGATTTCAGTCCTGGTCTTTGGATCTATCTCAGTGCTGTCAGTCATAAACGCTACCCTCAGTTCGTTTCAGAGCAAACGATGATACAGGTTCACCGGCTTGTTGTTATAGTAAGTTTTACTCGCTCCCAAATGTACTTTGTCCTGTCAAGATGAGCGCTACCGGCAGCCGATATCTTTTCTAGCTTTAATTGCATCTATGATAAGCTTAATACATTGCGCATCCCAGATATGAACTGCAAAATATGTCAAACGAAAAACAGAAAATTATCGACCAAATGCTGAAAATGCAAAAGGAATTCATGGAATACGAAAAGTCTGGCGAGATCAATTCACAAAATTACTGGGCGGATGATGAAACTCATCCAGCCAAAGCATACAAGCAAAAGTATGATCAATTAGCGAGCAAACTGCTTGATCTCGCCCATAAAGAGAAGGGATCTGCACGCTAAATCAGTTAGCGCAAATGTTCAAAAAGTTCAGCAATGCCGAGTTATCCGAGCAGCATGAACTTAGCACCCGCCTACCCCGGCACGGGATACGATGCTGCAATTGCCAAAGGCTGATCACCGATGCGGCACAAAAATTCGATAAAAATGGAGCACACCGGCACACCTGCACCAATCCGGCCGCGCAGACCTTCAACGTTGGATGTTTTAAACAGGCACCAGGCTGTGTCCAATTGGGGCCACCCACAGCCGAGCACTCGTGGTTTCCCGGATACAGCTGGCGCATCGCCGTTTGCAGCAGGTGTAGGACCCACCTTGGGTGGATGTTTATAAGCGCTCAAGATAGTTTCCATGGCCTCATACTGGACGCGCTCACCGAGGAGTAAAAAACGTCTATTGGCCGAAGCAAGCGCTACCTAATGTCGTCTTGATACCATGCCCGCCGTAACCTCACCACAAAAGCAAGGCAGCATAATTAGTCTTGGCCACTGACAGTCAAAAAATTAAGGAAATTAAGCCAGGCAGCTTTGTCTATGTAAGCCACGGCGCATTAAGCAAACCTACGTGTCAGGACATCATCAATCGCTTTGAGGCTGATATTGAACACCAATATACCGGCCGTATCGGCCAAGCGGGAACAGAGCAGAACGACGTTAAGCGATCAACAGATCTAAGGGTGAGCGGTCGTAAACAGTGGCAGGACGTGGATAAAATATTACTGCGCTCTCTGGGAAACGCACTTAGCATACTTGCCGAAATGCATCCGTTTTTTGCCAACAATTCATTTAAGGATATAGGATACAACTTACAAAGGACCAGGCCCGGTGAATTTTACGAGTGGCATATTGACAGCGGCCCCGGATCGTTCAGCCAAAGGCAGTTGGTTGCTATCTGGTATCTGAACACCGTGCCCGGCCCCGGTGGCGAGACAGAATTCTATTTCCAGGACCTGATAATAAAACCCGAACATGGGAAATTAGTGCTGTTCCCGCCCTTTTGGACCCATCTACACAGGGGAAAAAAGTTAACTGTGGGAGCAAAGTATATCGCCACCACGTGGGTCTGCTTCAGTTAGACACCAGCACACTGCACAAACAGGTTGAATAGCGCACAGCAGTTAACCAGCCGGCCCCAAGGTCAATCGATAAAACAATCGCTGCGCTAATGCGTAGGCCAAGTTTGATTTATATAAGTATAAGCTTTTTCTGGTTTTTCCATCACTGCATGAAACGATAACAGAGTATAGTTAGATCTTTACTTACAGGAGGATGCGCATGCTGATTGCTGATTTGCTAAAACAAGAACAAGCCGGCAAAACCAACGACGTCGTGTCATGTAATGCCGATGAAACAGTCGCAGCTGCGGTCGCCCGTATGACCGATAACAACATAGGATCCGTTGTGGTGCTGCGGGAAGATAGCGTCGTTGGCATTTTTACTGAACGGGACGTGCTGCGCGGCCTGCATCAAAATGGTGGCGGTTTTCTAGATAACCTCCTCGAGGACAGCATGGTCACCAAAGTAATTGTGGTAAATCCGAATCAAACGATTGATGAAGCGCTGCAGATTATGAATGAGTATCGCATCCGACACCTACCCGTGGTGGAGGAAAACCGAGTTGTCAGCGTCTTAAGCGTCCGCGATTTGATCGCACAAAAACTGGACCGCGTTAAGCATACCGCAGAGTTTTTACAGCAGCAGGTTCAATTGGGCTCCAAACCACTGCCAATGTAAACTGCGGTCCCATGGTCGCGACTCTATCTGCCCAATCCAGCATTGACTGATGAATCGTTACAGTCAAGCTTTCCGACGCAGCGTCAACTATGATTAACGTCATGGCCAAACAGGAATCACCGATAAAACTGGTAAGCCGAACCCGTGATAAATGGAAGAACAAAAACAGGCCAAAATCCATCGCGGACAATGCCATCGCCCTGGCTTACATCATGTGGCAGCTCGCACTGAACGGGGCGAAGAATCTTCACCTTGAGGATTTCCGGTACGACACGGATGCGCAGCGGATAGGGGTGGCAGAAGAATATCTGGCATTGTTAGTACACCTATCCGATCGCCTGATGTGTGATGCCCTGGATCATGCGCAAAGAAATGAATTCGTGTCCACTGCCGCCCTGGCAGCCGCCAGGCACGTGCAGCGCAATAAAGAAGAGATTATGGGGCGAGGTGACTATCACGGCCCATTTTTAGAAAAGATCAACATGCGTGCGAATGAGTATGCATCCTGTACTCTTGCGCAAGATGAACCTGGGTACCAGATGCTGCGGACTATTGGCGCTCACGTACAGGACATAATGGGTTCAGATCAAACAAATAAGTGGGTCATTGACCAGGTGATGGAAATAGACGCACCCGCTATGTTTGCAAGCCTGAGAAAATCTCTTAACAACCTGTGCGAGTTGCCGGAAGATAAATAGGCTTGCGCCGGGCCACTTT
>JAHEKE010000114.1 GCA_024638505.1 Gammaproteobacteria bacterium | reverse complement strand
TCCGGGAAACATCGCATGTTTGGGTCGACTATTCGTAGCCCGCGGGTGCATGTCCCACTCTCCCCAGCAGATACCTGCCGGTTGCATCTAGCTTCGCTGAAAGCGGGACTGAATAGCTATATTGGGTCGACAAGAGAAGTAGGTGCTGCATTGCAACAAGATTAGAGTCAACTTCTGCTTTAGTCTTTCAAAGCAGCCATTTGCTTAAAAGCGTGTTCTTTCTTCTTTATCCTTATTCACAGGCTCTGTGTACCTGACAAGACTTCCCAGTCGCTCGGGCAGCGGAACCTGTGATACCAGCGCCCCACGGCCGCTGCGACGGTTATCCAGGCTGTTGGCTTATGCCCCCATAAACCATGTCAGGTTGAACGACAGCTTGTGTTCCCTCACAATTCGGGAGTGTAAGGAGAGCCCACTGGAGAACCAAGGCATCATGTTCACTAATAATCCCTTCGCCGAGCTTGCAGCGTCCATACCTCCCTCGGCTATACAAACTTATGTCGTCTTGATGGTCATTCTGGTCGTGGCTGGCACGCTGTTTGATGTTGTTCACAAAAAGAGCGCCAAGTACTTCTTTGACAACTGGCGGAAGTCGAAAACCAAAGGATCAAAGCAGCTCGGCGGCGGGACGGTTGCGTCCCTCGCGGTTCAGACGGCCTGTTCGGAGGTTCTGACATCTTCTGAATTTTGCAATCCGCGCCGCAGGGTCGCCCATCTCCTGACCATGTATGGCTTCCTGGCATACGTCATCGCGACCGCCATCATGGTGTTCGGATATCCGACTTCCGCTACCCCGGCACCCTCCATTCTGGCAGTGCTGTGGCACATCGGGGCTCTGCTGGTTTGCATCGGCGGCTACTGGTTCTGGTTTTTCATTCGGGTCGATGTGGCTGCCGAGGGCAATTCTCCGTTTCGTATTATTCGCGCCGACCTTTTCGTCCTCTCGCTTCTGGCGAGTACGACGTTCGCGCTAATCTGGTCTTTGTCGCAATCGACCTTGTTCCTTGTTTTGTACGTGATTGCCACCACGGTGCTGTTCGCCGGTGTTCCGTGGTCCAAGTTCGCCCATATGTTCTTCAAGCCTGCGGCGGCCCTGCAGAAGCGAATTGCAGAGGCGGACGGTTCGAGAAGCAACCTGCCGGCACCGGCTGACAAACCCGAAGTTTTCGGTAGCGTGGATCGGTTACCTCAGAATTATTAATTGCGCCATCAAATTCTTGATTGAACGATTATTTGTTCTTCGAGATAGGATGGCTGGTCTCAACTAAAAAAGATTACAAAATATCATGCCAACATTCGTCTATATGACTCGCTGCGATGGTTGCGGACACTGCGTAGATATCTGTCCGTCCGACATCATGCATATCGACAAGACCTATCGTCGTGCTTACAACATCGAGCCCAATATGTGCTGGGAGTGCTACTCCTGCGTGAAGGCTTGCCCTCAGAACGCAATCGACGCCCGTGGTTACGCTGACTTTGCCCCATTGGGCCACAGCGTTCGGGTGCTGCGTGAGGAAGCCAAGGGCACGATTTCGTGGAAGATCAAGTTCCGTGACGGTCGCGAAAAGAACTTCGTTTCTCCAATTCGGACAACCGCATGGGGCTCGATTCCATCACCTGCTGAACTTGCACCGCCCAGTGCGGAAGCGATGAAATCACAGGAACTCGCGCACGAACCGGATGCTTTAAACATAGGCGGCGGTCTGCCCACCTTGAGGCCGGATCAATTGAAGCAGGTAGTGGTCTAGTGGGACTGTTCAGTCGACGTCAAACGATTCATGTGGACTCCGACGTGCTGGTCGTCGGTGGCGGTATGGCCGGCTGCGGCGCAACCTACGAATCCAGGTACTGGGGACGCGACCTGAAGGTTGTCTGCGTCGAGAAGGCAAACATCGAACGCAGTGGCGCGGTCGCCCAAGGTCTATACGCCATCAACTGCTACATGGGTATGCAGTGGGACGAGAATCAGCCCGAAGATCACGTGCGCTATGCCCGCAACGACCTCATGGGTCTCGTGCGGGAAGATCTGGGTTACGACATCGCCCGGCATGTGGACTCCACCGTACACAAGTTCGAGGAGTGGGGTCTTCCCATTATGCGAGACCCGGAAACGGGGCGTTACCAGCGCGAAGGCAAGTGGCAGATCATGATTCATGGCGAGAGCTACAAGCCCATCGTCGCCGAGGCCGCCCGCAAAGCGGCTACCGAAGTCTACAACCGGATTATGGTGACTCACCTTTTGCGGGATGAGTCGAAACCCAACCGGGTTGGCGGCGCTGTCGGCTTCAACGTTCGGACTGGAGATTTCTACGTATTCCGCGCCAAGGCTGTTATCGTATGCGCCGGTGGTGCCTCACACATCTATAAACCACGCGCAGTGGGCGAGGGCATGGGAAGAACGTGGTACGCCCCGTGGAGTAGCGCCTCTGCTTATGCGTTGCCGATTCTCGCCGGCGCTAAGATGACGCAGATGGAGAACCGCATTGTCCTCACTCGATTCAAGGACGGTTATGGGCCGGTCGGCGCTTACTTCCTGCACTTGAAAACCTACACCGAGAACGCCTACGGGGAAGAGTACGAATCCAAGTGGTACGACCACACCAAGGAACTGGTCGGCGATTACATTGATCGTCATCCAGTGCCTACCTGCCTGCGTAACCACGCCTTCCTCGAGGAGACCAAAGCCGGCAGAGGCCCCATTCGCATGGTGACGAAGGAGGCCTTCCAGGACCCGCACAAAGAGATCGTGGGTTGGGAGAACTTCCTCGGCATGACTATCGGGCAGGCGGTTGTTTGGGCGTCGCAGAACATCGACCCCAAGCATACCAACCCCGAGCTCACCACGTCAGAGCCTTACGTCATGGGCTCCCACGCCACCTGCTCGGGCGCATGGGCCAGTGGACCTTCGGACTATGCTCCTGACGAGTACCAGTGGGGATACAACCGGATGATGACCGTCGAGGGCCTGTTCGGTGCCGGTGACACCATCGGCGGCACTGCACACAAGTTCTCGTCGGGCTCTTTTACCGAAGGCCGCATCGCCGCAAAGGCAGCGGTCAACTATGTGAATAATCTTCGCAACGAGCAGCCCAAGGTCAGTGAAAGGCAGTACGAAGATCTCCAGCAGGAGGTTTTCAAGCCTCTTGAGACTTATCAGGTTGGTCGCAATGAGATCGTCGCCGGCACCGTTTCTCCGAGCTACATTCTGCCGATTAGCGGCCTTCAACGTCTCGAGAAGATTATGGACGAGTATGTTGGCGGCATCAGCTCCAACTACACGACCAACGAGCCGTTGCTCACCCGCGGACTGGAGCTGTTGGGCATGTTACGGGAAGACCTCAATTATCTTGGAGCTGAAGACCTGCACCAGCTTCAGCGGGCATGGGAGCTTCAGCACCGCCTGCTGGCCTCGGAGTCCGTGACTCACCACACCATGTTCCGAACGGAAACCCGGTGGCCGGGTTACTACTACCGGGCGGATCATCCAAAGCTGGACGATCAGGATTGGCATTGCTTCACCTTGTCCCGTTATGACCGAGAGTCCGGCGAGTGGGAAATGGAGAAGGCCCCGGTCTACCACATCGTCGACTAGACGAAGTCGTTCAATCGCTGTTTTACCTGTAAGCGCCGTCAGGTGAAGGCGCTAAGGTCTTGCCTTGGCGATTGCCTGAACGAAGGCCCTGATCGCTCAACGGCGAGGGTGCCAAGGCTCAGTTAAGATTTTAAACCTCGCAATGCGCGGATTGATCGACACCGCCTTTACATCTATTAGCATAAGAAACCGTTAGCGGTAGGTTGCGAGAGTCGGTTACTTCTTCCGCTCTACTACCCACTCGCAATGCGAGTCGCCGCGGACCATATTCTTGGTAAGTCGGAAAGTAAAATTCGGGTTTAAACTTTCGGCAGCTCCGTCCCCCCATCTTTGATGCCCTACACCGCAAGTATCGAAGTCAAGACCTAACTCCTTCCACCTCTTGTGCCAAGGACACTCAGTAGTCCTGCCCACACACCTGTCTTTGGTGGCTTCAATAACTTCGAACTTAAACTCCGGCCCCATTGACGCTAGAGCAAGGAGATGTGTAGCCCCTTCTACATCTTCGGCAGTTTCAGTGTCAAGACCGAGGGTATCAGCAAATTCCTTTGCTCCCTTTCCTGCTTCATACCAGAGCGACCCATTGAACTCCTCAAATTTATTCTGACCTACAGCCTGCTTTAAGGCATTAGAAATTGCTATGTATGCACCGGTCAATCCTTTTGTTGCAATCTCCCACCTCGTTTTCTCAGGGATCGTTTCTATCGTGTTGGCCATTGAGACTATCTCCTTTCGTGGATAATTTTTCTATCGTGCCCTTTCTGTTCACTATATCGTTCGTTCAGATTGAGGGATAGTAAACTTTACGGCACCGTGAAGCATGTGCTTCCAATTTCGATCCTCGCTGCACGCGATCACTTCCTGGGCCACGGGCGGAATCAGTTGCAGCGCGCTCGCACCGCTCCAGCAGATCCGATTCACTTGCACCATTAACCAGTTAAAACATACACAGATAACATCGAGCTTGCTGCAAGATATCGTTTGATTGGACCTAATTTGTCGTTATTTCGTAGACCCGGATGCTGGCAATGAATGGATTGCCCTGAGCGATCTTTTCTGCATCATCAAGGCTCTCGGCATTGATAATCGAGTAGCCCGTGATGGATTCCATCCCCCTGGGTAGGTCCTTGGTTCCGCTATGCGAGATTTCTCGCGCGCCGCCGTGGAAACCCCCCTGGTCCACGGTCTT
>JAHEKE010000113.1 GCA_024638505.1 Gammaproteobacteria bacterium | reverse complement strand
TCCCCTCATCCCTCCAACATCCGAGACTGTTTTTGCGCACTGCGCGGACTCTACATAGACATCTCGAACAACACCAGCATGTTAGATTGCCGATCATGGCTAAACGATCCGACCGGCCGGAATGGGTCGACAAGAGAAGTAGCTGCTGCACAGCAACAATAATAAGGGCGATGTCAGCAATTAGTGGCAAAGCTGCCTGATTGCTCAAAGGCTATTTATCCTTATCTATTCCCGAATCGACAGTCTCTGAACGGCCAGGTGCGGTCATTTAACATGATTGACTCCGCTCGACTTGGTGACGCGGGATGGCATTCTCCGAACTACTTTGAACCTCGGCTCTGAAGGTAATTAAGCATCGTCTCGGCGTCCGAAACCCTCACCGGGACACCAGGCGGATTGTCCTGAAAATCCGGTTCGGCGAACAAGTGTTGGATGACTCCATCCTCGACGAACATGGAATAGCGCCAGCTTCTCATGCCCATACCATGGTTGGTGCGTTCGACAAGCATGCCCATCTTGCGGGTGAATTCTCCATTTCCATCAGGCAGCATGAAGACCTTCTCGATGTTGTGCATTTTGGCCCACTGAAACATCACGAACGCATCATTCACCGATAGACAAATTACGCGGTCGACACCTTCCTCCACAAATGAGTCAAACGAATTCTCGTAACCGGGCAGGTGGCTATCCGAGCATGCAGGCGTAAAAGCACCAGGCAAAGCGAATAGCACAACTTTCTTGCCGGAAAATAGTTCGTCAGTGGTCACCTTCTTCCACTCGAACGGGTTGGGACCTTCGATATCGTCATTGCGTACTCGGGTATGAAACACGGCTGTAGGCACTCTTGCGGGGTTCATGTGGTTCTCCGACTGCAGGGTTCTGAAGCGGGCTACAAAGTATAGGTCAGTTCGGCTCTAAGAATCTCTTCTTTGCTGTGCGTGTCAAGGCTGCAATATCGGCTACAGGTCGCGTCCGGCCGGACCTGTTGCACTGCTACATGTTCGGAGTCAATGACTACTGAAAGCTACAAAGCAGCCAGATTACATGGCGCTTTGTTGATACCCAGAATTTCTGAATCGCCCGACTCTAAACGGCCAAATCCAGATCGACAACGTTATCGCCAAGGCATAGCGGTCCAGCGCCATATTTACTCAAACGGGCGCGGCAACGAGAGGCACAGACGCGGTACACAGATTTACACGAGGTTACTCTTTAGGAAACATCTCACCGACGCGGCCCGCAATCGCCTCGTAGAAACCCTGGAGAGCGGCGTCAGCCTCTTCTTGTGACGCCCCAGCGGGGGAGTAGACGCCTCGCCATGTTAGCTGAGAGCGCTCCTCCCCAAGAGACTCCACACGAACCTCACCAACATAGTTGCTCACAGGTAACGGCGATGACTGGATAATGTAGTTGAACGCTCGTTCCTCCGGTGAATAGTAAACAAGTTGAAGATGCACTTCACCACCGCCCTTCAATATGTTGATCTTGAGCGCGCCAAGACCCTCACCATCGCGGGTACTTGAAGCGATAGGCGGCATGATGTTCTCCGACGGCTGATGAAAATCAACCGTCTTCCACAACTCGTCGGCTGACACTTTATAGATTGCGGTAATGCCTGCTTGGGCTAACGCGGCAGACATTGTGGTTAGCAGCCCGACGGCAGTTATCCAGGTAATTATCTGTTTCTTCATAACTAATACTCCTGCTTTCGTGGATATTCCTCGACGGCCTAATGTAATTAGCGACCAGGCTCTCGGCAAGCGCCACTTTGCCATAGGCGATGGATTCCAATGCCGGGGCATGGTACACCCGGGTTGCAAGGGCATCTACCGCCTTCCGTGGCTGGATTAAGCAGAGTTGGGAACGGCGGTTGTCCACCGCCATGCCGGACCGACCGAACAGGCCCCGGGCGCGTGTATTCCGTGTCTCCGCATTGGTCAGGACCCGACCACAAGCGGCTGTTATAGTCGATCAGAAACTGTTGTTTTGAGCGTCCGGTATACTATTCGCAGGCGCCGTTCATAAACTTACGTAACAAGGTTTACAGCAGTTCCTAACCGTGCTTCTGTAGTGCGCCTAGAACGACCCTGCTTTGGGCACAACCGACCAACAGTTGGATCAAGAATGTCTTGTCAACCTTTTAATCTATTGGACAATCAATACGCATGGCAGAACGAGAAAAAACATTAGTGCTAGCAAGCGCTGTTGCGGACTTCATGAAATTGGAGTCGGCGGGCGGTATGTTACTGTTGCTTGCGGCCATACTCGCTATGTTGATCGCAAATTCTCCCTTGTCAGCCTTCTATGATTCGCTCCTTAACACGACGGTTGCGGTTCAAGTGGGGGCACTGGCGATCAAAAAACCCTTTTTTCTCTGGATAAATGACGGCTTGATGGCGGTGTTTTTCTTTCTGATCGGGCTCGAAATCAAGCGTGAAATAATGGAAGGAGAGCTTTCGTCTTTTTCGCAAGTTGTTCTGCCCGGCATGGGCGCACTTGGCGGCATGATCGTGCCGGCGGCGATCTACGGCTGGCTGAACTGGGGTAATTCGGTTGCTCTTGATGGGTGGGCGATTCCGGTCGCCACTGACATCGCTTTCGCACTCGCGCTGTTAAGCGTATTCGGTAGTCGTGTTCCGACAGCCTTAAAAGTCATTTTACTCACATTAGCTATTTTTGATGACTTGGCTGCGATAGTCATCATTGCTTTGTTCTATTCAGGCGACCTATCATTTGGCGCGCTGCTCATTGGAGTTGCGGCGGTGGGTGTCGCCGTTGTGATGAACCGGATGGGCATCACGCGTACCTCGAGCTACATTTTGTTGGGCGTCGTTCTCTGGGTTGCCGTGCTAAAATCAGGTGTCCACGCGACTCTCGCAGGTGTCCTGATTGCCTTTTGTATTCCGATGCGCGATGAGCATGGTAATTCCCCCCTTCGAGACCTAGAGCACAATTTGCATGGGCCGGTTGTGTTCGCGATTCTTCCTATTTTTGCCTTTGCAAATGCAGGGCTTTCACTTACTGGTATCTCGATTGATGATCTGACGCACCCGGTCACGATGGGCGTTATTGCCGGTTTGCTGATCGGGAAACCTATGGGGATTCTGCTCTTCGTAGGGCTGGCGGTTAGCCTTCGATTCGCCCAGCTGCCAAAAGATGTCGATTGGCGTCAGCTCCTTGGCGTGGCCTTCGCCTGCGGAATTGGTTTCACCATGAGCCTCTTTATCGCAGGGCTCGCTTTTGAGCATGGTAGTGGAGATTACTTTAGCGGGGATCGGCTAGGTATTTTGACAGGTTCTATACTATCAGCATTGGCTGCCTACGTTCTCTTACATCTTAGCTTGCCCAAGACACCTACAATTGACTGATTGGAATGAGTCGATAGTGAGCATTCTGTTTCGACAGCCAAACGTCTGAAATGAATATGTCGTGCGTATGTGATTGGATGCACAGATCGATTGAACTTAAGGCTTGCGACACCGTCGGGCACGTGCGCTATGGAGGACGCAGCGTACTCTTGCTCCGGTTTATCGCGACGGCAGCTGTGGGTCAACTAGAGAAGTGGCTGCTGCATTCGCATCAAGATTAGAACGAAGGTCCGCTTCTAGGTCCTGCCCCGGTTTACTGGACACCTTACAATGTCAAGATTGAAAGAAGAGAGGTGTAAGAATGACGAGGCCGAAGAGGTATAAGCGATTCAGTCCGGAGTTTAAGCGCGAGGCACTGAGGCTGTGTAGCGAAGATGGGACGACGGATACGCTGGTGTGTGAGGAACTGGGGATCAGTACGCGTCAGTTACGTCGATGGCGGGACGAGTTCAGGCTGCTGGGAGATGAAGCATTTACTGGGAAGGGACGCAGTGGGACGGAGGAGCTGACGAAGCTGAAGCGGGAGTTGGCGAAGGTGAAGCAGGAGCGGGATTTTTTAAAGGAAGCGGTGGTGTTCTTTGCCAAGGAGTCGAAATGAGATACCGATGTATAGATCGACGCCGCGCCATTTATCCAGTGAAGATGATGTGTCGGGCCATTAAGGTATCGAGGAGTGGATATTATGCCTGGCGTTCGAGGCCAGAGAGCAAGCGGGCCAGGGCAGACCGAGAGTTGACCCGGATCATTCGGCGGATTCACGCTGAGAGTAGAGGCGTGTATGGGAGCCCGAAGATCCGCAAGGAACTGGAGGTGGAAGGGTTCCATCACGGGCGGAACAAGGTGGCCAGATTGATGCGGCAAGCGGGTCTTAAGGGGTGTCCGCATCGACGCTTTAAAAGGACGACGCAGTCCGATCCGAGTCATGCGGTAGCGAACGACTTGGTCAAACAGGACTTTACAGCCGGGTTTCCCAATCGTCTGTGGGCCTCTGATCTGACTTACATCTCAACCCATCAGGGTTGGTTATTTCTGGCGGTGGTGATGGATTTATATTCCCGTCGTATTGTGGGTTGGTCGATGAGTCGGTGGATGAGCCGTCATTTAGTAATGGATGCGCTGTCGATGGCTGTGGGAGCTCGTACCCTGCGAGGCGATTTGATCCATCACTCTGACCGGGGTGCGCAATATACCAGCGATGACTTTCGTGACCAGTTAGATCAACACGGGATTCAATGCAGCATGAGTGCTCGGGGTAACTGCTATGACAACGCCGCGGTGGAGAGTTTCTTTGGACTGATGAAACGGGAGCGTATCAACCGCGTTCGATACCTAACGAGAGACGAAGCCAGGGCAGATGTTTTTGATTACATCGAATGCTTTTACAATCCCAAGCGTCGCCACGGTTATTTGGGTAATATCAGCCCTATGGAATTCGAGAAACGGACAACAGGTTTTTACTGAACTGTCCATTTTTTCGGGGCAAAACCA
>JAHEKE010000052.1 GCA_024638505.1 Gammaproteobacteria bacterium | reverse complement strand
TTAGAAACACACTCGCTTGATGATTCGAAATCAGCGAAGGGTATCTGGAGTGTCGCCAAACAGAAATGCGGCTTTGGCGGGTGATCGGCAGCATGGTGTATTCGGCGTACAGGAGAATTGAGTTTAAGCAATTCCGCCCGGAGGGATTATAGATAATCCGAGTATTTGAATTATCTCAAACGAGTCTGCATTGCTTTGAGCAGACCAAGACCTTGCTTGAATCCGCGCACATCGAAATCGATCTGAAAGTCCTGAATGAAATAGTCGCTAAAGCTGATTTTCAGCCCGGTGTTTTCCGTGAGGAACGCGACGAATTTGTCGGCCTCGACGCCTTTGAGCCAACATGGACGCTCACAGGCCTGTAATGCGAATCGGGCACCCGATTCCGATTCGATAAATGCGCTAGAGAAACTGGTTTGCCGCTCGTATTCGATCTCGACGGCGTATGTGCCGCGCGCCGTCCAGTAAACGCGCGGGATCATGGCCCTGAAATCCGGGTGCGGTTTATAGATAATAACCAGGTTGAGGTCGCATACAATCTGTCCGCTGTCACCCAGTTTAATGCACCAGATTTCCCACGCCCCGCTGCGCTTGAATTCCACCAGTTTGTTGTCTGGATGTTTACTGCGTGCGCCGGCGTCGAACAACAGGAATAAAAGCAGCATGGCAGTCATCAGTCTGCGCATGACTGAAACAAACTTGAGAGGATAAGGTACAGGCTTAACCTCGCCCATCTTTCGAGCGTTCAGCGTGAACGCGATTTGCCAGGCTGGTAATGCGGTTATCGTCTGGCCAAGCCTCTACGCTGCTGGGGAGTTTTCGCCGCCAGTTTGGGTATTGCGAGGTGGTGGCAGGGACATTGGTCTGTTCCGCTACCTGCAGCATGTCCTCCAGTTGAATCATCATCAGCGCTGCGGGAGCGCGAGCGAGAAAAGCGTGCAGAGCCTCATTCAAGCCGGGCGGCATGTGGCCGTCGTCAGGTTCAGCCCCCTCCCACAAGCCCGCCTGTCGCAGCGCGTCGATCAAACGAACGCGGTTTTGTCTGCGTTCCCAATATTGATTGTTTCGGTCCTCCGCGTCGCGGAACAGACCCAGCTCGTCGCGTAATTTAAGATCGGTTTCACACCAAAATCCGACAACGGTTGGCAGATCATGAGTCGTTGCCGTTACCAGGGAATGTGCAGGATAGGCGGAAGAGGGTAGATAACCATGGTCGCCGTGCCAGTTTTTTTCAAAATAAAAAACCTTGTATGCGAAAATCTCACGTTCACGCATGCTGGACCGCAGCTCATCGGATACCGTGCCCAGATCCTCCCCAATGACCAGGCAGCGGTTGCGCTGACTTTCCAGCGCCAGTATTCCCTGCAGATCATGCATGGCGTAGTGGACATAAGCACCAGCCACGTCCTTTTCTTGCGGCACCCAGAATAACCGATGCATGCCCATCACGTGATCGATCCTCAACACACCGGCGTGCTGCATATTCCGGCGTAACAGGTCGATAAACGGCTCGTAGGCCAGTCCTTCCAGTCGATGCGGTATGTAGGGTGCGAGCTGCCAGTCCTGCCCGGTAGGACTGAAAGCATCGGGCGGCGCTCCGATGTGCGCCGAGCGTGCGTACAGAGTTGGATTCGACCAGGTATCGGCCCCATGTGAATGGCTTCCCACGGCCAGATCCTGATACAGACTGAGTGCCAAACCGCAGTCTGTTGCGGCCTGACAGGCGTGTTCTAGCTGCGTTTCAGCCTGCCACTGCAGGTACTCGTAAAATTCCACTGCGCTGTCGTTCAGGTCGTCAGAGCGCTGCGTCGTCTCGTTTTCAGTAGACTGAAACTCGGACAGCCAGCTCTGCCGAGCATCGTGATCGGTGGCACTCCCAGTTTTTGCTGATTTGGCGCAAAGCGATTCGAACAGCGCGTGCTTGCGCAGCTTTTGCCCCTGAGCCTGCTGATAGCGTGCAAACTCCCGCCCCCGGCTGGTGTTTTGGTGCAGGTGGTTTTGGCAAAAATGAAGGAACAGTTGCCGCAGGGTGAGGTACTTCATTTCCGCTACCGCTTCGTACTCGACCGTAGGGGAATGGCGGAGCGCTGCCAGACGCGCTTGAAATGTATCCTGCGACACGGCCTCGCGGACCGGGCGGGACTCTCTAAAATCCTCCATCCCATCGATTTCGATGTACAGCGGGTTAAGAAACAGCCGGCTGGAGGGACTATAGGGGCTGATATGATTGGAACGATGCGGGTAAAGCGCATGCAGTGGATTAAGTCCAATACAGCTGCATCCAAGCGTCGACATGTTTTCGATAATGGTAAGCAGATCGCCAAAATCTCCCATGCCCCAGTTACGCTCGGACCGAACCGAGTAAAGCTGTAACGATATGCCCCAAAAGCGCCCCCCCGACAAAATGTCATCCGGTACATAGCACCGCGCCGGGGTGATAATCAGTTTCATGCGCTGTGCGCTGACGGTGGGGGGAAGATTCTCCAGTCCGAGCCAGTGGTAGCCCGCGCCAAAATTCTTGTCTATGCGAAGATTGAAGCGTGCAGCGGATGCGCCATCGATAATGCTTTCGTCCACGACATCCAGATTTTCAGGACTGAATTCACCGCTGCAGAAAGATCCGTCCTCGGTTTCCACCACCCAGCGCAAAAGCTTGTTCTGTTCATCCCGCGGAACGGTGATACAGACCTCGACCGGCTGATGCTCCCTGCAGACCTTTGCCGCAGGCAAGACCCGCTGCCATTGCTCGCGCCGGTAATGTTCCAACGAGTCGAGCACTTCGGCCTCATTACCCGCTGCAACGCCCATTGCAGCCAGTAATGCCCGCCGCGTTGCATCACTGGTCGCATGGTAATGTCCCTCGATATCATGATAACCGCTGCTGATCCGATACAACGAGCTCAACTCTTCTAGCGCAGAACGGGTCATTCCGGCTATTCGGTCAACAGTACATAGACGCTGCGCGCTGCCACGGTCAATGAACCAATGAAGGCGCCAGGTTGGTCATCGCAGGCCGTACTGAAGACGCAGCGCCAGGCGCGACCAGACTTGCTTCTCGGCAGATGGAAGTTCTGCGGCTGTATCGCGGCATTTAGGACGATCAATACGGCAGGCGCGGCTTCGCTTGCGCTGATTTTGCGTACATCACTCAGCAGCATGCCCATACAAAAACATTCGGGGTCATGCCAATCTTGCTCCTGCATCTGTTGCCCTGCTGCGCTGTGCCATTCAATATCTGCAAAACCGGTGGACGCAGAGCGCTGTTTGCCGTGCACGAACCGATCTCGCCGCAACAGCGGCACGTCTTTGCGCAGCGCGATAAGGCGGCGCACAAAACTGGCAAACTCTCTGTCTGATTCTTTAAACGACCAGTCGATCCAGGAAACTTCATTGTCTTGGCAATAAGCGTTGTTGTTACCCAGCTGCGTTCGCGCCAACTCATCTCCGGCCAGGAGCATTGGCGTACCCTGTGATAAGAACATCGTTGCCAGCAGGTTTTTTCTCTGCCTGTTTCTGATTGCGTTGACACTGACATCCTTGGTGGCGCCTTCAACGCCGTAGTTCTCGCTAAAGTTGCTTTCATGGCCGTCCCGGTTGTCTTCGCCATTGGCTTGGTTGTGCCGCTTGCGGTAACTGACCAGGTCGAGCAGGGTAAATCCATCATGGCTGGTGACCAGGTTGATGCTCGCATGCGGGTGCCTGCCGCTGTGTTCAAAGGATGCTGACGACCCGTGTAAGCAGCCGGCCAGGGCGGGCAGCTGTCCACTGTCTCCACGCCAGAATCGACGAACGGTATCACGGTAGCGGTCATTCCATTCCCCCCATTCAGCGGGGAAGCGTCCGAGCTGGTAGCCGTCTGCGCCGAGGTCCCACGGCTCCGCGATCAGCTTCACCCGGGATAAAACAGGATCCCTTCTGATTTCGCTGAAGAATGCGTGATCCGGGTCGAACCCCCCGGGTCCTCTTGCCAGCGTCGTGGCCAGATCAAACCTGAAACCGTCAACGTGCATTTCGCTCACCCAGTAGCGCAGGCTGTCTATTACCATGCGCAGGACGGCGGGGTGGCTCGTATTCAAGGTGTTTCCACAGCCGCTTAAGTTGACGTAAAAACGAGCGTTGTCCGGCTGTAAACAGTAGTAGCTGGCGTTGTCGATGCCGCGAAAGGCCAGCGTTGGCCCCAAGTGATCGCTTTCCGCGGTATGGTTGTAAACGACGTCCAGGATGATTTCGATGCCGGCATCATGATAGCGCTCAACCATGTTCTTGAATTCGGCAATGGAGCCGGTGTGCAGGTAGCGGGCAGCCGGCGCGAAGTAGTTTAAGGTGTTGTATCCCCAGTAATTCTTCAGGCCTTTCTCAGTTAAAAACTGCTCATCGATAAAAGCGTGAACAGGCAATAACTCCACCGTGGTGATGCCCAGCGACTTAACGTACGCCAGAGCGTTTACGTCAGCCAGACCGGCGAAGGTGCCGCGCACCGATGCGTCCACGTCAGGGTGGCCCATGGTAAAACCGCGCACGTGGGTTTCGTAGATAACGGTCTGGTCCCAGGGTACCCGCGGGCGCTGATCGCTCCAATGATAGGATTCATTGGCAACCACGCCTTTTGGTACGTACGGTCCGCTGTCACGCGTATCGAAAGTCAGGTCCGCGTTTTTTTCGCCCGACTGGTAACCGAAAACGGCGCCGCACCATGTAAGCTGACCGTAAAGCTGCCGGGCGTAAGGGTCGACCAGCAGCTTATGATGATTGAATCGGTGTCCATTGATTGGATCGTATGGACCATAGACGCGATAACCATAGAGCGTGCCGGGGGAGAGTGATTTACAGTAAACATGCCAGATTCCATCGCTGCCGGCCTCCAGGTTGAAGCGGGACAACTCCCGTTTACCCCCGGCGTCGTATAAACACAGCTGAACCTCCTCTGCGGATGCGGAAAACAGCGCGAAGTTTACGCCCCGGCTGTCGCAACTCGCTCCGAGCGGATACGGCTTTCCCGGCGCCGCCTTGATCTGCATCGACCTAAGGCGCGGCGGTGGGTTGGTTGACGCCGTCCGACGCCGGCTCCGGATTTACCGGATCCAGATGCCAGATGTCACTGTTGTATTGCGCAATGGTGCGATCGGTAGAGAAATGCCCGCTGGCAGCGGTGTTGAGGATGCTCTTGCGCGTCCAGCTTGCGTGATCCAAATAAGTTTGCGCCGCCAGCTGCTGCGCCGCAATGTAGGCGCGAAAATCGGCAGCGATCATCCACGGATCCATGGGGCTTAGAATTGAATCAATAATGGGATCAAATATTCCAGGTTCACTCCGGTTAAAGTGGCCGCAGCGCAACAGGTCGATTACCGCAGCCAGGTCCGGGTCCCGCTGCACAATCTGCTGCGGCTGGTAACTGTGCGTAGTCTCCGAGACTTCCTGTGCAGAAAGGCCAAACATGAAAAAGTTCTGCTCGCCGACTGCATCCAGTATCTCAACGTTGGCACCGTCGAGCGTGCCGATGGTCAGCGCGCCGTTCATCATGAATTTCATATTGCCCGTGCCCGATGCTTCCTTGCCCGCGGTCGAGATCTGTTCTGACAGTTCAGTCCCCGGGCAGATCACTTCCATCGTGGACACACGGTAATCCGGTAAAAACACGAGCTTTAAATACTCGTTGATTCCTGTTTCACTGTTCACCACCCGCGCCACTTCGTTGACCAGTTTGACGATGAGCTTGGCCATGAAGTAGCCGGGCGCCGCTTTGCCGCCAATAATCACTGAGCGCGGCGTCGTAGTGCTGATTGTCACTCCTTCCTTCAGCTGCAGGTAGCAATGGATGACGTGCAGCACGTTGAGCAGCTGCCGCTTGTATTCATGAATACGTTTGACCTGCACATCAAACAGCGTACTTGGGTCAAGTTCAACGCCAATCTCAGATCGCACCAACTCTGCCAGGCGCAATTTATTGCTGAACTTAGCCGCCCGCCAGCTCTCGGCAAAGACAGGATCATCGACGTTCTGGCGCAATCGACTGAGCTGCTTAAGGTCGGTAAGCCATTCTTCCCCGATCGCATCGGTGATCAGCTTGCTTAACCCAGGGTTACACATCGCCAACCATCGGCGCGGCGTTACACCGTTGGTCTTGTTGTTGAACTTGCCCGGGTTCATGTCATAAAAGTCTTTGAACAGGCCTTCCTTTAACAGCTGCGAATGCAGTTTGGCCACGCCGTTGACCGAAAAGCTGCCGACAACCGCCAGATAGGCCATGCGCACCATGGGTTCATGGCCATCCTCAATGAGCGACAACCGCCGCTGCCGATCCACATCGCCCGGCCATCGCTGCGCAACGTGTTCCAGCCAGCGGGCGTTGATCTCATAGATGATCTCCAGCACGCGCGGCAGCAGGCGCTCAAACAACCGCACCGACCAGCGCTCAAGTGCTTCCGGCAGCAGGGTGTGATTGGTGTACGCCATCGTGCTCGTCGTGATGTCCCAGGCCCGGTCCCATTTAAGGCCATAGTCGTCGATCAACAGCCGCATGAGCTCCGCTACGGCGATGCTTGGGTGCGTATCATTCAGCTGAAAGCAGTGCTTTTGTTCAAACTCCTCGAAATTGGCTCCATGCCGGTAGCACCAGTGGCGCAAGGTGTCTTTCAGGCTGGCGGAGGCCAGAAAATACTGCTGCTGCAGGCGCAGCTCTCTGCCGTTCTCGCTGGCGTCGTTAGGATACAAGACCATAGTGATGTTTTCGGCGGCGGTTTTGGCGGCCACGGCCTCCGGGTAGCTGCCGGCGTTAAACTCGTCCAAATCGAACTCGTTTGTAGCCGCCGATGACCATAAGCGCAGAGTGTTTACCGTACTGTTGCGGTAGCCCGGGACCGGCACATCGTAGGGTATGGCCAACACGTCGTGCGTATCGACCCACTTACTGGCGGGGCGGCCATGGTCGGACTGCGTGGGGTCGGTGTGACCACCGAACTGTATCCGCTGAATCAAATCAGGACGTTCAATCTCCCAGGGATGGCCGTCCCTCAACCAATGCTCTGGCGCTTCCACCTGAAAGCCGTTTTCGATTTTTTGCCGGAACATGCCGTAGCGGTAGCGCAATCCATAGCCAATTACAGGCAGTTGCAGGGTGGCGCAGCTGTCCAGAAAACACGCGGCCAGCCTGCCCAGCCCGCCGTTACCCAGTCCAGCATCGTGCTCGCGTTCGGCAATCTCCTCAAAGCCCAGACCGAGTGATTCCATCGTGTCCTTGACCGTATCACTCATGCCCAGATTGAGCACTGCGTTACGCAAGCTTCTGCCTAACAAATACTCCATGGAAAAGTAACAGGTTTTCCGGCTGTTGTGTTTTTCATAGGCGTGCCGGGTGCGGTTGCATCGCTCCATCAGACGGTCTCGAATCATCAGCGCCAGTGCGGTGAATTGCTGTTGCGGGGAGGTCGCATACCCTTCCCGGCCGAGGGTGCAATGGAAATATCGCTGGAAGTCGTGGCGAATACTGTCTTCGCTCATGCTAAGCGGGGGGAGCCTGATGGCGTCATTCATATTTGAAACCTCAAAAACGCTGTTAACTAGATGCCCACCCGCTCTGGCTGCAGAATAAGGCCGGCCAGCGGGGGGAGGGTCAGACCTAAAGAATGCGCGTGCCCGTCGGCAGAAATGTCGTCAGCTGCAACCGCGCCTAAATTGCCCGCGCCGCTGCCCCCGTAGTCAACCGCATCGCTGTTAAACATTTCACGGTACCGGCCGGCGGCAGGCACACCAACGCGATAGTGATCCCGTACCACCGGGGTAAAGTTGCACACGACAACCACATGCTGTGCCGGATCTCTGGCCCGCCGTAAAAAGCTTAAGATACTGTGATCTCGATCATCACAGTCAATCCATTCGAACCCGGCCTGCTCGAAGTCGACTTCAAACAAAGCCGGGGTGTCGACATACAATCGATTCAGATCACGCATCAATTTTTGTACCCCCGCATGCCACTCAGAATCGAGTAGATGCCAATCCAGTGACTCATCATGGTTCCACTCGGCAGGCTGACCGAACTCGCTGCCCATGAACATTAATTTCTTACCAGGATGGCAGTATAAAAACGTGAAGTACAGACGCAGATTTGCGAACTTCTGCCAGGTGTCCCCGGGCATGCGGGCGAGAATGGATCCTTTACCGTGCACCACCTCGTCGTGTGACAGCGGAAGTATGAAATTCTCGCTGAACGCATAGGTCAAGCCAAAAGTCATCTGATTGTGATGGTGTTTGCGGTAAACCGGATCCTGTGCAATATAGCCGAGCGTGTCATGCATCCATCCCAGATTCCATTTGTAGGTAAATCCCAGGCCGCCGCTGTAGGCGGGCCGGGATACCATCGGCCACGCCGTGGATTCTTCTGCAATGGTTATCCCCCCGTGCTGGTGCACCGTTTCGTTTAACAGCCGCAGAAAACGAATGGCCGCAAAATTTTCGTTGCCGCCAAACTCGTTGGCCACCCATTCGCCTGGCTTGCGCGAGTAGTCCAGGTAGAGCAGCGATGCCACCGCATCAACCCGTAGCGCGTCGATATGATATTCCTCTATCCAGAACAAGGCGTTGGATATGAGGTAATTCGATACTTCCACCCGCCCTAAATTAAAAATCAGCGTTCCCCAGTCGGGGTGTGAACCCAGCCGGGGATCGGCATGCTCGTACAAATGGGTGCCATCGAAATAGGCCAGACCGAATTCATCGCGGGGAAAATGAGCCGGTACCCAATCCATGATGACGCCGATACCGTGCAGATGGCAGGTGTCAATTAAGAATTTGAACTCGTCGGGTTCGCCAAATCGCCAGGTCGAGGCGAACATGCCGACGGGTTGATATCCCCAGGAGCCGTCAAACGGGTGTTCGGTAAGCGGTAACATTTCGATATGGGTATAGCCCATATCCTTGACGTAGGGGACGAGCGTTTGCGCCAGCTCCCGGTAACTCAGCCAACTGTTTCCCCGCTCGCGGTTGCGTCGCCACGATCCCAGGTGGACCTCATAGATGGCCATGGGCTGATCCAGTTTGATCGACGAGCGACAAGCCTCGATCCACGCCGTATCCCGCCACTGGTATCGGCTTTGATGCACAATAGACGCGTTGCCCGGCGGCGGTTCCATTCTGCGGGCGAAGGGATCTGTCTTAAGCGGCAGCACCTGGCCGTCGCGGCCTTTTACTTCATATTTATATAGTTCGCCCTCGCTCAGCCCAGGTAAAAACATCTCCCACACGCCCACCGCCGGATGAAGCCGCATGGGGTGGCGCCGGCCGTCCCAGTCGTTAAACGGACCCACGACGCTTACCCGCTCGGCGTTGGGGGCCCAAACCGAAAACTGAACGCCGCTTACCCCGTCGCAGGTTGTCGGGTGCGACCCCAGTTTATGGTGCAGCTCGAAATGAGTGCCTTCCGCCATCAAGTAGCGATCGATGTCGCCGAGCAGGGAACCGAAGCGATAGGGATCCTCGATCACCTTTTTACCGCCCGCTTCAACCAGCTCGAGACAGTAGGGGCGGATGGGCAGCGGCAGATATGCCCGGAACAGCCCCGCCGGGTGCACGCGCTGCATGTCCGCAAGCAGGGTGCCGGCCTGGTCGATGACGCGCACCGCGCTGGCCTGTGGCTGAAACGTACACACTTCCCAATGCTGCTCTGTACGGCGGTGCGGTCCCAATACCGAAAAGGGGTCTGCGTGCGACCCTTCAACTATCGCTTCAAACATAATGCTGGTGCGCTCGCCGACTTGCTATGCGTACAGACTCTTTAGGTAAGCGGCGACGCTCTTGTCCCAGCTGAATCGCTGTGACGCAGCGCTTTTGCACAGTTTTTTCCATTTGGACGGGTGGCGGCTGAACTGTTTGAACGCATGTTCGAAAGCAGCCACGAATTGATCAGCCTGTTGCACCATCGATTCGCCGTTAAACGTAAATCCACCCTGTCCCGCTTTAACCGTATCTTTGAGTCCGCCAACGGCATGAGCCAGGCACGGCTGCCCGGCGCGCATTGCCAGCATTTGACTGATGCCGCACGGCTCATAAGAACTCGGCATGAGGAACAAATCACCGCTGGCATAAAGATTGTGTGCAAGCTGCTCAGCCGCGTAACCGCGTAAGAAAACGAAGTTTGCATGGCGCGCCGAATATCGTCGCAAGTCTCGTTCGTATTCCGCGTTTCCGCTTCCCAACAGCACCAAGCTACCATGTTTACCCAGCAGGCCCAGAATCCGCTCGAGCGCCGTGTCGCCTTGGCTTGTCGGGACAAAAAACAGCCGCACTTTCTGCTCCGTGATCCGACCCACGCTGGTAACCAGGAACTTGGGTCGATTATCCGCCAGCGCTTCGATCCGTCTGTGGGCAATATACCCCGCGCTTTGCAGATCCTGCTCGTCGGCCGCCCATGCAAGCAGCTGCCTGTCCATCGCCGCACAAAGTCTACGCCAGGGGAGCCGCGATGACCGGAGATTTGCAACGCTGCACCCATTTAAAATCCCATGCAGGCGGTTTTTATCCCGCACCTTAATCAAGTCATCCTGCAAACCTTCTCCGCCGTAAAAGCCTTCCGTTTCCACCCGACTGGGCAGGCATATTTCCCGCGCGTAGGTTGGCGACACGGTGTGTACTTTATCCGCCATCCGGATACCGACGGCCATCAGATTGACGCAGTCCGGCCAGCGCGGATCGCACAGTAGCTTCGGATCAAACTTAAGGTCAGGATACCAGGCGTGCAGCGATGACGGATGGTTTTGCAATGGGCGGACGCCCTGCACGGCGATGTTGTGTATGGTGTATACGCTTTTTATTTTGTTGAGGGGCTCGTACTTCGGACGAAACTTGCGCAGCACCAGAACCAGCGCAGTATGCCAGTCGTGCAGATGGATAACATCCAGGGTGCCGAAGGCTTGCACGGACATCGCTTCGCACACGCCAGCACAGAACAATGCAAAGCGGGTGGCGTCCGTGGCGAAGGGGCTGGACGGTGAATCATGAAAATAGAGCCGGCCCTCACCGTTGGCGGCAAGCAGGGGATGGTCGATAACCCAGTAGCGCACCTTGGGACTCACGCCGGGTACCGATATGCGATCAAGTGCAACGCTTTCCACCGCGCCGGCAAAATCGACCTTAAGGCTGCTGTGTGATAGCGACTTATTTTTAACCGAAACGAAGCCGTAACCCGGGGTAACCACATCCACCTCACAGCCTCGCTCAGCCAGTGCTACGGGGGCATCGCGCAGCACGTCACCGATACCCCCCACCTTAACACCCGCCAGTGCCGCATTCTCCGCCGCCACCATAAGTACGCGCATTACGCCTCCTTAACTCTTTTGCTTACCACGGTTAACCAGACCATTGGCACCGACGCTTCGCCCACCCGCTGCTAACATTGCTCTATTGATACCCGCAGGCTTTATGCGTTGCCATGTAATTTCGATGTCACGACAGATCTAGCGCATGAAGTGAATTGGTTGCCCCAACATATCCGGCGTGACCAGAACAATTCCTTTCTCGGTAACACGAAAACCTCGTTTTCTGTCCTCATCATGGTCCCTGCCGATGATCATATCTTCCGGTATAACGCAGCCGCGATCGATAATCGCACGATAAATATCAGCGTGGCGCCCGATATCGACGTCGGGCAAGATAACGGATTGCTTGGTTGTCGAGTAGGAATGCGCATTTACATTCGAAAACAACAGCGAGCGCTCCAAACGAGCTCCGGAGATCACGCAACCACCGGATACCATTGAATCCAGGGCGATACCGCGTCGGTCCTCATCATTGAATACGAACTTGGCCGGTGGCAGTTGCGCCTGGTAGGTAAGAATCGGCCATTTCAGATCGTACAGATTTAATTCTGGGGTCACCGAAAGGAGTTCCATATTGGCCTCCCAGAACGCGTCCAAAGTCCCAACATCTCGCCAGTACACCTGCGCGCCGGTTTTAGGGTCCAAAAACGGACACGCGTATACGTCGTTTTGAGCAATGGCCGATGGCAGAACATTTCGACCGAAATCATGATCGGATACCGGATTGTCCGCATCCGCTATCAGTTGTTCGTACAGAAAATCCGTATTAAAGACATAATTTCCCATCGAAGCCAGACAGCGATCAACCGTTCCAGGTATGGGGCTTGGATGTGCAGGCTTTTCTTCAAACCCAATGACCTTTTTGGATTTGTCAACCACCATCACACCATAGGAGTTGGCCGCTTCTTCAATCGGCACGTCCAGACACGACACCGTCAGATCCGCCCGGTTTTCAACGTGAAATGCTAGCAGCGGGCCGTAGTCCATTTTGTAGACATGATCGCCGGCCAGGACTAAAACATAGTCCGGTTTGTGCGTACGAATGATGTCCAGATTCTGATAGATCGCATCCGCGGTTCCTTGATACCACTCTCCTCCAACTCTCTGTGACGCGGGCAATACTTCTAAAAATTCATTCAGCTCACCGTGAAAATAGCTCCATCCACCCAATAGATGGCGAATCAGAGAGTGGGCTTTATACTGCGTCAGCACACCGATTTGGCGTATTCCAGAGTTGACGCAGTTAGACAAGGGGAAATCGACTATGCGAAATTTACCACCGAAAGGTACGGCGGGTTTGGCGCGCCAGGCGGTGAGTTCATGCAGGCGCGAACCGCGCCCGCCGGCAAGAACCAGAGCCAGCGTCTGCCTGGTTAATCTGCTGACAAAACGTATTTGTGAAAGGTCTTCCATAATCTAAATCAGGTCCCGATCAATCATATCGTTGATCTTGGAAACACACCGCTCGCGTAAACGGTAACGTGGCACACACCCCCCAGTTGAACAATAGACCGATTCCAGCCGAATACGGGCACAGTTGATGAGTGAAGTATTGTAGATTGTTTTCGGCTGATGATCTTTACATTTGGCTATGATTTAAGCGAATCTTCTTGATCGACGTAGATCAAAGTCAAAGCAGACGCGACAAATAATCGGTTTAACAATAGCAATCTCTATCATTACTATGGCGGCACATTTTCTCCTTGGCCCACAGCGGCCCATTGTCAACATCGACCTGGCGTTCAATGCGCTCGGAGACGGTGGGCCGGCCGCAGTCGTTTCCGCCGGTTGGCAGGATGCAGAGGGCGACATCAAAGAGGTGCAGGAAATTGCCGCCCGGCCGCTGATCGATTTGCACCTGTATCAGCGCGCCGAGGATGTGCTCGCCAGCGAAGCCGGCCTGCAGGAACTATACCGCGAGCGGCAGAATCGGCTGCAGGAACTGCAGCGCCTGTACCGCCTCAGGTTGAGACAGTCCATGCTGGCGGCGCGGCGCCTGCTGCGGGTGGACGGTGACCCCGCCGTAGTGCAGCACGAGCAGCGCCACGCCATAGCGCAGCAGAGGGCGCTCGACCGGCATCACCTGCAGCGCATTGCCGCCATCCATAAAGAGTTCGATACGCGCGTTGCCAACGAGCGTCTGCCCAAGCTGCGTGAGCATGCAAAAGAAATCGCCCATGTATTCGCCGGCTGCCAGTCGGTGGTGATAACCGGCGGCAACGTTGCCGTACTGCTGAATCGATTACGGCTGTTCGACGTTGGCTCAATAATAAAAACCAAGCATATCGTTGCCTGGTCGGCCGGGGCCATGGCGCTGACTGACCGGGTTGTGCTGTTCCACGACAACACGCCGCAGGGGCGCCGCGATGCGGAGGTGTTCGAACAAGGGCTGGGTATAGTCAATGACATCGTTTTATTACCCGATGCCAAGCACCGGCTTGATGTCAGCGATAAAATACACGTTGCACTTTTTTGCCGGCGCTTTGCTCCGACCAACTGTTTTACGCTCAACAGCGGATCGCTCCTTCGCTTTGACGATGGGCGCGTCATCGGCGCCGAGGACGTGCGGCGTTTATCGCGCAGCGGCGCGCTGCGCAAGGTGCGGGCGCAATGAATCCGGCGCTGCGCAAACTTGTCCGCAAGGGACCACCGAGCGCCGGCGATGTTGACAGATTTGTTGCCGATGCCGTGTTTCCACTGGTGGACGGCACCGACGTGACGTTCGTCTATCGCGGTGGCGCCGATGAAGTTTACTTGCGCTGCTGGATCGCGGGCCTGAACATGGCGCAGCCGCTGCAGCATCTCGCCGGATCTGACCTGTGGGCGGTGACCATGGAGCTGCCGGAACAATCCCGCATCGAGTACAAGTTTGAAGTTGTCAGAGGCGGCAAACGCGAACTGGTGCTTGATCCGCTCAATCCCGTGCTCGCGCACGACCCGTTCGGCGCCAACTCAGTCTGCCAGGGTTATCGCTACGTACGGCCCGATTGGACTGAGCACGACGATGAAACGCGCCAGGGTTCGATCGAGATCGTCGAAGTCGAGAGCAAGACGTTTCGCGAACGGCGGGCAGTCCAGGTTTATATGCCGGCAAGATTCAGAGAGAACCGCCGCTATCCGCTGCTTGTCGTGCACGATGGGCAGGATTATCTCCGCTATGCCGCCTTGAAGACCGTACTGGACAATTTGATTCACCGCCTGGAAATCCCACAGATCATTGTGGCGATGACGGATTCACCTGACCGCCTGAAAGAATACGCCGGTAATGATGCGCACGCTGCTTTCCTCGCCAGCGATCTGCTGCCGCTGATGGCGGACAGATTTCCGCTGGTCGATGCAAGCCGTGCCAGAGGCATCATGGGTGCCAGCTTTGGCGGCGTCGCCTCGCTGCACGCGGCCTGGCGTCACCCCGACCTGTTTGGCCGTCTGCTCCTGCAGTCGGGTTCATTCGCCTTCAGCGATTTTGGGGCGCATCAGCGCGGGCCGGTGTTTGACCCCGTTGTCCGCTTCATGAACGAATTCCGCGAGAATCCGGGGCAGCCTGGTGAGAAAATCTATATGAGCTGCGGGGTCTACGAATCACTGATTTACGAGAATCGCACGCTGGTGCCGCGGCTGCAGGCGCAGGGGGTGAATGTCAAATTTGAGGAAGCGCGCGACGCGCACAACTGGGAAAACTGGCGGGACCGGCTGCGCAACGGGCTCTCCTGGCTGTTCCCCGGACCGGTGTGGATGGTTTACGAGTGAGCACACCGCTAGACTCATCAGTTTCGACCCAGGAATGTTAATTCTCCCAGTGAGCAGGATAAAGTTATGGCAAAGATAGTCAGGCGCATCGGCTTATCACTTGGCGCCGATATCTGTTGGCCGATATGTTACGAGGCGCTGCTGAAAAAGCTGGATCTTGAGATAGCGCACGGCGGCGATACGCTGACCTTTGACGTCGAGCGCGTTTTCATCGAACCGTTTGATCTCCGCCAGCCGTGCAAGTACGACGTGGTCATCGATCGATTGACCCACTGGTACCATACCTCCAGAGAGTGGATCAAGAAATCCATCCTGACCGACGATCTGTACGTATTCAATAATCCGTGGTCGCTGCAGTCTATGGAAAAGCAAACGACCTATTGCGCCATGATGCGGCTCGGCTTTCCGGTGCCCGACACCTGGCTTATCCCGCCCAAAGCTTACGCCGAGTCTGTCGATCTGCAGCCGACGCTGCGGCAGTACGCCAGACTTTTCGACCTTGCCGGCATCGGTGAACGTATCGGCTATCCGCTTTTTATGAAGCCCTATGACGGCGGCGCGTGGGTCGGCGTAACGGCCATCGAGGACGGCGCGGCGCTGCAGTCGGCCTACGACCGCAGCGGCACGCGCGTCATGCATCTGCAGAAAGGCGTACAGCCGCATGACGGATTCGTCCGCTGCATCGGACTTGGCCCGCAGTGGCACTGCGTCAACTATGACCCGTCCGCGCCGTTACACGACCGCTATCGCATGGATACGGATTTCCTCTCGCCAGAGGAAGAGAGCCACTTGAGCAAAATGACAATGGTGATCAATGCCTTTTTTGGCTGGGACTTCAACTCGTGCGAAGCGCTGCGCAGCAACGGCGTGTGGTGCCCCATCGATTTCGCCAACGCCTGCCCGGATTCTCAGGTGACGTCACTCCACTTTCATTTCCCGTGGCTGATCAAAGCCAATTTGCGCTGGTCTATTTTCTGCGCCGCGACCAAGCGGCGTTTGAATACTGATCTCAACTGGCGGGCGTACTTCGACGTTGCCGATTCGGACCGGTCGTTTGAAGAAAAGCTCGAGCAGTATGTGCAGATTGCGCGCAACCGTTTCGATGCAGATCGCTTTTACGAGTTCTGCGATAAGCATCTGTCGCATCTCGATGACATTGCGTTTGAGTTCTTCGCCACCGACACGGTGCGCCAGGCGATTCGACAGAAAGTGGAGGCCCTTTTTCCAGCGCACGAGTTGGAGGAATTTACCGAACTTTTCTGGAGCCGCGTGCAGGCCTGGCGCAGCCACGAGCGCAGTCTGAGCCCGTGATCGCAAAGGAGGTGGAACGGTGGTATTCGCCTCGCGTCGAGCAGAACGTGCAGCTCGCACGCTGGGGGCACTTCGGCGCGCCGGTGCTGCTGTTTCCGACGGCCGGCGGGGATGCCGAGGAGGTCGAACGATTTCATCTTATTGGCGCACTGCAGCCGCTGCTCGAAGCCGGACGAATCAAAGTCTACTCGATCGACAGCGTTGCCGGCCGGGCGTGGATTTCGAACAAGCACTCGGGAGAATACTGTTCCAGGCTGCAGAATCTGTTCGATGCGTATATCTATCAGGAGGTCACGCCCGCAATTCGCCGGGACTGTCGTTCTGATTCGATTGAGATCATCACCGCCGGCGCTTCGATCGGCGCGTTCAACGCGGCTGCGAGCGTGTGCCGGCACCCAGATGTGTTCAAACTGGCGATTGCCATGAGCGGTACGTTCGACCTGTCAAAATACCTCAACGGCCGGCTCAACCAGGACTTCTACTTTTCATCACCGCTGCACTTTCTGCCCAACCTCGAAGGCCCCATTCTGGATCTGCTGCGCACGCGTCTCATCCTGCTGCCGAGCGGAGAAGGGGACTATGAGGACATCGGCGAGTCCTGGCGTCTGGCCGGCGTGCTCGGCGCCAAGGGTATTCCCAATCGAGTCGATTCGTGGGGCAAAGGCTACCGCCACGATTGGACGACCTGGCGCGAGATGCTGCCAAAGTATCTTGGCGAGGTCGCGTAATCATTGCTCGGTGTGGTGGCTCACCGTGTGCGCGCTGTGCATCATGCCGCGGTAAAAAACATGCCCGCATTGATCATGATTCAACGATGAATTTGACCAGATGACGAGAGCGGATAACGTTGATTGACATGCTTGTTGGACGAGTATTTCCAAGCGCGTGGCCGCAGAAAATCGGTTGAAGATCTGTCTCGTCAGCTCCGAATTCGCGCCGCTCGCTAAGACGGGGGGGCTGGCTGATGTCTGCTCGGCTTTGTCAGCTTTTCTGCATGAGGCGGGGCACGATGTGCGCCCGCTGCTGCCGCTGTATCGGCGGATCAGTCACAGCGGACTCAAAACTGCTCCGCTGGATAGCCTGCAAAACCTGTCGATGCGGCTGGGTCCGCACAGCGTTACCTATTCCATCGATCGCGCGCAGCTACCGGATTCGTCTCTAGACATTTATCTCCTGCGCTGCCCGGCGCTGTACGATCGGGACAGCATCTACCCCGCCGGCGACGACGAGCACTACCGCTTTATCCTGCTGTCGCGGGCAGCGATCGAAATGTGCCAGCGAACGGGATTCGCTCCGGACATTTTCCACGCGCACGACTGGCACACTGCCCTCATTCCGCTTTTTTTAAAAACCGTCTATGCCTGGGACCGGCTGTTTGCACACACCCGCACGGTACTGACGATCCACAATCTCGGCTACCAGGGCATTTACGGCAGCGGCATTCTCGGCGACCTCGGCTTAAACGATGGGGCACGGGAACTGCACCAGGACGATCTCAGCGCGGGTCGGATTAATTTTCTAAAAACCGGCCTGCTGCACGCCGATGTCCTGACCACGGTCAGCCCCACTTATGCCCGGGAAATTCAGAGCGATGAATACGGCATGGGCTTGCAGGATCTGTTGCGGGCCAGGCGGGAGACGGTCTTTGGCATATTAAACGGCGTCGACTACGGCGAATGGGATCCCGCTCATGACCAACTGATTCCGCATCGCTATTCGCCCGACAATCTAGATGGCAAAAGAAAAAACAAGCTGGCGCTAAAAACAGAGCTCGGCCTGACCACAGAAGACGACGCGCCTTTGATCGGCATGGTGTCGCGACTGACCGCGCAAAAAGGCATCGATCTGATTCAAAGCGTGCTGCCCGAAGTTTTGCGCGCCCGGCCCCTGACCTTCGCGGTTCTGGGCAGCGGTGAGCCGGCGTTTGAGCGTTTTTTTACCCAGCTGCAGCGCGCCTTTGGCGGAAGCGTGTGCTACTACAACGGGTACAGCAATAGACTGGCGCACTGGATCGAGGCCGGCAGTGACATCTTTCTCATGCCGTCGCGATTTGAGCCGTGCGGGCTGAATCAGATGTACAGCCTGCGCTACGGCACCGTGCCCGTCGTACGACAAACCGGCGGTCTCGCCGATACCGTTGATCTTTACGATCCCGGCACCAAAGCGGGCACGGGCGTTGTCTTTCGGGACTATAATGATGCCGGACTGCGCTGGGCGGTTAACACCGCGCTCGATCTCTTTCAGGACAAGGAGGCCTGGCGGCGCATCGTGATGAACGGCATGGCCAAGGACTTTTCATGGGCGCGACAGGGGGCGGTCTACGTCGATTTGTTTCGACGGCTAACCAGGTAATATAGCGATTACAGTGAACATTATTTTCATCGAACCTTCCTTTCCGTATAACCAGCGTGAATTCGTGCGCGCACTCTCGGCCGCAGGGGCGAACGTCATCGGCATCGGCGAGCGGCCCGTCGAATACCTGGATGGTGAGGTGAAAGGCTGGCTGAAAGACTATGTGCAGATTCGCTCGGTGGTGGATGAGGCGGCGCTGCTGGCGGTGGTCAAAGCCATTCAGGGCAAGCTTTGGGTTGACCGGCTCGAGGCAACGGTTGAGGCGCACATCATGGCCGCCGCGACGGTGCGCGAAGCGGCGGGCATTCCCGGCACCTCTACCCAGACCGCCTTTTTATGCCGCGACAAGCCGGCGATGAAGGAAATGCTGCGCCGGGCCGGGATTCCCTGTGCCAAATCGGCGCGGGCGCGGACTGCCGACGAGGCCCGGGAGTTTGCGCAAGCGGTCGGGTTGCCGCTGATCATCAAGCCGCCGGCGGGCGCCGGTGCGGCAGCGACTTTTCACGTTCGCAGCAGCGACGATCTCGAGCGGGTGATTCGGGAGTCGGGGCTCGCCGATGGCGCGACGGTGGCGATTGAGGAATTCATTGAGGGCCACGAGGGTTTTCTCGACACGCTGACCATAAACGGCGAGGTGGGGCACGAGTTCATCACGCATTACTACCCGAACGTGCTGGAAGCGATGCGCCAGCGATGGATTTCCCCGCAAATGGTCGTGACCAACCGCATGGACGCGTCGGGCTATAACGAGGTCAAGCGGCTGGCACGAAAGGTAATCAAAGTATTGGACATCGGCACCTCGGCAACGCACATGGAGTGGTTTTTCGGGCCAAAGGGCCTTAAGTTTTCAGAGATCGGATGCCGCCCGCCGGGCGTCGGCCAGTGGGATGTGTACAACGCGGCCAACGACTTTGATCTGTACTTCGAATGGGCGCACGCGCTTATCCACGGCAGCACGCAC
>JAHEKE010000112.1 GCA_024638505.1 Gammaproteobacteria bacterium | reverse complement strand
GTTGTCACACTAACCGCGAACGAAAGGTATCTACTTCGCACAGAAATTCGCGCACGCGGTTGGTTCGATTCCCGCCGCCTCCACCAAACAAAATGGCCGCCCGAGATGGGCGGCCTTTTCTATAGCCAGTTTTTAAGGTGCGCATTCCGCGCTTTCACATTTAGCTGCTACTCACACCTTTTGCCGGGTCTTGCTTGCCTTTTAAGATGTCCGTAGCAAGCGCCATCATCGAGGTGAGATCGCCGAGGTTTGCCGGCACCACAAAAGTGTTACCGGATTTCGCGAGTTTGCCGAACTCGCCGATATATTGCTCCGCTACGCGCAACTGCAAAGCCTCCGGTCCACCCTGATTGACCACCGCAGCGCCGACAGTCTTAAGACCCTCGGCGGTCGCCCGTGCTACTGCGAGAATGGCTTCGGCCTCGCCTTGTGCCTCGTTGATCTGCTGCATTTTAACTGCCTCAGACTCTTTGATAACCCTCTGCTTTTCGCCTTCCGCCTCGTTGATCTTTGCGTCTCTCTCGCCTTCCGATGTCAGGATCACGGCGCGCTTTTCGCGTTCGGCGCGCATTTGTTTCTCCATCGCGCTCAAAACGTCCTGCGGCGGATTAATGTTCTTGATCTCATAGCGCAGCACCTTCACGCCCCAGGGGTCACTGGCTTTATCAAGTTCCGCAACGACATTCTGATTAATGGTGCCGCGCTCTTCGAAAGTACGATCCAGATCGATCTTGCCGATTTCGCTACGCAACGTGGTTTGTGCCAGCTGCGAAATCGCGAACATATAGTTACCAATCCCATACGACGCACGCCCGGGATCAAGAACCTGCATGTAAAGCACGCCGTCTACACCAACCTGGACGTTGTCATTGGTGATGCAAATCTGTTCATCGATGTCCACCGCTTGCTCCTTGAGCGTGTGCTTGTAAGCAATGCGCTCAAGAAACGGTATGAGAATGTGAAAGCCGGCACTTAAGGACTTACTGTACTTGCCGAGCCGCTCAATTACGTAGGCATTTTGCTGCGGAACCACAACCGCTGTTTTGATTAGGATAATGACAGCGACAATTGCCACCACCACTGCGACGATCAGCTGTTCCATAATTCGTTCCTGTTGCTATTCGTTATCGGCTTTCAAGTGCAAGGTCAGGCCGTCCACTTTTTCTATCATTGCCCTCGTTCCAGCTGCAATAGGTGACTCACCTGTATTTCTCACGGTCCACTTGGTACCGCGGTAATCCAATCTAGCCTCGGTACCTGGCGCCAGTTCAGCCGGCACTTCCACGTACTTGCCCGACAAGGTTTCGTTGAACCCAACAGCGCCGCCGCGAATCTTTTCGTACAGGCTCCTGCGAAATACAAAAAACGAAATCAACGACAATACCGAGAATGCCAGCCACTGCCCCCAAACCGGCATGGCAACGCCAAACACCTCCGCTAACCCGACCAGTACCGCAGATAACCCGAGAAAAACCAGGTAAAACTGGGCATCCACCGCAAATAATTCTGCGCCTAGTAGAATGGCGCCCAATATCATCCAGCCCCACCAAGTCATTGCACCACCTCTTGTTCTTCAGAAATTCACTATATCGCGAATCCAGTAACTATCAACTCTGCTACGAAGCAAAAAACCAGCGTGCTTGAGGCGCCGTTAGTCAGGAATAGTGACCAGTTCAAAAATTATCCGGTTCAGCACGCCGCGGACTTCGATAGGCGCACCGTCCACTACGCGAGGCCTGTACTTGAATTTTAAGGCGGCCTGGATTGCCGATCTTTCGAAGACCGGATGTGAGGACTCCACCACAACCGGGTCCTTGACACCCCCGGTCGTCGTCACTGTAAAGCGCAGCAACACGTAGCCTTCCATTCCCTTTTGGATTGCCGCACGGGGATAAATAGGCTGGACTTTTACGATGGGCAAATAGTCTCCATCGCTTACCGCCATACCGGTCATTCCGCTTAACTCTAGACCAGCCGAATCCATTTCGACCGACGGCGCCGCAACTGACACAACGTTCGACCCCGGGTCGTCGAGAAAGCGAGATTCATCCGGCTTAAACTGCGGCGGTTGCTCAACTGACTGGGGCCGCTCAACCTTGCGATCCTTTTTTTGCAGCGGCTCTTCCTTCGGAATCCGGACAAAGTCAGTAAAATAAACCGCCTGTGTATCGGTGATCGCGCTCTTACCAGTTTCAATCAGAACCTGCATCAGTGTGAGCAACGCGGCAGCTGTGACTACTGCAAAGACAAGAGAGATAAGCAGCCGCGACGGAGCGCGAAATCTGGCACGCCGCGGATGAACGGTCGAAGTGGGTCGCACCCTCGTTGTGCTGAATGCGTCACGAACCCGATTACGCAGCGCCTCATACTCCCTCGAAATCGACACAACGCCGATCATGCCTGCCAATGCAGCCACCATCCCGGCCATGGTCGTAATGGTGGCGCGCGATACGCCCTCTGCTACCGAGCGCACGTTACTGGTCCCTGTTACAGACATGGCATCAAAAATCGTAATCATGCCTGTCACCGTCCCCAGCAAGCCCAGCAATGGGCATAAGGACACCAACGCTTTGATAATCGGGAGCGTGCCGCTGGCGCTGTCATTGAGGCGTGAGATCCAGGCCTCCCGAATCTGCTCCGAATTCCAACTGCCCGGATCGTGGCGGGCTCGCCAGCCGGCTAGTGCTTCCGTTGCAACGTGCCGGTATGTAAAGAAGAGGTAGAACAGCCGCTCGAATGTCAGCAGCCACAGCAACACGATCACCAGCGCCAGCAACTTCATCACGGGCCCGCCGGCATGCAGAAAATCCGAAGTGGCGTAATACCAGTCCGTCACGCAGCTGGCACGGTGTTAACAATCTGTTGCAGATCCATGAATGTGATATTCAGGTCACAGTGCTGGCCTTACAATCCGTAAATACCGAACTTCGCGGAAGACCCCCGCATCTCTGCCGGTAACGGGAAATCCAGGCAAAGCCCGCGTTTGCCGACCCCGATTAGTGTGAAAACACTAAGCGGGATCACCTGGGCTCTACCCCATCCAAAACCCCTTGCGATGTGATACACCGAGGACTTTCTTGCACTGGCCGCAGTAGTACACATATCTACGACCTAGTCGGGTGCTGAGGCTTTTAAAATGGATTGCTCGCAAGGTAGTCTCGCAATGCGGACAAATTGGCGCGCCGTCGCGCTCTTCCACCAGCTGTACCATTTGACCGACACTCTGCTTCTCAACTGCGACGGTGATTAAATAAGCATAATTTGCGGTGCTCCCTTGAGCACCAGCTTTTTTTGCGTTTGCAAGCGCAACTTCAGGGCGACCGCTGCTTCAGGCGCACGGCAACCTCGTTCTCGATGCTTTGGTAAATTTTTGTCAGCGCCGCTATTCGATTAAATCGCTCCAGAGTAAGACCGATCTCATTGATCGCCGCCTCCATCGTGTCATCGTCGGCGCCGCGCTCTGTCAGGTTATTTACGGTCTGCCATGCCGCCGTAAACTGGTCCAGCTCCTGCCCCGACGGAATATCACGCGGCGGGCGCTCGCCCATTGCTGCACGGGCAAGAAACTCGCGGTCAAATTCGTTTGAGCCAGGCAAATTTTTTAAGGCTTTGCGCACTTTGATTCGATTGGCAGGACGCGTACTGCGAAGAATCGTGCCATAGCCCGCCCGCGCCTCACGATTTGAGCCAATCAGACCTGTCCCAGGGACATCGCTGGGTCGCAAAGCCCAAAGATCACCATTGCGGGCACAATTGAGGTAGGTAAAACGCGTGCCGGTCGCCTTTTCAAACCAGCACACCCAATTGTCAATGTCTTCGGAGCGTTCGCTGCGTTTGCCATCGATCGCCTGGCGTAGAAATCGCAGCGTTACTTCTTCTTCAAAGCTGCGCTCGCCGGTAACCTCGATGGGATCGAGCTCGAGAGGCTCAATTTCCGCGTGTTGAATTTCCTCAGAATTCAGAGGTTGTTCGCTGGCTTCAGACGCCGCGCTCAACGCCAACAGGACTAGCGCACCAGGAAAACAAATTTGATATGTCATGGCAGCTTTTTTCGCTGATAGATGATCTGCGGGGTCCCGCTTCCTGCCACTGGCAAGAACCACGACCTGGTTTTTTCAGGACCGCAACTGAGGCAGGTTACCCAAGGTATTCCAAAACGTCCAAGCACGGGCACCAATCAGGAGCCCGAAACCGCGCTTGCGTTCATGCGGCAGACTTCGATCCAGCTCAGCCAGTTCTGCAAAGTCTTCGGCCAGCCGAGAGATTTTGCGCTGCAAGACTTTGATCGAAGCATCGGACAGCTCGCTGTTTTCCAGATCGAGCGCATCTTCTTTACCATCGAACCCATAGTCGACAAATTCACGCTTGGCGTGATCTTCGTACCGCGCGCGGATCGGCCCACCCGCTCGCCACTTGATACGGGTGTCGGTTAGCAGGCGCACACGCTTGCGCGGCAAGGTCTCGATGAGCCTGAGGGCCGTCAATCGGGTCAGGCAGGCACGCTGGCCGGGCTCGTCCAATTCGAGACGCCTGGCAATACGCTGCGGCTGCCAGCCGATCAACAACAAATAGAAATACGCGAGCAGAGTTGGATCATCGGCCAATGCCTGCTCCTGCACTAGACCGAGTTCATTGCTGCGCTGGTCGTCATCGGCTGCGGCAACCCGCAAAAGGTCGAACATGGACATGTCGAGCAAGTGGCAGATATCTTCGAGGCGTTTGAGCGTGAAAGTCTGCTCGGAGAACAGTCGCTTGATACTCGACTCGCTGAGGCCGAGCTCTTGTGCCACGTCGCGATAAGTGACGCCGCGGGCGCGTAAGCACCGCTTCAGGGCTTGAGTCAGAAGTCGCGTTTGGCTCATGAATGTTTCCTT
>JAHEKE010000051.1 GCA_024638505.1 Gammaproteobacteria bacterium | reverse complement strand
CGTACACCCACCATCATGCCGTACGCTATAAATTCACCAACGCCTTTCTAAAACCAATAAACTTTGAAGACTACTCCGATTTTCCACTCAAAGCCTACCGTGGCGGATTGCTCGTAATCAATCTGCGTGATGGCGGTTATAGTGAAACCGGGCAATTGAGCAAACACTGGCCAGCTGACGTGCTCCTCGTCAGCCGCTACTACTCGCGGACGCTGCTGAACCATGTGCAGGAAAATTCAGCCCTCTTTCCTCTGCTGTGGGCAGCAAACGGAGTACGAGTCTATCGAATCCACCCGTAAACTGATCGACCACGAAACGTCTAGATAATGGACCCCAGCAGACGAATTTCGACAGGGGTCTGTCCGCAGCGGCCTTACGCTAGCACCCCTCATAACTGTGCATCATCACACCGCGTCCGCAGCGACTTTATCCGTTAAGCGGTACCAGTTTTTTTTGATCGACCAATTCATCAGTAACATTGGATGTCTTACCAAGCGGGTGAACAATAAAGAACTTTCCGGTGATACGTTGTAAAAAACATGTGTCCACCATTGTGGTGGACACAACAGCTGCTTCATTTTCACTGCAAGCCCACTCCTGCTGCGCATAGTATGCTGCAGCGGCATCATGCCTTTACCTACACCTGTCATCTTCTTCATGGGCGGTGGCGCCAGACGGTGTAACTCGCTGGGCACCTGCACCAGAGGGTGAAGACAACGTAGTGCATTAAGAACAAAGGAATGGCGCCGCCGGATTTCGTCCCAGTCTATGACGTCGAAAAAGTGGGAGGCATAGCGAAGTATGTCCGTTACGCCGATCAGCCTTACCGTTTCCGTTCGGGTGAAGGTATGCAGACATAGATGACGCAGCATATCAATATGGCCAAGCGTATAGAATGAACGCTCACCTATAGTGAATGACCTTTTTGGCGCAACCATGTTTTGCCAGTGTATGGGGGTGCGCATATCCGGCGATAAGGCTTGGGTATGCAGCTCAATCATCACCGATTGATTATCAATCCGCCGCACGGCAGCCGGCAGGTGATGATGTTTTTTAAGATGACCGTGGTACGCCAATGCGGCATTGAATCCTGCATCAATCAACAGTCGCTGCGCACGAACGGCGTAAGCGGGAGGCACCAGTATATCCAGATCACACATGGGTCGCATCTCGGGCGCCTTGTAGATCATGTTAGCCAACGCGGCTCCTTTTAAAAACAGAAACTCGATTCCGTCAGCCTCAAACATCGCAGCGGTATCGAACAGAGCTTTCTGCAGCGCTTGCCACTGTCGGCGATGACGGATAACCAGCCCCTTGAATACCCTCGATGCCTCTGTATTTACTGGCAGCGCATGCGATTTAATCAAATCATAGGCGATGGCAGCCAGGCCATGCTGCTCCAGACGTTCGATCAACAGCGGCCATAGTTGAAACCCGTGCAGCGAATACTGCAGGTCCCTGACACAGCTTAGGTCGAACTGGCTGGAGGCAAACTTACGGGCTGTCGTTTCCAGGTCAGTCACCGGTAACCGTTAGCCGATGCTTTGGTATCGTATTAAACAAGAGCGAACTATAACACTCCGTTATGCGGCGCAGCAGAGTGCAACGACTTGATTTACCCCACTGCTCTGCAGCTGTGCGTCTATCGCCGGGAAACAACCTCGAGGCGAGACTGTTAGTCGTTACCAGCGGCCAAAGACTGGTTGCGCTAAAGTGCTGGCGCTCGATTACACAACTTGCAGGTTTGCCTAGAGGGGTGGCGGTAAAAGCTGCGCAGGGTGCGGAGCCGAGCGCGTAGAATTCAATTTAAATCAGATCTTACCGGCCAGACGCCACTTGTCAAACGCTGCTCTCACCTCGCGGTCACCTACGTTCATGGCCTCATCGGGTGTCATTTTTCCTCTCGCCACCTCGGCAAACATCTGTGATATGACCCAACTGCTGAATATTTCGTCAATCGGCGCATTGGCATAGCCAGGATATCCCAGATTCGTCGTCCAGCTGGAGACATCTTCGAGTACTTTGTACTTGTCTATCGGATTAGCCGTTGGGTCACGCGCTATTAAATCGTTGATATCAGGCACCGAACTTGGAAAGCACGGAAAGTTATAGAATTTGCTCGCAACGAAGGCTTGGCGAAAGTCTCCGACGTAGTCGATCAGGAACTGCTTGGCGCCCTCGATATTTTTTGAAAACTTCCAGATAACATAAGAGTCCATTAAGTGGATCAGACCTATACGGCGCACCGGGCCCTGTGCCGCCTGGGAGAGCCAGATACGGTCCGCTACTGGGATTTTTTTGGATTCTCCGGCACGGGTGATAGAGATCGCATTCAGTGCCAGTGAGCCTCGTCCCGCCAATAGAAAGCGATTGTTGGAGGAAGCATCCCAGGAGAACACCTCGTCTGTCATCGCTTCGTCATACAGGGCTTTGACAAACTTGATCGCCTCTTTAGTAGCGGCAGATTTCAACACCGGCTCGCCCGCCTCATTTTGCACCGATGCTCCGAAGCTGTGCATTATAGATCTCAATGCCATGTTGGAATCCAATTCCGACGCTAATCCAATACCGACCGGTATGCCGTGTTTTTGTTTGATTTTGGCGCCGCCCTGCCTGATCTCTTCCCATGACTGTGGAACCACACCAACGTCATCCCACAGGTCTTTACGGTAGTTCACAGGATCAGGAACATAGCTGCAGGAAAATCCAAAGTATTTACCGGTTTTTGGGTTGAGCGTGCTCTTGATTGCAAGCTCCATCGGCTGTCCGTATCTGCGCTCGCACTCGCCGTAGATTTCACCGTGATCTATTGCATGGTCTTCAAAGGTGGGAGAGGGTTTTAAGAACATGAACAGGTCATGACCCTGCTGCGCCGATATTTCTGCGGCAGCGCGACTGTTCAGGCTGGTCATGCCGACATTATCCACCACCACATCGGTATCATTTCTGGCCCCCCAGTCCGCCGTATACACGTTATTGAACCACTCGTCGTACGCCGGCACAAAATGATTCCACTGCAAGATCTTCAGCGTCTTTCTCCGGCCATGCGCATAACGCGGCAGCAGAAGATTTGTGGCTGCGCCCGCCGCGAGGGCGGAATAGCCTGCGGTCTTTAGAAATTTGCGGCGTGAAATTAGATCTGTCCGCTTCTGTCTACGGGTTTTATGCTTTGCCATGGTAAATGCCTGTTATCTCGAACGACGCTCTATGACGCTTTCCTGTAAAACCAACGGGTAAACTCCTCGGGCCACAGTGGTTTACTGATTAAATATCCCTGCGCTTCATCGCAGCGGTGTTCCCGTAAAAAATCAAGTTGACCGGTATATTCGACGCCCTCGGCCACCACTTTCAGGTTCAGATTGTGCCCTAACTCTATTGTGGACTTGACAATGAGGGCGTCGCCCGGATCCGTAAGGATGTCCATGGTGAACGACTTATCGATTTTCAACGTATCGACCGGTAGATGTTTGAGCAGACTCAGCGAAGAATATCCCTTGCCGAAGTCGTCAATTGACATGGTGACGCCCATGGCCTTCAGCTCAGAGAGAAGTCCGGTCGCGACATCGATGTTCTCCATCAGCAGGCTCTCTGTTAGCTCCAGATCCAGATAGCTTGCGTCCAAACCCGTTTCGCCTAATATGCTGTCAACCGATTCAACCAGGCTCTTGTCAAAATGAGCGGCAGAAATATTGACCGATACATTGACATCAGGGAATCCTGTATCGTGCCACCGCTTGACCTGTTTGCATGCGGTGGCCAGTACGAATTCTCCCATGGGTTTGATTAAGCCGGTATCTTCAGCAACCGAAATAAATTTGTCTGGTGTGATCAGTCCGTTAGCCGGATGTACCCAGCGTATCAAGGCTTCAATGCCAACCGTTCTTCCGCTGTTAATGTCAATTCTTGGTTGATAAACCAGCTTAAATTCATTGTTGTTAACGGCTTTGTGCAATTGCGTTTCCAACGACAAGCGGGACTTAACCTCTTTATCAATAGCAGCGGAGTAAAATTTATACTGGTTTCTTCCGGAATTTTTGGCCTGATACATCGCCGCATCGGCATGCTTTAGTAATTCCTCCGTCGAATCACCATCACGCGGGCACACGCTTATCCCGATACTGCAGCTGGTGTAGATTTCCTTTCCATGCACAACAAAACGTTTATTGATGGCCTCGTTGATGCGGCGAGCGACTACTCCGGCATCTTCTGCCTTGCGTAAGCCGGTCAAAAGGACGATGAACTCGTCTCCGCCCAAGCGCGCAATAGTGTTCCTATCTGCATCAGATAGTTTGTTCTCGAGTTCAGGAAACTGCTGAAAGCTGATGCTGTCGCTGCGGCGAAGACAGTTTCTCAGCCTTTGACTTACCTGCCTGAGAAGTTCATCCCCGGCGCTGTGGCCGGCGGTATCATTTACCTTTTTGAAGTGATCCAGATCCAAGAAGAGGATTGCTGCAAACCGATCCTGTCGAGAAGTTGATGACAAGGCGTGTTTGCCAAACTCATTGAGTAAAGTTCGGTTTGGCAGTCCAGTAACCGTGTCGTAATAGGCCAGGTGGCGTATTTTTTTCTCCGTCTCCTTTCTCTCTGACACGTCCTGTATTGTGCCAAGGATACGGATATTGCGTCCGGCCAGATCGCATTCCGAAACAACCTCGTAATGTACAAAGCGCTGTACGTCCTGCTCAGGTCGCAGCCTGGTCTCTAAACTGAATCCTTTATTATCGCTCACAGCTTGGCGCAGCTTTTTCTCAAAGTCCGCCCGATCATCGGGCTCAATGTGGCTGATAAAATCAGACAGTCGGACTTTTTCGCAGGATTCCTCCATAGCGAGAATCTGCTGTGCCTGCTCCGACAGCATAATTGTCTGTGTTGCTGGTTTGTACTCCCAATGTCCGAGCCGGGCGATTCGTTGGGCATTAGCGAGTCTGCCCTCGGTGTCCTTTAACTCCAAGAAAGGCCGAGATAGGAAGCGCGAGATAGAGAGAGACAGAAACAATAAGACAATGACAGAAAGCACCAGAATTGCCGTAAAAAACTGTACGGCCGGTCGCAGATCTTTGAGTAACAGCGACCGTGGAATCTCGATCATCAAGCGAAAAAAAGTTTCGCCCGGGACAATGAAAAAATCTTTGAAAGCGACAACTCCTTCTTCTGGAGTTCGCAGCAACGCTTCATGCTGTAAATCGTGGGAGAGCGCTTTATCTAGACTGAACGGTGTGATGCTGCCCTCCGGCTGTTGTAGAATCTCGCCGTCTGCGGAGAAAATCCACAGCGGGTTTTCATCGAAAAACTTTACTGTGCGCAGGTCAGCAAAGAAGTCATCGAAGATCTGATGAACAACGACAACACCACCGAACCCTCCCGTATCCAGATCCAGTTTGGCAATACCAGCGACCGCCTGAACTGAGCCACCCTGTACGACAAACGGTCCCTGCACTTTTACTTCCCTCGGCAGCATGAACCACTCCAAATTGCCGGAGGACAGCATCAGCGGAGTGGCCTCAAGCTCACGATACAGCTCCATTATAGGCGCTATCAGCGGCAGTTTAAGGCGTTGAGAATTGTAACCCTTTGAACCTTTGCCAGCCCGCATGATGCTAATTGCAAGTTCCCCGTCAGCGTCCAGAAAGCTGATGTGATGGTATGATGCGAAGTTCTGCAACACCTGGCGAAACTTGGTCTCAATCTTCCTGCGTACAATAAGCTTCTCAGCTTCCGAAGCGCGCAGATAATCATCCATAATAGGATCGTTCGAGAGCGATCTCAAAGATCGATGCAGGTTTGTTTGATACTCTGCTTCGAATCTAGCGCGGATAGTCTCGATCTGCTGTGAGATGTTTTCAATAGTTCGTTTTTCAATGGAGCTGCGGCTGAAGGAATAGCCGATAAACATCAATATACTGCTGATGCCGACGGTGAGCACCAGTAAAACCAAAAAGGATCTTACGAAAAAATTAGATCCAGTTTGCTTGAAACGTGATAAAGCAGCCAATTTAATCCCTTAAGGCAATCGCTTCATTAACTATCTCATCTATATAGGTCATGTTGTCGTTGAGCGGGATCCCCAACATTTCTGCCCGCACGCGATTAACCATGAACGGTCCTCTGGGCGGAGTCTTGGTTCTCATATGGGCTGGATTCAAACCCTGTTCCAAAATATCAAGCGCCATTTCGAAAGCCATGTATCCCTGGTTGTAACCAGAATCGTTTGCGGTCAGAAGCATCCCTTCGTAAACAAACTGATCTTCGTGTGAAGCCTCCGGTTTCTTTATGTTTTCGAGATACCATTTACCTACCGATAACATGTCAACGTGCTTGCCTTGGTCGTCGCGCAAAGTGTCATGATTGAGAACAAAGAAAGCGTCAACCTCAGCCGCAAGTCTGAGTGCCTGTGTCTTAAATTCTGAAAACGAATTGGTTACCACGACAGCTTCCAGTGCAAGCGGAAGTTCACCGCTCTTCGCCAGCGCCTGGATTTGTTTGACCTTGGGTCGGCTGGACACAGAGTCGCAGGCCAGAATAGCGAATGTTTTTGCATGCGGTACGAGCCTATGCAGTAATTCAAGGCTTTCCTTGTGATAACCTGCCTGCCAAATACCGGTAACGTTGTGACCCGGCTGGTCCATACTTTCGACCAGTCCATATTTAAGCGGTAATCCATTTATTCCCCAGAACACTACCGGCAATTCACGATCCAACAACTGGTTGCCGATGTAGTTAGCGGCATTGTCATCTCCCAGCATCACCAGGTCAGGTTGGAATTCCTCAATTGCAGCTACGATCTTTTGCGTTACGCTGGCGATATGTCCCAAATCGTCTTTTCTTTTGGTGTCCATCCAGGCCTTCTTAACAACCATGCGCGAGCTGGTGACTTGATCGCGTTGGGTAAAATCTTCAATCTGCTGCTCGTTATCCAGATAGCCATACTTCAGCATGGCCTCGGTGACGCCGTTGTGCGTTGACTGCGACCACAGATAGCTTCTGTCATAACTGCTGACGATAAATATCCGCTTCTTGTTATCAGCGCCCCATGCCAAAGCGGACAGGAAAAAGTAGAGAATGAGAGAAATAAGTGCCAGACTGTGGCCGGCCGGCACCCATTTGGGGAAATTGAAACAGTTCAGTATCAGGCGACGGTTCGATCGTTTGACCGATCGATGCTGCTGAGCAATAGCAGCGTCAATATTATCCCACGAGTATCCGTACCCCGGACCCAGATTTACCATGATCACACCCCATGCAAACCACTGCAGCAGTTTCTTGCTTATAAAGATAGCAGTTGAAGCCCGGATATCCAGACGGCAGGCGCTTCTTGCCACCACATGAAGGGCGATTCAAGCAGATGCTTCTGCCTTATAGTCTCTCAGTTCTCTATCTCGATCGGCCTATGTACTGACGACGCTGCCGCCTCGGCGTGCATCGGCAACCCCAGTAAGACCCTCTTCCGGTGACCACAGCACGGCTTGCACACCACCAAAGTACATCGAAGGCGCGGTGAATGGCCTGGGTTGCAGACCCTGCATCGAGACCACCGGCAGCCCGGGTTCGAAGGCGATCGCCTTGCGGTCCGACGCAAGCTCCACGTGCAGCCGCGGATGTTGCACTGCATGCAAGAGACCCATGTCACTGGTAGCGAAGTTTGCAAGCACCTGGGCGATGGCGGTAGTGATGCGAGAGGCACCCGGGGAGCCGATAGCAAGTACGGCTCCATCACTCCTGCGCGCGACGGTGGGCGCCATGTTGGAGGCGAGCCGCGTACCGGGGGCCAGGTTGGTTAATCCTTTTGTATGCAGATCAAGCTCACCGAGTGAATTATTCAGCCAAAAGCCGGTGCCTTCGATCATTACGCCTGCACCATAACCGGCCGAGGCAGTAACTGCGCACGCCAGCGAATCGGCGTCAACCACGGACACGTGACTGGTGCAGGGCGCGTTGAGTAGCGCGGGGTCGGCCGCGTCGGCCAGCGCGAGCAGCCGCTCCACCTCGCTTGGCAGCGCGTCATGCGCACCGTCGAGGTGACTGGCCCTGTAGCCGAGCACTGCGCGCTGTGCCGTCACCATATGCGCCACGGCTTCTGATAAGCTGTTAGCGCAGCCGAAACGCTCGAGCAGGAGCAGCATACCGGCGAGGCATGAACCACCAACTGCGGGCGGTGGATTGGTGGCAACATCCCAATCGCCGATACGAGCCCAAACGGGCGAGCGCGCAATCGCCTGATAATCCTGCAAATCCTCTATTCCAAGAAGGCCGCCATTCGCCCGCACGCCGGCGGCGATGTGCCGTCCGAGCTCTCCCCGGTAAAGCGCGTCCTCGTCCTTAGCGATCGATTGCAAGGTCTCGGGCAAGTGAGGAACGTGAACCAGGTCACCCTGCTTCAGCGGAGTGCCATCCATATGGTGCAGTATGCGGTAGCTTTCAGGGTGCCAGGAGTAGATTGCGGCGTGGGTGAATGACAGATATTCGGCCGCCCCACCGGTGAGCGGGAAACCCCGTTCAGCCCAGTCAATCGCCGGCTGAAGCAGCTGCTCCCATGGCAGCCGGCCATACTGCCGGGAGGCAAGCGCCAGTCCGGCGAACCCGCCAGGGGTGGCGATTGTGCCATAGCCGATCCGCTGGCGGGTTTCTCCGCCGTAATCGAACACGACCTCGTGCGTGGCAGTGCTCGTGCGCTGATCTGTAAGACCACGGCCCGGCATCTCGACATAGCCATCAACGACGACGGGCTCTTCGTTGGCAGGCCAAATGGTGATAAAGGCACCGCAACCAGGCGACATGATGCCGGTATCGGTACACATAGAAACGATGGCGGCAGCAATAGCGGCGTCAACCGCGTTTCCACCCTGTTCAGCGATCTTGCTGCCTGCCTCAGCCGCTATACGGCTGCCGGCAGCAATCGTGAGCTTGGTCATAAGCAGAATAGCGGGTTGACTAATTCAACTCAGCACACATAAGTACTGCCTGCCTTTGAGTCGTTTATTTCATAGAAAATATATTCACTAAGCTGAACTGACACCTTGATCTGGTTCAACTTTGCGACGGATCGCCTCGTTATCTTTAATCGGTAGCTGAGCCCCGCATGCTTGGCCGGATCTTAAGCATTCGGTGTTCGATCCAGTATCCGATAGCCAATGGCCTCACCAACATGCGCCGTGGTACTCCATTCTATTGTATCGGGTGTTACTTCTTGTGTGGAGGCGCAACGCAATCTCGTCACGTCGAAGGGCAGGAAAGCATCCTAGAGCGGCCGCTCGATTAGCCGCCAGTAAGAGCTTATATAAGCATTTCCTAACGGGCCGGAGTTGACCCATTCCGGGCATTAGACATCTACCCGCCGAACGCCCGCAATAGAAGTGGAGCAGTCGTCCATTAGTTCTCCTATTTCACGGCGAAGCAATAGAATAGGCCGTCGCCGCCGGTGCTGCGAATTCCGTCCTGGGTGCATCCGCGCGTCGGGTGCGCCGAATTCCAGGACTGTGCCCAGGGGTGGTCGATCGGACCCACGCGGTCATGGTGGCCGACCATGGCAGAATCTTCCGCGCCTCCCTTCGTCCAGTTTCCGCAAGTCCTGTCCGGAAAGAATGCGCCAGCAAAGGCAGTACCATCGGGTCGCGAACCGGTAAGGATGTCATGCTTGTTCGGTTTTTCGGTGCGACCATTTACTATCTGGCCGTTCTCATCAAGAGCCGTCTGTTTGTTCACATTGTTGTTCGCAGAGTGCAGGTCCTCAACGTTCTTTGCAATCATTTCACCCTTGGCGTTGTGCCACGGGCCCGAACCGATACGATCGCGAGCATGAACAACGTCTGAATCATTTAATTTTGCGCCTTGCGTACTCAGGTAGGCGCGCCAGGTGCGCCCACCGGCACCAACCAAATCGGCCAACTTTTGACAATGGGCATCGGCCCCTTCCAGTCCTCCGAGATCGCCGCCTTTTCCAGGATTCACACTTGTTATGAAAAAGCTCATATTATTGTCCTGTGCCGTGGCGTAGGCTGCACAGATCAATGAGACTAAGCTCGAGGCGATTACAAAGGATATCTTTCTCATCTGGTTGTCTTCTTTAGGGATGTTTTGGTGTTGTTCTGTTACGTTTAGAGATTAATTTGCCTGAATAGTTTCACACCCATGATGGCTTGTGAGGTAGTCACCCTGGACTCTTAAATGAACAGAGGAAGTGACTTGAGAGCATATGACCGACCGCCTCCTTCATGCCGTACAGGGTTGATTAAATCAAGAACACTGAATTTGAAAACAGTAATTATCGAAAGGTCTGCTTGGGTGATCTACGGGAATCACTAGCCCGCTTGGTAGTCAGGAAGCTGGCGTTCACTTATTTTTAAGGATCAGCCGGCGCACATTGAACAACGCTTTCCAAGATACATACGACGTGCCACCGAAGCGTTTTCTGAAAGCGCAGCGCTTATCGGCGGCCCACGATGCGTTGAAGCGCGCCGCTCCGAGTGATCGTGTCAGTCATATTGCCTTAGGTTTGGGATTCTGGGACTTTGGTTATTTCGCAAAAGATTACCGGACCATGTTCGGTGAGACACCTTCAACAACCCTGCGACGGTTGTTATAGAGGCTGCGCTATAAATAGTCATTGTGGCGAAGATTAAATTCTCTGATAGATCGAGATGAAGTTCAGCGCCAATACTCGCATCACTCGCTCGGCTGTAGGCTGTGAGTCCGGCAATTGCCGACAGCTGCGCTCGGATGGAAGAGCTTACCTTCGATAGATCTGAGTGTCGCGAAACTACACCGGAATGTTCTTGTTAGTGCGGAAGAAATTGTCCGGGTCGTATTTTCTTTTTAGTTCCATTAGCCGATCCAGGTTGTCCCCGTAGGCCTCCCGGATACGATCCTCGCCTTCTTCATCGGTGAGAAAATTCACGTAGGTTCCGCCGGTAGAGAAACGCCGCAGTTCCTGCCAGGCATCGCGCGCCCATCGGATGTTCCTCTCGTCGTCGGCTGGCTCATCCCAGGATGCGGCAATGTTGAACACCGAGTGGGTGCCGCGATTACCCACGGCTGAATGCTCAGTCGGCAGGTCACCGAGAGCGCCGTGCAGGGGAAACAGTAAAATAGCGGAATGGGGCGACTGTATCTTTTCGGCGTGTCGAATCAAGGTCGCACACATGTCCTCTTCCTGGGCGGGTAAATATTCGGATTTCCAATAGTAACGGCGGCCGTCCGGTTGCGTTGGGTCCAACAGGCTTTGCTGCCCGACGTAGGGGCGGCGCATGATAACGTCGCCGACTGGTTTACCGAACGACTTGAGTTGCTCGGCGCGTTTTTCGGCTTCCTCAATGTTACCGGTGTCACAAACAAATATGGCAGCGATTAACTCTCCGTGAACTTCTGGCGGCAGCCAGGGTGCGGGCGGTGCCCGTCGTAGTGCGCCCACGCAGGCCATCTCCGGCGGCGCCGTGGCATTGATCTCCCGCAATAGTTCGAACACCGCCGGTGCATCCTCGAAACGCCAGGCGATGCCGCCCCCGATGATCTCTGGCCCCACGGGGTAGAGTTCGTACTCGATTTCGGTGACGACACCAAAATTGCCCCCTCCGCCGCGCAGTGCCCAGAATAGGTCTGGTGATTGCTGTTCACTGACGCGACGCAACTGACCATCCGCGGTAACGAGTTCAATGGAATTAACGTTGTCGCTGGTCCATCCGAAACGCCGGGTCATGTATCCGAAACCGCCTCCCAGGGTCAGACCGGTAATACCAGTGTTGGATACGAAACCGAGTACGGCCGCCAGCCCGTGCAACTGGGTATCCCGGTCAACGTCACCCAGTGTACAGCCAGCCTGGCAGTAAGCAATACGTTTCTCGCCGTCTACGTGCACGCCCTTCGCATGCCGCATGTCCAGCATCAGAGCGTCGTCGCTAACGGCGAGCCCCGCAATATTGTGGCCGCCGCCCCGTATGCAAATTTGCAAATTGCGCTCGCGGGCGAATCTTACGCAGGTCACCACATCCGCAGCGCCGATGCAGCGAATGATCAACCCTGGACGGCGATCGATCATACCGTTCCAAACGGCCCGAGATTCATCGTATCCGGGGTCGCCAGGTTTGAATATCACACCCCGCGTTAGTCCGGAAAGAGCCGTAAGGTCGCCTTGCTTAATTTCGACATTGTCCCCGGAGATATTGCGTATTGTTATCATTGCCCTGGTTCCTCCTCTTGCGCCACGATTCTGTCGATTGTTGTTGCATGATACGGCAATGTGCTGACAGGGTGGAGGGGTGCACTCTGTTCAGGGTTGACCGGTTCACCGCGGGTAGAGTCTTAGGTCCGTGCACGGTAACATCTGCGAGCATGTAGGTTAGAGGTTCGCGCGGGTTCAGCCCGAGGAGGAGAACCTGAGAGGCGTATCGCCGGGCTAAGCGTCGAGCGCGAAGCGTTCCCGGAGGAACCGCGCAATTCCTTCCTCGTCATGGTGCCCGATTACCGCCGTTGCGACGGACTTGACGATGTCGCTGGCATTGGCAGGTGCGTAGCTTTCGTCGGCAGCCTGGAACATACTGAGGTCGTTATCGCTGTCGCCGAAACAGATGATCCGTTCCAGTCCGAGCAACTCCTTCATTGTCTGGACAGCGCCGCCCTTGCTGGCGCCGCTGTGGTGAATGTCGATCCAGCGCCATTGCTGGCCCTCCAGGGCGATACCGGAGTAGGCGACGAGGTGCGGCTGATCCTCGACGCTCCGGAAAACGGCGTCAATGGCTTCGCTGGGACCGATGGCACTGACGTGGGTTATGATGGCACCGTTGGGTAGATCGGCAAGTTGGTGCGCCCTGACCTTCTCCTCGATGCCCCACCGGAGAATGAGCTCACGCTCAACTTTCGACTGCAACGGAGGATGATAGACGGTACTGGCTTCGTCCTCGTCCAGCGTAAAGACATAGGGGGTAACACGCTCCCTTAGACAGGCATGAATAACGCTGTCGAGTTCAGCTGTCGTTAACACGGCGCCGCTCGAAAGGCGCTGTTGTGTGGGGTGCCAGATCATGACGCCGTTCTTATAGGCCTGCGGGAGCTCGAAGCGATGTCTTTCGAGAATGGCTCGAGCCCCATGCAGCGTGCGGCCTGTCGCAACGGTGTAGGCGATCTCGCGCTCGGAAAGGAGCCTGAGCGTTTCGCTCGTGTAGGGAGAGATCGCCGACTCTCGATTCAGCAGGGTCCCATCGAGGTCGAATACTATTAACTCCATATGGCCTTGGCGTTACGGAAAGTGGAAAAACGCTAGTCTCGCCATATTGCCGGGACGATGCAACTTGGCTTAGCACTCGGCCGGTTCGCGCTGTGCTCTGGTCGGCCGACGATCGATCTGATCCGTTTCAATCGGTGCAGGGCCCATCTAAAGCTACTCGCTCCGGTGGCTAGTATCTACTTCTCTTGACTTGAGCACGGCTCATATGTGTCAGGCGTCATTGTTATCGGTTCTGTTAAATTTGAATCTAAAGTCGCAAAGCTCGTTTCCTTTCATGATTGTTTTTTCTATGGTCAGTCTAACTTCCTGTTGGGAAACTGCAGCTATATGGTGATCTACTTCGCAAGTTAGAATTGCACCAAGTTCAGGCTCGCCAAGCTCTTTGAAAAATTGCGCGAATTTGCAGACCGTGACGTTAAGGTCCAACGCCTCAGAATCTTCTCTTAAAGTTTCGTATTCGATATCTTCCCCGGCCAAGGCATCCAGTTCTTTGGACATTTGGCTCCATTTTTCGAACCCACTGCCTTCTTTCTTGGACCCCACTTCCGCAAAAACTTCTCGTGACCAGTCACGGAGAGCAGCGTAGACGAGTTCATTTGCCTGATCTTCACCAAGCTCCATACGAAGACGCTTTAGTACTGGTATCAAAACTTCCGACTGCGCTTTTACTCGGTCCAGGTAAGAGATCTTTGAGTCTAGTGGATTTAACATTTTCGTCTCCGATTAGTTTTGATAGACGCCAAACTATTAATGAACCCCATACTAAAGCCGCGAAATGACCGCAATGAGTATACAGTGGAAAAAATTCCACGAAGTCATAGACGACGCTTATTCTGCAGTTGGCCGTTTAGAGCCGGTCAATTAGGCAATGCTACCCTTGAGGAAGGTAACTACCGATCAGGCAGCTTTGTCGTCTGAAGCGGATGTCAGCCCCTACCTCCAAAGCTGCCTGAACAATTGTTCAGAGCCAGTATTCTTGTATCAATCCGGGCTACCTCAAGATAAAACGTAAACGCCCGTCTTCACTGCTACAATCGGTGCATGAACAAGAAAACACAGCTACTGCTTGCCGTGGTCCTTTTAGGAGTGGTCGATGCCATTGTTCCCTTTTTTCCTATTCTTGCCCTGATCCTAATCTACGTGGTGCTTGAGAAGCCACCGTGGTTTCTAGAAACCGTGCAAGGGATCTACAACGGAAGATAACTCGATCCTTTGTATGGTTAATTTCGGACCTCCCAGAAATGGCCATCCCCGCTTGAAGGGGCAGATATAATTTGGCTTCCGCGTAAGGGGATTCCAACTGGCAGCTATATCCAGAGTCGACTCAATGTATGGAATTCAGAGGATTACGCCTTATGTAATGACCCTTCATTCTTATGTAGGCCTCCAATCAGCAGGACAAATATATAAGCATGGGTAACCAGTAACAATGGGACAATTGTTGCTGGAATCCAGTAAGTGGCACCAAGAGCACCATCCGGCGTAAACAACATTCCACGTGCTACTGCGTTCAACAAATCAGCCGTTCCCCAAATATTGAAAACCCAGACTGAAGCGAGCGCCCACCTAGCATTTAGGCGAATTGCTGCAATTGCAACAAATGCCAATACCGCGGCCAGCAAATCACCATAGGCCGCTGGATGAGAAAAACGACTGTCTAAGATTCCCGTCGTAACACCTGGGACCAAAAACATAAGACCGATATATCTGAAACTGTGTAAAAACAGAAACGGTTCAATTGCCTGCTTGACAGGGTATTGTTTTAAGGCTGGATGAATGTACCAGGACGTGATCAAAGACCACGCGACAAGTGAGAATGTGATACTGATGGGCAGAATGATATCAATAGGCATGAAGGTATCCTCTTGAGTTACTTGCAAAAGTAAAGTCACAATAACATTGTAACTTGTATATTGCAAGTCACTATGATAATGTTTTATGTATGAAAAAACTCAGCACGTCCGTGTCAAAAAGGTCTGATTGCCCGATAGCCACAACGTTGGACGTCATTGGCGACAAATGGACCCTACTCGTCATCAGGGATATCGGTCTATTCGACAAACATAAAAACAAGGATTTTCAAGAAGCCAGTGAGAAAATACCAACGAATATTTTAGCCGATCGATTAAGGCGACTGGTGAAACTCGGTTTGGTAGAAAAGCGCCTTTATCAAAGTAATCCACCTCGCTATGAATATTACTTAACTGACGCGGGCATGGGATTAATGCCTGTTTTAAAATCAATGGCTGTTTGGGCTCAAAAATACGTCAAAGGAATGAGCATCCCCGCCTTAAGAGGCTAGCTATAGACTGAGGAACGACCTATTTAAATCTGTATGACTTCCGCTTTCGGCCGTGAACCGCCTCCCGCAGCAGAGCAACAGCTCGATTATTGAATTGAAACGCGGGTGGCTGCTTGTCATCCGACTGGTTTAGCCCCGAAAAAGTGGACCATTCAGCAAAGTACTGGACTTCCCCCGCTGCAGCAGCCACATCCGTAGTCGACACTTAAGAGAAGTTCGCCAATCACCCTTATGCCTTGATCCTTCACAGAGAGCGGACAACGAAACATAGGGGTGCAGCTATTGAGGCTTGTGCCAAAAGCTATTTTCTTGCATTGTTTCGGACCAGTTCGCTTCATATTCAGATATATACGTAACTCTCGATCTTAACTATCAGCGGGCTGAATACAGACCCACTCGAAAGAAACAGAAGGGCGCTAAAGATATGGGGAAGGTGTGTTTCTGTTTCTTTATTCTCGAAATGACCGGCTCTAGACGGCCAGGAGCGGCCGAACTGGCAAACTAGCCCGACAAGCAACTCCTACTCAAAGTGGTCGTTAGGTGTTTTCGTAGTAAGGTTATTTCAACCCTAAATCTACCGTTCAGCTTGATGTACACGCAGCCTTGCGGCGGATTTGACTCAATGGAGTCGATGCAATACTTGTTTAGCGATAATATACGGCTAACTTCTATCCCTGAGGGACGCGAATCCCAGTGGAAGAACGTCTGCCCCGTAAACTCGCTGCCATACTTTACGCCGATGTGGCCGGCTACAGCCGCCTGACAGGTGAAGATGAGGATGCGACGCATAGAGCGCTTAGGGACTACTTGGATGTATTCGCGGCAGCTATTGAGTCTCAAAATGGCCAGGTGATGCACTACGCGGGGGATGCTGTTCTCGCTCAATTTCGGGCTGTCTTGGACGCCGTCTCCTCCGCGGTTGTTATTCAGAAAGAACTCCGAACCCGAAATGAAGGTATTCCGGATGACCGACAGATTCGCTTTCGTATCGGGATTAATTTAGGAGACGTGATTGAAGACCGAGGGGACATTTATGGGGACGGGGTCAACGTGGCGGCCAGGTTGGAAGCACTTGCCGAACCTGGAAGTATTTGTATTTCCGACTCGGTAAGAACCGCCATTGGAAAGAAATTACCGTTCGAATACGCCTTCATTGGGGAACATAGTGTCAAGAACATAAAGGAACCGGTCCGTGCCTACCGGATCTATGAAGGGGGCGAAGGGCCAGACAGCTCACCGGCAACCAGTGCCTCGGGTCCAACCGTGGTCCCACAGGCTTTGGGGAAACTTTCGATAGCAATCAAACCTTTCACGGCGACCGGGACCGATCCTGAACAGGAACAACTGGCCGATGGCCTGACCAATGGTATATCAACAGCACTGTTCAGAGTTCCCAGCTTAATCATCATTGGTGATGATTCGCCGGGTTTGACGGATACGAAGCAAATGACCACCGAAAAACTCGGTCGTCGCTTACACGTCAAGTATGTACTCAAAGGTCACGTTCGAAAATATGGTGAAAGAATCCGAGTGAACGTGGAGTTGATTGAAGCTTCAACCGGTCGAGTTCACTGGGGAGACCAACTAGATCGGGAACTCCACGACTTTGGTGATTATTTCGACATTCAGGATGAGATCACCGAAGAAATCGTCACGGCCCTCAACGTCAAACTGTTGGCTGGCGAGGCGGCGCGCATAGTGCGAAGGGTGCTCAAAGATCCTTCAGCACTAGAACATTACTACCGCGGAGAGGACCTGTTATGGCGGGCTACCATGAAACTGGAATTCCAAGAGGCGCAACGTCTGTTTGAAGAAACCATCCGCTTGCAACCGGAATCACCCGTTGGATACGCAGCCGCGGCGCTAACATATTGGGTAGAGGCTTTGTCGGGTTTAAGTGAAAACCCTTCTTCCACGCTGGAGCGGGCGGCAGAACGAGCAGAAAAAGCGATCAGCTTGGATGATGTAACTGGGTATGCACATATGGTGATGGCTTACGTCCACTTGTATAGACGGGAGTATGACGAGGCAATGGCGGAAGTGACACGTACCGTTATAGACCGTCCAAGTTGTCCTGCCTCTTATGCGCTCAAAGCCAATGTTTTGAACTACGTCGGCCAGTCAGAGGATGCAATCGAGTTCGCCCAATATGCCACCCAATTATCGCCGTTATACCCACCCATGTTTCCTGCGATTCTAGCCAGTGCCTTCTACGGCGCGGGCCACTTTGAGGAAGCAGTTGCTGCGGCACGAGCCGCCATGGAACTTGACGATAAGAAAATTGAACCCTACCTCATGTTAGCCGCAGCCAACATGGCTTTAGGCAACGTCGGCGACGCACATTTAGCAACTAAGCGAGTTCGAGATTTAGAACCTAATTTTGATCTTTCAGAATTTGCGAGCTCTCAACCCTATAGAGAACAGGAACACCTGGATCTCTTGTTGGATCACCTAAGGGGTGCTGGACTTCAGTAGAAGGTGTTAACCTAAGTAGTGACCGCTTTGGCGGAACACTCTCAGTAGCGCGACTTTGCTCGAATGACTGTAAAGGGTCGGTAGCTGCTGATATAGCTGCTGCATCGCAGCAGGTTTAGAGTTAATGTCTGCGGCTGGTGGCAAAGCTGCCTGATTGCTAAGAACGTGTTTCTACTTCTCTATTATTGAATCAACTAGCACTGCACGGCCAAAAGCCGACATATGAATCATGGTGATGTTTTTAATTGTTCCTTGAGTTCGGCGACTTCCTCTTCCAACTTGCTGACCCTCTGCGCCAGACCAGCCACACTGACGCGCTCTGAAGTCTTGGCGACCTTCGCTTGAATAGCGTATGTTTCAACATCAATAGGGCCGGAGAGCAGGTGCATGTATTCTGCGTCCTTGCGCCCCGGCGTGCGCGGTAGCTTCATCACTAGTGGATCGCCCTCATGCTCGATCAGGCCGGCGAGTGCATCCACGACAGCAGCGTTATCAACGAAGGCATACAGGCGCCCACTGCGTGCTCTTAGTTCTCCGGGTGTTTGAGGACCACGCAGTAAAAGCAAGCAGACAATGGCGAACTGAGGCGGATCAAATTGATAATCGCTGAAGGTCGTGTTACAGAAACGCTGTTTGTATTTCTCAACCCCGCTCTTGAAGTTCTCCTCTACTTGCACGAGATGTTTAGTCCCCAGGTCGCGGGCAATTCGCTGCACCATACCCTGCTCTAGGGACATTACGGGGTTGCGCCCGGACTTCTGATTGCAGGCATTGGTCAGAGCGTTAGGCGTCAATGGGTATTGTTCCGGCGTGACGACGGATTTCTCCATTAGGCAGCCGATAACGCGGGCTTCGTTGATGCTTAAGTTCGGTGGCATCAGTGGGTCCTCTTTGCAGTCAAAGGTTTAAGTCTATTTCCACGGGCCATTCCTTGTACTGCGGAATTTCTTCCGCGATTATTCATTTGGGTCCGTAAACGATGGTGAGCTCAACATACATAATGGTACTCTATTCAAACGACAAAGGAGCCGCTGTGGGTCGGTTGCCGATATAGCTGCTGCGATGCAGCAGAGTAGCAACCAGTGTCTTCTCCTACCCGTAAAGCCGCCTGATCGCCAAAAGCTTTTTTCTTTGTCTCTAACCCCAATGATGCCTCACTTCTTGCAGGCAGTAGCGAACTGTTAATTAATATGGGCAGAGCCCCCGAGGCGATCGAGCATGTGAAACGAGCCATGCGCCTTAATCCGCATCACCCAAAGTGGTATGACGCATTCCTGGCGGCGGCGTACTTCGAGGATCGACAATATAACAATGCCATTAAAACATCCGAGCCGCTTATCGGCATAGGCATCCCCAACACTCATAATCGATTGGCCGCAAGTTACGCTTACTTGGGAAACATAGAAAAAGCCGAAGATCATGCTGCAAAGGTACTCGAAATGGAACCTGGCTTCTCTATCCAGCGCTTTGCGAAATCGAGGAGCTATAGAGACAAAAGCCACCTCGAGCATTACCTGGAAGGCCTGCGCAAGGCAGGTCTGCCAGAGTAAACAATTACACGAGCGCCTAGCTGCTAAATCCAACATAGTTATCGGCTCGCACAGCAGGCCAAAAATGGTACCGGTACGAGGAGTCGAATCCCGGATCTACTGATTACAAGTCAGTTGCACAATCACAAAGTATCAATGACTTAGCACTTTAATCATTTTGTACATTTTTCAACCGGCCGCTGTGGTCGACAAGAGAAGTAGCTGCTGCATCGCAGCAGGTTTAGAGCTAATGTCTGCTGCTGGTGGCAAAGCCGCCTGATTGCTGAAAGGCTATTAATCCTTCTCTATTCTTGAATGGACCATCAC
>JAHEKE010000111.1 GCA_024638505.1 Gammaproteobacteria bacterium | reverse complement strand
ATGATTCGTGATTTGAGAGTGGCCCTATTCGATCATCTTCAGCGTCTGTCGCACCATTTTTTCGCGGTGAACCAAAGCGGCGCCATTGTCGCGCGGGTTGTGAACGATATTGTACAGGCACAGAAATTCATCGGCTCAGCACTCACCAACGTGTGGATGGATCTGGTACTGATGATAGTGCTGCTACTTATCATCGTACCAATGCACTGGCAGCTGTCGCTGGTCGCACTGTCGCTACTGCCAATCTTCCTGGTCTCGATCCGCTACTTAAGTGGACGCATCAGACTGTCAAGTATCGAGGTGCAGCAGCGCGTAGAAATGTTGTCTGGAGATCTGCAGGAAAAGGTGGCAGGCATTGGTATCATTAAAAGTTTCACTCGCGAGGACGTGGAGCTCGCCTCTTTCCAGGCTCAGTCTAACAAACTCTACAGCAAGATTTTGCAGTCGGTGCGCTACGCCACACTTAACGAGATGATGGTTGGACTTGTCGTAATGACATCGCCGGTTCTCGTTGTTTGGTACGGGGGGCACCTCATCATGCGCGGCGAACTGACGGTAGGCCAACTTACTCAGTTCCTTCTATATCTTTCCATGTTCTATGCACCATTGCAGCGCTTATCTGACCTCAGCCGGGATATCACATCATCTGTTGCTTCTATCGAACGGGTGTTTGAGTATTTCGACACAATGCCGCATGTTGCTGAGAAGCCCAACGCCACCAGGCTTGCAAAGCCGGCGGGGCAGATCACTTTTGATCACGTTTCGTTTGCTTACGAGCCGGACAAGCCGGTGATACATGATGTCTGTCTACAGATAGAGGCAGGTCAAACCGTCGCGCTGGTTGGCCCCAGCGGCTCCGGCAAATCTACTGTTGCGAATCTTGTACCCCGCTTTTACGATCCTACCAGTGGTGTGATCCACCTCGATAGATACGACTTGCGAGATCTATCTCTCGACAGCCTGCGATGCCACATCGGCATTGTGAACCAGGAGACAATCCTATTTTCCGGCACCATTCGTGAGAACCTGCTGCTGGCGCGTCCGGATGCGGGTCCGAACGACCTGACGCGCGCACTCGACGCAGCCAACGCGCGAGGTTTCGTCGAGAAACTATCCGAGGGTCTGTGGACAGAGATAGGTGAACGAGGCATCAAGCTCTCCGGTGGCCAGCGACAACGGCTGGCACTAGCCCGGGCGTTTCTTAAAGATCCCCGTATACTGATTCTGGACGAAGCCACGTCCGCGCTTGATTCACGATCAGAGCACCTTATTCAGGAAAGCCTTGCACGATTGCTCGATGGACGTACATCTATAATCATCGCACATCGTCTTTCGACCATTCTTGGGGCTGACGCAGTAGCGGTTTTGGATCGGGGCAGGGTAGTGCAGTTCGGTAATCACAGTTCGTTAGTGAAGGAAGGAGGGCTTTATGCTCAGATGTTCGCCGAAGCAGAATAAGAACACCCACGCCATTTTGCATTGCGCACACTAACGAAACCGCACCACGGCAACGCTTTGTAGGTACAGGATAATTGCACCGGCTGCCTTAGGTTGATTCTGCGCAGCATGCAACGGCATGTCGGCATGTTCACTTTCAAAAACTGAAGCCAGATAGAAAAAAGAAAGTGGTTCTCTCATCACTCCTGGCGATGTTGAGTGTGCTGAGCATGGACCGCTCAAGCGTTGCAACCGAAACACCAGCACCGTAGGAAGTGTGCCATTCGTCTGAATCTTCTCCTTCAACCCATACCCGGCCAATGTCGCCGAAAGTGAATATGCCCCATTCACCGCGGAACAGTATGGCCGAGGCGTACCCGATGTTGTATCTGAGCTCTGCATTGGCATAGACAGACGAATCGCCTGCAAAGCGATTTTGGAAGTATCCGCGAAGAGAGCGGTTGCCGCCGATGTAAGCCGCTTCCTGGAACGGAAAAGTACCAAATAGATTCTTGCCAACTACTCGCGTGTTAAACAGAATAGTTTCGGCCAACGGTGTATAGGCCGCGAGTTCCGCCTCGATACTGCCAAATGTACTGATCAAGTCCCCCAATTCAGGGGCAATCAATCCTTGGGCACGCAGGAGCATCCCAGGGCTGTAGGCTTTAGTACGGTCTCGCGTGTCGTATTCCAGTCCGCCTCGAATGCTAAACTGACGGAATTCCCCTATTCCGTACGGCTGCAATTGGTTTAACAAAGTATCCGCGTTGTCATCAGTCGATGTAGATTTAAACTGCGCGCTGATAAAGCTCTCTAGACGCGGCGTTATTGCATAGTTTATCGACGGTTCCAGCACTGACACAGTCATTTTGCTTTTAAAGAAATCGTTGTCGGCGTCATCGGAGGTGGCATTGCCAAAACCGTAAAACCGCGGCTGGTCGAGTCCGGAAACATACGTGTTCAGCGTGCCCAACAGTCGCGGATTCCAAAACTGGTATACCCACCGGTAAGCAACGCTGCCCGTATTCAAGGCAGATGAGTAATCACCAGTCAAGGTATGGCGATATCCGAACGGTGCTTTACCGAATTGATAGCGGTCAACGGCTACTCCGCCTCCGATTACCAGCCCACGGCCAGAGCTGAGACCCAGCCGGTAGATAGGAACGATTTTGGTTCCCCAATCGCGCCGCCGCGCCCACGGTGCTCCTTTATTCCCTGTCGACAAAAACTTTGTAGGGTCGGGATGGCTGCGCACCGGTTCTTGGCGCGATTCGACCTCTTCACTCTCCGTGAATCGCAGCGCAGATTCACAGCGGGTCAGGCGATCTGTTGCCGCTTCGCCGATGACTTCCACCTTGATTTTGTGGCCGATACCGCCGCTGCACGACACTACGTCGCTACCATTACCCAGATAGATTCTAACGGACTTGGTTTCTTTGCTGATGAAACGACGTCGGAAATAGTGATCTTCCGAATCGTCACCAAGGGATAAGGTAACCGACAGATCGCCGTTATCGAACCCGCGCAAATCGACCTGCTCGTCCTGATTGGTGGCGAATACATCCACTTCGGAGGTATGAAACTCGTACATCTGGATCGCGTACCTCAGCAGTTGGTCTCGACGCATGCGCAGTTTGGCGGTAATTTCCGCGCCGATTTTTTCGTAGTAGGGTCCAGGCATCTGACGCACTGCCTCATCTATTACCTGATCCGTAAGCCGGTCGCGCAGATCAGAAGCAGCCCTTACCCAGCTGTTTTTATCTAGCTCCGCCAGCAGCCAGCGGTGAATTTGCCAGCCCTGCCACGCCAATCCGGTCAGCCGTGGATATTCGGCGTCAAAACGTACGAATTTTGGCTGATAAGGTCGAAACAAAGCGAGCAATGCGCCTTCGTAGCTTGAGAAAGCCTGATCACGGTCTTCCGGGATCGGTTGCCAGTTGGCATCACCCGGAATTCTCGCCCATCGCCACTGCCCTGGGTGTCTATCCCAGTCACCGATGAGAAAGTCGAGCAGACGTGCGCGCAGAAAAGCCTCAACGTCAACCCGGTCCCGTGGACTGGCGATGAGTTTTTGCCAGAGGTCATTGCTAGACACAATATCGGTGGCGCCATGAAACCCGTCGTTACCGTCGGATGCTTTTGTGGGGTATTCCTCGATAGTGCCGAGAAGACCCGCAAAGATCTCACGATACTCGTTAAGCGCTGGATCATCAGGCATCAATACCAGTCGGGGGGTAGTGTGCAGTACGCCTGCTGCTTCGGCCAGCCGGGGCACGATCAGAGAACCCGTTGGATGCGCAGCGGCAAGTTGATCCTGCACAATACGATCGATCAGATAACCCTGGAAATCCTCCGGTAAAGTAGCACTAAGATCCTTTACAATGCTTCTAAAAGTATAGCGCCTGCCATCGTTACCCAGCATCGCAAGGCCAATTGTCTGTTTCCCGCCTACGCGAAACTCGGGCTTTATTCCGCCGGCGAACGAGCGTAAATCCAGCACTTCAACTTCGATCGGCGTCTTCCACAATTCACGATAGTCGGCCCCTGCCAGCCAGCGCTGTACCGACCATCCCTCCAGTGTGGCATCAGCTGTTACTGTCCGGCTGTCGGCAAAGCTTTCAGAAGGTGCCATGGTGATCCATATCGTCATCAGGTATATATAGATACCAATTCTGCTGGGGACTTTAGTTGTGCGAATAATCACGATTTTGGTCCCAGTCTTGATACATTAGATTAAGCACCAGATTTATTATATATGCGTTCAAATACCCGTCACACGATAAGGTTTGAGTCAATCCGACACAGGTATGGAGGAAAATCTGAATAGTGATGGGCCCGCCTGACAAAATTTGTCTTCAAGAAAAGCGAAGCGCGTCTGGTATGCACCTCACCAAAAACAAACTTCACGTCAGATTAAACCTGACCGCTGTATTTGGACTGACGTTGTTCATGGTGATTCTGTTATCGGTTCTGCAGGGGCCGCTTACCTTAGACATAACCCTGCTGGATTTTTTGGCCGTCCACCGACAGATATCCTTAAACTCGGCCATAGAGTGGTTTTCCAAGCTTGGCTCATTTCGGATTCTCGCGCTGATCACCGTGCTCGTGTTTCTGTGGCTCTTTAATACAGACAAAAGGCTGGCGCTATTTTTTTTAACCACAATGACCAGCAGTGGATTGCTCAATGAATTGATTAAGCATTGGGTAGGACGGCCCCGCCCTGGCGTGCCATGGGCCGTGATGGAATGGACATCTTACGCCTTCCCAAGCGGCCACAGTATGGCGTCGGCAACCTTTGCCCTTACTTTTTGCCTCGTATGGCGCAGATTGTATAAACCGAGAGCAAAGCCGATGACAAGCTTGGCTGTTCAGCTAGTGCTCGGTATTTACGTTGCTGCAATTGGCTTTACTCGGGTTTATCTGGGTGCGCACTACCCTAGCGATATAGTTGCCGGGTGGAGCGCGGCGGCAGCATGGGTGGCGGTGATGTACGG
>JAHEKE010000110.1 GCA_024638505.1 Gammaproteobacteria bacterium | reverse complement strand
TCGCGCCCAAAGCGCCCATGCTGCTGGCGGCCGTCGGCACCTTTGCCATATTCGATGCGGCGACGCTGTCTTTACTGCCGGTATACGGAATCCGGACCGGGCTCGATATACAGACCGCCGCTACCGCTCTGACGGCGTTGATCATGGGTAATATCGTTCTGCAGTTTCCAATCGGCTGGATGGCAGATCGGTACTCACGCCCGGCGGTCCTGGCGGGATGCGCCGTATTGACGGCCGTCGTAGCGGCACTGTTGCCGCTGATGATGAACACGGTCTGGATGTGGCCAGCGCTGGTGCTGGCCGGGGCCACCGGCTACGGCGTCTACACGGTGGCGCTGGCAACGCTCGGCGATCGCTTCGAGGGCATGGAACTGGTGAACGGCTCGGCAGCCTTCGCTTTGATGTGGGGCATAGGCGCGCTATTCGGCTCCGTTTCCGGCGGCTGGGCGATGACCGGATTCGGCCCGCACGGTCTGCCCATGCTCATGTCTTTGGTCTATCTGCTCCTGGGCGTGGGTCTGATCGGGCGGCAGGTCATTACTCGGGCGCGTTGATCAGCGGCACAGTAAGGTTGTTTTTTCAACGGGTTATCGTTATTATCTAAATCAACTTATAAACTATCGGTTTTAATCCGGGATCAATCAATAGGGGAATGCAGTGTTCAGTGGATGGGGGGGTACGCGCTCTACCGGCCGTTAGCCCGGAGCCGCAAACACCCGCTGTCGACACATTGATTTGAAATTGGATGTTGTCTACGTTTGATATTAAGGGGTGCGAGTTATCGCCGCGAAGCACAATTGGCGCTGCCACGCCAGCGCAATTCTTTGCAGGGGTAGAACCAGCTAATTTATGATCGATTTGGTGGTGATGTGGAGAGGGTGAGTTGTAAGATTCGGATGCGTGACCTGTTGGTGGGCGTGACTACGTGCCTCGCGTTCGAAATAGCCACCCACTTTTCGGTACAACACCAGATACTCGCCGCCTTGGCGTCGATCAACCTCGGCTTCGTCGCCGCCCTGGCTTCTGCCCACCTCTGGTCACCCGGAATCACCCCCGAAGACACTCCCCCTTCTGAGCTCAGGCGCCAAGGAACGTAATGCTGTGATACGCATCGTTGCAACCTCACTGCTCACCTTGTGCATTGGCCTATTCGTCTCTGCACCGGCATGGGCGGCGGCGCGCTATGACGTCTCCTACATTTGGCATGGCGGCCTGAACAGCGTTTTCGCATATAAGCAAAAAGTCGCGCGCGTGCTGGGTCCAAGAGTTGCGCTAAACCTCAAGGTGGTAAAAAAGCCCGGATTGTACGGCCTGATCTACCATCGCCGCGGTGACAGCCGCGGCGCCAGGCAGGTGGCGCACAGGCATACCAAACTTCTCCGCGCACGCGGCCTGGAGTCTGCTGCCGCTATCCGCTCCTCGAACTGGGCTTTCGTAGCCGGGCCCGGCGAGCCGGTGAAAACGGTCAGCGCAACCGCCCCTCCTGTCAGCAGTCAAAAACAGCGGGAAATCCGCAATCTCAGTGCCGCCGTTGAACAATACATCAAGGATATGCGGCGTAAAGGAAAAATAGCCAGAGATGAACGCACGGCCTGGTCGGTCTACGATTTCACTACCGGCGAAAAACTGGTCGGCATCAATGAGAATCTGCAATTCCAGGCGGCCAGTTTGATCAAACCTTTTTTCGCCATGGCCTTCTTCGATAAGGTACAAAAAGGCCAGCTTAAGTACGGCAGCAAAAGCCGCCGGCACATGGAACGAATGATTCAATACTCCAACAACTATTCCACCAACTGGATCATACGCCAGGTCGGCGGCCCTCGTGCCATGCACCATACGCTGAAAAGATCCTATCCCGGCATATTCCGCGATACTCAAATCGTAGAGTACATCCCGACAGGTGGACGCACCTATCGAAACAAAGCCTCTGCTCACGACTACAGCCGTTTTCTGTATGCACTATGGAAAGAAACCATCCCCGGCGCGCGAGAGATCAAACGTTTGATGGCGCTGCCGGGACGAGACCGTCTATACACCGGCGCCAGAGCAATCCCGAAAGGAACGCAAGTTTATAACAAGACTGGAAGTACGGCTCGTCTTTGCGGGGACATGGGTATTCTGGTAGTGAAGGGAAAGAACGGTCGCCGCTACGCCTACACGCTGGTCGGAGTAATAGAAAAGCGCCAGCGAGCGCGTAATTACGGCTCCTGGATACGCTCCCGTGGAAACGTCATACGGCGGGTGTCCAATCTCGTTTACACCGGTATCTCCCAGCAGCATAAGCTGCGCGCGCTGTAGCATCAGACGCTGAGCTGTACGCAGTTCCGCCCTGCAGACTTGGCCCGGTACAGCGCCACGTCAGCCTGGGTCAACAGACCCTCCCCCAGCGAATTCAGATCAGCCTCCTCCCGGTCTGGAATCAGGCTGGCGATGCCTATAGACAGAGTCATATAAAGGCTGCATGCGTCTCCCACTCTGATCGGCGTTCGTGCGACCGACTGCCGAATGCGCTCAGCCATATCCAGCGCTTCGCTGGTTTTCGTGTTGGGCAACAGCACGGTAAACTCCTCACCACCGAAACGGGCTGCCACGTCGCTCGCCCGCACCTGCACCTCAACCCGCTGCGCAATTTTCCGCAGCACGGCGTCTCCCACCAAGTGGCCGTGAGCGTCATTTACTCGTTTAAAGTGATCGATATCGAGTAGCAGGCAGGTCAATGGTTGCTGATTACGCTGCGCCCGGGCAAGTTCGCCGCAGAGACGATCCTGCAGATAGCGTCGGTTGTGCCATCCGGTCAACACGTCGGTCAGGCCGCTGTGAATAAGCTTGGCCCGGTTAATCGTGTTTTCCAGAGAAAAGGAGGCGATCGTGCCGATATGATCGAGAAAATCCGCAGCGTGGTAGGGGGTAAAGCGGGTGCGGTCAAGACTGCCGAAATTCAGGCTGCCTATTAGCGCCTTGTGCCTCATCAGCGGTATGAGCGCAACGCTTGCCAGCGCCACCTCTGTCTGCGGAAAAAGGCGCGCGTGGTCGGAGACAGTGAACGGGCCGAGCCAGGGCCGAATATAGTGCTCAAACTGCGGCGCAATTCCCACCAGCTCATCGACGAATTGCACACCCGTTAACCGGTCGGGCGATATTCCGTCATGCAACAGCAGGTGCCGAATTTCGTGCAGTGGATCGCAAATGAACAGCGTCACCGCTTCCAGACCATAGGACTCCACCAAACCGGAAACCAGCAGGCGCAGGAGCGCATCCAGGGATTCCACTTCCAGCAGACTCATCTCGCGTTCTCGCGTGCGTCGCAAGATGGTCTCGTTCTTGACCGCCGCTTTCGTCAGTACAGCCAGTCGTCTTTTCAGAATGCTTAGCTCGTGTTCAGGCTGCATGATGTAAAAAAGTCTGTGGCAGATGAGCGTTTGGGCGAAACCGCGCAGACAGCAGGTATTGCCTCAAAAAATTTATGAAATCAAACAGTTAAATGCTTAAATCTTGCCCTTGCGGTTGGCTTGGTAACGAGACAACACACTTCAATATTAACGTATAACGTATTGTTACCAATGTAATAAAACCATACGTCGTTTCCTACATACCTTTCATCTAGTCTTCTGTCTATAATTGATTATACGTTTATCCGTACGCTTGCCGCGTACACGAACGCAGTGGGGGTTAGGTTCAATGGGGGCAAAACAGATTTTAATTATCAACGCTAAGGGCGGCGTGGGCAAATCAACGCTATCCGCCAACCTCGCGAGTTACTTCTCATTCAAAGGACGTACCGCACTTTGTGACTTCGATCGTCAAATGTCCGGGGTACGATGGCTGGAGCGGCGCGATCCGTCCCGTCGCAGGATTGACTCGATCACCGGTTGGGAATACCGCGGACTCGACCAATACGACTGGGTGGTCATGGACAGCCCTGCCTCCATTGCCCGCCGCGATGTGGTGTCGTTGGTCGCCCGGGCCGATGCCATTATCGTGCCGGTACTCCCGTCACCTATTGATATTCACGCGGCAGCGGATTTTGTGCGCGACCTTATTGTTTACGGCAAAATTCGGACGAACCACAAGCCGCTGGCAGTGGTGGCGAATCGTGCCCGCCCCAATACCGCCATTTACAATCTTCTGAAAAGCTTTTTACACAGCATGCGATTGCCGGTTGCCACGACGCTTCGAGATTCGCAGAACTACGTACACGCCTCGATCCACGGCATTGGCATATTCGAAATGGACCCGCTGATGGTTGCCCGCGACGTCGAGCAGTGGCAGCCTCTGCTACGCTGGATTAACGAAGCGGTGGAAAAAGGCAGGATGCCGCTGGCAGATCGGGCGCCGCAGGCGCCTTTGCGCGCAAGATCATCCGTAGCCGCGCTGCCAGTCAGAGCAAAAAAGCCGGTACTGCGAGCAGCCGGTAGCTGATTGTCGAGTGTAAAACATGTCGGCATACGGGGAGAGATAGGTGTACCTACCCAAACCGGTGTACGAGGTTCTCCCCTGTGCCTATCTGGCAATCGGCGGCATTTGTTTTTACATCGTTTTCGGTTACCCCTGGTTAACAGGCTTAACTGAGCTCGAGATTACTGCGATGTTCGGTGCAGGATGCGTGCTGCTGGCCGCGGGCATCGTTATATTGTGTCTGCGCTTCCGCCACCGGCGAAACCGCACCGTTTTCGTGAAGCAGGCGTAGCAAGATTACTGCACCCCCTCCTTAAGTGGTGCTATTTAAGGTCCGAGTCCTGCCGCCTGCCACTTAAGCCAGCGGACTGTATAATCAAATCGCCTGTGCAAGCGCGGCGGCCCCGCAAGCAGCGTGTATAACCGATTCTTAAAATATTCCATAGATCACCTCAACAGTGAACGCATTGCAGGCTGGTGCTTTCATAAGTTCAGGAAATCCAAGCCGATTGAATTATCGTTTTTTATCGACGAGACTCCCGTTGGCTCAACCGTCGCGAACAAGTATCGGGAAGACCTTAAGTCTTATCGCATGC
>JAHEKE010000109.1 GCA_024638505.1 Gammaproteobacteria bacterium | reverse complement strand
CGTTCTTGCTGGGCCTCAAATCCAAGATAGCGACATTCAAAATGCAGCGTGACATCAATGAATACAAAGAGGAGCCCCTTTTGGCCATCATACCGGGCGTTGCGCTGACTGAGTTGTGGGGAGTGATGAATATGGCGGAACAGGTGCTGCTGGTGGTTTCCGTGTTCGTGGTACTGGTCGGGCTGAGCGGCATGCTGGTTGCATTGTTAACCAGTTTGAATGAGCGTCGCCGGGAAATAGCGGTCCTGCGCTCAGTGGGCGCCCAGCAGAAACATATCTTCACATTGATGGTCAGTGAGGCTTGCGTGCTTACCTTGGTTGGAATCGGCGCGGGGTTGGCGCTGCTGTATGTTTTGATGGCCGTATCCCAATCGATCATCCAGGATCAGTTGGGTGTCTATGTTAGTCTTGGACCGCCGAGCGGCTACGAACTGATCTTGTTGGGTCTGGTGTTACTGGCAGGAACGTTCGTAGGCTGGATCCCGGCCTATAGAGCGTATCGGAACTCCCTGGCCGACGGTCTGACTATCCGCATCTAAACGCTAGAATGTTGAGCCGTCTAACAAGTCACTGCTTTCAGTATATTACAGTCGATAGATTAGGAATTGAGAGGTAATGTATGTTCCATAGTGTGAGATTACTGGGCGCGGCTTTGTGCCTCGTCTGCTTTACACCAGCAGTTACCGCGGACGTCAGAGAAATTGGTTGGGAAGACCTTGTACCACCAATGAGTTTTGATGACCCTTTCGAGGCTCTGACGGAAGACCAGCTTATCAGTCTGGGCGCGATTGTACAGATCCGAGAGCTTTTTAAGTCAAATCCAACTGACGTACCCGACGAGATGCTCGAACGTGCCGAGACAATGGAAAAGGAGCTTGATCAACAAAATATCGATGTGGCTGGACTTCTAGCACGACTCGATGAGATCGCGGAGAAACGGCGGGCTCAAGCGAGTGCCGTCGTCGAAGAACTGAACGGAAAAAGCATTCGCATGCCAGGTTACGTTTTGCCGATCGAGTTTGATGACCAGAAAGTTACCGAATTCTTCTTGGTCCCCTATGTCGGCGCATGTATACACGTTCCCCCGCCACCGCCCAATCAAATGGTATACGTCAACAGCGATGTGGGTATCGAAACCAAGGGACTTTACGATCCCGTTTGGGTAGAAGGCACAATCTCAACCATAGGTAAAACCAATCCATGGACTGCCTTTGATGGGGTTGTGGATATTTCGGCAGGCTATACCATGCAGGCGGATGAGATTGAACCTTATGAATAACAGGATGAACATTGCTCCCTGACTGTCTCTTTCGGGTCGAAGGCGGCCTGTTAGCAAATTCTGATATTGACTCTTAGTAATCGCTAAGTGAGCGGCCGCTTCAACCTTCAAAGCAGCCTGATTGATCAGGAGCTTTATCTACTTCTCGCCGACCCAATGGTAGATGCATAAGGGGGAGGGCAGAGCGGTACTTATATACATAAGAGCAATCCCGAATTCCCTGATAATTTTTGTCGGTATTTCGTACCAACCTCTGTAACCCACGTATTGCCTGCATCTTGCTGGGAATCAGAGGAAAAAAGTAGATATTTCCCTGTATTTTTCCCGTTAACAGGGAATTTTGTGGAGACGATTGAGCAGGGGACTCGGCCCACCGCCATATTTAACAATAAAAACAGCAAGCTAAGTTTTATTTTTTCGCAATGTCAAAATCCCTCGGGACGGCCCGATTAACCAGGCTTTTTCAAGCACAGTTGTCTGCACGATCGATGGAAGTTAGCGCGACGAGCGGGCATCCCCATAGCCATGGTCTAGACACGATGTTCGCCACGTTTGGCGCTACAGTTTCTGGCGTGAGGTTGGAGGTCGTTGCGGCACCCAATCGACGATGGTGATCGCCGCTCTTGAACGTGATATGCAGCTACCAGTGCGTGTGTCGACTCGCTCGAATCAAGTATTCGGTTGGTGGGTAGTCGCTCTACGAAACATCGATTGCTGACGTATCAATGGATGCGTGCCGATCTCTTTTTTACAGAGACCTGACAACAATCTGTTTAAACCTAGGTCAGCCTATATGAGCTGGCTCAAACAGATTAGAAGCACCGGACGAGTCGGGGCATCACCAGTCGGGAGATGGATCGCTAAAAACTATCATATCATTTGTATTAATCTATTAGACTAATCGTGAACCGGAAGCTATAAGTACGGCTACGTAACAACAAGAGTCGAAACCACTAGAGGAGAAGCAAATATGGCTGCAGTTATATCCGAATCTCACGGCAAGTGTCCGGTGGTGCACGGTGCTTTGACGTCAGAGGGAGAATCCGTCACCGAATGGTGGCCCAAATCACTGAACCTCGACATCCTGCACCAGCACGATTCGAAAACCAATCCAATGAGCGAGGGCTTCGACTATCGGGAGGCGGTCAAGTCGCTCGACGTGGAGGCGTTGAAAAAAGACCTGCTTGCTCTGATGACAGACAGCCAGGAGTGGTGGCCTGCGGACTGGGGACACTACGGCGGCCTGATGATTCGGATGGCCTGGCACGCCGCGGGTTCCTACCGTGTCGCCGATGGTCGCGGCGGTGCGGGGACCGGCAACCAGCGTTTTGCGCCGCTCAACTCCTGGCCCGACAACGGCAATCTCGACAAGGCGCGTCGTCTGCTGTGGCCGATCAAGAAAAAGTATGGCAACAAGCTCAGTTGGGCTGACCTGATCATTCTCGCGGGAACGGTCGCCTACGATTCGATGGGTCTGAAAACCTTTGGCTTCGGCTTTGGCCGCGAGGACATCTGGCATCCAGAAAAGGACGTCTATTGGGGTTCGGAAAAAGAGTGGTTGGCACCCAGCGGCAGCGAAGGTACCCGTTACTCAGGTGAGCGGGATCTGAAAAACCCCTTGGCCGCCGTGATGATGGGCCTGATCTACGTGAACCCTGAAGGTGTCGACGGTCAACCTGATCCGCTCAAGACGGCCCGCGACGTGCGCGAGACCTTTGCTCGCATGGCAATGAACGACGAGGAGACCGTTGCCCTGACTGCCGGCGGCCATACCGTGGGTAAGGCCCATGGCAACGGCGATCCAGCGCTGCTGGGGCCCGAGCCAGAAGGCGCCCCTATCGAAGACCAGGGATTCGGCTGGTTAAACAAGACCAAAAGAGGCATTGGCCATGACGCAGTCACCAGCGGACTGGAGGGCGCCTGGACGACCCATCCGACCCAATGGGACAACGGCTATTTCGACATGTTGCTCAACCACGAGTGGAAATCGGCAAAAAGTCCCGCGGGCGCTTGGCAGTGGGAGCCGATGGATATCGAGGAAGAAGACATGCCGGTCGACGCCGAGGATCCGTCAAAACGCGTGATGCCAATGATGACCGATGCAGATATGGCCATGAAGATGGACCCGGCGTACCGCGAGATCTTGGAGCGCTTCGCTAAAGACCCCGAGTACTTCTCGGAAACTTTTGCGCGCGCTTGGTTCAAGCTCACTCATCGCGACATGGGCCCAAAGGCCCGCTACTTCGGCCCTGACGTGCCCGCGGAGGATTTGATCTGGCAAGATCCAGTCCCCGCAGGCAGCACGAGCTACGACGTCGATGCCGTCAAAGCGAAAATCGCTGATAGCGGTCTGAGCATCAGCGAGATGGTGTCTACGGCGTGGGACAGCGCGAGAACCTTCCGTGGTTCGGACATGCGTGGTGGTGCGAATGGCGCGCGCATCCGCCTAGTGCCGCAGAAGGACTGGGACGGCAACGACCCTGAGCGTTTGGCCAAGGTGCTGGTTGCGCTCGAGGGCATCGCGGCCGATACCGGTGCCAGCCTGGCTGATGTCATCGTGCTGGCCGGCAACGTCGGCATCGAGCAGGCGGCCAAGGCGGCGGGCTTCGATACCACCGTCCCTTTTGCTCCCGGCCGGGGCGATGCGACGGATGAGATGATTGATGCTGATTCGTTTGATCCGCTGGAACCCATCCATGACGGCTATCGCAACTGGCTCAAGGAAGACTATGTCGTATCGCCCGAGGAGCTGATGCTCGATCGCACGCAGCTCATGGGGCTGACCGCGCCGGAGATGACCGTGCTTGTCGGTGGCATGCGCGTTCTCGGTACCAACCACGGCGCAACTAAACACGGGGTGTTCACCGATCGCGAGGGCGTACTGACGAACGACTTTTTCGTCAACCTGACCGATATGGGCAACACCTGGAAGCCTGTGAACGATAACCTGTACGAAGTCTGTGATCGCAAGACGGACGAGGTCAAGTGGACTGCAACACGGGTGGATCTCGTGTTTGGCTCCAACTCGATTCTTCGGTCGTATGCCGAGGTCTATGCGCAGGAAGACAATGAGGAAAAGTTCGTCAACGATTTTGTGGCCGCATGGACCAAAGTCATGAATGCTGATCGCTTCGATCTTGCTTGATCATTGCAACAGCTCGTTGTCCTTCAGCGATCCGTAAATCGTCCACAGATTTCAAACGCAGACCGGTTGTTTTGGATCTGTCCGGCTAAGTGCTTAAAACGCTGGCGCGATTTGTTATGCGTTGTGACAGTCGACACTGTCGTACGCTGGCACCGGGCAGGCTTCCGACGCTACTGGGCCTGGAGAAGTCAAAGACAGGGTGGCCGTCCCCGCATCGATCCAGAGACACGCAAGCTCATTCGCAGTATGTCTATGGCGAACCCGTTCTGGGGTGCACCTCGACTCCATGGTGAGCTGTTAAAACTGGGGATAAACGTCTCGCAGGCCACGGTCTCCAAATATATGAAGCGTGGACACAAACCACCTGCGCAGACATGGAGAACGTTCCTAAGTAATCATGCTAAGGATATCGCAGCAATAGACTTCTTTACGGTGCCAACGTCAACGTTTCGCATTCTGTATGTCCTTGTGATCTTGAGTCACGAGCGCCGCCATATCGTTCATTTCAACGAGGCGGAACATCCCACAGATCAGTGGCTCGCTCAACAGCTCGTTGAGGCGTTTCCGTTCGACACTGCACAGCGTTACCTCGCGCTGCGATCGAGATCGAAAGTATGGCTCACGTTATGCAGCTCGGGTGGAAAGTTTGGGTATCGACGAAGTTTTAATTGCACCCCGATCTCCCTGGCAGAATCCATATGTTGAGCGCGTCATTGG
>JAHEKE010000108.1 GCA_024638505.1 Gammaproteobacteria bacterium | reverse complement strand
CGTTAGGCTGCAGCAGAAAAAATGTCGCGTCCGAATGTCTGCTATGTACCCAGAAGCAGTCGCTCGGTAGTATTGGGCTCGATCGGCCGCTACTGACCCATAGCGGTCATTCGATTGTTCCAACTTTAACTAGCATTTCCTGTCGATGTGACGAGCCATAGGGGGACGGCGTGACACTTGAGCAATACGCATATCTAGCCGAGATAATCGGCGTCATTGTGGTCGTCGTGACATTGATCTACTTATCGGTTCAAGTTCAGCAAGGCAAAGAACTCTTGCGTTCGGAGTCGAGACAAGCCCAGGTTGCCAATGACCAGAGCGGCGTATACAAATTTGTCGAGCATCCCGAGCTAGGACGTATGTTCTCCCAAAATGCGACGCCCAGTTTTGAGGATAAGGTCAAACTTCAATTTTGGATTGTTGGTCAAATGCGGGCGCGCGAGCACGAGTGGCTACAGCATAGGAGCGGGGCCCTGGACGAGGAGACGTGGATGAGCTACCGCGACGTAATTTACTTTCTTCTCGGTACCGAAAGGGCGAGAGCTCTTTGGGAATTGTGCGCCCCTTTCTTCAATCCCGACTTTGCCGAGATGGTTGGAGGGATGATGAATGAAATCCCGTACATCGACTTCTGGGAAAAACTCGAAGCCGTTAAATAGCCAAGCCTGCACTAAACGAATGACCGCTTCTGGCCGAAAGGAGACATCGAAAGTGATTCGAAATTCACTATTTGAACGTCCGCTTTCCGGAAAAGCAGCCATTGGGCTTTCCGCACGGTGCAGCCTAACAATGCGCTGCACCCGTCACTTGACTCAGCCCGCCCTGCGCTGCCGCTCCGGTTGGTCTGCGTCAAGTGCGTGTTAGCTTAGACGTTAGGCTGCAGATGCAACGAATACAATTGCCTCCAGTCGTTGTTGCCGCATTGATTCTCACTTCTGTTGGGAGTCTCGTTTTCGTAGTCTCACTGGTTCTTGTCGGTGGAGCCCTTACACCAGACTATAGCCATACATCACAGTTTATAAGTGAGCTCGGCGCGAACGGGGCCCCTCTTGAGTTGTGGGTCAGATTTAGTGGGTTTCTGCCGGCCGGGGTTTTGTTACTTGTTTTTTGCGCTGTCGCTTTCGTTTCATTCCCACGTTCCCTGCCTTTCTCTCTTGGCATCTTTGGCTTAGCTGTCTATGCAGCGGGGTATCTTGTCGCGTCTTTCTTCCCATGCGATCCTGGTTGCCGTCCAGCAGACCCCAGCACGTCGCAGCTAATACACAATGTTGGTGGTTTAGCGGGCTACGTCTTGGCGCCGGGTTTTTTGTTTGTCCTGGGGCAGGCGGCCCGCAATTGGCCGAGCGCCTCAGGTCTTGTATTAGTGGGCCATATAGCTTCCGGTGTTGCCCTTGTTGGCTTGCTAACTCTCTCGCCCTCATCCGATATTGTCGGTCTCAGTCAGCGCGCCCTGGAAATTTCCGTGCTCGGCTGGGTTGTTATGCTTGGTTTCTATGCCGCAAGACAGAGAGGAGCAGCCTAACAATGCGCTGCACCCGTCACTTGACCCAGCCCGCCCTGCGCTGTCGCTCCAGGCGACTTGCGTCAAGAGCGTGTTAGCTTAAACGTTAGGCATCAGTGAAACTTGTTTCTGAGTTTCAGTCCACCTACGACGCTAACAAAGCTAGTGCACTTCTAGAACGAAACGGCATCGCGTCATTCGTTTCGAGCAAGCGATCCATTCGAATCCCTATGTACCGCGGTGGCGCCTCTGCTGTTGGGCTCTGGGCAGTCCTTGACGAACAGCGTCGGGATGCTCAGTTACTTCTGCAGAACCCGAATCACAAGGTCGCGCGAAGGCTATCTCGCTCGGAGATTATTCGAATCCGTAATTCCGTTCATGACCCGAATATGAACGGACTATTGAGGTTTTTGTTTGGGCTTCTAGGCATCGTTGCTCTCATAGCGCTGGCAGTATTTTCAGTTACACGTAACTAGCTGATGCCTAACAATGCACTGCACTTGCATCTTGGCTTCTGTCACCATTCTTGCATTCGCAAGAACGCCGCCATAAGCTGAGTTCAAGTTAGCTTAGACGTTAGGCGGAAATCAACCGTCGGCGCAGGGACTGCCGCTTTTGACCCAAAGCGGCCCGCGAGTATATTTCCGTTCAATTTCTGACTGACTGACCGGTCAGTCCAGGCTAAATGGCCGTGTTACAACAACAAGCTGACTGACCACAACCTGGAACAATTGACCAAAACTGTTGGACGGGATTTATGCGTATCCGGATTGGGAATCCCGTCAGACTACCCCGGGGATCTTCAGCGCCGTAATGTAAATTGGACAGCGGTGCGTGACTCCTCTATTACAATGAGGCGCCTTTTATCAAGGAGTACGTTTAATGACCATTCGACCGATCGTAGTGCTAGTTACGCTGTTGCTAACAACGAATCCAGCCACGGCGCGGGATGAGCCTACGCTGCGCGTGCTGATGACCGTCGGTGGCGTCGGTTACCACACACAGATCGTCAGACAGCTAAGGCAAAACGAAAATATTGATCTTGTTGTGCGTGACTACGACACAGATCCTATTGTGTTTACGCGAGGTTCGCTGAATAACATCGATGCTGTGCTGATGTATCACCGTGACAACATTGCAGAGCCGCAGGAGCGCGAGGCGCTGCTTGCGTTCCTCAACGCCGGTGGCGGTGTGGTCGTATTGCACCATGCTATTGCCAATTTTCCGGATTGGGAAACCTGGTGGCGTGGGCATGTCGGTGGACTCTACGTTCTGCACGGGCACGACGGACAGCGACCGTCACGTTACTATCCAGCATTTGAAGGTGTCGCGGTCGCTGCTCAATCGCATCCGGTCATCAAACGCGTAACCCGTCCATGGCGTTATGCGGATGAGAGTTACGAGCATCTCTGGATTTCGGACAGCGTCACGACGCTTCTCCGCACGACAGCCCACGGCGCCGACGAACGACTTGCATGGATCGGTCCATCGAAGTCGGGCCGCGTTGTCTACGTCCAACCCGGGCACGACGACCGCATCATGCGCGATCCAATTTATATTGGACTCCTCGAAGACGCACTGGTTTGGACCGCAGGCATCGACGGTAAATGAGTCGATCAGTGCACCCAACGAAGTCGTGCAGATCGCCGATGGCAATTGGGAGAAGAGGGACCGTTGCCGGCATCGGGCAGCCGGCGGTTATCATCAGATTTTCTTGCAACTCAAGGTTGCAATCCAGACAGCTGCGGGAGCGTTGGCCCACCGGCTGTGGCCGAAAGCGGACGCGCACAGCATACGATAAACTGCTCTCATGAACCCCCGTGTACAATATCCGCCTAACAATGCGCTGCACCCGTCCCTTGACCCAGCCCGCCTTGCGCTGTCGCTCCAGGCGGCCTGCGTCAAGTGCGGGTTAGCGTAGACGTTAGGTTGACTCGGACTATGAGTGCCCCCCGTTTTCTTTTAAGTACCGTGCTTTTATTGTCTCTACTGGGGCTAGTGTCCTGTAATTTTTCCCAAGGTTCGAAATCGGAAAGGAAGGGCATCGCGACCGAAGACACCTCATTAGTCGCGAGATTAGAAGCAGGCTTATCCGCTTCGGGCATTCCCTATAAAGTGTCTAAAACAAAAGACGGGCTAGTAAGCGTAACCTGGAAATCCGACCACGATGAAATAGCTCAATCGATATTACGTTCCGTTGAAGGGAGAGCTCGGGAGGGCCCAAGGTCACTTTGCTTCTTTGAGTCAGACCGGCTTAATGACTTAACTAGCAAATTGCAGCGGCACAGTATCCCATTCGAGTTAACAAAGCCGAACCCAGGCGAGTGGTGCGTGCATTGGGAGAGCGAATATGACGAGAAGGTGGCAGCTGTTGATCCGAACTGGCGATCCATTCTTGATTTAGAGAAAGAGGAATGAATTCACCAGAAGTTCGGGCGCAACCTAAAAAGGCGCTGCAGGCGGAACTTTCTCGCGCCAAACTTTCTTCTATGTATCCGAAAACAGATAGTCGCTAGAATTGGGTTTGGCCGACTGCGAATGACCAAAAGCAGCAATTCGGCACGATAGACCGTTCGGAGTCATTTAGCTCAGTGAAGCGGGAATACGGCGGGGGAAAATCAGATGAGGTACTTGATCGGTATAGCTGTTCTTCTGTGCGCTTACCCTGCCACAGCACAATTCGCGGCGCCCAATGATCGAGGTGTCTCGTTTGGTCACATGCATGTAGTCGTTGAAGATTTAGAGCTTCACAAACGTCTCTGGCCCGAACTTTTCGGGGCCGAGTTGGTGGAAAAGCAGGGTTACACAGCGGTACGTGTTGCTGACGCCCTGATTTTTTTTAGAGACGCCGAGCCGACAGCGACATCAATCGAGACCGCGATGGATCACTTCGGATTGAAGGTTCGAAATCTTGATAGCGTGCTTTCGAAGTGGCGGGCTTTAGGCTACGAAGTTGAATCCGAGAAGACTAACACGAGCGGCTACGCTGTAGCGTATATCACTATGCCGGGTGGAATCAGGCTCGCGTTGAGTGAAGAGCCCAATCAATCTGCGAGTACCGCGATGGGGCATGTTCAATTGGTAACTCCGATTAACAGGGAACTAATGGCCTGGTATGCGGAGCGCTTCGGCGTCGCGCCGGTTGCTCAGGATGACGGCAGCCATTTCGCGTCGATCCCCGGTTCAGAGTTCCGTTTTGCAGACACAGTGAAAGACAGGCTGCCTACAGACGGTACTGCAATCGACCACATTGGATTTGAGATTCAGGAGTGGGATGCATTCGTTGAGACACTCCGACAGGCCGACATTCAGTTCGAATTTGGGCCCGTCTGCATTGAAAGCCTTGATCTATGGGTGGCTTTCTTTGACGATCCTGGCGGCGTTCTCGTCGAGATAACACATAGTCTGGATCAATTCTAACCGCCAGTCGGCGACGTCCGCTAATGGCCGAAAGGAGACTTGGAGATTAAGGTGCTTTTCGCTTATTGCACGTCCACTTTGCGGGAATACAGCCGTTCGCTTCGTCGCACGGTGCCGCCTAACAATGCGCTGCACCCGCCATTTGACCCAGCCCGCCTTGCGCTGTCGCTCCAGGCGGACTGCCTCAAGTGCGTGTTAGCTTAGACGTTAGGCAGCACCCGATGTT
>JAHEKE010000107.1 GCA_024638505.1 Gammaproteobacteria bacterium | reverse complement strand
CTAACTCCTTATCTTGCTGAACCAACGCGGTTGAACCTGCGACATCGGCGTGCAGGATAACTGCGAGTTTACCTGAGATAGGAACCTTTGCCATTGATAGCCCAATAGGAATCAAAGTCAGTAGATATTATCACATGCTAAACTCTATTTTACTGGCTGCCAGGTATTACCCGAGTGTCTCTTGATGGCCGTTTCGAGAAGCTCAGACAGCTCATCTGAGCGTCAGCTTTAGAGAAAACAGACCCTCAGACACAATATGTCAACGGCAATTTCCGACCCCAAAATCGACACTCAACACCCAGCATCAGCGGCCGCAACTACCTGGCCCGCTGAAAGTCCGTCAGCATACGCTTATTATGTGCGAATTGGCTAACGTGACGGTTAATTCATTCCCAAAGACGATTATGTTAATTTAGCGGTCACCATAAATACAAGTTGCGCTATCAGTGGCCCTATCCGGGCTTGCCCGAACGGCCCGAACGCGCTTCGCGCCAGCTGATGTAAACCCTCGCGGCGATGGTTATTCCGGGATTCCGGGGTGTATTGCACCGCACTTATAATTCCTACTGGATTGGTTTGTATTGATTTTAGCCTAGAGGACAGGATGTTCTATTTACTTCACTGTAATAGATTTTCTGGCTAGAAATTTTCCCTAGCAAACTGTAAATATCCCTAATACGTTCTGTTGTTTTTATCGGGAAAACTTGTTCTGTTGGAAGTTCTTTTTCTTCCTCAGACCACAGAGCACGTAGTGCTTTCTCTATAAGCGCAACATCATCGATGTCTAAAGTAAATTTATCGTTGTATTTTGGCATGGCTATTCAGGTTCCGTAGAAGTAAATTTTGATAAACCAAGGCTGGCACACGCCTAACGTTAAGTAAATTTAATAATACTTGCTCAAATATAAAGAAAAATTTAAACCCAAGGTAATAGCACTCTCCAAATCATAAATTTAGTTTGTCGAAAATTGTTCCACTTGATACTAGCAAAACCATGTGCTTCATCGTCAACCAGGATACAGGCTTTGATATGGGAACCAGTGACTGTTCCCAAGAAAGAAAAATTACTCTGTTACACGCCGGTAACGACAAGTTTTATTCAGTTTGTAGTATTTAACCGACGAAGTTGGTCACATTGCGGCCCTTGGAAATCTGGTTTCGAGCGTCTGTTCCTGGCCGATTCCTTTAGCCCGGCATGGTAATATCAGCGGCAGCTATTGAGAAAAATGCCACTCAAGTCGACTAAATCAGTGACGATTTACGACCCATAAAGAAAGATTAAACATTGGTTGAGAGCCGAAAAGGGGACGGAGGGATTATTTTTTTAATCCCTCCGTCCCCTTTTTCATTTTCTTGTTGCTCTAGTGTATCTCGCCACCGCGCACAAACGCGAACCCGTCGCCACCGTTTACGATCCTTAACCGGTGCGGGTTCGCGGTTAAGAACATCGCCAGGAGGGCCTGGCGACTCGGGCTAACTCAGGGTGATTTCGTATTCGTCCTCCCACTCGCAATCCCCCTCGTCTTCGAATATCGAGACCCGGTTCAACCCCGGGGACAACGGAATAGACGCTTCAATATGGGACAGGGTGCCGCAACCGAACGGGAAAATGCAGCCGTAGTCCTGGTAAACGATGCCGCTGCCGGCCTCACCCGTCGTGTAGTTTTCCCAGCGCATCGATTCGATATCAAGGTCGGTAGACCTCCGTTGTAGCTGATAAGGATTTTCGCTGGTTTGAATGATGTATGCGGTCTCGCCGTCTTCATCACAGCTCGAGCTGCCACAGCCGGCGAGAATCGAAACAACCCCCACTATGCACAATAGTCTGACCATTTCTTTCTCCCTCTCCCATAACCGAACCTTGATAATCGGAAGTGCTCAGCATCCCGCGATTTGCTCACTTTCGGTTTCGGGATCGACACAATCCGTAATCTCTTCGGCCGCGAAACCTACGACCTTGGCGAGGACGGCAACGCCGATCGCAAGGCCCAGCAGAAGTTCACCTCCGGTCAAATCGTTACGAATGCCTGCGCCTTCGCTGAGATTCATGATGGGTATCGTGTAATCGGAAATTCTGCCCTGGCCAATCTCGAAGGTCTGACTCGGTCTCACGTAATCGATGGTCTGGATGCCATCGGTATCCTGGTTGAACGCGATACCCTCTTTGATTCCGTCGCTCTGATCGATCAACATCACGCTGAACGAATGTTTACCGGACAATAGGCCCGTGCGCTTTGCCGTAACGGGTAGCGTCACCTGAAGACCGATATAAGTATCATCCGCATCGCCGAGCACATCGGCGGTTGCGCCTGACCCGGTCAGAACTGCGGTATAGCTGATAAGCCCGATTAGAAACGTTTTCATGCTTCCTCCCGAATTATTTTTTTGGATTAAGGTCGAGATGAAATGACTTTATTTGAAAAGTTTCGATATGCAATTTATTTACAAAAAGTATCGCCTCTCGCTACTAAAAGAACATTTTAACGAGACCATTGACCGGATACGGGCGTTTTTATCAACGGCCTAACCTGAATTGACTTAGCGGCGGGACTTGTCAACGTAAATCCGCGCCTAGAGAACAATTGTTTCTAATATTAGAGAGGGCGAATATTAGAAACAATTGTTCTCTGACACTATTTTCCTCCAAGGAGGGTATCTAACTGTACTTTCTGGGTGTCCGCTCCTGGCCGAAGAATGCCTCCCACCAGGGATTTATGAGCGTCTGCTTACGAGAAAGCAGACCCTGAAGTCGCCTTTTTCAGCGGCAGAGACCGACCCAAAGCAATCATATCCAACGACTCAATGTAAAATCCATCCGCTTAGTGCTCACCTCGATATCAGGGGTATAATGGCTGCAACGCTATCAGTAATGCGCCCGTGAGGAGTATCAGGCTTATGCGTGTATTGACCCGAAAAATGGGATGCGTTTTATCAATTTTAGTATTGCTCTCTGTGTCTGATGCATATGCCGCATCGGCATTAACAGTGGATGGGGCCACCACCATAGATTCGACCTCCGCCAAGAAAATGTGGGACGAAGGGGTCAAGTTCATTGATGTCAGGCAGGGCAGATTCGATGAAGGGCACATTCCGGGTGCTGTGTGGCTTTCAATTGCCGGGTCCTTTAATCAAGAAGCGCTTTCCAACTACGTTGCGAAGGATGAAAGATTTGTGATTTATGATCAAACAGAGAATTACCATCATGCAGCCATAGCAACAAAGAAAGCTGTCGCATGGGGGTATACCAGAGTCTACTACTATAGAGTCGGATTTGCTGTATGGTCATTTTCAGGCTTTCCAATTGAATAAATGCATAGCTTGCTGTTATTCATTAGCTGCCACTGATTCAAATCCTATCGATTTCCGCCTTTGGCCGAAGATTGCCTCCTACCAGAGTTTGACGAGAGTCTGCTTACGAGAAAGCTTACGCTCGAACCTGGTAGACCAGCGGCAATAACCGACCCAACTGAGGCTTCAAGGCCTTAAAGCAACAGCGTCATGCCCGCGCAAGCGGCAATCTTACAACGTGCCGTTTTTACAAGATCCCCGCTTGCACGGGGATGACGTCGATATCCTGAATGGGGGTCCGTTTATGGCCGTTCTCGGAATCTTTAGTAAAGCTTATCAGTGTCTACTTTAGAGGTTTGGTAATGATAGACTTGGCGGGACGCTAATTCATCAGTCGCAAATTTCGGGAGATTGTTTTGTCGGTCGGGACCAAGCTCGCAGTCATACTCCATTGTGATGTCGTTGAATCTACGTCCTTAGTTTCCAAGGACGAGCGTCTGGCGCACGAGCGAATTCATGATGCTTTCACAAGACTATCGGATACCGTTACCAGGTTTGGAGGCACGACCCATGAGCTTCGCGGTGATGCTCTTCTCGCGGACTTTAACAAAGCATCTGATGCCGTGGGCGCAGCTTTAGTCTTCCAGGAATCGAATACAGAATTTAATCAAGACCTTCCTGGCGACATTCGACCCGCTGTCAGAATCGGTATTGCCCTAGGCGAGATCGTCATCGCGGATTCAACACTAACTGGCACTGGCGTGGTGCTAGCTCAAAGATTGGAACAGCTAGCCAATCCGGGAGCTGTCGTAATTCAGGGCGCTATTCGAGAGGCGCTTCCCAGCCGACTCCCTTTCAGTTACAGGCCTCTAGGAGAGCAGGTGCTCAAAGGTTTCGACGAACCCACACGGGCATTCTCGGTTGAACTGGTCGAGGGAGAAAAAATCTCGGCACCTGAATCATCATCGTCCAGAGCTGGTGTGATTGGACTAGCCGATCAAAGCCCCGTGAGCTATTGCTCTTCTGCTGATGGCACGAGTATCGCTTATGCCGATGTGGGAGAGGGCCCTCCACTAATCATTGCAGGCTTCTGGATGACTCACCTCGAAGAGACCTGGAACGATCCAATCTTGCAGCCTTACCTGAGTCAACTTGCCAAAGACTTTAAGATTATCCGATATGACCAGCGCGGCAATGGTATGTCCGACTGGGACAATGTAGATATTTCCTTTGAGAAAATGGTAGATGATTTAGAGGCTGTGATCGATTGTCATGATCTCGAAAAGACGGCGATCCTGGGATGCTCCCAAGCAGCCGCCGTATCAATTGCGTACACAATACGCCATCCAGACAAGGTTTCGTATTTAATACTTTATGGCGGTTATCCTCGTGGTCGGTGCCAGCGCGGTGATGCGGAAACAGAAGCTGAAAGCAAAGCCATAGTTACCTTGATACGCCAGGGCTGGGGACGCGACAATCCCGCAACCAGACAAATAATGACCTCACTTTTTATGCCGGACGCAACCCAGGAAGAAGCCAACTGGTTTAACGAATTTCAGAAAAAGTGTGGTCCCGCGGAGAACATTGCAGGATTCAGAGAAATGTTTGATGATATCAATGTTTTAGAACTACTTCCCCAATTAGATCTTCCGGTTCTTGTAATGCATTCTGTTGGAGATTCTGCAGCCCCTCTCTCGGAGGGTAAGCTTCTTGCATCAAGAATTCCCGGAGCAAAGTTCGTGACATTCAATAGCAGAAGCCACGTACTCTCCGAGAATGAATCAGACTTTCCCCGGTCGATACAAGCAATTAGGGAGTTTCTAAAATCTACTTAAACGATGATTCTCAAGCGGCCGCTCGTGGCC
>JAHEKE010000050.1 GCA_024638505.1 Gammaproteobacteria bacterium | reverse complement strand
TGAAAACAAAGCCATGACAAAACCAAAGGCAACAAAACGGCGCTGACGAGCGATAAATGCGAGGTAAGATGAAAATGGCAAGATGCGGGTATGGTTGCTAAAGCAGTTGGGAAAAGCGTTGTTCTTAATGCCGGCGCGAATGTATTGGCGAAAACACCGCGGTCGGCCCTGGCCCCGCCGCTACAGACCCAACTCAGCTTTCTTCTGCCGGCTCCAGGCCTGGGTAATGCGGTCAGCGATGATTGCAATCAACGCCATACTCATGCCCGCAATAAATCCTTCGCCAACGTTACCGGTGTTCAGCGCCAGATAAACAGCCTGACCCAGACCTTTTGTTCCGACCAGGGCAGCGATAACCAGCATGGCCAGGCCAAACATGATGGTTTGATTCAGTCCCATCATGATTTCCGGCAGCGCCAGGGGCAGCTGGACGTTCCACAGGATCTGGCGCTTGGTGCAGCCCTGGGCGCGAGCCGCTTCGATAATGTGCGGTGGGATGCTGCGGATACCGTGCTCCGTGTAGCGAATAGCGGGAACAATGGCATACATGATAATGGCCAGCAGCGCGGGAAAATCACCAACCTGAAAAAACATGATGACCGGGATAAGGAACACGAACAGAGGCATGGTTTGCAGCGTGTCGTTTATCGGCCGCATGAAGGCAGAGACGCGGTCACTGCGCGCCGCCCAAACGCCGAGAGCGCTGCCCGCCACAAAGGAAATCAGCACCGCCGCACCGCATAAGTAAATGGAGCGCATGGCCGGTGGCCACGCGCCGGTGGTCAAGATAAAGCCGAGACCCAAAAGCGCGAGCAGCCCGGTTCCCCAGCCGCCCACCTGATATGCCAGCACCACCGTCATCGCGATGAACGCAGGCCAGGGCATACCGGTAGTTCCGTAGTAATAAATCAGCCCGAGCACGATCATGACCACACCCGCGCGCCAGCTCCATCTCCAACTGGCCAGTACCGCCAACAGCGCTACCAGGGCGGCATAGCCGGCAATGAAGGTCGACGTTATATCGAAACCCCAGGTAAAAGGTTTGACCGTATTTTCTAGCCCCACCCGTATAGGCAGCAAAAAGTAGAACAGGGTGTTGTTCTTAACGGCGTCAAGGATCGACCCGTATTCCCGTATGATGTAGTTCACCCCCTGATTCAACGGCTCGGCCGGGTAGAAGGTCCATGCGCTGGGATAACTCCGCAGGGCAGGCATGAACTGCGCCAATACGATAAAAGCAAGACCCGAACCAATTGCGATAATGAGGAAACGATAGCGCAGCAACCAGGATTTCTCAGCGCCGTGTTCAACGGGGCTGCGATGGGCAAACTCCCGACTGATGCGGTCTATTACCATCGCCAGCAGGGCAATGACGATACCGGCCAAGAAGCTTTGTCCAAAAAGTGCTTTACGCATCATGCTTAGGACTTCCCAACCGATGTCGGCCGAACTGCCGATGACGGAGGCAATGATAACCATCGACAGCGCTGCCATGATGGTCTGATTCACCCCTATCATGATGGTCGGCAGCGCCGTTGGAACGCGCACCAACCACAGCAGCTGGCGCCGACTGGTGCCGGACATCTGTCCGGACTCAATGATCTCCGGCGGAACGCGCTGCAGTCCTAAGATTACGTTGCGCACCATTGGTGGTGCGGCGTAGATGGCGCTGGCAATCAGCCCAACAACCGGCCCGAAACCAAACAGAAAAAGAATCGGGATGAGGTAGGCGAAGGTCGGGAAAGTCTGCATCAAGTCCAGCGCAGGCTGGACTACCCGGTTGACCGATTGCCAAGTATAGGCGGCGATGCCGACAAACAGCCCAAGGCAAAGGGACAGGGGTACCGACATCACAAGCAGCGACAGCGTCGCCATACTCTCCGTCCAGTAACCGACGACGACCATGTACAGCAGCGCCAACGTGGAAAACGTTGCTAAACGCCAGCCACCAGCAACATAAGCTATGGTAACGATCACACTTATCGTCGCCGGCCAGGGCAGCCACTGCAGTGTGACGCGAATCCACTCCATAGGCCAGGAGATCAGCCAGGAGACGGCGCGAAAAAGCCAGCGAAAGGCTTCGATGAACCAGGCCATGAAAGCGTTTATCCAGTCTGCGACGGGGATGATCCAGTCTCTGGGATAGCTGACCAGCCAGGCATGGTGTTCGCGCAACAGCAGGGTCAGGATGGTGAGCAAACCGATCCCCACCCAGACCAGGGCATCGACGGATACAGGCGCCCGATTCGATGCGGCACCGATATCAGAAGAGGAAACGCTCATCTTCCCAGGTCACCGCCTGTTGCTACCGCCTGAGTCGAAGCGGCAGCGTCCGCACTGGCGAGTGCGGTTACTGCGGCCCGGGCAGACACCTCACCCACGATTTTTAATCCATCGCTGACCGCCAGCGGTTGGGAGCTTTGCGCTAATAAAGGCAGCACCTCCTCCAACGTCGCGTGCGCCGGTATTGGGTTCGCATCACTTATTTCCGCTGAAACCGGCTGCATGAAATCCTCCGCCTTAATCACCTTTACCCTGGGTACATCTTTTGTAAACTCGGTGACGTACGCATCGGCCGGCCGCATTACGACGTCGGCCGGCGTCCCAATCTGCACGACTTCCCCTTCCTTCATAATGGCGATGCGGTCCGCGACGCGCAGCGCCTCTAGAAAATCATGGGTGATAAATACGATAGTCTTGTGCAGCATCTTTTGCAGGCGTAAAAATTCATCCTGCATCTGCCGGCGAATCAGCGGATCCAGCGCGCTGAACGGCTCGTCGAGAAACCACACCTCCGGTTCCACCGCCAAACTGCGGGCGATACCCACGCGCTGCTGCTGCCCTCCCGACAGTTCGCGCGGAAAGGCATGCTCTCGCCCTTTCAGGCCGACCAGGTCTACCATTTCCCGCGCCCGCTGGTACCGTTTGCTTTTACCGATGCCCTGCACCCGCAGCGGGAAGGCGACGTTTTCAAGCACAGTTTGATGTGGCAGCAGCCCAAAATTCTGAAACACCATGCCCATTTTGTGACGCCGCAACTCGATTAACTCTTTATCAGAAACCTTAAGCAGATCGATGCCGTTGAACAGAATTTCGCCGAAGGTTGGCTCAACCAAACGCGAGAGACAGCGCACCACCGTAGACTTTCCCGAGCCGGATAAACCCATGATGACAAATATTTCACCAACGCTGACGTCGAAGCTGACGTCACAGGCGGCGCCGATATGGCCGGTGCTGCGTAACTGCTTATAGATTATTTCCTTTTCCAACTGCGCGGCGGCCGGGGCAGAAAAGAATTGCCCGGGGTCGTCACCGTAGACTTTCCAAATGTGGCGACAGGATAATTTGATATCAGCTGATTCGTCCATGGCTCGGCGTATTCAGCTTAGAAAAGGAGGGAAATGGGCTCGCTGTCTGCGCTGCAGCAGACAAACAGCCGGGCGCTTGGCCCGGCTGCTGTCGATTTTCAGCGATCAGTTCGCCATCATGGCTTTATCCACCATGGGCTGCCAGTAGCTCTCGTTTTCGTCAACCCACTTCTTGGTGACGGTCAACGCATCCTGTCCCTGGTTATCGACCAGATCCATCAACGGTTCCTGGATCTCGTTGGTGATTGTAAAAGCCTTCATAAAATTGTAGGCGGCCGGCCACTTGTCCTTGGTTCCCGGCCATACCGTTTTGAATACCTTGGGTTTTTCCAGGCTGTATTTCGTAAGCAGATCCTGAGGAATATCCACCCAGCCGGTCTCGGTTGTCGACAGAATCCAGTGGGGTGCCCAAAACATCATCACCAGCGGCGTTTGTTTTTGTACTGCACTTTTCAGCTCGGCAACGAGGGCGCCTTCACTGCCCGCCGGAACCGCTTCGAAAGGCAGCCCTTCGGCTTTGATCAACTGGGCGGCACGATCACCCCAATCTGCCGGATATTCGAGAAAACGACCGTTGGGCAGAGTCTCGGCAGTGGCAAACTTGTCGGCACAGCCGAGAAAAGCATCCCATGCCGGCAACCCCGGACACATTGCTTCGACATGCTTCGGATACAGCCAGCCCTCACCGGCATCGAGACCGAGATCACCTATGTTTTCTACCTTGCCTTCTTCGATCAGTTTAGGAAAAAACTCACCGAGATTGTTGTCCCAAACCTCGAGGCTGCCGGTCAGGTTGCCGTCTGACAGTCCCGTCGCCGAGGGAAGGTAAGCCGCGGTGACATACTCGACGTTGTAGCCCATCTTCTTCAGGACCTCTCCTGCGATGTAGCTCGAAATGTGCTGACCGGTCCATTCGTGCAGGGCAAGCTTAATGGAGTCCTGCGATTCCGGTACCTCGGCCCGCGCCAAAGTGCCTGTCGCCAGAACGACGCCCAGCATGCACCCCAACGCCACCAGAGTTCTGATCTTGTTACGCAACATTTATGCTTCCTCCTGGGTAGTTGTTAAGTAGTTATAAAGCTTATTAATGCGCTAATTCGTCGATATTAATACCAAACAGGGGTGCCGTCTACGCAACCGTTGTCTTTAAATCCGCAGCAGCGAGCCTATAGCCGGCCGGTCACGCGGTGGGCACCACTTTAAGATGCTCATCGTCCGCAAACCCCAGCCGGGAAGAGCGCGGCCCGGAACCGTTTATCGGCACCCCGTGAGCGATCTAGAGTTGGGGCGGTTTACGTGACGGCGCGACGTAACTCGTCTGCACGTGGAGAATGAAGCGACAGACTTACGTTCCTAAATTAGCGGAGATGAATCCGGCGATCACGGCCAAAGCTTGACTGGCCTCGGGCAGAAAAGGGGCAAACATCTGAAATACGTGCGGCATATCGGGCCAGGTGTCCAGGCGTACCGGCACGCCAGTGCGCTCTGCTTTGTCAGCAAACCGAACAGAATCATCCAAAAGCACCTCCGCTTCCCCGACCTGTAACAGCATCGGTGGTAGTCCGCGTAAATCGCCGTACAGGGGAGAGACGTAAGGATCCTCTACGGCAGCTCGGTCTTGCAGATAGGCCTTGACTACCGCATCCAATCGATCAGGTTTCAGTATGGCATCCCGGTGCGCCCGGCTACGGATTGAAGCGCCGCTCCAGGCGAGGTCCGTCGCGGGCGACAGCGCAATTCCCGCTCGCGGCAGCGCCTTGCCTGAATCCCGCCTTTTCAGCAGCAGCGCAAGGATCAGATTACCGCCCGCTGAATCACCCGCGATGAAAACAGATTCAGCGGGCCGCTTCTCGTCGGGGCCATGCTGCAACATCCAATCCAGAGCCATATCACAGTCATCCAGGCCGGCCGGGTAGGGGTGTTCCGGCGCCAAACGGTAATCCACATTGAGTACGCTCAGGCCTGTTGCTGCCGCGATCCGACCGGCGTGCGCGCGATAGCCGGACAGGGATCCTGACATCCACGAGCCGCCATGGACGTACATCAAACGGCGTGACCGATCGCTGTTACTGCTCAGCAGCCACTCACAGGGCACGCTTCCCGCCACCGCGGGTTGTGCGGTAGCGGGGTACGTCTGCACGGACGGATCCACCAGCGAATAGCTGTCGATTAACTGTCGTATACGGTCTATATCGCCAGCCGCATCAGCCACATTCTGCGCCAGCTGAATCAAATGCGCGTTGACCGCATGCAGTCGAGCATTTTCCATGAATGGGACCTTTGCGCTCGTTACGATTTTCTGCTTAAAGCTCCTGCTTTCCAGATGAGCATATCAAACTCTGACCCTTCAGTTGCACCTGTATTTAATCGATTACATTTGCCTCGTGCTAGTTGACACTGCTCCCACCAAATGATGCGAACTATGTTACCGTTGCTGCTATTGCTAACTATAAAACCGTCGTTGAATTTATTCTCTGTTCGCCTTGGTAAAACCATCCCTAATTTTGATTGATATGATTTTTACTTTCCTTAACACGCTTAAGGGTAATACCATCTACTGGTTGGAGATAAAAAGCGATTACACAATACTGTCGTAGGGATTTGTCGGAAAACAGCTCGTGAACGGTATTTTCTTTGCCATTGTACTTCTTGCCTTTGGGGTTGCCGCGTTCAGACAAATAACCTGGCAAGCGCCGCCTATCGTTCCCGGAGCAGGGGGGGCGGAAGCACAGCCAGTCATACCGGCGCCACCAGAATCACCCATGGAAGCTCTGGGGATTGCGATGGTCGACGCCGCTGCGGGATCTGTAACTCTGGCTTTGGGGCTGGTCGGTGTTATGGCCCTTTTTCTAGGCCTGATGAAGGTGGCTGAGGCCGGGGGTTTGCTGGTCATTATTGCCAAGACCGTGCGGCCTTTAATGGTTCGCTTGTTCCCCGACGTGCCTGCCGACCATCCGGCAATGGGCGCGATCATTCTAAATATGTCTGCCAATGCCCTGGGTCTTGGCAATGCAGCGACGCCTTTTGGCATCCGAGCTATGCAAGAACTCGACAAACTCAACCAAGCAAAAGGAACTGCGACCAACGCCATGGCTCTGTTTCTGGCTATTAATACGTCTTCGGTCACGCTATTACCGACCGGAGTAATAGCGTTGCGCGCGGCGGCTGACTCAAATGACCCCGCAGGTATCGTTCCGACAACGCTTTTTGCGACTATCTGTTCGACTACGATTGCAATTATTTCGGCGAAGCTGCTGCAGCGTTTTTGGACAACACCAGCATCTGATGCCGCTGTTGAAATTCCATCGCCACAAACCGAAAGAGAAAACGAAGGTGATGCCGAAACTTTGCCACAAGAAGGTGCCGCAGGGGCTTACCCAACCTGGGTGTCAGTGTTGGTGCTGTGCGGGGTTGTCGCATTGGTGCCACTGACCATCTATCATGGTAAGGCCATCGCACCATGGATTATCCCGGGCCTCATGGTCACCCTTTTGGGATTTGGTGTTTTAAAGCGAGTTGCTGTTTACGAAGTTTTTGTGGAAGGCGCAAAAGACGGCTTTCAGGTCGCCTTGCGCATCATTCCCTACCTGGTTGCCATTTTGGTTGCGGTCGGCATGTTCCGCGCATCGGGAGCCCTCGAATTGCTGGTCCAGCCCTTGGGGGCGGTGACCAACCATTTTGGTTTACCTGCTGAAGCCTTGCCTATGGCTTTACTGAGACCGCTTTCCGGCTCTGGCGCTTATGGGGTTCTGGCTTCGATCATCAATGATCCAAATATCGGTCCAGACAGCTATACCGGTTATCTAGTCAGCACTTTTCAGGGGTCGACAGAAACAACCTTTTATGTTCTAGCCGTGTACTTCGGGGCGGTTCAAATTCGTCGTATAAGACATACATTGGCAGCGGCACTTACGGCTGATGTTGCGGGCATCGCGGCTGCCGTGGTTATCTGTCTCGTTTTGTTTGGCTAGCTTAAATCGGTGTCACTTGGCCTCGTCGCAGTCTGGCACTTCGCTTTCCTTTTACTGTTTACTTTATACTTTTATTCTTCAGTAAGAATGCTCGAACAGGTGGCACCACTCGACTCGGCGCTTCAATCAAGATTGAGTGCTTCAAACCATCAAGGATGACCAGTTCAGCGTCGGGCAGGGTTTCGGCCATGAACCGATTTAGGCGTGGCGGGCAGCCCCCGTCCAGCTCGCCGGTCATGACCAGACAAGGGTGGTTCAGCTCGTGCAGCCACGGCGCCATTTCCGTCTGCGCGTAGACATCAAACACGCTCAGGAACACCTCAGGGGGGGTGTTGATCACCTGTTGCAATCTGGCCTGGATCGCGTCGGGATGGCTGGCAATGAATGCATCCGTGTACCAGCGCTCGATTAACGTATTGAGCACCGGCGCAATGCCTTGCTCGCTCATGGCGGCGCGGACCCCCGCCAGCTTTGCTCTGTCCTCATCCGTGCGGCCGGCTGCGGTACTGAGCAGCCCCACGCTGAGCGTATGGTCCGGATAGGCTCGAGCGTAAGCGGGTGCAATCATGCCGCCCAGAGAATGGCCCATGACATGTATTTTGTGATGGCCGAGTTTAGCCCGCAGCGCCTCCAGATCTTCCACCAACTCTTCAAGCGTATACGGCGTTGGTGGTATCGGGCTGCTACCGTGCCCCCGCAGATCATAGCTGATGCAGGTAAACTGATCTTTAAGATGGGGGATCAAGCCGGCCCAGGTGATTTTGCGGGATCCGATGCCGTGTATCAGGTACAGAGCGGGACCTTCACCTTCTATCGCATAATCAACCGCAACCGCGCTCATTGCTTTGAGCAGACAAGCTATACCGCTTTGACCGCGGGCACTGAACGAGAGCCTCTATTGCTGAAGTGGGGCATCACCTCTTCAGCAAAACACTGGATGCCGTCCAGCGTTTCCTGCTGGTCTGCACCGAAGTTTATATTCAATATAAAACGATCAATCCCAGCTTCCGCATAGGGCGCAAGCTTATCCACCATTTCAGACGGCGTACAAATAAGCAGGTTTTCGGCGAGCTCCTGCATAGACTGCTTTCTGGGCAGTGGCGCGATCGCGCCCCGCTCGACGATGCCGGGCCCGGTGTAGACATTGTCAAACCTGCTGTAATAGTCATGAGCAAGCGCCGTTTTGGCGCGACGGTCGACATCTTCGTGTACCACGTAGGCAACGCGTGAAAGCGACAGCGTCAAGTCGTTGCCTTTACTGCCGGCTTCAGCTTTGCCGCGCTGGAATGCCGCCACCTGATCCAGCATATGCTTGTGATCTCCGGACAGCGGTGTGGTCTGGATGTGAAAGCCACGTTTTGCGCTGTGATAAATTGCCTCGAGAGACAACGCCGCAATCATGATCGGTGGCATGGGCTGTGTCATTGGCCTCGGCTGGATGGTCAACGCGTCGAACTGGTAGTACTTGCCATCCCAGGACACCTCTTCCTGCGTCAACAGCGCAACCAACACGTTCAACGACTCATCGAATTTTTCCCGACTGATATCGAGCGGCACACCCAGGCGGGACATCTCAAATGCAAAGGCGCCGCGTCCTACCCCAAGCATTAAGCGCCCATCAGTAAAAATGTCGGCACACACAACTTCGCCAGCCAGTATCCGCATGTCGTGCAACGGGAGCACCACCACTGCGGTCATAATCTTCAACCGTTCGGTCATGCCGGCGATCTTTACGGCGAACTGCAACGGCGCGGGCATCAGCAGAATATTGATGATGTGGTGTTCGGTAATGGTTACCGCATCGTAGCCGAGCCGGTCACACAGTACCGCCTGCTGCAGCATGTCCTGATACAGGCGGAATCCGCCGTATTTTGTATCGGGGTAGTACGCGGATAACTGAATGCTGAATTCCATCGTATTTGCTCCCGTTTCAACCACGCGGATAGGACCACCGCATTTTGAGTCACGAACAAAAAATTGACAAACAAATAATTTTGCAAATTAAATTCGATATATTCGAATTTAGGGGCCACCCTCATGAACCTGACAGTTCTGCATATCGTTCTGGCCATCGTCGAAACGGGCAAACTGAACAAAGCGGCCGAGCAGTTGAATGTGACCCAGTCGACGGCGACCATTGGGTGGTGCGGTATGGGCGCTCGAATATCTGCTCAGCAAGGGAGGTTCCGCTTATCCCCTTATAAAAAACCGGAATAAAAAGCCACCGATTATTAAAGCCTCAGGTAATATCGCGCTTACAGTATTACTGGCCTCACCCCATTGAGTGATAAACCCGCCAACCTGACGCAGGGACCCGTCCGCAGCCACCTCATTTCCCTTACTGTTCCTATGATCTGGGGCATCGCGGCAATAATGTCCTTGAACATCGTTGACACTTGGTTCGTTGCCCAGTTGGGCGAACAGCAGCTGGCAGCCATCAGCTTCACCTTTCCGGTTACCATGGTACTGATCAGCTTAGGCATCGGTCTCATGGCGGGCACCGCTTCCGTGCTGTCACGCGTGCTGGGCAGCGGTGCCATTGTGCGGGTGCGCCGGCTGACTACCGACGCCGCGCTGCTCGCCACGGCGTTGGCCCTGATTTTGTCCGTGCTCGGCCTCGCGACCATGGACTGGCTTTTCCACGCGATGGGCGCCGATGCACAACTGCTGCCCCTCATCCGCGACTACATGACGGTGTGGTACCTTGGTTTTGTCTTTTTTCTGGTTCCCATGGTGGGCTTCGGTGCTATACGCGCAACCGGCGACAGTAAACTGCAGAGCAACATCATGCTCGGCATGGCGTTGGTCAACCTCATCCTGGACCCGCTGCTGATCTTTGGCCTTGCCGGTCTGCCCAGGATGGAAATGCAGGGAGCCGCTCTGGCGTCGTTACTGGCCAGAGCTCTAAGCTTCGTCGCCGGCTTTTGGGCACTGCACTACAGCAAGAAACTGATCACGTTCACCGTTCCCAGCACTGCTCAGTTCTGGCACTCCTGCCGCAGCGTGCTTCACGTCGGGCTGCCGGCAGCGGGCACCAATATCATCATCCCCATCGCCACCGCCATCGTCATCGCCATGGTGGCGCAGTTTGGCAGCAATGCGGTCGCCGGCTACGGGGCAGCCAGCAGGATCGAGCAGATCACCCTGGTCGTCTACTTCGCCATGTCGGCGATGATCGGTCCTTTTGTCGGGCAGAACCTGGGGGCTGGCGAGTACGCCCGCATCGAACAGGCGTTGCGGCTGTGCTGGAAGTTCTGCCTTGGCTCCGGCCTGATCATCGCCATTGCTCTGGCCTTGAGCGCTCCGTTCCTGCTTGATCTTTTTACTGACAGCGAGGAAGTCAGCACTCCGGGCAGGGTCTATTTATGGATTGTGCCGGTCAGTTTCGGCCTGAATGGGGTGGTGATGATCGTCAACGCCGCCTTCAACGGTCTGGGCAGACCCATGCCGGCGGTGGCGATTTCCCTGACCCGGATGTTTGTGCTGACCGTGCCATTGGCCTACGGCCTGTCCCGCATCTGGGGAGTCAACGGCGTGTTTGTGGGAGTCGCCGTGGCCAACACGCTGAGCGGATTAATGGCTTGGTCCTGGTTCCGGTATCATTGCCGGCAGCGCTACTCGTCCGCTGTTGCGACCGATGCAGCAAAAGGCGCCCCTGCGCAGCATGACTAGTCCGATCGGCTGGACCGACATTCGTAATTGTTCAGCTGAGGCGATGTTGCATCTCCCTTACGATCTGCGTAATGTAGGGCGCAGCCCGCGGGTCGCAAAAAGCGGGGCATGCCACTGGAAGTAAGATTGACACAGCCCAATACCGATAGTCGTGCGGATGACTCCGTCGCTGTTGAGGCAACCAACATTACGAAGATCTTCGGCAGCGGGGCCGAAGAGGTTCCCGCCCTCGATGACGTGCCGGCACAGGCCAGCAAAAGCGGCAGCGTAACTTTCCCACGGCCAGGGCTGCTGCCGATCTGTGCGCCTTACGTTAGAAATTGATGCTTGCTCTCGTGATGTCTCAAGATGTCGTCTTCATTACGGAGTTCGTAAACACAGCCGTGCAGGATATGCTGCCTAGATCAGTGAAGATATGAAAACCCAGAATCTTGCCGCCCGGACCCTCTGCGACCAGCCTCCCTCCGAGGCCGACGCCGGCCTCGAGGTGGCGGGCAATGCGGCTTGGGAAGAGACGTTACGGGAGGAGACGGGATTCAGGCTCTCGGGCGGAGAGGGCGAAATCCTCAAGCCTGACGTCCGCCGTGCCTAGCCTCGACGACGTCGCCCGCGCACGCCTCCGTGCGATCCGCGCTCGGGGGACCTACCGCCGCATGCGAGTCCTGGACGGCGCGCAGGCACCGCAGATGAACGTCGACGGCAAGGACGTGTGGCTCTTCGCGGGGAGCAACTACCTGGACCTGGCGGGTCATCCGGAGGTAGTGGACGCCTCCGCCCGCGCGGCTAGGGATTGGGGCTGCGCGGCCGGTGGGTCACGCCTCATCACCGGAAACCTGACACTACACGAGGCCCTCGAGGCGGAGCTGGCCGCGTTCTTCGGGACCGAGGCCGCGCTGGCCTTCAACAGCGGCTACATGGCCAATGTTGGCGTGATCCCTGCGCTCTGCGGTGCTGGGGACGTGGTGGTGTCGGACGCGCTAAACCACGCCTCGATCGTCGACGGCTGCCGCCTCTCGCACGCTGCGGTGCGCATCTTCCCACACAGCGACGCCGCTGCGCTGGAGACTGTGCTGCGTGAAGTCTGCGATGGGCGCCGGCAGGTGCTGGTGGCGCTGGACGGTGTCTACAGTATGGACGGTGACGTAGCGCCGCTCGAGGCGATGGTGCCCCTGGCGAAGAGCTACGGTGCGCTCGTGCTGGTTGACGACGCCCACGGCACCGGTACGCTAGGGCCGGGCGGCCGCGGCGCCCACGAGCTGCGTGGCGTGCGCGACGGGATCGACATCCTGATGGGCACGCTCGGGAAGTCGCTCGGCTCCTTCGGTGCCTTCGTGGTGGGGAGCGCCGCCCTACGCGATCTGCTGGTCAACACCGCCCGCAGCTTCATCTTCTCGTGCGCCCTGGCACCTCCCCAGGTGGAGGCGGCACGGGTCGCCCTCGGCCTGGTGGCGCGCGAAGCCTGGCGACGCGAGCGGCTGACCGCGCATGCTACGCGATTGCGCGAGCGGCTGGCCTCCCACGGCATTGACACGGCGCCGAGCACCACCCACATCGTTCCTGTCCGCCTCGGGAGCAACGCGCACGCCATGGCGGTCTGCGAGCGACTCCTCAAGCGGGGTTTCTATGCTCAGGGAATCCGGCATCCCGCTGTGCCCGAGGGCACCGCGCGACTGCGCATCACGCCAATGGCCACGCACCCGTCCGAGGCCATCGACGCCTTGGCGGATGCCGTGGCCGAAGAGTTGACCACGTCGGCGTGAGATAGAGTGCACGGGACATGCCGCCAGCTGTTTGCTTGTTGTCTTGCCTAAGCCAAACGCCCCCTGTCTGCGCATCGGCGCTGGCTGAAACGATCTTGCATCTCCCTTGCGACCTGCGTAATGTAAAGCCGAGCCTGCACACCCCTAGAAAGCTGGCGTGCCGCAAGGAGTGAGATTGACACCTTCCAAAACCGATAGTTCTGTGGACGGCTCTGTCGCTATTGAGGCCATCAACATTACCAAAATTTTTGGCAGCGGAGCCGACGAGGTTCGCGCTCTAGATGACGTCTCGGTCACCATTCGTGAAAATGAGTTCTTTACCCTGCTCGGACCATCCGGCTGCGGCAAGACAACGCTGCTGCGTCTCATCGCCGGATTCGAGCACCCAACCGCCGGGCAAATCTTGCTGTCCGGGTCAGCCATCGGTCACCTGCCGCCGTTTCAGCGACCGGTAAACACAGTCTTTCAGAACTATGCGCTGTTTCCACACATGACCGTTGCGCAGAACATTGCTTTCGGTCTGGAGATGCAGGGTAAGCCGCGGGCAGAGATTGACGATACGGTCAAGCAGATGCTGCTGCTGGTCCGCATGCAGGCGCTGGCCGAACGGCAGACATCGCAGCTGTCAGGCGGCCAGCAGCAGCGCGTCGCTCTGGCGCGTGCGCTGGCACCCCGCCCCAACGTGCTGCTGCTGGACGAGCCGCTCTCTGCTCTGGATCTCAAGCTGCGCAAAGAGATGCAGATCGAACTCAAACGGCTGCAGCATGAAACCGGGATAACCTTTATATTTGTCACCCACGACCAGGAAGAAGCTTTGACCATGTCAGACCGCGTCGCGGTCATGAACGAGGGCAAGATCCGACAGATAGGCACGCCACGCGAAATTTACGATCATCCCGGCGAACGATTCGTCGCGCACTTTATTGGTGAAACAAACTTCGTCGAGGGGGAGCTGATATCGGCTAATGGCAGCACCGGTCAGGTACGACTGACCTCAGGTGCAGAAGTGCCGGCGTCATTGCCTGCTGAACGCGTCGCGCCGGGTAGAGTCAGTCTGGTCATCCGCCCGGAGCACGCAGAGCTCACAGAAAATCCGGATGCCGGAGTTTTTCAAGGGCAGATCGATAACGTGGTGTATTTCGGCACCGATACCCATTACTACTTGCACCTCGATGATGGAACGCCATTTATGGTGCGTCTGCAGAACCAGCGCGACGAGGTATCAACGTTCGCCAGGGGCTCGCGGGCGGGTGTTACGGTAAAGGGCAACGCGGCGCAAGTGCTTCTGGATTAACCCCATGGCATTAGTCGAAACGGTTCCGGGGCCGACTGCACAGCACACCACCCTCAGCGGCGAGGAGGCAACCGCCCAAGCCGAGCGCAAAACGCGACGCCTTCGGTGGATATTACTGACCCCCGCCCTCGCCATTATCTGCGGTATTGGCATCATGCCCCTGTCTATCATCCTCGTTTACTCGTTTATGTCACCCGGGCCCTATGCCGGCATTTCCTGGGAGCCGACCTTTGATGCCTGGATCAGCCTTGTCCTGGAGCGGGATATTTTCGACGATACCCTGCAACTCAACGACGCCCATATTTCCATCTTGTTTCGTTCGCTCTGGCTGGCATTGCTCACCACCGTTTTGACCCTGATATTCGGCTTTCCCCTGGCGTACTTTATCGCCACGCGTCCGGCCCGCCAGCGCAACTTGTGGTTGTTCATGATTTCTCTCCCGTTCTGGAGCAACCTGCTGGTGCGCACCTTTGCCATGATGCTGTTTCTGCGCGACGACGGCTACATCAACAACGTATTGTTGCTGATCGGCCTCATCGACAAGCCCATGATCCTGATCTATACGGAATTTGCCGTGGCGGTTGGACTGGTTTATGCCTTTCTGCCGCTGATGGTGATGCCTCTTTACGCCAGCATGGAGAAACTCGATTTCCGATTAATCGAAGCCGGCTACGATCTTTATGCCAATCGGCTGCAGGTGCTGCGCCGGGTAATCATACCGCTGGTCAAACCTGGCATCGTGGCTGGATGTATCCTGGTTTTTATTCCCGCCATCGGATCATGGGTGACCCCGAAGCTCCTCGGCGGCGGCAAGGGTTTAATGGTGGGTAACCTGATATCGAACCAGTTCGGTACCTCCCGCGACTGGCCGCTCGGGTCGGCTATCGCACTGTTTCTGATGCTCATGGTGATGATTGCCCTCATCATCTACGTGCGCAACTCTACGGCGGCGCGTGACCATGGCTAATGCCGCAGCACGCAGCTTCGACGTCCGCCGTGTTCCAGGATTCACGGCAATGGCAGTGTTCAGCATCGTACTGCTCTACGGCCCGCTGATCGTGATGGCGTTCTTTTCGTTCAACGAGAGCCGCTCGGTCACCCTGTTCACCGGCTTCAGCTGGACCTGGTATCAGCAGGCGGCGGGAAATGAGCGCGTGCAGGAGGCTGCACTGCTCTCGCTGCAGATCGCTCTGGTGGCAACCATCGTAGCCACCACCGTAGCCACAATGGCCGGACTCGCCACCACTCGGACTAAATCTTTTAAAGCGCTGCCCGTGGTGTATGCGATCATTAACCAGCCGCTCATGGTGCCCGAAATCGTTACCGCGGTGGGCACCCTGGTGTTCTTCGGTATCATCAAACAGGTTACCGGCGTTTATGGGCTGGGCTATCTGATGCTGGCTCATATCGTGTTCTGCATTCCGTTTGCGTATATGCCCATCCGCGCGCGGCTGGAGGATATGGACCTGACCTATGAGCACGCTGCGGCCGATCTGTATGCTACGCCGTGGCTCGCCTTTAAACGAGTAACCTTTCCCCTGATGCTGCCGGGCATTCTCGCTGGTGCGATGTTGTCCTTTGTAATTTCCTTAGATGACGTCATAATCAGCCTGTTAGTAGCTGGTCCGGGGGAGACAACGCTACCGATCTGGATGATTGGACAACTGCGCCGCGGCTTAACACCAGAGGTGAACGCCATATCCACGGTGCTGCTGGGGGTCACCGTTCTGGTTGTGTCTCTCGTATTCCTTCTAACTATCAGAAAGCGTTAGAGGTAAAATTATTACAGTAAACCTATACCGAAGGAGGTAGGAAACATGAAATTCACAAAATTCGTCGCGGTTTGCGCCGGCGTGGTGCTCGGCTTAGGGCAGGCGATGGCTGCCGGAGAGCTGCACTTTTATAACTGGGGTAATTACACCAGCCCAGAGCTCATAGAGAAGTTCGAAAAAGACAGCGGGATCAAGGTCACCATTGACGGCTATGATTCAAACGAGACAATGCTGGCCAAAGTAAAAGCGGGCGGTCACGGTTACGATCTGGCGGTGCCGTCTGACTATATGGTGAAAATCATGATCGAAGAGGGGCTGATCCAGGAGGCCGGCGTCGACGAGATGGAGAATTTTAAAAACATCGACCCGAAATGGGTGGACGTGTATTTCGATCCCGGCCGCAAGTATTCCGCCCCCTGGCAGTGGGGCAGCACGGGTATCAGCTTAAACACGGCGCACTATGACGGCCCCAAGGCGGATTCGTGGGAACTGGTGTTCGACCCACCGGAAGAACTGGTTGGCCGCATCAATATGGTCAGCGAGATGGGCGACGTGATCAATGCCGGCCTGTTTTATTTGGGAATGGAAAAATGCAACAGCAACAAGGAGGACCTGAAGAAACTTAACGATCTGCTGGTTTCCGCCAAGCAAAAGTGGCGCACGATTGACTACGGCGTAATTGAAAAGCTTACTTCCGGCGACGTCTACGCATCACATAATTGGAACGGCGCCTCCATGCGGGCTCGACTGCAGGTGCCCACGATCAAATACATCATGCCGAAAGAAGGCCTGCTCGCCTGGGCGGATAACGTTGTCCTGCTGTCTGACGCAAAGAATGTGGAAGAGGCGAAGACTTTCATGAATTACATCATGGCCCCGGAAAATGCGGCGCTTATCTCCAACTTTGCCCGCTATGCCAACGGTATCAAGGGCAGCGAGGAGTTCATGGATCCTGAAATGGCCAAGGCGCCAGAGATTATTGGTTATGATGGCGCGGGGAAGCCGGAATTCATTCCACCCTGCTCACAAGAAGTCACGGAGATGTACACCAAGATCTGGAACGGCCTGCTCAAATAAATCCGAGAGCGAAGGGCAAAGGGCGGCCATGGCCGCCCTTTGTTATTTGTGAGTAAAGATGTTGCTGCAGCGCGGCCCGCCCGAGCGCGTCGTGCGCGAAGCAAAGCCTGAACAGCCGCACAGCATCGGCATCAATTTTATTTTAAGTTTGGCTGAGAGTGGAGAGTAGCCACCATAATGGCGCATGAGGTGATGCAGGGATTCCCCGTGCCGCGGGGCAAGCGCATACCCCGCAGCGACTGGGATCGTCCGCCGTGGAATCGCTGGTCGTTCCAACACGTGCGGGAAGTTCTGCCAACGACCGAAGTTTGGCGCGGCTCAGGTCCGATATGGAAATTACCGCAGGCCAGCCAAAAACTGCATGACGTTTCTTTTACAGACAGCGGCAATAACCGGACGAACGTCGCCGACTGGCTGGCAACCAGCTTCAGTGATGGTATTGCCGTGCTGCACCGGGGGGCGCTGGTATACGAAAAATATTTCAACGGGATGACCAGCCGCACCCCGCATTTATCACAGTCCATAGCCAAGTCGATCACGTCTGCCGTTGCTGGGATCTTGGTTAATAAGGGTCTGCTGGATCCAGAGGAACCAGTCACGCGCTATCTGCCCGAACTGAAATCCACGGCATGGCGGGACGCTGAGTTGAGGCACAGTCTTGATATGGTTTCCGGAGTGAAATACGTCGAAGACTATGAGGCTTCAGACGCAGATATCGCTATGACTGACATCGCTTCCGGTTGGAAGCCGCCCCGCGCTGGGACCAATGCACCACCGTGCATTTGGGATCAAATCCTCACGCTCACGAGACAGGTGCGCGAACACGGTGCGCAATTCGAATACCGATCCATTGAGGCCGACGTGCTGGCGCACTGTATGGAGCGGGTGACGCAGACAAAACTCTCCCAGCTCATCAGCGCTGAACTCTGGCAACCTCTGGGTGCTGAGGAAAGCGCATGCTTTACCGTCGATGCAGCGGGCTACGCCCTGGCCGATGGCGGATTCAATGCCACATTGAGAGACTATGCCCGGTTTGGACAAATGCTGGCGTGCGAGGGCAGAGGTAACGGCAGACGCATCGTGCCAGAAGCCTGGATAAGGGACACTCTGGACTGCCACCCGGATTTATTTGGTCCACCCTACAGCGACATCCTGCCGAATGGCGCCTATAGAAACCAGTTCTGGATTCGAGATGCGAATAGAGAAGTCTTGATGGCCCGTGGTGTATTCGGCCAGCTTATCTACGTCGATATCGCCAGCGAATTTGTAGTGGTTAAACTCTCCAGCTGGCCTGAGTTTCTATCAGCCGCCCGCCGTCTGGATGAACTTGCCGCGATTGACGCAATCCACGCACACCTTATGAAGAACGAACAATGAGCGACCTTGAGCTATGTTATCTGTCCGCTACGGACGCCATACACGCGTTCAGAAAAAAAACGCTGTCACCAGTTGAACTGCTGCACGCGCAGATTAAGCGCGCTGAAGAGGTTGAGCCAAAGATCAGTGCTTTCACCTACAAGCATTTTGATGAGGCATTGGAAAATGCAAGAAAATGCGAAAACAAATATGCACGCGGTCAGCGCACGAGATCTCTTGAAGGCCTGACCGTCGGCATCAAGGACGAGAGCTACATTAAAGGCAAACCGACGTCCAACGGATCACTGATTCTGAAGGATTTCATCGCGCACACGACATCCATCAACAACGAACGTATCATGCGCGCCGGCGGACTGATTCATGCCAGAACGGCGACGCCGGAATTTTCCTGCGCTGCTTACACTCACTCGCGGCTGTGGGGTGTTACGCGTAATCCATGGAACCTGGAGTACACCCCGGGCGGATCATCCGGAGGATCCGCTGCCGCCCTGGCTGCGGGAACCTGCAGTATTGCTACCGGTTCCGATATCGGCGGCTCCATTCGCATACCGGCAGCATGTTGCGGACTGGTCGGTTACAAGCCGCCCTACGGCCGCAACAGTGACGATCCGCCGTTTAATCTCGATTTCTACTGCCATACCGGACCCCTCGCGCGCAGCGTGTCGGATGCCATACTGCTGCAGAACGTAATGTGCGGACCCCACCCCAAAGACATTTCGACCCTGCGGCCAAAGCTGCGTCTACCCCAGTCATATCAACCCATTAAGGGCTGGAAAATCGCCTTTTCAATGGACCTTGGATTTTATGAAGTGGATCACACGGTACAAGCGAATACCTTGAATGCGCTGGCGGTGTTTAGGGAGCTGGGTGCAACGGTAGAACAGGTCGATCTGGGCTGGACGCAAGAGACCCTTGATGCGGCCATCGCCTACCTTGAGCATTTATTCGGCGCCGAGCTTTCCTTGCTCCTGGATGAGCACGCGCAGGACATGACCGGCTATGCCCGGGAGTTCGCGCTGCGGGGCCGTCAATCCAAATCGACTGATTTCGTCAAGACCCTGGAAGTAGCTGGCGCAATGTACAATATCCTCGGGCCGCTGCTCGAAAAGTACAACGTCCTCATTTGCCCGACTAACGCGCTGCCGGCCGTACCGGCAGATTTTGATCAATCAAAAGATTCGATCCACATTAATGGAAAACCGGTCAATCCCTCACTGGGCTGGGTGATGACCAGCCCGTTTAATACTTTAAGCCGCTGTCCGGTGCTAACGGTGCCCAGCGGGCAGTCTGCCAACGGCGTTCCCACCGGCATTCAAATTGTTGGTAAGACCTATTGTGATAAAGATGTATTCCGTGCCGGCATGGCATACGAAGAGGCTGCGGGCACCTGGTTTAAGCATGCCACCCGTCGACCGCAGATTTGATGGCGATGAATAATGCCGATGGTGCCGCAGACCTGAGTAACTGGCGGCAAGCGCCATACAACCAATGGGCGTTTCACCACGTGCGAGAATTGATACCCACCGCACGAGTGCACAACGATCCATCCAATGTTCATCCATTAGTAAGCCGGGCAGACAGTCGGCTTGGATGCGACGACCTGAACCAGACGCTGGTGCAAACGTGGACCGATGGATTCATGGCTATGCACCGGGGGGCGATCGTATACGAGTGGTATGCGCCGCACTATAGCGGCGCTGAACCGCACATACTCTTCTCCGTCAGCAAGTCCCTCACCGGCGCACTGGCAGGTGTACTGGTAGAAGCAGGCTGGCTGGATGTGGATCAGCGCGTAGCGGCTTACATGCCTGACGTCTCCGGGTGCGCCTACGCGGATTGTACCGTTAGACACGTGCTAGACATGCAGGTCGGACTTGACTTCGCCGAGGTGTACAGCGGTGATAATGAACAATTCAACCGCTACCGCGCTGCCACCGGCTGGAACCCACCCCTAGCGGGAGAGCAGGCGGGGGACCTGCGCACTTTTCTGACTTCGATCAGGCACGGTTCCACACCGGATGGCACGGTTTTTCAATACCTGTCGCCCAACACCGATATGCTCGGACTGATCCTGGAATCCGCTTCTGGGCAAAGATTGTCAGATCTGCTGTCCGCCCACATCTGGGGGCCAATGGGTGCGGAGTCCGACGCTTACGTCACGGTCGATGCGAAAGGCGCCGCGCGGGCAGCAGGAGGTATATGCGTACGGCTCCGCGACCTGGCGCGCTTCGGCCAGGTGATGAGTGACGGCGGAAAGATAAACGACCAGCAGGTCATACCCGCAAACTGGATCGAGGACACCCTGCATCGGGGCAGTTTTGAAGCCTGGCAAAGGGGCAGTCTCAGCCAATTACTGCCGAAAGGGCGCTATCGCAACCAGTGGTATCAGACCGGTAATACAAGCGGTGCCTTTTGCGCCATTGGCATTCACGGTCAATGGATCTACGTCGATCCTACGGCCGAAGTAGTGATAGTCAAGCTGTCGTCGCAACCGGATCCGGTGGATGACAATATTGACCTGACGCTGCTTCGACTGTACGACCGGATCGCAAACATGCTGAAATAGGATTGCAATTCTTGTCTGTCGAATCGAATCAAAGCCAAATCTGCGCGTTT
>JAHEKE010000049.1 GCA_024638505.1 Gammaproteobacteria bacterium | reverse complement strand
CCCGATCCACCGCCGCTTCCCGAGGACCCGCCGCCACAGGCCGTGAGTGCGGATGTGATCAAGAGCACAGCGATCGCCCAGGTTTTATGGTTGTATTGATACATGGTTGTAAGACCTTAAAGGGTATGAAGAAAAGTAACGTGCCTAAAGAAAGTGTAGATGTCGGGTAGGGTTACGCCACTGAAACATAGCGGCATGTGCCGGAAACCGCTGAGGTGACGATTTCGTCTAAGAAGAATCCGTTTACCGGCAAACTTAAAAACAGCGAAAGCTGCATATAGGCTGGGGGGAAGCGCGGTAATGCCCGTTCTCCAGCGGAATCGATGGGGCGCGGGCATTTTTATGGCGCAGAGCGGCCGTTCTCGTGATAAAAAAATAAAATTTATAAGTATATGAAATATAAGCAATATTAATATATGTCTGTCTAAATAGACCATTTATCATATATTTTGTCTACAATAAATGTACGTCTATCGGTTTCATGAGGTCAACCACCATGCAATCTAAATCAGGAAAAGAACGCCGCCGCACCGCCCGCATACCCGTTGACGCAGTGCTGCTCTATCGCGCAGTGGGGATGGATAATTTTGAAGTGTGCCACGTATTGAACGTCAGTACCCTTTCACTGGAAATTCTGCTGGATCAGTTATTGCCTGAGTCTGCGGTCGTCACCATTGCCGTACGCCCGGAGGGGTCAACCCGCCAGTACTATCGCGTTGTGGGTGAAGTGAGGCGCGTGCAGCAGTTGGAGGGAGGATGGATGCACGTGATCACCGCATCCACTGAAAAGCCCTGGTCGCCCATGTTTATTTACGATGTGGTGTGCTCAACCTTCGATCCGGCACCGAAAAATCCGGTTGAGGAGTATGAGGAAGCCTGCCGTAAAGGCTACTACGCGGACCTGAAGGGCTGCAGATCCAACCTGGAGGCTTGGGAAGCGTCCATCTTACCCAGCCGCCCGATTGGGTTAGAGGACGTGAACGAGCGCCACGCGGCGGTCGGCACTTGAGGCCCGCATGTAAACACGACCGTCCTCAAATGAGGTCGTACCCCCGGTACGCAGATCATGTCAAAGCCCGCATCCCGAACGCACGGGTTCACCGCGGTCGAACTGATACTGGTACTGGCGGTAGTCGGGATTCTGGCTGCCCTCAGCGTGGCTGGATTCCAGGAGACATTGGAGAGAACCAGGAACAACCAGGCTATAGCCGATATCAAGCTGATAGACGTCGAAATCACTCGCTTTTTCACGCCCAATAACGTCTACCCCGGCAGTCTGGACCAAATAAATATGGGTGATATGGAGGATCCCTGGGGCAATCCCTATGTTTACACGAATCTGGAAAACGGGCCCAAAAACGGTGCGGGAAAGCCCACGGGACCCCACCGTAAGGACAAAAATTTAAATCCCCTTAACCGAGACTATGACCTGTACAGCCTGGGCAGGGATGGCCTGAGCAAAGATCAGATTACGTTTAAAACCAGCCTGGACGACATTATCCGCGCGAATAACGGCGCTTATGTCGGGTTGGCCGAGGATTATTAGTGTCCTTTTTGAACGCCACATCACTGCACACCAGAATAAGCAAAAAAGCATTCTGGCTGTTTGCCGTACTCATCACCGTGCCCATCTCCGTATCGGCAATACTGGCGATTAACAATCTCTCGGACGAGCTTTTAACGCAGCAGAAAAGGCGCCTGCACCAGTTCGAAAAAAACTTCCTCATGTCGGCTTTCTCGGAGCTGCAGAATGAGGAAAAACGCCTAAGAGAACTGGCCTCATTACAGGAGGATCTGGGCAAAGAGGCACTTATCAAGGTCTTGAACAAGAGTTTTACCCAGTATGTTGTCGCCGGCGCGGGTTTGAATCTGATCAACGGCATCAACGAATCAAGTTTGGGCCACATTCTCCGCTACAACAAAGACAACCCCGCGACAAGTGTCTTCATTGTCAAGGATGGCGGGACAAATCAAGTATGGATGGCCAGCAAGCCGGCGGGGGAGATTTTTGTGGCAACAAGTGTTGATCCGTTTGCACTGTTAGGCAATCCGGATTTCCTTCCGGAAAAAATGGAGCTGTGCGTTGTGGAGGACACGGGGCGAGAGATTTTCTGCCCGCATGATTTTCCGCAGGCGGAAATTACCGCGGCAATTAATACATCAAAAGGTTTCCACAGCAGCGCCGCCGGCAGAGAGTTGGATGACAGCAGATATGTCAAGAGTTACTGGACCCTGTTTATGCAATCAGGATTCAGCAGCCACAATTGGGTTATCCTGGCGCGCCTGCCGCGGAGTTACGTCTTCTCTCCAATCGTACAGTTCAGACGGCACTTCATACCGCTCATCGTTGCCATCATTTTTTCTTCGGTGTTGATTCTTCTGGTGCAGCTGCGTCGCAACCTGGCTCCCCTGGAGAGATTGCTCGAGGGCACGAAAAAAATCGGCAAAAAGGACTTTTCCACCCGCATTCAAATGGAGGGAGAAGACGAGTTTGCGGAGCTGGCTAAATCATTTAACCTGATGAGTTCCCACCTCGATCGTCAGTTTCTCGCAATTGAAGTCTCAGCGCAGATCGACGAAACCATACTGAGGACCTTTGATTTTGATCGGGTGGTAAACGTGCTGCTTGTAAGAATTTTCGAGATTTTTGACTGCACGGTAGCAAGCGTAGTGCTTAATGATGAGGAAGAGAAAGCGAATCGCATTTACTACTGCAGCGTCGGTCAGGAGCCCCGGTTTATCGATAGCCTCGGTGAATTCGGGTTTGACAAGCCTAATCAGCTTATCTGGTTTAATGCACACAAAGGCGTCCCTCCGGCAGTCGACGGCATTTTTCACGGTATTGGCCAGCGGTTTTCCGGCGCGGCCGTTCCCATCATCATGGAAGGTAAGAGCGTAGGCCTGCTCGCGTTGGACGTGCAGAAAAATGAGCTTGATCTTGACGTTACCGAAGAGGTGTTAAATGACCTCGCGCAGAGACTGGCGGTTGCCAAATCTGCAGATGAGTGGGAAGCGCGGCTGAAATATCAGGCGCATCATGACCTGCTGACTGGCTTGCCAAACAGGCTGTCATTTCAACAATACCTGGAAGACGCGGTCAGCGCTGACAGGAATATGACCGTGCTTTTCCTGGATCTGGATCATTTCAAGAACGTGAACGATACCAAAGGCCACTCCACCGGCGACCAGCTGCTCAAGGTTGCCGCCCAGCGTTTGCGCGCGGTCTCGCGATCCCGGGGCGAGGTATTCCGGCTGGGGGGGGATGAGTTCACCATTGTATTAAATGACGGTCATTCTGCTGAAGTCGAAACCTTTACAGAGAGCCTGCTGGAGTTGATGCGATCTCCGTTTGTCATTGACGGCGGGGAATTCATGATCACCGCCAGCATCGGGGTGGCCAGTTTTCCACAGAGCGGCGGCAGCGTCGAGAGCTTAGTGAAAAATGCTGACCTGGCCATGTATTACGCCAAGCAAGATGGCAGAAACAAGGCCAGATATTTTGACTCAAAAATGATGTATGCAACATACACCCGCACCGTACTCGAAGCTGATCTGCGCAAAGCAGTGAAGGAGAATCAATTCTTCTTGCTGTATCAACCGCAGGTAAATATCAAACGCCAGGAGGCGGTGGCCCTTGAGGCGCTGATAAGATGGCGTCACCCCATACACGGTGTGGTAATGCCTGATATTTTTCTGCCGGTGGCAGAAGATATTGGCCTCATTGGAGAAATCGATCACTGGGTGCTGCGTACCGTATTCAAACAGTACGATACCTGGGTCTGGCAGAATACTGGCGTGCAAAAGATTGCGGTCAATGTGTCACCGTCAACGTTACAGACACAAAGCTATCTGGATCACCTGGGGCGCTTGATGTCCCGATATGAGTTAAAAAATTTTCTTGAACTCGAAATCACTGAGAACGTGTGTCTTGAACAGACCGAGGATATTCAGGTGATCATGGAACGACTCAAGGCTTTGGGCGTGTACATTGCCTTGGATGATTTTGGCACCGGCTATTCTTCGATGGGCTATCTGCATAAGCTGCCCATAGATGTGCTCAAAATCGATATCAGTTTTATCCGTGAAATAGAACGTGGTAGAGGTGCCAGATCCATCGTGCAGGCGATTATCAAAATCGCCAGCACGATGGATCTGACGATAGTGGCGGAGGGTGTGGAAACCGGAGAGCAGCTCGCGTTTCTGGCGCAGGAGGGTTGTGATGTTGTGCAGGGCTATTACTATTCAAAACCTCTCGATGCTGATACGGTCGCCGACTATATAGACAGCTTTAACCCCTTGCAGCAGGTGAGCGCTTAAGCGTTTTTTTGCAGGCGGAGAACCGCTTGCGCGTCAAATCGAGTCTGAAGGCCCATGTCGGCGGTCACACCCAGCTTAATGCCTCGTCGTTATGAAAGCCATTCATATTGTTTGCTCTGATTGCGGGTTTAACTTGTACAGTTGATTTAAGTCAACATGTGTGCGGCCGTTTGATTCAAAATTATAAATTATTGATCGATCATCGGTAACAGGAGGTATACATGTCCGCCGGAGAGTACTGCAATCGCGAAGTGGTTGTCGTTGAAAAGTCCGAGTCAATTAGTGCAGTAATCAATCTGATGCGGTCCTTCCACGTGGGCGATGTGGTGGTAGTAGAGCAGAAAGGCGATGCCCGCGTGCCGGTGGGCATCTTTACCGATCGGGACGTTGTTATCGAGCTCCTGGCGGAAGACATCGATTTTGACTCGGTCAGCATTGGCGATGTCATGAGTTTTGAGCTGGTGACAGTCAGCCAGGACGCGGGCCTGCTCGACGCAATCAAGCTCATGCGCTCTAAGGGTATCCGCCGGATACCCGTTACCAATGAGCAGGGCGGCCTTATCGGAATTCTGACGGTGGATGATATTCTGGCGCTGCTTGCGGAGCAGCTGGGCGACATTGTCGGGCTCATTTCTAACGAGCAGTACAGAGAACGGTCGCTCCGGGCGAAGAGGGCGTAGCGCGCAGGCGGGTTTGATCTGATGGACGATGAAACCAAAGCCTTGCTGCGCAGCATCGCGCACCACCTGAAGTGGGTGATTGTTCTGCTGGTCGCCATAATCGTGTTCTTGATTACCCGCTCCCTGCAATAGCGCCTGACAGGGTGCACCTCTTGAAGACGCGGCGAGACGCCGCTCTACCGTTTTTAACGCGCGTCTTCGTTGCGTCGTGAACCCATGCGGCAAAAGATTTGAATCTAACAGTCTGAACTTCGGTCGACCGCCCGGACCGTCGCTATGCCGTAGGCGGCACCGAAGACATTCGGCAGGCCAGGCCGGTTCGGTTAATCGGATGTCGTTGCTGCTGCCATAAAACCCTCTAGACTATGAGGCAGGTGCGGCAACGATGGAGCGCTAAAAATGGCCATTTTGGTGATCACAAACCGTGATGTGCGCAACCCCAGTGCGCGAGATGTGTCGCTGTTTGGCGAAGGGGTCAATGTCAAAGGCCCCAGTGAGCTTCGCCTGGCCTGGGCTGAGCCCTCGGGCAACGACTGGAAGCTTGAGTTGGTGCCGGAACCGGTCGACATGAATCCGGCGACCGTGCCCAGCCGCGGTGTCTTTTTAAGCTGCGTGGACAGCCTGCAGCATACCGGCAGAAATTGCGCGCTGTACGTGCACGGCTACAACAGAACGTTCCGCGAGACGCTGGATCAGGCGCGCATTATCCATGATGAGTATCGGGTGGCTACGGCAGTGTTTTCCTGGCCGTCCAATCCGGGTGGTATCATCTTCACTGAGTACGCCGCTGCGCGGGCGATTGCGCGCCATTCAATCGTCGCCTTTGATCGCGTAGTGGGCCTGCTGGATCGGTATATGCGCACGACTTCGGCGGATGAATGCCGCGCTTCTTTCAACTGTCTGACCCACAGCCTGGGCAATCTCATTCTTGAGAGTTTCGTCCGTGCTCCGCTATTCGGCGGACAGACACGATTATTTGACAACATCATCGTCCATCAGGCTGACGTAGACCGGGCTGAACATGGCGAGTGGATGCGCAAAATGCGATTTGCCCGGCGGATTTTCGTTACGGTTAATGAGCGAGATGCGGTATTGAATGCGTCAGATATCGTCAACCCGGATCGGCTCGGTAATACAGTAGCCGGCCCCAGGCTTGAACACCCATCCTATATGGACTTCACGCAAGCAAAAGGGGTCGGCAAGATCCATCAACTTTTTGGTGAAGCCATTGATAATCCCAACGTCAGGCAGTTTTTCCAAAGCGCACTGAATGGACAACAAGCCCATACTGGCGGGGGGATCGTACTCGATCCGGCAACGGGATTTTACGCGGTGCGTTAGCGGGCCGCAGACGCAGACATTCAATTGAACTATCAGGCTCAGCGCTGCATAAGGCTGCGCAGCATCGGGTCGAGCTTGGCCATGACCAGCTCGGGTGTAATTTTACGATAGTAGTGCGCTCTGTTGCGGTGAAATTCACCCACGCGCCTGGCCCAGATGGGCTCATCGATCTCGAGGGCGTCGCACATGTCGACACCCTGGTGATCCGCGCCCGGGTGCGGCAGCCAGGCGTGTTTGCCGATAGGCGGGGCGAAAATTGTGAAGGTTGGTGTGCCAACGGCCTCGGCCACGTGCCGCGGACCGCTGTCGTTACCGATGAACACAAGGCAATTTCGCGCCAATGCCGCCAGTTCGCGCAGGTTTCTGGTCTCAAGCGTGGCCCAGCAGCGGTCGCTGTGCGTAACTTTTTTCGAAAGTGCCTGCACCGCCGTCCGCTCCCCGGGTCCCCACACCATAACCGCTTGTGCATCGTATTGTTCAATGCAGCGATTCACAATGGAAACGAAATAGTCTTCCGGCCAGTTTTTCAGGGCCAGGCGGCTTATCGGAGAGAACAACAGCGCGGGCTTATCCGGCGTGATCCCGACCGAGGTCATGCGCAGGCGCATCTCCTCGATTTCATTCTGTGTAAGCACGACATCGAAAGACCTGATGGCAGGGGTAGGGAACGGCACGCCTTTGAGGATAGCGAGTTTGGCATCCAGACTGCTGGCATCAGCGGGGTGGGGCACCGACGTTTTGTACAGGCGTGAGCGCCATTTTCCCTTATCAAAACCAATCTGCCAGCGAGCACCCGAATATCGCGTCATCAATACCGTAATCGGCACGGTTAACAAGTCGATAACCATGTCATAGCGGGCATCCCGGATGGCCTGCAACTTTTTAAGGTACTGCCAACGATGGCGCCGCTCATCCGGAGTGATGGTCAGCACATTGTCAATTGCCGGGTGATGCAGGAACAGCGGCGCAATATGCTCATAAACCAGGTAATCAAGCTGAGCGTCGGGGCATGCCTGCTTCAGATTTTTACATACCGGCAGGGAGATCAGGGCGTCGCCAATCTGTTTGAGTCTGATGACCAGTATTTTCACAAAAAAGGCTTCGATCTTGACTTGATTATGTGACGTAGATTCGGGCCGCCTGCAGGCCGTGACAGAGCCGCGAAGCGTGCACCCTTAGGATGAGAACTTACATTAATAAACGATTATTTACATAATAAAAACAGTAAATTATAATTATATTTGCATGTGCTGCTTTAGCATTCTGCTTTGCTTATGGGCGGCAACAGCTCCAGACCGACGCACGCCACCCCAGCCTACGGTCCGAGGTGGCCGATTTTACGGTATACCATCGTGTCTTCCAGCACGTCGATGCGCTGGCTGCTCCCCGCGGGCAACCGCAACCAGAAGCCGCGGGCGCAGCAGCCGGAATCATCGCTGAAGCGGCCCTCCACGACGTAGTACTCCACGCCCCGGATAAAGTTCTCCGGCGGAAAGTGTGTACCTTTTGACCAGCGGTACATACAGACCTCCTCAGCACCAGATTTATACAGTGGCAGCATAGTTTCGCCATCACGGCCGCCCTGCCACAACGCCCGATCCCGGGTGTCGATGCGGACGTGAGCGGTATCGATTTCCATCATCTGCCTTAGCTTAACGAAGATAACGCAGCCCTCGGCGCTGGAGGGGGTATGCCTTGAGCCGGGGGGATTGCGCACGTACATTCCCTGGGTAAAATCCCCAGTTTCGTCAGAGAAGGTGCCTGCCAGTACGAGAAATTCTTCTCCCAGATCATGGCGATGCGGAGAGAAGCTGCTGTTTGGCGCATAGCGTACAATGGAAGTTGCCCGCGCCACCTCTTCTCCGTCCCGCTCCAGCATGCGCCGGTCGACTCCGGCAAGGGGCGAACAGGTCCAGGGCATGGCCATGCTGTCTACAGCAGCCCGTTTGCTCAAGTCTGCGTGTATCTTCACACCGTGTTTGTTAACGCACCGATCGATCTTTACAAGCGCAACGCTTCTACATCAGCGGGATTACAAGCGTGCCATCCGCATAGACTTTTAACAAGCACTCAACCAGAGGTATTAAAGCCGAGTCAACCATGTTGCACACATACGCTGGGGTATGCACCGACGTGTCCCCATCCAGGAATGCAACCAGATGCTCTTGGCAAAGCGGATGGATTTTGTTGGGTACCTCACAGGAAAACGGGTGGGAGGAGATGAGAAGGGCGGTGTCCATGGCGTAAGTATGGCATCTTGCCCGCGCCAGGTGTAGCAGAATCAGGTTTCAGCGCCGCGGAGACGCCCGGCACGCTGCGCTAAAGCAGTTGGCCGGGTTAAGTTTTCAGGTGATCGATGCGTTCAATGCGTTCGCCAGTGTTGGTCAGCGCATCCAACCAATTTTGCACGATTTCAGGGTCGGCTGGTGCCGCTGATACCCCAGGCTCAATTTTGCCCGCGGCAACGGCTTCTACGGCAAGACTGACAGTCAATGAGACCAATCGTGCCATGGCAGTGCCGTGCTGATTGCCGAGTGCGTCGATGCAATAACTCTGGTGCCAGACCGGTGCGCCATTTTTCCTCGCCTCGAGCTCAACACACAACACAACGCGATCAGGTTCACCCTCCTGGTAAGCCTGTGTTCGCCAGAGCTCGTCGCTCATTTCCTTAAGCCGTTTATCACCGGCCTCACCCTGAAGCGTCTCAATCTCCTCAAAGATCCCTTTCCAGGCCTCCGCCCAGCCGTCTAAACGCAAGGTTCCGCGAACGAATTCTTGCACATTCCACGCCGGGTCGAATTGATAGGCCTGCATGAAGGGCAGGGCGTCCCGATTGGGATAAGCCTGAAAGGTTTCCTCTTTGCTGTTTGACAGCTTAGCCAGATAGCCGGTGATTGCGTGCCAGGGTCGCTGCACCTCAATTGTCTCTCCGCTCTGGATACTCTTGGACGGCGACTTCAGCGCATTCAGCACGCCGAGGGGTGACCAGCTGAACTTATAACGGAATTCATTCGGTATGCTCGGAAATCCACCGCAGTAGGAGCGGAAGTAAATGGCGTTGTCGGGAGCATACTGCGCAGACTTTTTATAATCATGCACCAGCGAATGAGCCATGAGATGGTCGATGCCCGGATCCAGCCCCACTTCGTTGACCAGACACAGCCCTTGTTTTCTGGCCCGCGCGTCCAGCGCCTGCATGTCAGGCGCAATGTAGGAGCTCGACACAAAATGTGCCGCTTTATCCAGGCTCAGCTTGGCAATCGCGGTGTGCCACGACCCGGGCAGCATAGACACAAGGATATCTCCTGGTGCAATCGTCTCGGCCAGCACATCCAGTTTGAATTCCCTGCATGGTGGGGGATTATCCAGATCAGCGACAATTTCCTGCGCCTTAGTAACGGTGCGATTCCACAGCACCAAGGACAGTGGTCCCTGCGCCAGCCGCCGGATGCCCGGTCCCGTTGATAAGCCGGTTCCTAACCAATGGATAGTCTGCATGTGTTCACCTTGTCTCGTTACGTACGGATTGCGATTTTTCCCGAAAAACTCGCAACGCCCTCTCCCATACCGCAGTCATTTCACCTTTCAATGTAAGCAGGTGGGGTAACAGCTGCTGGCCAAAGTCTTCGCTCGCCTCAACCGGCAGCAGCGACGGCAAATGGTCGATTGCAATCAGATATAACGGCATCTCACCATTCATAACCTGGAATACCGGCTGAGCGAAAGATGTTGGCTCCGTGTATATCGGCAATGGATTGTATTCCCCTGGATCGCAGCTTACATCAGATATTACCGATAACTGCCTGCCCGGCGCAGACAGCGATTCCAGAGTTACGAATGGCGGAATCTTTTTCTGCACCAGAACGCAATTGATGAAGACATCATGTTTGAGAATCTGGGCAAACGGGCCGCCTCGCGCTGTTTCTTCGACGTCCCACGGCGTAACGTCAAGCTCCAGGATTTCCGCCAGCTCTCGGGCGCCCGCACCCACCCGGCCCTTTGCTCCGATGACGATGATGCTCGGTTTATGTCCGGTTTTCTCTACAGCTCGGGCAAGATCGCGGCGTAATTCCGCTATCAGCTCATTTTTCGAAGGATAGGCTTGGAGTGCACCCAGGACCGGTTTTTTCCCAAGGTGCTGACCAGCCCAGGCCTTCAAGCCTACAGCGCATCCGGTGAAGCCTGCCCAGTAACCAAAGGCGGCGACGCGCCGGCCGGCATCGTCCACCAGGTACTCGATGTCAAATAACTGCCCACCGCCCTGAATAAACCTGTTGAGCAACCGCTCCCAGCCTTTCTGATTTTTATACGCATGGCCGAAATAAATATGGCGGTGGCGAAGGGGAGTGTCCTCATCGGGTAAATCTTTCAGTCCGAGAATAAATGCGTGTTTCGGCGCCTCTCGCCAGACACCGCTTGGCACCAGCTTGCACCCGCTGTCGGCAAACGCCGCGTCTGCAATGGCTCGCTGTGGTGAGCGCTCGACGATCACGATAAATCCGTGCGCGACCAGACGGCGGACGAGCCTGGGCGTTAGCGCCGAGCGCGCTTCCATCGGCTTGCTCTCTGCGCGCAACCAGATCAAATCATTCATAGATAGTGGGTTCTGCCTGTGCAGGGCTTCAACCTTCGAAGTCTAACCAAAAAGCAAAGCTTAAACCTAGTGCCGATGACGCGCATGAACCGTCACCAGGATAGGCGAATCTTAAATAGAGCGTTGGTGCATCTTTATCTTTAATACCGCGCTGCCGATACCCTGCTCGATCGCAATCAAATCGATCTCATGCTTAACGCCATGTCTAGCCTGCTTTAAGCGGGCGACATAGGGCAGGTCGAGACATCTAAACTGGGTATCATGCCCTGTTTCAATCGGGCAGCCTTTTATCGAACGATTGACGGCGAGCGCCGGGCCCCGGTAGTCGGACAGGAGCACACCATCTGTTATCTGGTAGGGATGTATGTCTATTTTACGCAGAATCTGATGTACACAATGGCCTTTAACTTTGAGCATTGCGCAGTTCAAGCTTGGTTTAATGCCGGCGATTTCTCTGACCGGATAGCGCACTACGAAACCACGCGCATTATGCGACACGATTACTCGTTTAAACAGCCGGTAGCCGGCTGATCTGAACTTTACCGTCACGCGCGCCATCGATGTAAAAGGCACCATGATGTCGATGTCGTGGTGTTCCCGAAAAAATTTTCCAAGCGTAAACGGCACCGTCAGGCCACCTGCCAGCAGCCAGGGTACGTTATCCATTATCCGGCAGAGCGTGTGCAGCGATTCAAAATAATAAGCCGCGTCATGCCGTGGCGCGGCAAGGCGTTTACGTGCCCCGTGGGTTTCCAGCAGTAAAGGCCCGATCCTCATTTTGCTGTTACTATGCTTGCATGGCTTGGGAACGGGCGATCAAGAACAAGATTTATGATTGGTTGGCGCCCCGCCACTATCGCGCATCGGTAGAAAGATTGAGGCGTATGGAGTACCTCCTGCCGGAGTCTACCGTCAGGTTTGCCATACCTTGGACCTTCAAGGGGCTGGGCCACTTTAAACATCTTACAGTTTACCAACATCCGGTTGAACTGCACGAACTGTACAAGATGCTGCTTAAGATCGTGCCTAGATCCGTGCTGGAAATCGGCACGGCTCGGGGCGGTACACTTTATTTGTGGACACAGGCCGCTGCCGCAGACGCCAACCTCATGTCTATCGATCTTCCCGGCGGGCCGTTCGGTGGCGGTTATCCTGAATGTCGCATTCCATTTTACACAAAATTCGCACGTCCGGCTCAGCGCCTGGAGCTGGTCAGGCAGAATTCACACCATGCGGCTACGGTTGCACGCGCGGCAAATTATTTTACGTCCACTTCAGTAGAATTTCTCTTTATTGATGCTGATCACAGTTTCACTGGAATCTGCAATAACCTCCTGCTGTACGCTTCGCTGGTTCGCGCCGGAGGATGGATCGGACTGCACGACATCCTACCCAATCCCCGCTATCCACAGATTCAGGTCTGGAAGTTATGGCAGTCGATCCGCACACTGCCCTATACGCGTGAAATCATTGATTCGGATGGCTGCCCGCGCCCTCTGGGAATCGGCCTCATTAACGTGCCTGCTGGAGGAGCAGAAGAGCTGCTTGACACGGTGCGCCTTGCATCGAGCGCAGCTGATGTGCCCGTCGTCGACGCAGACCAGCCCGCCTCTTCGGCAGCGGCATGTTCCTCAAATCAATCAGTCACATAGAGGCGAGCAGGTTGGTGTGTCCGCTCAACTCGATTACCACGTAAATCCCAAAACAAATCACGATAGCCAGAAGCGCGTAGACCGAAGCTCTGCTGATTATGGGTCTATGCCGCCGTATCCATTGGTTATTCATAGCGGTCATGCAGTAGACCATGATAACGCCCAGCACGGTGGGCCACAGCCATTTGAGATTACGCGGCAGCTCATCGTTCAAATGCAAAATAGAAACAACGGTCAGGACGTAAAAATATGAGGCCAGAATAAAACGGATGTGTCGGCGATACAGCACGGCCTTAGGCCTGTAGCCTGAAGCCAACTCGCGCCATTCTGTTACCACCAGAAAGATGCCGACGAGCGTGTACACCCGCATTGGCGTGTTTTTAAAAATCGCGACTACAAACAGCGCTGCCGTCGACAGCGTTAGCGCCCAGGCGAGCACATAGTCCAACCTTTGCGGAGACGGCGGCTGGAAGTTGCGCAGCAGGTACATCGCCCGATAGCCATAGATGAGAAGTGAGAAACCGAAAAAATTGAATGTTACATTACGGTAAAATTCCCAGGTTAACCAATCATGCCGGGTAAGCGTCATGAACGTGCCGGTGCTGTACAGGAAAACCATGGCTGCGATGTAAAGCTGGCCGAACTGACGATGGCCCTGTTTGCCGCCAAAGGTAATCAAAGCCGCGGGCACAAGTAAGAAAACTACGGGATATCCAACAAACTGATGAATGGTTTCTACCGTGTGCTGCAGGTCGCTCATGTTTGGAATTATACGGCCTGACGATTCACCGGCGTGATGCTGCGCCCGATTGCCCATATAGTCTTGCTATCATGTCAATTCCGGTGGTCAGCATGGGTGGAAAAACAAAGAAGCAGATGCGTGCTGGGCGCTTGAATCGAGTGCATGGAGTTTGCGCGCGGTGGGGCAGCCTCAACGGTGTGCTCTTTACGGCACTGCTTGCCCTGGCCGTCCTGACAGCAGGAGCGGTCCAGCCCGCTGGTGCACAGGGAAAAAATCTGGGTCAGCGGCCAGGTAAAGCACTGCTGGTTCTGATCCGGCCAGAAGGAGAGCAGCGCCACGTCTTTGCCAATGAGCAATGGCTGGGGGCGCTTCAGCAAAACACCTACGCCTATTCCTATCTCACTCCAGGCGAATATTTGCTTTGGACCGATCGTACGGCTTATGCCCTGGTTTTTTTAAACGCTGACGAGACCTACTACGCCGAGCTGGGGCGCAAGCGCGTCGTGCTGCTCGATCATGCGCAGGGACGTGCGGCGCTGGAAGCCGTGGGTTCCCCCGCCGCCACCAGCGATGAGTTACGGGGGCAGGGGCGGAAAAAGCTGGCCAAGTTTGGGCGAGTGCAGCAGCGCGCCAGCTTTGAGGGGGCGTACAAAACGTGTCGATTCGCCACGGCAAAACATGAGGAGGCTGAGCGGCGAGCCCGTTCAGGAGACGCCGCTGCTCAGCATGAACTTGCCACGATGCTCTGGTCAGGGGAGTGTATCGACCAGGACCGTGCGGTCGGCCTCGGTTGGTACAAAAGGGCCGCCGTCGGCGGGCATGCGTTGTCCGCTCTGCTTCTGGGTAACATTTACGCCAGGGGTATAAGCGTAGCGGCGAATCCGGCGGAAGCAGGCCGCTGGTACCGCATGGCCCTGGAGCAGGGGGATCGCGAATACCAGCTGCAGTACGCCAGGCAGTGGTTGGAACAAAACGATGCGGCATACCGGGAAGCTAAGCGCTTACGCCAGCAAGCCGCCGCACGGGAAAGGGCTGAGAAGGAAAAACAGCGTGAACAGCGGCGCAAGCTGCGGCGCACCCAACGACTGAAAAGGGTGCACAGCCAATTCGGCCAGATCGGTATCGCTGTCATATCTACCGCCGGTGAAGCCAAGCTTGAGCCGCCGCGCCGGAAGAAGCTGAGCCAGGATAAAGCGGTCAATCGGGCGGACAGTGACGTGACCTACATGCTTCCACCCGAGATCGCACTGGGCGTGCTCGCCGTCGGTTGGGTGATCGGCGCTATAGACAGCGCCATGCAGAGCCAGCTATCCGCTGCGGACAAACAGCAGATCAAAACTGCGGCTGATAGGCTTTCGCTGGCCTTCGCCAATCGAGCCGTCGCGCTGGAGCTTCGCCAGCGCATCGTACATTCGGGACAGCTGTCCTTGCCCTCGGGTCTATCGCTGTACCGCGCTGTGCCGTACCAGCCGGTTGACGCGGGGCGCGAGCGCTATGCACGGGTGGCCGGGGGGATGGCGGCTATCGTGGAAATCGAGATGACGGGAATGGGGATTGTGCTTGCGGAAAAACGCTATCGACCTGCGAGATTCATCATGGCGAACCAGATGCGCGTCGTCCGGGCAGAGGATGGGTCTGTCCTTAAGCAGGCGCCGCTGTGCTATGCCAGTCGCGCAGCGCACAATTTTTCCTCTTGGGCGGTTGATGAAGGAAAACGGCTTAAACATGAGATGGAATCCGCCTATAGCAGAGTCGCTCAAGATGTGCTGATGATTCTGGCTGGGGACAAAGACAGCGCCGGCACCACAGAGGCGAAGGCGCTGTGCGCCAAGCTCAGCGAGACCGCAGACCAGATCCGACAGCGCGCAGGCGAATCGGGCAGGCGCTGATCGGTGGATCCACCGTCGGTTAGAACATGGAAAGTACCAGCCAGCCGAGTCCGCCCCAGAACAGTCCTGCGAAGAACAGTGTACTCGCGAATATGGCCAGCTTGGAAAGAGAGAAGCCCCGAGTTTCAACAATTGTGAAGTAGATGCCAAATGGGAGTGATGACATAGTTTATTAACCTACAACTTGAGCTATTACTAGTATAGTATTGAAATAAATGAAAAAATAGAAGTTCTTCCTCAAAAAGCGCCAGCATGGCGCTGAGTGATTAAATTGAGTGTAGCCGGGATGGGTGCGGGTTCACGTTTGATCGCTCTGCGCCTGATTCTGTCCGACCAGCGGAGTCGATTGTCAAGAAAAGCGCGTCTGGTTTAGAAAAAACTGGATAGCCTGGCGACCGGTCAATGCCCCGGAAAAATCAGCGCCGGGCGCATAATTCACAGCGCCCCGTTATCAGCGCTTTTCGCTGATCTGCACGTATATGTCGTCACCGTCGATTTTCACGGGATAGGTCGCAAGGTCGACCACCGCGGGTGAGGATAGAACCTTGCCGGTGGGTATGTGAAACTGCGCCTGATGCAGGGGGCACTCGATCACGTCTCCCTCGATCAGCCCGTCTGACATACAGGCGTATTCGTGGGTGCAGATGTTGTTGAGGGCGTAAATGGTGCCATCGACATTGCATAGAGCAATCTCGACGTCGCCGACGCTTACCGCCAGGGCGTCATCCAGGTCGATTTCGTCGGTATTGGCTACCCGATGCCATGTAGGGTCATCGCTCAAAGTACTTTTCAGTTCATCAACAGCAAAAGGTCGAACTTAACACAGACCCGAAGCGAAATGGTGCGCGCTGTCGAGCTTGGCATAGTGTTTCGCTGGCGCGATACTAGCGTGCGGCAGAGGGCTTCAGGCTGGTTATTGCTGGCCGGCGGGGGATAAAGTCTGGTAATTTTTGGTCGATGTTCGGTTGAGTAATGGTTGGCGATTTGGTGACAGAAAACGAAATTGAATCCTTTGAGCAAGAAGGTGCAGTTTGCCTGCGTGGGATGTTCGAACAGAGGTGGCTGCGTCAACTGGCGAGCGGTCTTCAGAAGAATTTTGCCGATCCCGGGCCGGACAGCACGGTGTATACGGAAGCGGGTAAACCTGGCGGATTCTATGATGATTACTGCAACTGGCAGCGCTTTGCCGAGTATAAGGACTTTGTGCTGCATTCCCCGGCGGCTGAGATCGCGGGCCGGCTGATGCGCTCCCGAACGTCACGGATCTACCACGAACACGTTCTGGTGAAGGAACCGGGCACGCAAGAGGTCACACCGTGGCATCATGATCTGCCCTATTATGGAGTCGACGGTAACCAGCTCTGCTCCATCTGGCTGCCGTTAGATCCGGTGCCTCGGGCGGCGTGTCCGGAATTTGTTGCCGGCTCGCACTTAAGCGATACGCTCTATTATCCCCGGCTGTTCATCAGCCACAAAAACTACGCGCATAGCGTTGCAGGCTTCGATTCGATACCTGATATCGATGCGCAGCGGAATCAGTATCGCATCCTGTCCTGGGACCTTGAACTGGGCGACTGCATTGTCTTTCACATGCGTACTATTCACGGCGCGCCAGCCACAGCGGGCCTGAAAACGCGTCGCCGCGGATTTTCAACGCGCTGGTTGGGGGATGACGCTCGTTTTGCCGAGCGGCCGTGGCGCACCTCGCCACCTTATCCGGAGGTGGCGCTCAGACCAGGGGACCGTATGGACCATCCGTCGTTTCCGGTGGCCTGGTCCGCTTGATGACTGGGATCAACGCAGACTAACTCGCCGAGTGTTATGCGCGACAGCGTAAAAGGTGGATACCGTTCAGGGCAGACTGTTGCTCCTCAATTTGGCTGCGTCAGCCTGGGTAAGGCTGGAAACGAGAAGGTCTGGTCACGCTTCAGTTTAGGCAGCAGCTCCGCCTGCCACCGCAGCATTCTGCGCTGGGCGGCACGCACCGTAGTCCGATCGTCACCTGGTCGTATAACGAATTCAGTCGCCACGTCTTCCACCTCACCCAGCGTTCTGGTCAGGCCGTCTGCCATCTGACCGCCGGATTTCCGCCAGGCGTCAGTGCCACCCGCCAGCACGGCCACTGGGCAATCGATGAGCCTGCGCAGGTCGGCGGCAGCCAGACTGGCCAGCTGCCCGTCCGGGCTGGTGCACACCAGTTTCTCGCACGCCGGCAGTTTCTCTTTAAGCGCAGGCAGTGTGGAACGCAGCGCCCACCAGGCGCCCGCTATGTGTACCTGCTCATAGGTGAGGCTATCGGCGAAATCGAGCAGCAGAACGTCTTCCGCCTCAATCTGACGCATCAGCTGTTCCACTTCTATCAGCGGTGGCCGCGTAGACGTAAGGTTTACCCCTTCATGAGCGCCGGGTCCTGCGATCAGGTCGTGTCTATCTGTTCCTCCCTCCAGCACGGTTACGTCCGGCCAGCCCATGCGCGTGAGCCAACTGGCAGCGCATATTGCCCGGGCCCCGTTATCGTCCACCAGGCAGAAGCGGGCGTTGCGCGTTCCGATATGATCCTCGTACAGCCCAATCAGCTCTCCGCCGAGAATCCAGATGGCGTCGTGCAGATGACCAGCCTCGTATTCCTCCCGGGTCCGAATATCGACAACGTACAGCGTTCGGCTGGCATCTTCACGCCAACGGTTCAGCTGCGTGGCTGAAACAAATCGAACGCCGCACGCAGCGGCCAGGCGCTGCGCGGCGGCAGCCGCCCAGGACGAGGCACCGCGACTGGCCGGCCGGGGGTGACGGGCAGAGGAGTGGGACAGATCGAAATCCGCAAGATCCCATCCTCTTACGCCGTTGCTTAAAACGCGCACGGGATTCTTCACGCCTAATTCAATCAGCGACTGGCCGCCGAGTATGCCGCGCGTGACCGCACCGCAGTGCACCACTATCCGGGTTTTTTCATGGGGCGCCAGATCCTTGACGTGATAAGGCAGTTCGCTCAAGGGCACGTTGACCGCGCCCGGAATGGAAGCCTGTTCAAACTCCTGCGCGGTGCGGCTATCCACAATAACCAGTGGCTCACCATCACCGATCCACGTTCTCAGCGCCTGCGGCGAAATTTGTGGCGTGTCGTACGCCTTTGCCGCATAGAGCCCGAAAGCATAGGGGACAGCGTAGTGGCCTCGAAACAGCTCAAAGCCGGCGCCGGTGCAGCTGCGTACCCCGCCCTCTACCATGGAAACGTCGCTGTACCCCAGCGCCTCCATGGTGTGGGCGGCGCGCTGCGCGAAGCCTTCGCCGGCGTCACACAGCAGCACGCGGGTGGAAAGACGCGGTACGTAACGCTTTATGCGTAATTCAAGGTGGCTCAGCGGTAAATTGATCGCCAGAAACAGATGGCCTCGCGCGTACTGACCGCGTTCGCGCACATCCAGAAGGGCAAATTCTTTGCCGTCCTTGACGGCGCTTCTGAGCCGTTGGGGAGAGATTAGATTCGCCATCAGCGCGCGGATTGACCGTGTGCCGTCAGCGATTTAAGCGTGGTCGCTATGACGGTCATAGCAGGGTCACTTCAGGCTGCCGCGACATCGCCCGGTCGCCTCCGCCTGCACTCGTAAATGCGGCGCCATTTGACACCGCACGCGTGGTGCCGTAAATGGCCATCGTGGTACCAGACTTAAGATATGACATGGATCAAGCTCTAAACGCAGCAACAAACAGGCAGCCGCCCACGGCATATGGCGGCGGTGCAAACGTCTCGATCATAACAGAGCGTGCGCAGGGCGCGCGCTGTACGACAGATTAGCGCTAGGCGCTGACATGCAGCGGATTGAGGGTGCAGACCACCCTTGGTGGATTGTTCTCTGCCAATGCCAGACCTTCGACTAAGGTGGGCAGGGATGAAGTCGGAGAAACAGGATTCATGGTGGGCGTATCTGCTGTTGACGGTTACCGCGCTGTGCTGGGGAGGAAACGCGGTCTTCGGCCGCATGGCGGTGGGCGAAGTGTCGCCCATGGTGCTGGTCTGTCTGCGCTGGCTCGGTGTGGTCCTGCTTGTTTTCACCTTCGCGCGGCGATATGTCGTTCGTGATTGGCCCGTACTTTGCCTGCATCTGCCGTTCGTGTGCGCTATGGGTGCGCTCGGGTTTGCCGTCTTCAACGCGCTGTTTTACATCGCGGCGCATTCGACAACCGCGGTCAATATCGGGATTATTCAGGGCTCCATTCCCGTTTTTGTTCTGCTGGGGGTGTTCCTGGTCTATCGCACCCGGGTGACTTGCCTGCAGCTTACGGGCGTGCTGGTCACGGTGCTGGGGGTGGTGCTGGTGGGATCGGGAGGGAATCTTGGCCGGTTTGGAGATCTGACGGTGAATCGCGGCGACGTACTGATGGTTATTGCCTGCGTCCTGTATGCGGGCTACGCGGTGGGACTGCTGCGCCGGCCCGCGGTATCCTCCCTTGGCCTGTTTACGGCGATCGCCGTTGCGGCTTTCGTCGCGTCCGTCCCGCTGGTGATAGCGGAAGCGGCGTTGGGGCAGCTGCAGTGGCCGACCCTGAACGGATGGGGCATCGTCGTGATGGTTACGCTGTTTCCCTCCTTCCTCGCCCAAATTTGTTTTATTCGGGGTGTCGAACTCATCGGCCCCGGACGTGCCGGGGTGTTCGTCAACCTGGTGCCGGTATTTGCGTCCTTTCTCGCGGTCACTTTTCTGCATGAGCCGTTCGAGATGTTTCATGCCGCCGCCCTGTGCCTGGTGCTTGGCGGCATCGGTTTATCCGAACGAGGCAAGGCCAAACAGGCTGAATGATCGTTTCGGGCTGAGTCCTCAGAAGCGTGCCCCGTGCGCTGCCACGGTCGCCGGCCAATAGCTTTGCGCGTGTGAATCTTCATAATATGGAGCATAACTGGGCGGCAAGCCCGTTCCACCATTTCGTGAAGGCAACAAGTGGATATACGCATATGAAATTACTTCGTTTCGGACCCCGGGGTAAAGAACAGCCCGGGACGCTCGATGAGCACGGTGCCATTCGCAGCTTGTCAGAGGTTGTCGAGGATTGGAACGGTGATGCCATCAGCCCATCGTCTATCGAGCGCGTCGCGCAGGCGCCGCCGCAGACGCTTCCGCTGGTTGAGGGTGCCCCGCGGGTTGGCCCCTGCGTTGCAGGCGTGGGTAAGTTGGTCTGCATTGGTCTCAACTACGTCGATCACGCCCGCGAAGCGGGCCTGGATATCCCGCACGAGCCGGTGATCTTTATGAAAGCAACCAGCGCCATTTGCGGCCCCGAGGATGATATTGAAATTCCCGTTGACTCGGTCAAAACCGATTGGGAAGTGGAACTGGGCATTGTCGTTGGATCCCGCGCAAAAAGGGTGTTGCAGCCGCAGGCACTTGAGTATGTGGCGGGCTACTGCCTGGTCAATGACCTGTCGGAGCGGGATTATCAATTATCGCGGGGAGGGCAGTGGGCCAAGGGCAAAAGCCTCGATACCTATGGGCCGATCGGACCCTGGCTGGTTACCCGGGACGAGATCCCCAATCCGAACGGGCTGCACATCTGGCAAAAAATTGACGGGGCGTTAATGCAGGATGGCACCACCGGCGACATGATCTTCGACGTTGCGTATCTGGTGAGCTACGTCAGCCAGTTCATGACGCTGCACCCGGGGGACGTCATTTCTACCGGTACCCCTGCCGGCGTCGGCATGGGTCAGAAACCGGAGCCGGTCTACCTCAAGCCGGGCCAGACCGTGGAGCTCGG
>JAHEKE010000106.1 GCA_024638505.1 Gammaproteobacteria bacterium | reverse complement strand
ATTTTCGGACGCAGCGCAGATGAAATCGAAGTGAACGTAGGATCCCTGGATGACACTGACCAACTGATGCCAACCTACGAAAGCTGGATCGTCCGTCGTGAGTCCTGGTTGCCGCCGTTTCCACTCACGAGACGATACGACCGCGATCGTGACGCCACGGGTCGCTTTGAGGAGTAGGTTGCACGAACGGTGCGAAGGCGCCGTTACGAGGTGACGACAGAGTCTTAGGCGTGTAAAAACTGTGCACCGATAAGTTAAATGATACTTAAACTTCTGAACTGACGAGACTGTAGGTGCGATACTGCGTGAATTCCCGGTTTTTTGGGCAGTGCTGCGGCACCATGCGGTGAGCCAATAGTACCTGTAGGATTTTGTATCCTACGACCGCTTAGGGTCGCGGGCTGATATCCCTGCTGGAGAGCGGCAAGTTTAGAGCTAACGTCTGCTGCTAGCGCAAAGCTGCCTGATTTCCAAAAGCCTATTTCTCCGTTTCTATTCTTGACTCAACAGGCACTGAACGGGGCCAAAAGCTGCCCTGCGCAGCCCATGATGTAGGCCAGGGAAAGAGAAAGCGGGGGTGTAGTAACATATCGGACAAAGATATAAATACTAATAGCGGAGGGGCAGCGAATGAAACACAATTTTATTGGAGCTGTATTCGTCGCTTTAGGCATGGCTCCAACCTCGTTAGCGGGTGAAGCCACTCAGGCGAACAAAGATGCATTTCAACTGCGCTGCATCGCGTGTCACGCAGTAACGTGCAACAAAATAGGTCCGCGGCTTGGTGATTTGATCGGACGCACGGCTGGGACTGTAAAAGATTTCTCCGGCTACTCGGACGAACTCAAGAACTCTGGCATCGTGTGGTCGGAGGAAAATATGAATACTTTTTTGCAAGACCCAAATGAGTTTGTTCCCGGCACATTAATGGTGTCTGCCGGAAAAATTGAGAGTCAGGAAGAGCGGAATAACATTGTTGCGTTTCTAAAAAGTGGAGACGATTCTCTCGATCTGTGTTTTTAGCGAAACCAAGTGTATATTCTGGGATCAACCGGCTCTGAACGGCCACTTTCCGGGGAACGACCTCTGCGCGTAGGGCGAATAGACCGAGCCGGGATAAAGGTCTGAAATAGATTCCTTCGATGGCGTGAACTGCGCCGCAGCTGGGTTTGTGGGCATACAAGCAGCCAAGGTAGTGGCAAAAAAGATCTGGCGCTTCATATTGACTTGGTTCTTTTCAAGTTTTGCAAGTGGTATCTCTATTTAAATGCTTTCAGCAGGTGGTTCGGTGCGCGACTATTCTGAGCTGCAAATCTTAAACGTTTAATAGAAGGGCTTACAGTCTGGTTTGCTCCCTCGCCGATGTTTGAGGCGCAAGTGGCAAAAGTTCGCATTGGCTCGAAGCGGTCATTGCCGGGGATGTTTCTCAATTTAGAAGAAGCTTAACTGTTTGAAATGACCGCAGTCGACTGCGGATATAGCTACTGCATCGCAACAAGATTCGAGCCGATGGTCGCTCCCGCCTGCAAAGCTGCCTGATTGCTAAGTGCGTGTTTCTACTTCTCTATTTTTTGAACCCTTTGGCTCCGAACGGCCAAACGCGGCCCGCCGCGCTGTCACGGGATGTCTAAAAAAGTAGAGTTCGGGATGGTGTAACATATTTCTACACCTGATCCTGTTGAGAGCACCGAATGGCAAAGCACCGTCGATCTGGCAAACTGGCTGTTATTTTGCATGCAGACGTTGCGGGTTCGACCATGCTGGTACATCAAGATGAGCATGTAGCCCATGAGCGCATCCAGGAGGCCTTTCGCCGAATTGGCGACACGATCACCAAATACCTCGGCCGTGTGCGTGAGCTTCGGGGCGATGCGTTACTCGCCGAATTTGACAGTGCTTCCGATGCCATAGCTGCTGCCTTAGCATTTCAAGCTGAGCAAGCCAAGAACAACGCGATGCTCAACGACAATATCCTACCCACTATACGCGTAGGTATTGCGATGGGTGAGGTTGTTTTTGCTGACAATACTATTACAGGAGTAGGGGTTGTATTGGCGCAGCGACTGGAGCAATTGGCCAAACCGGGGGGGGTTTGCATCCAGGGTGCTGCTTACGAGACGGTGCCAAAGCGTCTCCCATTCGTTTATGAAAGCATGGGCGAAAAGAGGTTAAAAGGTTTTGAAGAGCCGGTTCGAGCATATTCAGTTGCGTTGAAGGTGGGGGAGGATCTTCCCGCACCGAAAGTGGACGATTCGCAGGAGGCACCTCCAACTGAGCTGTCTAAGAAACCAGCAATTGCGGTTTTACCATTTTCCAACATGTCAGCTGATCCCGAGCAGGAATATTTTAGTGACGGGATTACTGAAGACATTATCACCGAGCTGTCACGCTTCAAGGCAATCTTTGTGATTGCCCGAAACTCATCGTTTCACTACAAGGGACAGTCACCAAAACTCGAGGACATTGGAAGAGAGCTCGGAGTGCAATACGTAGTCGAAGGGAGCGTGCGCAAGGTAAAAAAAAGGGTTCGCGTGACGGCTCAGCTTGTAGAAACATCCAGTGGAAAACACCTATGGGCCGATAGATACGACCGGGATTTAGAGGATATTTTCGCCGTCCAAGACGAGCTCGTTAAAGCAATTGTAACGTTTATAGGTGGTTACATCGATTTTACCGGCAAAGCACGGGCAAGCCGTTTAGATGACGACAAATTGCATGCGTATGACCTATTCTTACGCGCGCGCGCGGCCGAGGACCGCAATACGCGAGAAGATTATGAGTACGCCGCTGACTGTTTGGAGCGCGCTATTCTGCTTGACCCCGGATTTGCACAAGCTTATCAAGCTCTATCCCTCGTCTATTTCATGCAATGGATCGCGCATTGGGTCAGTGATCGAGAGGCTGTTTTTTCCAAATCTATGAAAACCGCGAGAAAAGCAGTGGAGCTTGACCCTACCGATAGCGCGGCACACTCGCGAATGAGCACCCTTTATTTAAACCGACGCGAGTTTGAAGATTCAGGTCGGAGCTGCCGCAAGGCGATCTCCCTTAATCCTAATGATTCCCAGGCCTTTGCCCTTTTTGGCATGTATTTGACGGCTGTAGGTGAACCCGAACGGGGAATACTGCAGTTCAACGAAGCGCTGAGCCTCAATCCTTTTGAACCAAAATGGTTTAAGTGGGGTCGGGGGATTGCATATTTCACAGCTAGACGTTATGACGCCGCAATCGAGGATTTAAGCTCAATCGATTCGCCCATTAATGAAGTGCGTGGGTGGTTGGCCGCAAGTTATGCGCATGCGGGACGGCTGGAAGAGGCCCAGGCGATGCTTGAGATGTTTTTGCAAGCTGCCGAGCAGGAGATGTCTGTATTTCCCGGGAAAGAGCTGAGTGCATGGGAAGACTATTGGCACGGAGCAATTGAGTACAAGGACGAAGCATACTTTCAGCATCTCTATGACGGGCTGCGCAAGGCGGGCATCTCGTGTGGTCCAGTACGACCTTCGTTTTTAACGACAACTGAAATCCGTGAGAGATAAACATGGCGGAACCGCATAAGGACGAGTACGAGGTCCAGATGGACATGCTGGAACTGATATGGGGTGAGGGCTTCATGGCTCCGGGGGGTGAGGGCAATGTTCACCGTATCGTGGACGGTCTGGACCTGTCTGGTAAGACAGTACTCGAAATCGGGTCGGGCCTGGGTGGCGGCGCGCTGGTCTTGGCCCGGAAGTACGGCGCTCGGGTCCTCGGCATGGATGTCGAAGAGGGGCTGGTGGAACGGGCAAGGCGCTACGCGGCCAAAACGGGGGTTGCGGACCTGGTTGAATTCCGACTCGTCAAACCGGGACCCTTCGAGGTCGATGAGGCCAGCGTGGACGTGGTTTACGCCAGTGGCGTTTTGATTCATCTGGAGGACAAGCCCAAAACTCTCACCGAAGTCTACCGGGTATTGAAACCAGGCGGCGTTCTCGCCGGCTACGACTGGCTGAAAAGCCCCGGGCCATTGAGTGACGATATGCTCGAATGGATCCGGATCGAGGGCCTCACGTTCTATATGGATACGCTCGAAAACTACGCGGCCATGCTCACTGACGCCGGCTTCGAACGGGTCGAGACTACGGATGCTTCCGACTGGTACAACCGGGAGGCAGCCGAAGAGTACGCGCGCATGCGCGGACCGCTGTATGAGGACATGACCAGGATTCTGGGGCCCGAACAGCGCGACCATTTTCTGGCAGACTGGCGTCAAGGGCAGGTGGTATTGGGCAAAGGTGAACTGCGTTCGGGGTACTTCCGGGGCTACAAACCAGCGGACGCGTTCTGACCCGGGCAAAGGCTGCCAAGCATCAAAGCAGGACTCACACAATGTACCAATTACCAAAGGCACCGAGGGGTAGAAGGGTCAGATACGATGCCGCCGGATAGCTTCAGGTCACTAGGACAATCGATGCGGCGTTCTAGAGGGTATGCTCGTTCGTCAACCGGGGCCCGGTGACGTCGGTCGAACCGGTAGGTGCCCTTACATTTTCAAACGGCGGCTCAGGGCAAACTGCGGGCGTACCGTGACCGGTTGGTGATCTTCTGCTTCGGGTCGGTTGCTGATATAGCTGTTGCGTAGCAACAGTAATGAGAGCGATGTCCGCTTCAGTCTGCAAAGCTGCCTGACCGATAATTACATTCCTCAAAGGCAACATTACCTACTTGACCGTCTCTGAACGCCCAGATGGTCTTGCCTGGTAATAATAGAAGTTATGAATGTCCGACCGTTTGTTTCTCAAAATCATCCAGGCTGATGTTACCCAAATAGCCATGTCGGCGCTTTCGCTTGTAAAAACATTCAACATATTCAAACGCCGCGGCTCGTGCTTCGTCCCGCGTTCGGAATCGAACCAGGTTGACACACTCCCGTTTGAGTAGCCCAAAGAAACGCTCCACCACGGAATTGTCATAGCAGTTAACGCGGGTATTCATGCTGCATCGAATCCCGTTTCGATCCAACTCGCCCCGGAAATCATCGCTTGTATACTGCGCACCTCGGTCAGAATGAAGGATGAGATCGCCCTTAGGGTTTCAGCAAGACCATCGATAAGGCATCCATCACCAAGTGCCGCGAGTTCCATCGATCCATCGACCAGCCCACAATCTTGCGCGAATATAAATCCATGATCACCGCCAGATATAACCAGCCCTGTTGCGTCGAGATATACGTGATATCCGAGGCCCAACGACGGTTCACACAAGGGGCACTAAAGTCCTGTCT
>JAHEKE010000005.1:93909-143909 GCA_024638505.1 Gammaproteobacteria bacterium | reverse complement strand
GCTGCCGATTCAGTAAACCGGTTAGCGATCAGAGCGGATCTGTCTTGGAAACCTGGAACGATCGAAGCGCCCACACAAATTACTTGGTCCAAATTTTAAAAGAACATAAAGAAGTCTGGCAGCGTCGGTCACACCTTTGAACTTGAACTCAAAAGCATGAGTTGGTAAAAACGACCGCTGAACCCCCGACTTCGAGAGGCGCGCATTATACGCACCCCCGCCCTCTGGTCAATACAAATCAGGGGAATCGGGTATTATAAACCGAACGCCCTTAGAAAACACTGTTTTTAACGGTCTTAAATACCGACAGGCGGTTCATCTGGCCGCCGAGCTGACGCCCCTTATCCTCAGACATGCGCGACTGGAAAGCGGACGGCCATGGACCGATTGCCCGCACCGGGATGACGGCGTATAACCGCGCTCAGAACACTATTACATTGCGCAGGGCTTCAGCCCGCTTCACTGCTGCAATTGCCTCATTGATCTGATCCAACGCGTAACGCTGCGTAACCAGCTCGTCCAGCTTGAGACGCCCTGCCTGGTAAAGCTGGACCAGTTTGGGAACGTCGACCCGCAGCCTGGTGGAGCCCATTTTGCTGCCAATAATGGTTTTAGAAGTATCTGCCAAGTCAACCGCCTCGATACTGGCCTTGACGCCGCTGGCCGGCATCCCCACCACAACGGAGGTACCACCGCGACGAAGCAGCGCCAAACTGTGAGTGATAGCTTGGCCGCTACCAACGGTCACAAAAACGAAATCAGCGCCCCGCCCGTCGGTGAGCGATCGAACCACCGTAACTAAGTCCTGCTCAGCTGGGTTAACGCCATGGGTCGCACCGAAGTTTTTTGCCGCCTCCAATTTACCATCTACCAGATCGACTGCAATGATCGGCTGCGCCCCCGACAAACGCGCTCCTTGAATGCTGTTTAATCCAACTCCGCCGGTGCCGATAACTACCACGCTGCTGCCGGAGGGCACGCGCGCCGTATTCACCACCGCCCCAAGCCCGGTGATGACGCCGCAGGCCAGTAGGGAAGCGCTGTCCAGGGGCAGGGACTGCGGTATTTTGACCAGCTGCGACTGCTCAACAACGACTTGTTCGGCGAACGCGGCCGTGCGCAATCCCTGAACAACCGATGCACCCGACTTATCCAGCAAACAACTCTTGCGATCCAGGGGAAACGACGTTTCGCACATGTTAGGCTCACCCCGTATACAAAAGAAACAACGCCCGCAGGAACGGAGGAGCGTGACTACAACGTGATCACCAGGTTTCAGCAGTACTACATCGGGACCAACTTGCTCAACAATGCCTGACGCTTCGTGGCCGTATACTGCGGGAAGCGTTCCACCCCACGCCCCTTCCATGTAGTGGATGTCGCTGTGACATATCGCACATGCCGCCAATCGAACCCTCACTTCACCCGACTGTGGGGAGTTGAGTTCAAGCTCCTCGAGCACAAGCGGCTCACCGAATTCATGACAAACTGCTGCTTTCAAACCGTCTCTCCAACTGCAGGTGTTCAAACATCGGGAGCTAAGCGCTCCTAAATGTAGCGCCTTTGCCCCGATCTGGATTCTTTATAGTAGCGCGTCTTTCAGCCTGTAATATTGATAAGCCGACCGTAAATAAACAAGTCTCTGTCCGGGTAATTCAAATCTCGGCGCCAGGCCCCGGCATATCTGCGGAACCCGCCCTGCGCCATCGTCACCGCGCGCAATCATATCTGCTATCTGCTTACCTGCCCAGGGTGCGGTGTTAACGCCGTTTGCATGGTACCCGAAGGCGTACAGAACGGTGGGGTCCTGCATCAATCGTCCCAGACTGGGCGTTCGTTTACGCGCCATACAGACAATCCCCGCCAATAATGCGAGATCGGAACGTTCCACCAGTTGGGGAAAACTTGCCCCAGTCTGCGTGTCATCCACGATTCCGCCGCATGTTCATTTCCAACCGTGTCACCGCGTGCACCGAACGAAAAACTATAGTCGGGGAGCAAGCGAAAATAAAACAGCAAACTTCTCTGACAAGCGGGGGCGTTTGCTTTTCCGCACAAGGGGGAGCAGTTGCCTCCCAGTAACTCCTCACCGGGCCCCGGCGGCGTATATACTTTGGTCGTACAGCCTATGCATTTTTTCACTTCACCCGTCTGTCGCGCAACAAATGGAATACGCTGGCACCAAGCTCATAGCTGACCTGCCTTAATTTTCGCAATTTTTCGTCGTGCGCATGAATTGGGGCAATCGGCAGATCATCCTCGTCTCCAGACAGTAGGTACATTGCAGCTGCAGTACCGAATACCGTACCAGGACCAATGCCGCGACCGCTGTAACCGTAAATACTCAGCGCCCGTTGGCCTATTTTTATTATTTTCGGGAGATGGTCTACAGTCATGGCTATCCGTCCGGACCAGGCGTAGTCGAAGGCTTGACCTCGCGCCGCGGGAAACATCAGATCCAACTTTCGACGTATCCAGGCCTGATGTATCGATGCCCCCATTTTTTCCAGCGAGCCGACCGCACCCACAATGAGCCGGCCTTCTGCATCCATCCTGAATGAGGTCATCACTGGTGCGGTGTCCCAGGCTCCCTGACGTTCAGGCAAGATCGTATCTCGCAGTTCAGCGTGCAGGGGGCGGGTGGCACACTGAAAAAAGCTGAGTTGAATGCACTGCGGACGGGCGCTGATCGGCAGCCCCTGATGGTAGGCATTGGTGGCAAGTATCAATGCGTCTGCCTGCACGCAGGCTTGCGCTGTCCTGGCCCACCACACCTGATTATGGTACTCAACGCTGTGCACTACAGATCCCTGATAAACGGAGGCGCCCTGAGCGATTGCCGCATTGGCCAATCCTCGGACGTAGGCAAGCGGCTGAATAGTCCCCGCCCGCGGGTCAAGCAACGCGCCAATGTATTGATCGCAGCCGGTCTTGACCCGGGTCTCCTCCCTGGCAAGGAGTCTGACCCGCGCTCCCCGCTTGCAGTACTGATTTGCGCGCCGCTCCAGCCTGCTCCAACCCGATGTCGAATGGGCACAGTGCAACGTTCCTGAACGATTAGGCTGACACGCTATACCGTATTGCTCAATCAGGGCAAACACGCTGTCTGGTCCTGCCGCCAGTGCAGCATTGAGTTTGCTACCTGCGCTCCTGCCGAGTGCGACCTCAACTTTTTCAGGCTCCAACCACAGACCTGCATTAACCAATCCCACGTTGCGCCCGGATCCTCCGTGCCCAACGGTGTTTGCTTCAAGTAAACACACGGTCGAGCCTGCACGGGCCAATTGCAGCGCGGCAGCACACCCGGTAAACCCACCCCCTATTATGATGACGTCGGCTTTCACCTCACCCACACACTGCGAGGCTTCAACCGGATCGCCGGCAGTGCGTTCCCAAAGATTAGCGCTTATCATGAGGCCGGCGAATATAAAAATGATTGCTGGTAGCCAGTAGTTAAGTCTTTAAGCGCAACACAAATAAGTTTGTACCGCACCAACTTCACACGCCGCTCCCTACTTAACCATCACTTTTGCAAACCTTCTTTTCCCCACCTGATATACATGCGTACTCCCGGCAGGTATCTCCATGCGACTGTCTGTAACTTGTTCACCGTCGATTTTGACTGCCCCCTGGCTGACCATGCGGTGTGACTCGGAAGTGCTGCTGGTCAAATTAGCCGCCTTGAGCAGGTTCGCCAGAGCCAATTTCCCGTCGATCCCGCTTAGCGTAAGCTCAGCAATATCCTCGGGCATCTCTCGCTTCTGGAAGCGCTGAATAAAATCCCGCTTTGCGTCGATGGCCTGCGCCTGGGTGTGAAACCGTCCGACTATCTCCTCAGCCAGGAGGAATTTAGTATCCCTGGGATTAGCCCCGCCTGACACTTCATTTTGTAGCGTTTGAATCTCATCATCACTGCGAAAACTCAGCAGCTCAAAGTAACGCCACATCAATTCATCCGAGATTGACATCAATTTACCGAACATTTCGTTAGCCGGTTCGGTGATTCCGATATAGTTACCGAGCGACTTGGACATTTTCTGCACACCGTCCAGACCTTCCAGTAACGGCATGGTCAGAACAACCTGGGGTTTCTGGCCGTAGTGCTTCTGCAGCTCCCGCCCCACCAGAAGATTGAACTTTTGATCGGTTCCACCCAGTTCCACATCTGCTTGCAAAGCCACCGAATCGTAGCCTTGCACCAGTGGGTACAATAGCTCGTGAATGGCGATAGGCTGATTGTTCTTGTACCGGTTGCTGAAGTCTTCGCGCTCGAGCATGCGCGCCACGGTATAGCGAGCGGCCAGTTTAATGAGTCCGGCCGTTCCCATTTCATTCATCCAGCGTGAGTTAAAATCTATGGTCGTTCTTTCCGCATCCAGAATCTTGAAAATCTGTTCTTTGTAGGTTGCAGCGTTGTCTTCAATTTCTTCGCGGGATAGCGGCGGGCGGGTCGCGCTCTTCCCGCTCGGATCACCAATCATTCCGGTAAAATCCCCAATGAGGAAAATAACCTTGTGCCCGAAATCCTGGAAATGCCGTAGCTTGTTGATCAGCACGGTATGCCCCAGGTGCAGGTCCGGTGCAGTCGGATCGAAACCCGCTTTCACCCGCAGCGGTCGATCCAGCGCAATTAATGATTCGAGTTCAGACTCAGGAATGATCTCATCTGAGCCACGCTTGATCCGTTGAAACTCTTTTTCTGATTTATCCACTTACTTATGTTACGCCTGTTGTTAACGCAGCGTGAGGCGTCGCGTTTTGCATCGCACCATGCTTTTCAAGAGGTAACTTTTGACTTTAACTATAATATCCGTACATTACGGATTTCTTTTAAAGAAAGACATGAAAATTATGTCTGCCACCCATACCAGACCACTATTTTCACGAGATCTCAAGCACCTGGTTGACTTAAAGTACTCCGTGGCGCCCAGGCGTAAAAGCCACCCATGGGCGACCTGGCTTGTATGCGTGAGCGCAGTGGCCGCCGGCATCTGGGGCATCTCTGCCCTACGCATCACAGATATGCCCACAGACCCTGGCGCGCAGACGGCGCAGCAGAGCGTCGCGCCTGAGGTTAGGCAAATTGCGCCACATTCCGCAGAACTCGACAAAACGGCTGGAGAAACAGGCAATGAGTCCATCCAGACTGAGATCAGCAAGGTAGACCGCGCGCAGCCAACAAACAAGGCTGATACGGCAAAAAGCATAACCAGGCCTGCAGAAGAAAAAACCGCAGCGGTAGATGCTGGAAACACACCGCACAGTAAAAACGCGTCCGTTACATGGCAAGACTATACGGTGCAAAGCGGAGATTCTCTGGCCAGAATCTTCCACAACAACCAACTGGACGTGGGAGACGCGATTCGAATTGCAAAACATAAGGAGGCCGGTGAGATTGAAAAGCTGATGCCTGGACAAAAACTCCGTATCGGTTACGACGAGGAGAACAAGCTTCGTGCTTTGAGCATTGATCTGCGCGCCAATCGCAAGCTGCTTATTGAACTTGATCGGGATGGATCGATACATGTTGATGAGCATCAGATGGAGTTCGATAAACGTGAAGTAGCGGTAAGCGCCATGATCGAAAGCTCTTTGTTCAAGGCGGGGGCAAAGGCAGGATTAGATGACAAGTTCATTCTGCAGCTGGTGGATATTTTTGCTTGGGACATTGATTTCGCTAAAGACCTAAAAAAGGGCGACCGCTTCACCTTGCTGTATGAACAGCTGATCGACGGGCATAAAAACAAGGGTACCGGTGATATTTTGGCGGCGGAATTTATTACCCAGGGGCAGAAAATATACGCATTTCGTCATACGGATTTACAGGGGAATGCCGAGTATTTTGATGCTGAGGGCAACAGCCTGCGCGGCACTTTTCTTCGCACTCCAATGAAAATCAGTCGTATTACGTCAGGCTTTTCGAGGAAACGGATGCACCCTATCTTAAAACAGTGGCGCTCACACAAAGGTGTGGACTACGCGGCACCTCGAGGTACACCAGTTCTTTCCACCGCGGACGGTCGGGTGAGCTTTCTCGGGCGCAAAGGCGGTTACGGCAAGACCGTCGTGCTGCGCCATGGCAGCACGTACAGTACTTTGTATGCACATCTATCAAGCTATAAAAGTAAGCTTAGGCCGGGGAGCGCCGTTGAGCAGGGTCAGGTGATTGGATTCGTGGGTAAAACCGGAATGGCTACGGCGCCACATTTGCACTATGAGTTCCGAGTCCACGGCAAGCATCGCGACCCTTTGAGTTACGAGTTTCCCCGGGCCGAATCCATTTCAGACAAAGAGCGTGAGGACTTTCTGGCGAAGGCTCAGCTTTGGATGGAAGCGATGGCGCAATACAACAGTGTGCAGTTAGCGCAGAATGAGTCAGCGCAGTGAAAGCTTAAGGACCAGCAGGCATAAAAAAAGGGAGCCGTGCTCCCCTTTTTTCGTTTAGCATCGCCTACGCTGCAAAAGATGATCCACAGCCGCAGGTTGTAGTGGCATTGGGGTTATTGATGATAAAACGGGCACCCTCCAAATCCTCTTTGTAGTCGATCTTGGCACCGACCAGATACTGTAAGCTCATCGGATCTACCAGCAGCGTCACGCCGCACTTTTCCACCGACATGTCATCTGCCTGCTGCTCTTCATCGAAAGTGAATCCGTATTGAAATCCAGAGCAGCCGCCGCCCTGCACGTAGACGCGCAGCTTCAGCTCAGGGTTTTTCTCCTCATCAATGAGGGTTTTCACTTTCGTCGCCGCGCTATCGGTAAATTCCAACGGCTGCGGCATATCTGTTGCAGGTACGCTCATCACAGTCTCCGACTATAAAGTCTAAACGCTATTATTACCCTGGCCTGCCGGGCAGTCAATGATTACCTTACTAACCTACTGATTTTTCGCTGAGTTTTTCACTGGAAGCGGCAGAACCCGCAACGCTCTTCAACGGTAGGTCCGGTTGACCAAGCTCACACACCAGACTTCCATTTATGGTGGCGCCCAGCGCCATTTCAACCTCTTTGTAATGCACGTCACCGATAATTCGGGCTTTGTTCTGCAATTCAACCCTTACCGCGGACTTAACGTTCCCGTGAACCGTTCCATTTACTATAACGTGAGGTACGGTGACATTGCCCTCCACCTCACTCGATTCGCTTAATACGAGTGTGCTAGTAGTATCGTCGCGTGCGGCAATGCTGCCGCTTATTTTTCCGTCAACGCGCAGACCGCCCGAGAATTCGATGTCTCCTTTAAAAGACGTTTTTTTACCAATAAGTGTATCGATGGTATCAACCGGTTTACCGCTCGTCGCAGACGACGTGTCCGGAGCGAACGTTTTTTTATTGCCTAACATGATAGTAACTCCTCTTCAGTGGTATTACTGTTGTATAGAGTTGAGAAATGCCAGTATAACTCGCCTCGGATCACGGGTAGATGGCGCACAAGGTGGCTACGAGGATTTGACGCCAGTTACCTGCGGCCATGAATACCATCTATCCTCTATCAGGGCTTTTTTCCTGTTTACCGCGAGATTGACTTTAACCTTGAGAGGTTTGAAAGCAGCGGGCAGTTCCAGCGTACCGGTGAAATTCTGAAAATATTTAAACTTTGCATACATCTTTTTCTCCCCTGGCGCGGGATGCTTAATGGTTTGAGACTGGCCATCCATTTCTCCCTTTATGGTGAGACCAACCGTGCCAGACAGCTCATTTTCTTGCTGCAGCGTCTGGATTAATACGAGTTTGTACCTATAGGTTTGCGCTTGCTCCGTCGGCGTGATGGCCAACTCTTGTACACGCACACCCTGTTTACCATCCTGCGGGGAGATGATGCTGCGGTAAAACTTGAGCTCCGTATTGAGCTCGGTCAGTTTGGCATTAGATAACTCCATATCTTTACGCAACTCAGAATAAGCAGTGTCATTGATGTGCAGCTGTCTCTCAAGCTTGGCGAAAGACTCTCTGATCTGCTCATATCGTGTGCTAAGAGCTTCATTTCGCTGCGATTGCTCGATCAACTGTTTTTTAGCCTGCTCCAATTCGCCGCTGTTTGCCTGCAAACCATGGTAGTAAGCCGCACCTACCCCTAAAACAAAAACGATTATCGGAACCACGATCAAAGCATAGCGGGCAAGCGATGACATCTTTGGCTTGATAACGATTGAGTCAGTTTGATTACGTAACATCAGGGTAACGTCGCTGGTGTGGCCAAGCCACTATCCTCATCCAGGTTGAACATCAGGTTCATATTCTGGATCGCCTGCCCAGCCGCGCCCTTAACCAGGTTATCAATAACGGCGAGCACGACGATTCTACCCCGACTTTCAGGATGGTGCACCGCGATCCGGCAAGTATTGGAAACGCGCACCGAACGCGTTTCAGGATGGCTGCCAGCCGGCATGACATCAACAAATGGCTCATCAGCATAGCGTTTCTCGTATAACCCTTGAATATCCTCTATCTGCTGCCGGGGCAGCGCGTAGACGGTCGAATGAATACCGCGAATCATCGGCACCAGATGGGGGACAAAGGTGACCGCTACGGCTTCACCGGCCAGGGTAGACAGCGTTTGCTCAATTTCCGGCCCATGCCGGTGGCCCGATACGGCGTAAGCTTTAAAACTTTCAGCGACTTCCGCAAACAGATTCCCCACTTTAGCAGCTCTGCCTGCTCCGCTCACACCGGATTTGGCGTCTGCGATCAGGTCTGTCCCATCCACCAGCGAGGCTTCCAGCAAGGGCAGCAGGGCCAGCGTGATGGAGGTAGGATAACAGCCCGGATTAGCAACCAGCCTAGCTTTTTTAATTTCACCTCGGTTGACTTCAGGCAAGCCATAAACCGCCTGCTGTAACAAGTCTGGACACTGATGCTCCATACCGTACCATTTAGCCCACTGCTCAGGATCTTTCAGTCGAAAATCGGCAGCGATATCAATCATGCGTACCCCCGCCTGCAGCAGCCTGCGGGCATAGGTCATGGCAACTCCATTCGGTGTGGCCGAGAAAATGACATCACATTTCTCCAGCCCGGCATCATCCGGCGCGACGAAATCCAGATTTACAAATCGACGAAGGCTGGGAAACATTGCGCTGACAGCAGTACCTGCCTCCGCGCGAGAGGTAATGACCTCAAGCTCAACGTGCGGATGCGTAGCCAGGATGCGCAACAGCTCCACACCAGTATATCCCGTCCCCCCGATAATGCCGACTTTAATCATTCTGCTGTGCAGGAAGCCCGCCCGTGGACCGATAACATCGCGGTCAGGGCGCCGTTCCTACGTCTGCTCCCGTAAATTACTCGTAAGTTCTTACATCGTCTATAACTTTGCCATCATTAGGTAATGATCCTTTTTCTACGAACTCTGCCGTACCTCGCAGCTTGCACACTTCGCGGATGCTGTCCGCTATAGCCCCTGCCAGTGTCCCCGACTCCTCGGTGCATTCACACTTAAGCGTTATCAGGTCACTGGTACCATCGTTCTCTACCACCAAACGGGCTCGCTTAATCTGTGCGTGGCGCTTGGTCACCTCCTGCACCTGTTCCGGATGAATAAACATTCCTTTCACCTTTGTGGTCTGATCCGCCCGACCCATCCAGCCCTTAATTCGCATGTTTGTGCGTCCGCACGGGCTTGCGCCTGACATAGTCGCTGACAGGTCGCCGGTTCCAAACCGGATGAGCGGATAAGTTTCATTAAACGTGGTCACGACGACCTCCCCAACCTCACCGTCGGGAACAGGCTCGTTCGTACCCGGCCGCACTATCTCAACGATGATCTGCTCATCGATAATCAGTCCTTCCTGGGCGTCAGACTCATATCCGATTAATCCCACATCGGCGGTGGCATAACACTGCAGGACTGCAATACCACATTCATTGATATCTGCTCTCAGGCTGGCCGGCAGCGCTTCCCCACCGACCAGCGCTTTTTTCAGGCTGGATATATCACTGTTCAGTTCACGCGCCTTCTGCACAATGATCTTGAGGAACGAGGGAGTACCAATATAACCGCTGGGTTTCAGATCCGCTATGGTTCGCACCTGCAGCTCGGTCTGGCCCACACCGGCAGGGAAAACGGCGCAGCCTATCGCCGATGCGCCGCTCTCCAGCATCATGCCGGCCGGAGTGAAATGATAGGAGAACGTGTTGTGCACCACATCACCGGCGCGAAAACCTGCTGCATACAGCGCGCGGCCCAGGCGCCAGTAGTCTTCCTTGTCTGCCTCCGGTTCGTATATTGGCCCTGGAGAGGCAAATACGCGCCGTACCGACTTGAGCGGAGTCGTTGCCAAACCGCCAAAAGGACGGCTTGCTCTCTGTAAATCGAGAAGCTCGGATTTGCGCAGCACCGGTAGCTGCGCCAGGGCGCTTCGGCTGGTTATGTCTGACGCACTACATCCGTGCAAAAGCCGGGTAAACGCCGGTGCGTTTTGCTGCGCGTTTTCGATCTGCGCCGGCAGTTTGGCAAATAAATCACGCTCGCGCAGCTCGGGCTCGCGCGTTTCTAGGCCATCGAAATATTGGGAATCGTTCATGTTTCCATTGATCCGGTAGACGCTGCGCCGCTGCGACGATGTAAAAGACTTTTATCGCGCCCGGAACAGCGTTGCGCTAGGCCAACCACCGCTTACGGCGCCGGTAGTGTTTGACGTCACGGAAACTCTTGCGCTCCTCCCCGCTCACTCCCAGGTAAAACTCCTTCACGTCTTCGTTATCGAGCAGTGACGCCGCATTCCCATCCATCACGACCCGTCCATTTTCCAGAATATAACCATACTTGGAATAGCGCAGCGCCATGTTGGTGTTTTGTTCGGCCAGAAGAAAGGTTACTTTTTCCTTTTCGTTCAATTTTTTAACGATGTCATAAATCTCCTCAACCAGCTGCGGCGCCAGCCCCATTGACGCCTCATCCAGCAGGATCAAAGATGGACGTGCCATGAGCGCCCTGCCGACGGCTAACATCTGCTGTTCCCCACCAGAGGTATATCCGGCCTGAGATTTACGTCGTTCCTTAAGTCTTGGAAAATAGTCGTAAACCAGCTCAACATCCCGCTGTATCGCAGCCCGACCGTCACGGCGCGTATAGGCACCAGTAAGCAGGTTTTCTTCCACGGTCAGGTGTTCAAAACAGTGCCGTCCTTCCATCACCTGAACTACCCCTCGATTGACCAGTTCGTTCGGTGACAGTCCGTGGACGTTCTCGTTCTGATAAGTGATCGACCCTTTGGTCACCACCCCGCGCTCAGCGCCAAGCAGGTTGGAAATGGACTTAAGCGTAGTAGATTTGCCTGCTCCGTTGGCCCCGAGGAGAGCAACCACGCCCTCCTCGGGTACTTCCAGCGACACGCCCTTCAGCACCAATATCACGTGGTCATAAATGACCTCAATATTGTTAACCCTGAGCAGCGCGCCGTTCGGCGCTGGTTCCGGATCAGGCACCAAGGGTATCGTCCCGCTAACTGAAAGCCGCGTTTAATATCTAGTTGCAGTCACGCGGCTTGATATTGTTCTCCGCAGCATAAGCAGCGGAATCCTCCTCAATCAGCGGATCCACAATATCATTCATGGTGTCGTAGAAGTCGGTCACCATGCTCCATTTCTTTGCACTGGCGTCCCATTGCTGAATGGCGACCTTCCTGGGACCGGCATGGTTGTCGCACGTAATTTTTACCGGTATGGTGAAGTCGGGTAGGCCAAGTTCCGTTAGACGGGCCTCGGTGAGATCGAGCGCTTCCATGCCATCACGAACCATAGCCGGCGTAACTTCCTTGGTGTTGTGCATTTTCATCGCGTTTCGAATCGCTTCCGTCGCATAGACCGCCGCGATCAAGCCGCGGTTGTACAGCACTTCACCGATTCGGTCCCGCTCGCCCAGAGCTTTGCCGTTATCGTACACATACTTCTTGATATCGTCGTGCACCGGGAAATTATCACCAGGAGCATGGAATGCGCCGGAAAGATAGCCGTTGGCGCCATCCCCTGCGGGCAGTACGTCGTTCTCAGAGCCCGACCACCATACACCGAGAAAGCGATCCATGGGAAAGCGGATAGATGCCGCTTCTTTAATGGCTACCTGGTTCATCACGCCCCAACCCCACATCATCACCCAGTCCGGCTGTTCTTTTCGGATCTGCAGCCAGGTCGCTTTCTGCTCCTGTCCGGGATGATCGACTGCCAGAGGCATAAACTCAAAACCAAACTTTTCCGCGGCCTTTTCCAGCGTGCGGATTGGCTCCTTGCCATAGGCCGAGTTGTGATAAACCAGGGCGATTTTCTTACCCTTCAGGTTTTCCATACCCCCTTCCTTTTCACCGATGTATTTGACAAACACCGCAGCCTGGTCCCAGTAGGTGGCGGGAAAATTGAAAATCCACGGAAACACCTTGCCGTTGGCGGCGGAAGTACGGCCGTAGCCCATGGAGTGCACGGGTATTTCATCAACCGAGGCTTTGGGTATGAGCTGGTAGGTGATGCCAGTGGATAAAGGCTGCACCACCAGCGCCCGAGACGGATCGGTATCTTTGACCTTCTCATAGCATTCCACACCCTGCTTTGTGTTATAGGCCGTCTCGCACTGGACGAGCTTGACCGGCACACCCTCTATACCCCCGTCGCGCTCATTCAGCATCATCAGGTAATCATGATACCCATTGGCAAACGGAATACCGTTAGGTGCATACGGACCCGTCCGATAATCAAAAGACGGCATCACCAGTTCGTAAGCACTGGCTGCAGGCACTGCCAAAGCCGCCGCCATCAAACCGGCAACCAGGGTACTCACTATTCGCTTAAACATCATTTTCAACCTCCTTTAAGGTAGTTACAGTTTGCGCACCCAAACAGCGGTTATGTCGCTCCTAGTGTGGAAACGGCCATAAGCGCAGCTTCTCTTTCGCAATCTGCCACAGCCGCGCAAAACCATGCGGCTCGACGATCAAGAAAAAAATAATGAGCACGCCCAACATCGTGATCTCGATGTGCTTGGCAGTCACCACCGCCAGCTGCAGCCCATCGACCATGAAGTTTTTCATCAGTATCGGCATCAGGGTAATAAAGGCGGCACCGAGGAAAGATCCCAAAATACTGCCCAGCCCGCCGACGATAATCATGAACAGTACCAGAAACGACTGTTCGATGCCGAAAGCTTCTATCGGTTCGGCCGCCCCCAGCCACACGCCAAAGTAGAGGGAACCGGCCATACCAACGTAAAAAGAGCTCACCGCAAACGCGGTCAGTTTCGCCTCCAGCGGACGGATCCCGATCAATTCGGCCGCGATATCCATATCACGAATTGCCATCCAGGACCGGCCGACGCGCCCGCGTACCAGGTTTTTTGCCAGCAGCGCAAAAATTCCGATAAAAATCAAACAGAACAAGTACTTCGCTTCCGGCGCCGCCCGTGGTCCGGTAATCAAGATGCCAAAAATCTCCCGCGGCGGCATGCTAATCTGCCCGGTCGGGCTGTAATTCAGAAACCAATCAACTTTATTGAACAGCCAGACCAGGAAAAACTGGGCCGCCAACGTGGCCACGGCGAGGTAGAACCCTTTGATACGCAGACTGGGGATACCAAACAAAACTCCCACCCCGGCGGTTATTGCGCCGGATAGCAGGATCACAACGATAAAGTTCAGCTCGGGAAACGCGGTGGTCAGCTTAAACGTTGAAAACGCACCCACGGCCATGAAACCACCGGTACCCAGCGATACTTGACCGCAGTAGCCGGTCAGCAGATTGAGTCCGATTGCAGCCAACGCATAAATCAGAAAAGGCAGCGTGATCGCATTGGCCCAGTAGTCGTCGACGAAGAAGGGGACAACTGCCACGGCGACAAACAAAACGGCCAGCACAAACCATCGATCCTGGGCAATGGGAAACAGCGCCTGATCACTGGCATAGTCGGTTTTGAATTGTCCGGCTTCTCTGTAAAACATAATTCGCGCTATTTCATATTGTGCGCATGGGCAGCGCTGCTGCAAATGATGCTATTCGCTGGTGTGGATCTAAACCCGCTCAATGATCCGTTCTCCGAATAAGCCCTGCGGCCGGAATAGTAGAAAGGCCAGCGCCAGCATGTAGGCGAACCAGTTTTCAATCGCCCCCCCCACCAGAGGGCCAAGGTACACTTCAGCAATTTTTTCACCGACCCCGATGATCAACCCACCGACAATCGCGCCGGGAACGGAAGTGAAGCCTCCCAAAATCAACACCGGTAAAGCTTTAAGTGCGATTAAAGACAAGGAAAATTGAACACCGGATTTACTGCCCCACATGATACCTGCCACCAGCGCCACGATCCCTGATACCGACCAGACTATGACCCAGATCGTGCGCAGCGAAATACCCACACTGAGCGCTGCCTGATGGTCGTCGGCTACCGCACGCAGCGCCCGGCCAATGCGGGTGCGCTGAAAGAAAACAGCGAGAACCGTGACTAAAACTGCCGCCGTGACCGCCGCCACAACCTCAAGTTTTTCTACGTACAGATTAAAGTTGTCCAGCAGCCAGTCGGAGGCGCCCTGAGGAAGACCGATATCAAGGGGCTTCACATCTGAGCCAAATAAAATATCGCCAACCCCCTCCAGTACGTAGGCCAGGCCGATCGTCGCCATGAACAGGATGATCGGTTCCTGCTGGACCAGATACTGCAATACGAATCGTTCGATGACCCAGGCCAGAATAATCATGACCACGATGGTCAGGGCAATGGCGGCCCACACCGGAAAGGTAAAACCAAACCAGCGATCGACCCATCCTCCCGGCGCCATGAAATCGTACAGCGCCAGGGCAGCAAACAAGCACATCACGCCCTGGGCAAAGTTAAAGATCCCCGACGCCTTGAAAATAAGTACAAAACCAAGCGCAACCAGGGCATACATAACGCCGGCCATAAGGCCGCCGATCACCGTTTCCAGAAAAAAGAGCAGCTCCGGATTCATCGCCGATGTGGCTTCACGCCATCAGTTGTCATCGCGCGTCACGCCGAGATATGCTTCGATTACGCGCTGATCCGCCCTGACCTCCTCTGGCGTACCGTCTGCTATTTTCTTGCCGTAATCCAGGACCACCACGCGATCGGAAATATCCATCACCACTCCCATGTCATGCTCTATCAGCGCTATGGTGGTGCCAAATTGATCATTGACGTCGAGCACGAAGCGGCACATATCCTCCTTTTCTTCCAAATTCATTCCGGCCATCGGTTCGTCCAGGAGCAGCAGCTCAGGCTCGGCGGCCAGTGCCCGGCCCAGCTCCACGCGTTTCTGCATGCCGTAGGGAAGTTTGCCAACCGGTGTTTTCCGTATGGCCTGTATCTCCAGAAAGTCAATGACGTGCTCGACAAAATCCCGATGCTCCAATTCCTCCCGCTTGGCAGGACCAAGGTACAGCGCCTGCCAGAGCAAATTCTTCCGCATTTTCGTGTTACGACCCGTCATGATGTTGTCCAGCGTGGACATCCCCTTGAACAGTGCGATGTTTTGAAAAGTTCTGGCGATACCGCTGGAAGCCGCGTGGTGCGGCCGCATCTGTCTGCGGGTTTTTCCTTTATAAGTAATCTGTCCCTGTTGCGGATGATAAAAGCCGTTTATCACGTTCAGCATCGAGCTTTTACCCGCCCCGTTGGGGCCGATAATTGCGCGCACTTCGCCGTTTAGTATATCGAAACTCACACCCTCGAGGGCGGTCACGCCGCCGAAAGATAGATTGATATCCTGCACCTCAAGAATGGGATCACCAAACTTTCGGTCGCCTTCCATTAGCTTGCTTTCTTCAAGTCCGTATACACATTCAGATCTCTTATTTGCAGGTCAGCGGATATAGATCCGGTTCTGCCATCTTCAAACGCGACCTCGGTTTCGATAAAACAGCTTTTTTTGTCACTGTACAGCGCATCTACCAGCGTCCGATACTTATCAGCGATAAATCGGCGCCGCACTTTCCTGGTACGGGTAAGTTCACCGTCATCGGCGTCAAGCTCCTTATGCAGCACCAGAAATCGGCGGATCTGAGACGCGGCCAAATTAGGATCTGCGGCCAGTTCTTCGTTTACTTTGCTGACGCCGTCTTCGATCAGCTGATAAACCTCCGGACGTGCAGCAAGCTCTTGATAGCTGGCGTATGAAATATTGTTCCTTTCTGCCCAGTTGGCTACCGCTTCCATGTCTATGTTAACCATAACCGCGCAATAGTCACGACCATCACCAAATGCAACCACTTCTTTAATATGAGGAAAAAATTTCAGTTTGTTCTCGACATATTTAGGCGCAAATATTGACCCATCGTTCAACTTGCCGACATCTTTTGCCCGGTCGATGATTTTCAGATGACCCCTGTCATCAATAAAGCCTGCATCCCCCGTGTGCACCCAACCTTCCTCTGTTTTGATTTCTCTGGTCTCAGCTTCATTTTTGAAATAGCACTGAAAAACTCCGGGGCTGCGATACAAAACTTCACCATCATCAGCAATTTTTATTTCTACCTGTGGCGCCGGTTTACCCACGGTATCGGGATACACTTCTCCGTCCGGTTGCAGGGTTACGTTCACCGAGGCCTCAGTTTGACCGTACAGCTGCTTTATGTTGATGCCAAGGGATCGGTAAAAGTCGAAAATGTCCGGGCCGATGGCCTCCCCGGCGGTATAGGCGAGCTGGATCCGGCTCATCCCCAGCGTGTTTTTTAACGGCCCGTACACCAACAGGTGGCCCAGTTTGTACAGCCATTTATCTTTAATCGATACCGCCTCTTTTGCCAGTATTTTCGGACCGACGCTGCGCGCGACGCGCATGAAATAGGTGAATATGATCTGGCTGATGCGCGCCGCGTCTTCCATACGGATCATGACGTTGGTAAGCAGGCTTTCAAATATGGGCGGAGGAGCGAAAAAATAGGTGGGGCCAATCTCACGCAGGTCGTGCATGACGGTGGACGCGTTTTCAGGACAGCTGACGCAAAAGCCACTGACATAAGACTGGGCATAAGAAAATATGTGGTCACCCACCCAGGCCATGGGTAAATAGGCCAGAACTTCCTCGTCTTGCGTTAGGTGGTCAAATTCGATGCCATTACGGGCGGTAATAAGAACGTTATCGTGCGTCAGCACCACACCTTTGGGCCTGCCGGTAGTGCCGGACGTATACAATAGTATCGCTACGTCTTCGCCCTTACCCTGCTCTACCTGCTGCACAAAATAATCTGGATTTTTCTGATCAAACTCACGGCCCTCGCGCTGCAACACCTCGAAATCGATCAAACGCGACTGATCATATTTCCTCATGCCGCGGGTATCATCGAAGAATATTTCCCTAAGGCTGGGGCAGCGCTCCTGTACGTCCAGTATTTTGTCGACCTGTTCCTGGTCCTCCGCCACAACGAATTTCACTTCCGCGTGTTCCAGCACGTACTGTATTTCCTCAGCCACGGCATCCTGATAAGTCGGTACGGGAACGCCGCCGATGGATTGCGCTGCGGCCATGGTCCAGTACAGGCGCGGCCGATTGTCGCCAACAATGGCCACCCTGTCTCCACGTTTGAATCCCCTGGCGGCAAAGCCGCAGGCTAAGGCGCGAACCTCATCCGCCACCTGGCGCCAATTCCAGGTCTGCCAAATCCCGAACTCTTTTTCCCGGATAGCGGGCCGATCGCCAAAGCGCCTGGCGTTCTCAAGCAACAGCTTGGGGAAAGTATCTGATTTTACTGCCATACCTTTGGGGTCTATTTTCGGGCGTTTTTATCTGCTTCACCCGTATCGTGTGTAACGTACTATAAATACTTGCCCAGGGCTTTACAACGATATCTTAATCCGTTCAGTCGGATTATCAGGTCGCGCCTCACGCCTGCCTCACAGCGCCGCTTTTATCGTCTCGCTGCAGATCTTGATCCGTTCCATATCACCCGGGTTCAATCCCCAATTCAATTTAAGTTCATCTCCCAGCGTGCGCGGTAAAACATGCACATGGAAATGCTCGACTGACTGTGCCGCTCCTTTGCCGTTCGCCTGAACCACGTTAACCCCATCAGGAGACAGTGCCGACTGCACGGCCTGCGCGATTTTCTTGACGCTAACGGCTACAGCGGCAAACAGGTCATCTGGAACAACATAAACATTACGCCAGTGTTCCTTTGGGATAACCAGAGCATGACCTTCGTTAGCTGGATTAATGTCCATAAAACTCAGAGTGCTGTCATCTTCATACAATTTAAAACACGGGATCTCGCCCGCAACGATTTTACAAAATATGCAGTCTTTATCTGTTTGCATGCCTGCCTCGAATTGTTTTCAACTTGTGCCGTAGAGATGATAAGTGGACGAAGCCCCGCGCCATTCCGCCTCGTCTTGCAGCAGCAACTTTTCTAGATCAGCAACTGCTGCAGAGGAATCGTCCACCCATTGGCGCAGCGTGGAACCTCCATTTATGATGTCTATGGGTAAACGACCGGTCTCATACTCATAGGCAAAATCGCGCCAAACAGTATAGTCCGGATGCACAGTTCGCAGCGCCTTTAAAAACAGCGCGACCAGCCTGAATGGTTTAAACAGTTCATGGCGGTACCAGCCGCAGTCCGTATGAATTTGCATACCGGCACACCTTGTACCTTTATGCTTGTGAAACATCGGCTCAAAATAACACGGACGCAGACAGCACCCCTGCACCCACTCGGGAGAAAGTTGTTGCATCAACGGCAGAATCTGTCCAATCGACAAATCCGGAGCGCCGACACACTCCAGCGGACGGGTGGTGCCGCGCCCCTCTGACAAAGTTGTGCCTTCAAGCAAAACCGTTCCAGAGTAAACGCGCGCTGCGTTCAGTGTGGCGAGGTTGGGGCTTGGATTCACCCAGGGCAATTCCCCTGGCCAGCCGTGGCCTGGGCCCATTACGGGGTCGTAATCCCGCATCACGACGATGTTCAATTCAACATCAAAGCCGTTATGACGCCGGTACCATGACGCAGCTTCACCCATGGTTAGACCGTGCCGCATCGGTATCTGCGCGGCCCCCACAAAACTCTCATTGCCAGCCAGCAGCGTCAGTCCTTCAACGGGGCGACCAGCGGGATTCGGCCTATCCAGAACCCACAGCTCTTTTTTAAACTTGGCGCAGTCTTCTATCAGGTAAAACAGGGTGGTGATGTAGGTATAGACACGACAACCTGCGTCCTGCAAATCTACCAGTAGAACGTCGAAACGCTGCGCCATCTCCTCCGTTAATCTTCGGTTCTGTCCATACAAACTGAAAACGGGAAGCTTGTATGTAGGATCAACCTCGTCGGCACTTTCCACCATATTGTCTTGCTTTTCACCCCGTATGCCGTGCTGCGGCCCCAGCAGCGCGGTCAGCTTGATCGGTGATTGCATCAAAGCGTCAACAGAATGACTGAGCTCTATGGTTACCGAGGCAGGATGCCCCAGCAGCGCTACCCGCCGGCCGTTCAACGCACGCTGAAGTTCGTTATCTCTCAACAAACAATCGATCCCGAAGCTGAAATGCATCACACCCCCAAGTATCTGGCCTTCAGGGCTGGTTCAGCCTCCAGTTCCCGTGAGCTCCCGCTCCACACGATATTACCTTTTTCAATGATGTAGTGACGGTCCGCCAAGCGCATCAACGCGAGCAGATTTTTGTCGATGAGCAAGATCGACTGTCCTTCCGTCTTAAGCAATTTCAGTCGCGACCAGATTTCGGCACGGACCAAGGGGGCGAGGCCCTCGGTCGCCTCGTCTAAAATGAGCAGCGTAGGATTGGTCATTAAAGCTCTGCCGATCGCCAGCATCTGCTGTTCTCCGCCGGAGAGGTGATTCCCTAAATTCCGCAGCCTTGCTTTCAGGCTCGGCAGAAACGCGAGCACCCTTTCAAGATCCCAGGGATCCTTCTTGGCGGACATATTGCCCGCCGTCGCCAGCAGATTCTCGCGCACGGTCAAGTTGGGAAAGATTTGCCTGCCCTCAGGAACGAGGCCGATGCCGAGGTTGGATATCCTGTATGGCGGCAAACCCGAGATTAACCGGCTGCCGTAGCGGATCTCGCCCTCCCGCGGCGGGACTATGCCCATAATAGAGTTAACCGTGGTCGTTTTTCCCATGCCGTTTCGCCCTAGCAGCGTCACGACCTGTCCCTCCTGCACTTGCAGCGAAAGGCCGAAAAGGATCTGGCTGTCGCCGTAAAAAGTGGTAACGTCGTGAACCTCCAGCACCAGCCGCACCCGCTAAGCGGTCTCCCCGAGATAGGCCAGCTGCACTTCGGAGTTGGCGCGGATCTCATCCTTGGTGCCGCTGGCAATGATCTGTCCATAAACCAGCACTGAAATCGTGTCCGCCAGAGAGAACACCGCATCCATGTCGTGCTCGATCAGCAAAATAGACTTCTCACCCTTTATCTGCTGCAAGATGCTGACCAGCTCGGCGGATTCTTCCGGGCCCATACCGGCTGTCGGCTCATCCAGCAGCAGCAGCAACGGTTCCATGGCCAGGGCCATGGCGATTTCGAGTTGGCGATGCTCCCCGTGCGACACCTCACCGGCGATGTTTTCAGCGCGGTCCTCCAGGCCAACGGTTCGCAAAGCCTGCATCGCACTTTCCATGAGCACGGTGTCGCGACTCGTCGGCTGCCAGAACCTGAAGGAGTGCCCCATACGACCCTGCACCGCCATGCAAACATTTTCCAGCAGGGTCATGGGCAGCATGACGCTGGTGATTTGAAAAGACCTGGCGAGCCCCCTGCGCGCACGCTGCGCCGGCCTTAGAAAAGTTACGTCTTCGTTGCGGAACCGAATCTGCCCACCATCCGGCCTCAGTTCCCCGGCGACCTGCGAAATCAGCGTCGTTTTACCCGCCCCATTTGGACCGATGATGGCGTGAATCTCGTTCTGCTCAACAGCCAGGTTGACGTTGTCCACCGCTTTTATGCCGCCGAACTGTTTTTCCAGATTGATTATCTCCAGCATGATTCCTTCCACCATACAAAGCGGATAGCAGCTGGTTGCTCAGCCGAAGGAGCGCAGCGGACCGCAGCAAGCGGCCGAAGCAGGCAACCGCTGCTACCGGCGTTTGCTGCGTGTGAGCAGACCATGAATCCCACCTCTGCCGAAAAGAACGACCGCAATCAGAATGGCGCCAAAGATCAGCTGCCAGTATATGGTGATAGCGGAAAGCCATTCTTCCAAAAGAATAAAGATGCCTGCACCCATTATTGGGCCAAACAGTGTACCGGTCCCACCAAAAACAACCATAAAGATGAGCTCTCCGGAGCGGGTCCAGCCCATCATTTCTGGGCTGATGAAGCTGGTGAAGTTACCCAGAAACACGCCGGCAATTCCACACAAGATCCCGGAAATCACATAGCACACCAGCCGATACCGGTATGTATCAAAGCCAAGGGACTGCATTCGACGTTCATTGTATTTGCTGCCAACAATTACCCGTCCAAAACGAGCCTTCACCAGTTTATTGATAAAAAACAGAGTGAGCAGCAATACAAAAAAAATTACGTAATACAGCACGACGGCACTTTCAAGGTCGAGCCAATTACCGAACTCACTACGAAGTACGATAACCAGGCCATCGTCTCCGCCATACTCTTCCAGGCTGACAAAAGTAAAATACACCATCTGCGCGAAGGCGAGCGTAATCATGATGAAATAGACCCCTTTGGTGCGCAGACTGATGGCGCCGGTGACCAGCGCAAAAATCCCGCTTGCGACAATAGCCAGCCCCAAATGTATCCATCCATTGTATATTTCGTAATAAACTGGGATACCCACACAGTAGGCACCAATACCGAGAAAAGCGGCGTGACCCAGACTGATCATGCCCCCGTATCCTATGAGCAGATTCAAACTCAACGCGGCAATTGACAAAATCATGATTCGACTGAATATATCTAAATAGAAGCCCTGTCCTAATGCCGACGTAATAACCGGCATAACGGCGAGCAGAATGATGACTCCCGTATATGCTATGCCGCTTAAGGTGCTGGGCAAATAGTCCTTCACATGCACTTACCTCGCACCTGCAGGCGGGAACAAACCTTGCGGTCGCACTGCCAAAATAACTGCCATCAAGATATAAATCAGCATGGCTGAGAGCGCCGGCGCCGCCGTTTCGGCGTTCTGAATTGACATAAACAGCTTCAGAAAGTCATCCAGGTAAGAACGGCCCATGGTATCAATGAGCCCAATCAGCACTGCAGAAAAAAAAGCGCCTTTTATCGAACCGATACCGCCGACGATAACCACCACAAAGGCCAGGATAATAATTTCATTACCCATGCCAATGCTGGCTTCGGTAATCGGCGCGATCAACAGGCCGGACAGTCCTGCCAGCGCGGCACCCAAGGCAAAGACGATCATGAACAGCCGATTGATGTTGACCCCAAGCGCGGACACCATCACCCGGTTAGACGCACCGGCGCGAATGAGCATACCTAAGCGCGTCTTCATCACCAGCACATACAAACCTATAGCAACGAGCAACCCGCTGACGATAATGATGACGCGGTAGGTGGGGAAAACGAGTGAACCAACTGTGATCTGGCCATCCAGGAGTCGCGGCAGCGGAATGGCCATGCCTTCCGGTCCCCAAATCAGGTGTACCAAGGTGTCAAAACACAGGATCAGGCCGAAGGTTACCAGCACCTGATCGAGGTGGTCATGTTGATAAAGTCTTCTGACAATACTCGCTTCGATAACGAGACCAACGACAAACACCCCGGCCACTGACATCAGCAGCGCGAGAACAAAGGAACCGGTGAGCAGGGTCAGCGTCGCACAGAAATATGCACCCACCATGTAAAAAGAACCATGAGCCAGATTGATAAAGTCCATGATGCCGAAGATCAGCGTCAGCCCTGACGCGAGTAAAAACAGCAGCAGCCCGAGTTGCAGGCCGTTTAGAAACTGTGTGAGTAAGAGATTCCAGTCCATCGAGCAGCTCGCTCTCCCGGGTCAGACTTTATAATCTGTAAAGGATGCGTCAGTTTCACCGGGTATGTGGGGCGTGTCCCGGCCATACGGCATACGGCGGGGGATTCCCGCCGTAGCCTTGAAACACGATCTTAAGCTTTACATCTTACAGTCTTGGGCGTAGGTATCCTGATGATTTTCGTATACGGTACTCACCGTCTTAGTGGTCCAGACCCCGTCCTCATCCTTGACAACTTCGCGCAGATAGAAATTCTGGATTGGCATGTGGTTATTACCGTAAGTGAACTTGCCCCGAACAGACGGAAAATCCGCTTTCATCATCGCCGCGCGCATGCCGTCCTTATCGTCGAGATTACCGTTTACCGCCTCCACCGCGCGCTTAATCAAAAAGATAGTGTCATAAGACTGCGCCGCATAAAATGACGGATATCGGCCATATTTTTTCTTGAAGCCGGAGACAAATTTCTTGTTTTGCGGATTATCCAAATCAGGCACCCAGAACTGGGTCATGCGGGAGCCCAGCACGCCCTCCATGTTTGCTTCCTGCAGTTTGGGCAGGGCGATGGAATCGACGGTAAACACGGAATAAAGAGGTATCTGTCCCTGTAGGCCCGCCTGCTGGTACTGCTTGATAAAGGCGCCACCCGCCTTACCGGGATAAAAGACAAAAATCCCCTCCGCACCGCTGGCTTTAGCCTTGGCCAGTTCTGCAGAGAAATCGAGTTGGGCATCTGCACCCCACTTGGTCATGTCCTTACCAAGCACCTTCCCCTGGAAAGTGCGTTCGACGCCCGCCACCATATTTTTACCGGCGGCATAGTTAGGTGCCATGATATAAAGGGACTTTACCCCCTGCTGGTTCAGCACTTCACCCATCGCCATAGGGGTCTGGTCGTTCTGCCAGGAGGTAGAGAAAAAGTTTTCATGGCACAGCTCTCCGGCGAGCTGCGAAGGGCCGGCATTGGAGCTGATCAGAAACTTACCGGCGTCCAGGGCCGATTTCTGTGAGGCGAGCAACACGTGCGACCAAATGAAACCGGCGACGAAATCTACATCGTCCTGCTTGACCAGTTTGTCGGTTTTCTGCTTGCCAATTTCGGGTTTGAAACCGTCGTCCTCAACCATGAGCTCCACGTCCAAATCGCCCATCTTGCCACCTATGTCCTCTATCGCGAGGTTCACAGCATCGACCATGTCCTGCCCGATCACCCCGGCCGGCGTCGTTAAGGTGGTGACAAAACCGATTTTGACTGAATCTGCGCTGGCCACGGTGTAGCCCAGCGTGGCGCAAGCCCAGACAAACCCGGTTAGAAGCTTCTTCAATGTATTCACGACTCTCCTCCTGTGGAAAACTACGTTTGTTTGCTGCTTGTTATGACTTCTAATAGCTACATCTTACCCTTTTTCTCGGCAGTCATGTATACGTAGGCCCGGGGCAAACCACGTCCGGTACGAATCAAACGCGCTCCAGCACCATGGCAATACCCTGGCCAACCCCGATGCACATCGTACACAATGCATAACGGCCCCCGCTTTCGGCCAGGTGATTCACCGCTGTCTCCACCAGTCGAGCCCCGCTCATTCCAAGCGGATGACCTAAGGCGATGGCCCCGCCATTAGGATTGACCCGGTCGCTGTCGTCAGCCAGCCCAAGGAGTCGCAGTACGGCGATGCCCTGTGCCGCGAAGGCTTCGTTCAGCTCGATGGTGTCCATCTGCGCCAATTTAAGCCCAGCGTCAGTTAAAACTTTTTGACTGGCCGGAGCGGGGCCGATTCCCATGACCCTCGGCGCAACGCCTGCCGCCGCGGTGTGCACTACCCGGGCACGGGGCTGCAGGTCATACTGATCTACCGCTGATTGTGAAGCCAGCAGTAAAGCGCACGAGCCGTCATTGATCCCTGAGGCGTTGCCGGCAGTAACGGTTCCGTTATGGCGAAAAGGCGCTGCTAGCTTTGACAGGTCCTCAAGGTTCGTATCCGGTCTGGGGTGCTCGTCCTGTGCCACCAGCTTCGGCTGGCCCTTGCGCCGGGGAATGCTCACCGGCACGATCTCCCGATCAAAAAAACCCCGCTTCATGGCCGCGGCCGCGCGCTGCTGGCTGCGCAGCGCGAACAGATCTTGATCCTGACGACTGATTCCGTGCTCTTCCGCAACGTTCTCCGCGGTTTCCGGCATGGAATCAACACCATACCGTGCAGCCAGCGCCGGATTGATGAAACGCCATCCTAGGGTGCTGTCGAATATCTCGGCCCGGCGAGAGAATGCCGTCTCCGCTTTGGCCATTACCAGCGGTGCGCGCGACATGGACTCTACGCCACCGGCAATAACGAGATTGGCCTCGCCCGATTTGATCGCTCGCGCGGCGATGGCGACGGCCTCCATGCCAGATCCGCACAAACGGTTGACGGTAGCGCCTGGAACGGACTCGGGTAGACCCGCAAGCAGCAACGCCATGCGCGCCACGTTGCGGTTATCCTCTCCCGCCTGATTGGCACAGCCGAGAATGGCGTCGTCCACCTGCTCCCAGTTTACCTGCGGGTTTCGTTCCTTCAGTGCTCTGATGGGCACAGCGGCCAGGTCATCGGTGCGCACCGAGCTGAGCGCACCGCCGTAGCGCCCGATAGGCGTGCGCACCGCATCACAGATATAAGCGTCTCGATCAGCCAAAACTCAGCCGCGGATTTTCAATCATAAAATGTTCTGCCGGCATGGTGTTTACGCAGCAACAGCGGTGATAGCCGATAGCGCTCTTCACCGTAACTTTGCTGCAGGTGGCGTAAAGTTGTGACCAAGCGATCGATACCAATTTGATCCGCCCAGATCAATGGACCCAACGGGTACGCCGTAGCGTAGCGCATCGCGGTATCAACAGCCTCAACGCTGCAGACTCCCTGGTATACGGCGTCCGCACCCTCATTTGCCAGCATGCACACGGTGCGCATAACTAGCATACCCGGAATGTCGTCTATGACGGAGATCGATTTGGCAATAGCCTGAAACAACCCGGCCGCACGCGCGATACTGGTTGGCTCGCTTTGATCCGCACAGCATAGCGCAATGCGCTCGCAGCTGACGTAGTCACTGGCCAGGTCAAACAGCACCAGCTCATTTACCTGCTCGCTTTTCGCCCGCGCGGTCGCGGATCGGCCATCCGTGAGTGCAACTCTGATATCACCCAGCTGCATGTATCCGTGGCCAGCAGAATGTTCTATTGCGATGCCCGCGCCGGCGAGCAGCTCCGGCAGCTTGCCTGCTACACCTAAGTCACCATGAATGCGGACATGCGGTGGCGGCGGCTGTGGCGCTACGTTCTGCACCGACTCATTATGGGCATTGTTTGCATAGTCGTAAAATCCCCGCCCACTCTTGCGACCCAAAAGACCTGCATCGATTAATTCTTTTTGCAGCAGATTGGGCTTAAATCGAGCATCTTGATAAAACGCTTCATACACTGAATTCGTTACCGCATAGTTGACATCGTGCCCAATCAAATCCATTAGCTCCAGCGGTCCCATTTTAAAGCCACCGCTTTCGCGCATAATGGCGTCGAGCGTCGCTGGGTTACTCGCCCGCTCCTGCAGCAGGCGCAGCGCTTCCGCATAAAAGGGTCGAGCTACCCGATTGACGATAAAACCCGGCGTTGATTTCGCGTACACGCAGTGCTTGCCCCAGTCGGTAGCAAAACGCCCTGCTCTCTGCGCAACGTCGGCGGAGGTTTCCCGGCCGCTGATCACCTCCACCAACTTCATGGCGGGCGCGGGATTGAAGAAATGCATGCCGACCAGGCGACTCGGATCCTTCAGCGCTGATGCGATCTCGGTGATCGACAAAGAGGAGGTGTTGGTGGCGAATATGGTGTGCGCTGCACATATCGACTCCAGGCGGCTAAAAATATTTTTCTTTACCTCGAGCTTTTCAGTAACGGCCTCTATAACAAGGTTGGCTTCGGCGAATTCTTTCAACTCGGCTGCGCGCTGCAATCTTGCAGCGATCAGCTCCAGCTTCTGCGCCGGCAGGCGGCCGCGCTCGACGCGCCGCTGCAAACGGGAATGGATTGCCTCGAACGCCAGGTTAACCGCGTTTGCATCCTCATCGTATACCATCACTGGATGCCCAGCGCTGGCGGCAACCTGGGCAATACCGGCACCCATCGTACCCGCACCTATCAGCGCAATTTTTTGACTGGTTGGTTGCATCACCAACCGCCGCAACGGATAAGTTGAGCGGGTGCGCTAAAAGGCTGCTGTCCACAGCAGGAGGTAACCGGCATAGGATAATTCTGTGCCGAGCTTTGGGATAGCGCCGAACGTCCCGCCGTTTTAGCAATCATTCTCCGTTGAACCTGGGCGGGCGTTTTTCCACGAACGCCTGAACACCCTCCCTGTAATCCCGACTGCGACAGGCTTTACCCTGCAAATCTCTTTCCAGGTCGAGCTGCTGGTCCAGAGTATGGGTTGCGCTGGCATTGATCGCCTGCTTGATTAAGCCAAGGGCAAGGGTTGGCTGAGCGGCAAGCCTTTGAGCGAGCGATATCGCTTCCGCAGTGAAATTTTCATCATCGTACACGCGCCAGATCAAACCCCACCTTTCGGCCTGCTCGGCGCTCAGCTTGTCGCCCAGCATGGCCAGCGCCATTGCCCGCGAGCGACCCACCAGCCGCGGAAGCTGCCAGGTTCCACCTGCATCCGGAATCAGTCCGATCCTGCAGAAAGCCTGCACAAAGGAGGCTGACCGCGTGGCCACAACGATATCACCCGCAAGCGCGATGTTGGCGCCAGCTCCCGCCGCCACGCCGTTGACGGCGCACACCACGGGAATTGGCAGCGACACCATTGCCCGAATAATGGGGTTGTAGCGCTTATCCAGCGATTCCGCTAGGTTAGGTGCCGCCACCTGACCGTTGACCACGCGTTCGGCCAGGTCCTGCCCTGCGCAGAAGCCGCGCCCCGCTCCGGTTACCAAAACAGACCGTACCCCAGCCGCGGCCGCAACTTCCGCCAGCGCGCTGCGAAACTCCGCAAGCATCTCGACGTTGAAACTATTCAGTTTTTCGGGACGATTGAATCTCACCGTAGCAACGCCGTGTTCGATAAAGAACTGGATGAATTTGTAACTCATTTATTTTCCGCTGTTCTTATTTAAGTGTCAGCTCGATCGACAGGCGGCAAATCCTGTTTACTGCAGATAGGAAGATGTCTCCTGCACCAGCTCGCTCAAACAACTGTGCACGCTTCGCCCGGTTGTGTCCAATGTAAAGTGCGCTGCTTGATATTCTTTTTGCCGCTCCGCCAGGATTCTTTTGAGATCACCCATGGCGGCGCGCGCATTACCTCGCATGGGACGCAGATCACCCTGCGCAATAACCCGCTGCATGTGCTCATCCGCGCTCGCTTTGATCCATACAGTATGATAGCGCGCCAACAGCTTGTGATAAGTGTCGTGCTGCATAACCAGGCTGCCGCCCGTCTCCACAATCGCCTTATTATAGGATTTGAGCACGTGGTCAAGCGCCTGCTGCTCGAATCTGCGGTAAGCGCTCTGCCCACCAAGCGCAAATAGCTCACCCACCTCCATGCCGGAGAGCTGCTCAATTACCTGCACCAGATCAACGAAGGGAACGCCGCTATGGTCACCGAGGAGATTTCCCAGCTCACTTTTCCCGGCACCCCTCAGCCCAATTAAGGCCACCCCCCTAGACCGCGGTACCGGCGACAAATGCGCCTCGAGCAAACCGGCTGCCTGGTCCTGCTGTTTTGGACTAAGATTCTTGATCAAGTGAAACAGCGGAGATGATAACTCACCGCGAATGCTGCTGGTGGGCAGGACTTCGTGCATATCAACATCCATCGCCTGCGTGATCCGCCAGAGCAGAGCAACCGAAATGTTCGCTTTGCCCGCTTCGATCTGAGACAAATAGCGCTCAGAAATCCCAGAATGGACGGACAACAGTCTTCGGGTCAGTCCGAGCCGCACGCGACAGTCTTTAATACGATGTGCGATCTGCGCAATACACTCTTCGGCAGTATTGCAGGCAGCTGATTGTTTACTGTTGCAGGATTTGACTGCGCGTCGCTGTGCACCCATCGTTAGTAACTCCTGCAAACGGCGGTTTGAGCCATCATCAGTCGTCGCTCGTTTTATGCGCCGAGGCACACGCCGCCATGTATTTCTCTACCTTTTGTCGCAGCTCCTGCGGAATACTGATAGACCGCATGGTTGATTTCTGCACCATAGAGCAAACGAATTTAGAGTCGAAGCTGATTTCATCCCCGTTGCGCCGGCCGACTACTTTGAATACCAGCGATGAGCGGCCCAATTGCTCAACCAGCACACACGTCTCCAATTCATCATGCGGGGTCAGCGGGCTCTTGATATCCATTTCGATCTTGACAAAGGGCGTTCCCATGTCCAGTTCAGTGTTCATTTTGTACCAGTCGAGCCGCATGACGTGGCGAAACCATCCTTCTATTGCCTCCATGGCATAGTCAACGAACCTGACGGTGTATACGATCTGAGCGGCGTCCGTTTCACTCCATTTGGGAACGCGCCTGTTTCTGTACGGGACTTTGGGTTCACTCATATCTCTGTCCCGCTGCATCCAGTGGATCCGCGGTACGTCCAGTCAGCGGCCAGATTTAGCAGCAATCAACGCCCCGCCTTGAACACTAAACCTGATCGAGCAACCCCTATATCCTGACGTACTCGAAATCGCCGGGCTGCTGATTGACGCCTACTTTTGGCGGGGCAATCCATGAGGCGAACTCGCCCGGCGCGGTCACCGGATGCATCAGATCCACCAGAAATTTCAAATCTGCCTCGGTCGGCAGCCATTCGTATTGGCGATCGGTCCAGGTTTGCGCGTCCATGACTTCACCATCAGTCGAAACGTGTAGATCAGCAAATTCACCTATACGCCGATTAAATGCCTTGTGCGGTTGCTTGATCGTAAAATCGATGTTCGCTTTCTCGATGACTTTGTTCCAGCGGTCTATACCGCGCTGACAGTCATTGATATAGTCATCCAACAGGCGTGCGTTGATCGCGCTCAACGCAGGGACGTCCTGCTTAACGAAAGCACCATCCTTATGGCGCAATACCGGGTAAGTATCGTTGGTCAGCTGGTGGTCGTCTTCTATCTGCGTCTCATGAAACCTGCCTTTTACGCCTGCGTTAAAAGCGTTGGCAGCGTTGGTTGAGACCTCGGCACCAAACAAGTCACGCGAGACGGACATGTGAAAATTCGCCTTGCGCTGAATGGTGGGCAGATCGATCACGCCCAGGGCGCGAACCGCTTCCACGTCGCAGGGGTCCGTTATGCCTGCTTCATTCATGCTGGCACAGGTTTGCTCTATAGTGCGCGCGACCCCGGTCTGGCCCGTGAACATATGAAACGACTCTTCCATCAACATAAAGCGGCAGGTCCGAGACAGCGGATCGAATCCGGATTGCGCCAGCGACTCCAGCTGCATCTTTCCGTCCCGGTCAGTAAACTGGGTAAACATAAATAAAGATAACCAGTCGGGCGTTTTTTCGTTGAACGCGCCTAAAATACGCGGGCTGTCGGCATTGCCGGATCGCCGTTGCAGTAACTCCTCCGCTTCCTCACGTCCATCCCTGCCGAAGTACTTCTGCAACAGGTACACCATGGCCCACAGGTGACGGCCCTCTTCCACGTTCACCTGGAACAGATTCCTCATGTCATACAAAGAAGGAGCCGTCTTCCCCAAATAACGCTGCTGTTCTACTGACGCCGGCTCGGTATCGCCCTGAATCACGATCAAGCGGCGCAACATTGCCCGATACTCACCCGGAACCTCTTGCCACACGGGCTCGCCCTTATGTTTGCCGAAAGCGATGGTTCGATTTTCCTCTTTCGGGGCGAGCAGGATACCCCAGCGATACTCCGGCATTTTGACGTAATCAAACTTGGCCCAGCCGGCTTTGTCTACACCGACTGCCGTGCGCAGGTAAACCTGGTTTTCCTGAAAACCGTCCGGACCCATTTCTTTCCACCAGCCCAGAAAATTCGGTTGCCATCTTTCCAGCGCGCGCTTCAATGCGCGGTCGGAATTGAGTTCGACGTTGTTAGGAATCAGCGCTGAATAGTCGACCGCGTCAGCGGTTCGCGCGCTCAAGGATTCACTTGTGGTGCTCATCTGCAATTACTCCAGTTTAAAATGTTCAGTGTCGCGACTAAATCCGCTCCGGGTCGTACTTCGGTCGCACGCCGCTACCGTATAGTCGCAGCGCCCCCTGGTCGCTAACCGCGTTAGGGCGCTGAAAAATCCAGTTCTGCCAGGCGCTCAAACGCCCGAATATTTTGGTTTCCATAGTTTCAGGGCCGGCGAATCGTAAATTAGCCTCCAGTCCGGTTAACGAATCCGCAGAGAAGCTGGATCGCTCTTCCAGCAGCAGACGAATCTCGTCGCCCCAGTCAATGTCATCGGGGGTGTACGTCACCAGTCCGGCCGCCAGGGCCTGCTCAGCGCTGAGGGCCTGACCAATCAGCGCCTGAGCGCGCTCAACTGCTTCGGGCTCACCTAGAAACCGCGTGTGCAAACGGGAAATGCCGTTAGCCATAGGCAGCAAATCGAAATTGAAATTCGACAGTCTGAGCGAGGCCAGCTCTCCGGGTTTATCCTCAAATTCCCCCTCGAGCATGTAGGCCCGATCTGCGGCAAAGACCAGCTCGGCAAGGAATCCAGTAAAACAACTTCCCGGCTGGATAAAGGCAAAAGATGTTTTCGACGTGACGTCCAATCGCTTTAGCGTGCGTTTCCAAAACAGAATAATCTCACGCATCAACCAATGTGCAGAGTTTTCCCACAGCAGGGTGTCATAAGACTGCGCGATTTTACCCTCTCCCCGGCTTTGTAAAACCAGGGTTCCGATCTCCGTCTCGTTCATGCGCAAATGCAGTAGAGCATCGTCTACTTCTCGCGCCAGTCTAAGCGGCCAGAAATCCGCACCTGCAGAGACCGCAGTCTCGACCGATGTCGGAGATTCCTCATCGGGGGCAACGATGTTGATCTCGGCCTGGCGTTTCTCCCGATCCAGGTTCACGTGCACGGAAGAGTATGTTATTCGATCGCTCGACATCTCCCGCGTCAGTGGAGACAGCACGATAGCCTCCGCGCTGGCCGGACGATCCGATTCGCCGGCGAAGTCAGCGGCGCACTTATCTACCCGGTTTTGAAACTTCGACGTCGGTACGATTTCGTCAACCAGCCGCCACTTCAGTGCACGCGTACCCTTAACTCCCTCTTCGGTAGTACAAAATACGTCGGCCAGATCGCGGCGGACTTTGCGCTTATCCACCAGCCTGGTCAGCCCACCGGTGCCGGGTAACACCGCAAGCAAGGGCACTTCCGGAAGTGACACTGCTGCGTTACCGTCATCCACCAGTATGATGTAATCAGTACTCAAAGCCAGCTCATATCCACCGCCCGCCGCGGTGCCATTGATTGCCGCAATGTAGCGCTGAGAAGAGTATGCGCTGGCATCCTCAATAGCGTTTCTGGTTTCATTGGTAAACTTACAAAAATTAACTTTGTGCGCGTGCGATGATCGGCCCAGCATCTTTATGTTTGCACCCGCGCAGAACACCCGGTCCAGAGCAGAGTTGATTACTACGGCGCCGACCTCGGGGTGCTCAAAGCGCAGCCTTTGCACCGCGTCATACAACTCAATGTCTACACCCAGATCATAAGAATTCAGTTTGAGCTCATAGCCTTCAAACAGGCCGCCGTCGGCATCAACCTTCATCGTGAGGTAGGCGACGGGCGGCGCAACGACAAGCTGCCAATGCCGATACCGATCGGGGTGAGTCTGGAAGTCAATCATGATGAGTGCTACAGCGCGCGGAAAATATGCAATATATTTCTATATTCTATCAAGGTCAATAGGCACTATATTTCAAGATAAGGTCGCCAGAAATCCCTTGATCTGATCGATAACGGCCCGGGGCTGGTCAATATAAGGAGAGTGACCGCAATCGGGAATCATCACCGCCTGGGTGGGAGCCGGGAGTTGCGCGGTGATGGCCTCGACCTGCCGCGCCGTGCCATACTGATCCTGCTCACCCTGCATCAGCAAAACGGGGACCGACACTGCCGGCAGGTAAGGCTCGATGTTCCAGCTTAAAAAATCGAGATGGAGCCAGGCCCCGTTCCACCCCCAAAACACGTGGTCGACGTTGTCACCATGATAGCGCTGCAGGCGGCGGCGCAGATCCGTTTCGAGGTAAGCCGTTCTGGCCTGTTCGATGCTGGCCACGCATACGGGCTCGTTGAATACATGCGGAGCCAGCAGAATCAGGGCGCGCGCCAGCGGATCGGGTATGCCTCCGCTGTAGATCAATGCGATGGATCCACCATCGCTGTGCCCGAGCAGAATAACGTCGCGCAGACCCGCGGCGGCCAGAACGCGCGGCAAAATGTTCAGGCCCTCATCATGCATGTATCGGACAGACCACGGGGCTGGCTTTGGATCAGACCGGCCATAGCCCTGCCGGCTGTATACGAATACCGGATAACCCGTTTCCTCTTTCAAGCGCTGCGGAAAGTCACGCCACATCTCAACACAGCCGAGACCCTCATGCAGCAGGACGAGTACCGGCAGGTCGGCGTTTGCGGATGCGATCATCCGGCACTCCAGACGAATGCCGTCGACGGTGAGATAGTCAGTCATCTGGCAAAACGTCTAGGCGTGGAGAGCAAACAAGACAAAGGCAATTGATATAGCAAGGGAAATCGAAGTGAAAACTTGTCTCTGTCGACCGCCAATTAGAACGATTGCGTCACCCTTTCAAATCAGCCGTTTGACGCAATTTAAAGCGCTGTATTTTACCCGTAGCTGTTTTGGGCAAGGTCTCGGCAAATTCGATCCATCGCGGATATTTCCACACCTCTATGCTGTTCTTTACGAACTCCTTGAGCTCAGCCTCCAAACCGTCCGACATCTCCACCTCCTGCTGCAAAACAACAAATGCTTTCGGTTTCAGGTTGCCGTGCTCATCCTGTTGCGGAACAACGGCCGCCTCGAGCACCGCATCGTGCGCAACCAGAGCAGACTCAACCTCAAATGGTGAAACCCAATTGCCGCCGGACTTGAACATGTCATCGGAACGTCCACAGTAGTGATAGTAGCCCTGATTATCCTGCGTATACTTGTCACCGGTGTAGGTCCACGCGCCGACAAAGGTACTGATGGTTTTAGCGCGCTCGTTCCAGTATCCGTCGGAGGCGGACGGTCCTCGCACCATCAGTTCCCCCAGTTCACCGGTCGCGACCACCTGTCCGTCGGTACCCACCAGTTTTCCGTCGTAACCCGGCACCATTTTACCGGATGTGCCATACCGTACATCATCAGGGCTGTTACTTAAGAAAATGTGTAACATCTCGGTAGATCCCACCCCATCCAGGATGTCTACACCGAAGCGCTGTTTCCAGCTTGTGCCGACTTCCTCCGGCAAGGCCTCACCCGCGGAGACGCATTGACGCAGCCGATTCGATCCGTTTTGCGGAGCACTGTTCTTATCCGCGAGTAGAGCCGCATACAATGTCGGCACGCCGAAGAAGATAGAGGGATTGTGTTTGTGCAGAATGTTCATTATCGCCCGTGGAGTCGGCCGTTCCGCCATCAGCACCGACGTGGCACCCACCAGCAGGGGGAAAAAATTAGCATTACCAATGCCATAAGCAAAAAACAATTTTGCCGCAGAAAAAACAACGTCGCCTTCACCCACACCCAGCAAATTGCTTCCGTACAGCTTGGCCGCCCAGTAGGGGCTGGATTGTCTGTGTTTGACGCCTTTTGGGTTGCCGGTTGAACCGGAAGAGCTGAGCCAGAACGCAACGTCATCCCGACTGGTCGCTGCCGCTGTAAAACTGTCGGCTGCCGTCGCCAGCAACTCCTTCAGCAGGGCGTGACCGTGACCATCCTTACCCACCACCACCACATTCTCCAGCGTGGGCAACTCATTGATAATTGGAAGGAAATTGTTCAGCAGCGGCTCACTGACCAGCAGCGCCTGGGGTCGTCCGCTGCCCAGGATGTAGCGATAGTGATCGGCCGTAAGTAACGTGTTGATACACATTGGTATGATGCCGGCCTTGATCGCACCCCAGAATAGTGTCGGAAACTCAAAGGTGTCGAGCATAACCAGAGCAATCCGTGCCTCCTGACGCAATCCCAGCGCCCGCAGCATGTTGGCCGCCCGGTTTACCTGAGCGGCCAGATCTCCGTAGCTGTGCGCGCCCTCGTCATCTATGAAGGCAATCTTTTCTGCTCTGCCTTCTTGTAGGTGACGATCAACGAAGTAGCTGGCCGCGTTAAATGTGGGGGGTACCTCCTCCAGGTTAACTACCGGATTGTTGTCACTCATGCTCTCACTCCTAATTAGCGGACGCGTAAAACAGGCAGCTTATTTTTAGAACGAGCAATCATTATGCGCGTTTTAAGCGGGGATTCAATATACAGTAGAAGCCGGTTGGGTTATGGTTAGTATCGAAATTCGACGAGCACAGCAAAGGAGTACGAAATGGTCACTGCCATTATTCTGATCAATGCGGAGAGAACTAAAATTAACGACGCGGCTGAACAGCTCGCAGAGATAGACAGCATTTCCGAGGTGTATTCCGTAAGTGGAAAATATGATTTGGTTGCAATGGTCAGGGTTAAATCCAATGAAGAGCTCTCGGATCTCGTTACCAATCAATTAAAAACAGTCGTAGGCATAACCCACACTGAGACCATGCTGGCATTCCGCGCATATTCGCGCCACGACCTGGACGCTATGTTTTCCATCTAATTCTCGAAATGAAGATGCCCCACCTTGCGTCGAAACCTGCCGCCGCAAGGATAAGTCCGGCGACAGCGTGTACACATTTTATCTACCGGATTAAACCGTGCTGTCGAGACCCGTTCCGCCGTACAGCCATTTCAAACTGCTGTACCATTCATCCGCTTTACGCTTACCATACATGGCGTTGCGAACCAGTCGGGTGACGCCCTCTGCGTGATAGAGGTAATCCCCGATCAGACGGGAGGAAATCTGCACCCGTGCGGTACGGACTACGCGTTCATTCTGATAATCCAGCAAACCCAGTTTGATATCACCCCCTCGGGTGTGCACTTTATGCGCCAGACAGACGGCGTCCTCCATGGCCTGGCAGGCACCTTGTGCGAAGTACTGCAACATGGGATGCGCTGCATCACCGAGCAGAGCAACTCGCCCGTCAATCCATCGCGCAATGGGCTCACGATCACACAGAACCCAGTATCGCCAATCGGATAGTGCCTCTAATATGGATCGCGGTTTGGCACAAACCTGGGCAAATCGCTGCAGCACTTCTTGACTTGATCCTGGTTCATTCGCTGCGGGCTCGGTCCTTGTCTCATCATGAAATACGCAAACTATATTAAACACCTCCCATCCTTTAAGCGGATAGTGGACGATGTGTGTTTTGGGGCCGGCCCAAAGCGTTGCCGCATTCCAGCGCAAATCCTGCGGCATCTTATCGAAAGGCATCAACGCTCGGTAAGCAACGTGACCCGACACCCTGGGGGCACCATCGCCCACCAGCTGCTGTCGAATGCAAGAATGCAAACCGTCTGCGCCGACCAGAGCATCAGCTGCGTAGATTTTACCGCTTGAGGTTTTAACCTTTATTCGGTCATCCGTCTGCTCATATTTGCGGACGCTCTGCCTGGTAACAATCTCAACGCTGGCATGCCGCCGACAAGCGTCGAGTAGTACACCGTGTAAATCACCACGATGAATTACGGCGTATGGATTACCAAAGTACTGCCGGAAAGGCTGATCAACCGGTATGTTGGCAACCTGCTCACCGCTCAAGCTGTCCATCATGATCAGTCGATCGATGAATACAGCCCGCTGCCGGGCAGCATCGCCGACGCCCAGGTAATCAAGTGCATGAAATGCGTTTGGGCCGATCTGGATACCGGCTCCGATCTCACCCAGCTTGCTCGCCTGTTCCAGAACGGTGACGGCAAAACCTTTAGTGGCGAGCCCCAGCGCTGCGGACAGACCGCCAATGCCGCCGCCAGCCACTACCACAGTTTGCTGCATTGCTATGGTCAGCTTGCGATGTACAGTTCAATTTTCCCCACGCCGGCTATGCGGCCGGTCAAATGATCCCCAGCCTTGATCGGCCCGACCCCTTGCGGAGTTCCGGTGTAAATTAAATCACCCGCCTTGAGGTGATAGAAACGGGATAAGTAAGAAATCAACTCTGGCACCGACCAGATCATTTGTGACAGATCACCGGACTGCCTGACCTGTCCATTGACTGATAGCTCTATTAATCCCGCTGCCGGGTGCCCGCACTGTGCCGTAGGAGTGATGCTGGACACGACCGCAGCCTGCTCAAAATTCTTGCCAAAATCCCATGGCAGGCTCTTTTCCTTAGCTGCCGCCTGCAGATCGCGTCGCGTCAAATCCAGGCCGCAGGCGTAACCGAACACTGCCTGCAGCACCTCCTCTTCCTCGATTTGGAATGCGTCTGTCCCCAGCGCTGCGACCATTTCCATTTCGTGATGCAGATTGTGGGTAGCAGGTGGAAACGGAATTGTGCTGCCGGATAGAACCACATCATCCCGCCCTTTGTTAAAGTACCAGGGCGCAGTGCGGTCAACCTCGGCTCCCATCTCTTTAGCGTGCGCAGCATAATTCCGTCCCACGCAAAAAATCCGCCGGACCGGATACTTCGCTGCCTGGCCCGCCACTGGAATAGCCACCACCGGCGGCGGATCGAATTGAAAAGACTGCTCATTCACTGGCTTGTTCTCCTTGGGAAATCTCGTAAATACCCAACCTGCGCTGTAAGGGGGCGTCGTCAACGACAAACAAGTACGCGCACTCACGCGGCGACAGGTTCGTCAGGATGACGGTGGCGTGTGTCGGCACCGCGAACGTATCCGCCTCGGCCCAGTTCAGTGCCGTACCATCCACCTCAGCTTGCCCATGTCCCTCGATCACGTGCATCACGGCGGAAGCTGAACACCTGGGGAGACGCAGCGCTTCGCGCGGACGAAGCAGCAGTGCGGAGAAACCGAGCGATGGTAAACATTCCATTCCGTTCTCCGGGTTTACATAGGCGAGCTGCACCGCCCGCCCGCGGGGAGTATCCGCCGCCAGGGCGGAGAGGGCTGGCTTGACTTCACTCCAGGGATACCGCAGCAGAGGATAGTGCGCTCTTGTTCGGGTAAGTGATGAGTAAGGGATGAGTCCACCCCTGCGGTAACGCGTTTGCGATGCATCAAGTGCTGTCCTGGTCTTATGCTGGCCGCCTTCCGTCGCGTAGGAAGCTTCGATGCCGTAGATCAAAGGTAAGTCCAGAGCATCCAGCCAGACCACTGGAGCCGATCCTTCATGGCCGTGTTCGTGCCACAGGCCGCTGGGAGTCAAAATGAGGTCTCCTTTTTGCATGACGCATTTTTCACCGTTAACCAGCGTAAATGCACCGGTTCCTTCAATTACGAAACGAACGGCGCTGGGAGTATGGCGGTGGTTGGGCGCGGTTTCTCCTGGCAAAATGAGCTGCATGCCGACATAAATGGTAGGCGTGGCACGCATGGTACTCAACTCAAGGCCGGGGTTGGCCAGCACCAGCACGCGTCGCTCGGCCTTCTCGATCGGAGTCAACGCCCCGGCTTGCAGCAATCTGGGCCGGATCTGCTGATAGCGCCAGAGCGTGGGCTGGGTGTTCCGCGCCGGCCGATCATAAGGCAATACGTTGCGCAGACTCGGCCATAACGGCACAAGATTATGTTCGGTCAATTGCTGACGATAATCAGCGGGAAGTTCTTCCAGCGTACCCAGCTCGCTCATTGTCATCAGCCTACCAGATATAGGGCGTGGGTCACCAGCAGCTGCTTCCCTCGACGCTTTTCAGCCGCGGGCAGGAGTGAAGCCGCAGATAGTTTTTGCAGAGCAGGAAACCCGTATTACCGCTACTGCGGTCATGCGCAGGCGCAAGACAGCGCCGTCTTTAGGCCTCTTACATGTTCCGCCGATACTGTCCGCCAACCTCGAATAACGCTTGAGTAATCTGACCCAGCGAGCAGTATCGCACGGTCTGCATTAGCTGGCTGAAGATATTCTCGTTACTGGTCGCGGCCTGTTTAAGGCGGGCCAGCGCTTGATCTGCCGCATTCTGGTTCCGCTGCTTGAACTGTTCCAGGCGCTTAAGCTGGCTTTGCTTCTCCTGCTCCGTCGACCTGGCCAGCTTGACGCCGCTTTCCATCTCGTCCGAACTGGTGTCCATAAATGTGTTCACCCCCACAATCGGGTACGAACCATCATGCTTCCTGCTCTCGTAATAAAGTGATTCGTCCTGAATCTTGCCGCGCTGATAGCCCCGCTCCATTGCTCCCAGCACGCCACCTCGTTCAGAAATACGGTCAAACTCCATCAATACCGCTTGTTCAACCAGATCGGTCAACTCTTCAATCACAAACGAGCCTTGATTTGGATTCTCGTTTTTGGCCAGCCCCCATTCCCGGTTGATGATCAGCTGTATGGCCATGGCGCGGCGCACCGACTCTTCAGTGGGCGTGGTTACCGCTTCATCGTAAGCATTGGTATGCAGGCTGTTGCAGTTATCATAAACCGCTATTAGCGCCTGCAGCGTTGTGCGAATATCATTGAACGCCATCTCTTGCGCATGCAGTGAGCGTCCAGAAGTTTGTATATGATATTTAAGTTTTTGTGAACGTTCGTTGGCACCGTATTTGTCACGCATCGCGGTGGCCCAGATGCGCCGCGCAACCCGTCCCAGTACCGCGTACTCAGGATCCATGCCGTTGGAGAAGAAGAAAGACAGGTTGGGTGCGAAATCATCAATGTGCATACCCCGGGCAAGATAGGCTTCAACGTAGGTAAATCCGTTCGCCAGTGTAAAGGCCAGTTGCGAAATCGGGTTGGCGCCAGCCTCCGCAATGTGGTACCCGGATATGGAAACAGAATAAAAATTACGTACGTGGTTATGGACAAAATACTCCTGTATATCGCCCATTACTTTCAAAGAGAAGTCGGTTGAAAAAATACAGGTGTTCTGCCCTTGGTCTTCTTTCAGGATATCCGCCTGTACCGTTCCGCGGACATTTTTCAGTGTCCACTCACGGACCTTCATAATTTCCTCATCCGTAGGTTCACGCGCGTTATCCTGACGAAACTTATTCAGCTGCTGGTCTATTGCAGCATTTAGAAACATGGCGAGGATAGTCGGCGCCGGGCCATTTATGGTCATCGATACCGAGGTTTTGGGGTCACACAGGTCGAAGCCGTCATATAGCGCCTTCATGTCATCCAGCGTGGCAACCGATACCCCAGAATTTCCGACCTTACCGTAAATATCGGGACGGCGATCCGGGTCCCAGCCGTACAGCGTGACCGAATCAAACGCGGTTGACAGCCGTTTGGCCGCGGAGTGCTCTGATAAGGCCTTGAACCGCTGGTTGGTGCGGAAGGCATCGCCCTCCCCCGCAAACATGCGGGTCGGATCCTCCCCCTCTCGCTTGAAGGCGAAAACGCCCGCCGTATATGGAAAACTTCCTGGAACGTTCTCTTTAAGCAACCATGTCAGCAAATCGCCATGGTCATGGTACTCCGGCAGGCTGACCTTCGGGATGTCCGTGCCGGATAAGGTCTTGTATTTGAGCGGGGTTCGGATTTCCCGGTCGCGAATCTTGACCACATACTCATCCTGACCGTAGCGCGCCCTGGTCTCAGGCCACATATCCAGCAGCTTGCGCGCGCGGGGGTCGAGCTTAACTTCCCGCTGTCGAATGAGTTCTTGCAGCGGTTCGTGATCCTCCTCGCGGTCGACCAGCATTTGCCTGACCGCTCGGAGCTGTTGCCTCTCCCGCGCGATTTTTGACTGATCCGCTGCCGCTTGATGGTAGCTGCGAATCGTCTCTGCGATCTCAGCCAGGTAGCGCTGCCGCGTGGGCGGCACGATAACAGATTGATTTGACGAATGCCTGATGTCGACCCGGCTGAGGCGAGACGGGCGCTGCGGCAAGCCCTTTGCTTCGAGAGCGCTTTTCACCTTTTGATAAAGAGCTGTTATCCCGTCGTCATTGAAGCGAGACGCGATAGTGCCAAACACCGGCATCGACTCGAGCGGCTGGGAATAAGCGTTACGGTTACGCTGTAACTGCTTGCTCACGTCTCTCAGCGCATCAGCCCCCCCGCGCCGGTCAAATTTATTGATTGCCACGAGATCGGCATAGTCCAGCATGTCGATTTTCTCCAGCTGGCTGGCGGCACCGAACTCGGGCGTCATCACATATAAAGAGGTATCAACATAGGGGACAATACCGGCATCTCCCTGCCCGATCCCCGGTGTTTCTACGATAACCAGATCTACCTGAGCCAGTTTTACCAGCTTGATGATATCTTCAAGCGCGGATGGAACTTCCGCATGGGCTTCGCGGGTGGCCAACGATCGCATAAAGATATTCGAATGGTTGATGGCATTCATGCGGATACGGTCGCCCAGCAGTGCACCCCCCGTTTTTCTCCGAGTTGGATCAATGGCTAACACCGCAATGCGCAGCGCGTGATCCGTATCCAGACAAAAGCGGCGGACGAGCTCATCTGTCAGCGATGATTTACCCGCTCCCCCGGTACCGGTGATACCCAGAACCGGGACCGTGCGCTCCAGCTGTGCAGCCGGTTGAGCCCAATCGATTGACGCAGCCGTAGCGTTCTCAAGAGAGCTAATCATCCGGGCCAAGGCTACCCAGCTGCCCGCTAATAAGGCGTCAAACTCAACCGTGGGTGACGCATTAGGATCACCCTCTACTTTATCGAACATATCTCGAACCATGCCCTGCAGGCCCAAGGCATGCCCGTCCTCCGGTGAGTAAACCCGGGTGACGCCATACGCGTGCAGTTCCTTGATCTCGCTCGGTACAATGACGCCGCCGCCGCCGCCGAACACATGTATGTGGCCGCCACCTCTTTCGCGCAGCATATCCACCATGTACTTGAAGTATTCGATATGCCCACCCTGGTACGAGCTGACTGCGACGGCTTGGGCATCCTCCTGCAGCGCTGCGGTGACAATTTCCTCTACCGAACGGTTATGTCCAAGGTGAATGACCTCGGCACCCAGGGTCTGCAGGATTCGGCGCATGATGTTTATTGCGGCGTCGTGCCCGTCAAACAAGCTGGCGGCGGTAACAAAGCGTATTGGGTGCGGCAGACTGGGTTTGAGCGCGGTGACGTGATGAGCGGGAGCAGACATGGCTGGATATTTTTGCGTCTTTGCTCTGGAATTAAAAATCATTTTGTATTACGTTTACGTAAACGTCAAGTAAATGCACTAACCAAATCATCGGCAAAGCCCCTAAGTTTATGAATTTGCGCAACATCGACCGGCCTGGTGCGCAGCAAAGCGCGGCCAAAGACGATACCCCAACCTACACCATCAGCGACCTGGCACGAGAATTCGGGGTCACCACCAGAACCATACGCTTCTACGAAGACAAAGGTCTGATTCATCCCGGACGAATCGGCTTAAAGCGCATCTACAAGCAGCGCGACTGGGTGCGTTTGCGCCTGGTGCTGCGGGGCAAGCGACTCGGCTTTTCTCTCGACGAAATCGCAGGGATCATAGACATGTACGATGCGGAACCAGGCGAAATCGGTCAACTGGAATACATGCTGCGACGGCTTACGCAGCAAAGGCGAATTCTGTTGCAGCAGAAGCAGGATCTGGAGCAGACACTCACAGAGCTGAATCAAATTGAAACTCAATGCCGTCGGCAGCTTAGCGATATGCAAGACGCGACATGATTGACAGCTTGCAAGCACAGGATCCGAACTATATAAAGCGGGTGCAGCAGAGTTTTTCCCGTCAAGGCATCATGTCCCATCTTGGCGCCAGCCTGCTTGACGTTCAACCCGGTTACTGCGCGATACAGGTTGCATTCACGCCTGAATTATCGCAGCAGCATGGATACTTTCACGGCGGCGTCGTTGGCACCATCGCCGATTCCGCTGCGGGTTACGCCGGCTATTCGCTGATGCCGCCGAACTCCAGCGTATTAACGGTGGAATACAAACTGAATCTGCTGTCACCGGCTGATGGTGACCGCCTGATTGCGCGCGGGCACGTCATTAAGTCCGGGCGCACTCTGGTTATCACCCGTGCCGACGTGTCGGTGGTGAAGAACGATCGAGAAAAGCTGTGCGCGGCCCTGCAGCAGACCTTAATGTGCATGATGGAGACGCCCGATACCAATACCAACCAAGGCTCGGCCGGTGTAGATGATCCCACAGGTGAAGCACAATGACTGAATTTCCTGAATTGAATTTCAATCTTGGTGAAACCGCCGACATGCTGCGTCAGTCCGTGCGCAATTTTGCGCAGAACGAAATTGCGCCGCTCGCGGCGGAGATCGACCGCTCGAATGAGTTTCCCTCTCCGCTGTGGCAGAAGATGGGTGATCTGGGAGTGCTTGGCATTACGGTTGAAGAAAAATACGGCGGCGCAGGAATGGGTTATCTCGAGCATGTGGTTGCAATGGAAGAGATAAGTCGCGCCTCCGCGTCCATAGGGCTATCCTACGGCGCGCATTCCAACCTGTGCGTAAACCAAATTCGCAGGAACGGGAGCGATCAGCAAAGACTGAGATACCTGCCCAAACTGATCAGCGGCGAACACGTAGGTGCACTGGCTATGAGCGAGCCGAACGCCGGCTCTGACGTCGTAAGCATGCAGCTTAAGGCAGAGAAGAATGGGAATGTGTACGTTTTAAACGGCAGCAAGATGTGGATCACCAATGGGCCAGACGCCGATGTGCTCGTGGTATATGCCAAAACTGATACGCAGGCCGGGTCACGCGGCATAACGGCATTCATCGTGGAAAAAGGGTTTACTGGATTCTCCACGGCGCAGAAGCTCGATAAATTTGGCATGCGCGGTTCCAATACTTGCGAACTGCTGTTCGAGAACTGCCCAGTTCCCCTGGATAACCTTCTGGCAGGTGAAAATCGCGGAGCTCAGGTACTGATGAGTGGCCTGGATTACGAACGGGTCGTTCTGGCTGGTGGACCCATCGGGATTATGCAGAGCTGTATGGACGTAGTGTTGCCCTACGTCCATGAACGCAAACAGTTTGGCCAGCCCATCGGCGAATTCCAACTCATGCAGGGTAAGCTGGCGGATATGTATACCACCATGAATGCAAGCAGGGCCTATGTTTACGCCGTCGCCGCCGCCTGCGATCGCGGTGAAACGACTCGTCAAGACGCGGCCGGCGCTATTCTGTATGCTGCAGAAAAGGCTACCTGGCTGGCTTTAGAGTCTATTCAAGCCCTGGGAGGGAACGGTTACGTCAATGACTTTCCTACCGGCCGGTTTCTGCGCGACGCCAAACTGTATGAAATCGGCGCAGGCACCAGCGAAATCAGAAGAATGTTAATTGGCAGGGAGCTTTTTAATCAAACCAGGTGAGAAAGCAAAACGACCGCTCCTTTAGCAGTGCGCATCTAGTTTTACACAACTGGCTGTTCGCTCCGTAGTAATGAGATGGATATGAAGATGAACGAAAAAGATATTTTTATTGTCGGTGCGTCACGCACGCCCCTGGGAAGCTTTCAAGGTGAATTGAGCCCGAGCAGTGCGCCAAAACTGGGCGCGGTTGCAATCAAGGGCGCGTTGCGCGACGCCGGTGTTGGCACTGATGAACCGCAGGAGGTCATCATGGGCTGCGTCCTGCCCGCCGGCCAGGGCCAGGCGCCTGCCAGACAAGCTTCGCTGGGGGCCGGTTTACCTCTGGGCGTAGGCTGCACCACGGTCAATAAAATGTGCGGGTCTGGCATGAAGGCCACGATGTTCGCGCACGACCTGATTAAAGCGGGAACAAACGACATTATGATCAGCGGCGGTATGGAATCCATGACTAATGCTCCCTATTTACTGCCTAAGTCGCGCAGCGGACTGCGCATGGGTCATGGTGAGGTTCTGGATCATATGTTCCTCGATGGACTGGAGGATGCCTACGATAAAGGCAGACTGATGGGAACATACGCGGAAGACTGTGCGGACAAATATCAATTCAGCCGCAGCCAGCAGGACGACTTTGCCGTACGCTCTCTCAGCCGAGCCAAACAGGCTATTAAGGACGGAACCTTTGCGCAAGAAATCACTCCGGTGACGGTGAGTTCCCGGCGAGGTGAGCATGTGGTGGAACAGGATGAGCAACCGTTCCAAGCCAACATAGAGAAAATCCCCGACCTAAGGCCAGCGTTTCGAAAAAACGGCACCGTTACCGCGGCCAATTCTAGCTCTATCTCGGACGGCGCGGCTGCCCTGGTGCTGATGTCAGCATCCCATGCCGAACAAAAAGGTGTGCGCCCACTAGCCCGAATACTGGGGCACGCAACATACGCGCAAGAACCGGCATGGTTTACCACTGCACCGGTTCACGCCACAAAAAAGCTGCTCGATTCCTTGCGGCTGAAAGCAAGCGATATCGACCTGTTTGAAATCAACGAGGCTTTCGCAGTGGTTACCATGGCGACCATGCAAGAACTAGACCTGCCGGCGGACAAGGTCAATATACACGGGGGTGCTTGTGCGCTTGGCCACCCCATTGGAGCCTCCGGAGCGAGAATCATCGTGACCCTGCTGAATGCTTTGCGCAAGTATGACCTGAAACTCGGTGTTGCTTCGCTGTGCATAGGCGGCGGTGAAGCCACCGCAGTGGCGGTAGAGAGAATCAGCTGAATCCGGATCGCAAACTGTCATGACGTGTATCAGCAGCAGCGTGAGGAAGGACTCGGCGGAGTACGAGGAAAATGTCAGGTCCATGGAAAAGGTGGTGCAGGACCTGCACCGCAAGCTGAGCATGATTCGCCAGGGGGGTGAGCAGCACGCACGAGATAAGCACGTGAAACGCGGTAAAATGCTGCCCCGAGAGCGAGTACAGGCGCTGCTCGATCCTGATTCTCATTTTCTGGAGCTGTCTCAATTTGCCGGATACCAGCTGTATGAAGACCCGGTGCCGGCCGGAGGCATCATCACTGGTATAGGGAAAATACACCAGCAGGAGTGCATGGTCGTAGCCAATGATGCGACGGTAAAGGGAGGCACGTACTATCCCATCACGGTGAAAAAGCATCTGCGTGCGCAGGAGATTGCGCAGCAAAACCACTTACCATGCATATACCTGGTCGATTCGGGTGGTGCTTTTTTGCCGCGCCAGGACGAAGTTTTTCCAGACCGCGATCATTTCGGTAGGATTTTCTACAATCAGGCAAACATGTCCGCGCTCAATATTCCCCAGATCGCAGTGGTAATGGGGTCTTGCACGGCCGGTGGAGCCTATGTTCCGGCCATGTCGGACGAAGCGGTTATTGTGCAAAACCAGGGGACTATTTTCCTGGCCGGCCCGCCTCTGCTGAAAGCCGCGACCGGAGAGATTGTTTCTGCCGAGCAGCTCGGTGGCGCTTATTTGCATTCCAAAACTTCCGGCGTAACCGACTATTTCGCGAGCAGCGACGCCGATGCGCTGGCGACTGCCCGCCGGATCGTAGCCAATCTGAACAGAAGCAAAAGGGCCGAGGTCCAGCGCAGACAGACAGCAGAGCCGATCTACGCAGCAGATGAAATATACGGCATTGTACCAACCGACTTACGCCAACCGTTTGATGTGCGTGAGGTCATAGCGCGCATCGTCGACGGCAGTGAGTTTGAAGAATTCAAACAACTGTTCGGCGCAAGCTTGATATGCGGCTTCGCCCATATCCATGGTTTCCCCGTGGGCATTGTCGCCAACAATGGCATCCTGTTTTCTGAATCCGCGGTAAAGGGGGCGCACTTCATTCAGCTGTGCAGCCAGCGCGGTATCCCTTTGCTGTTTCTGCAAAACATTACCGGTTTCATGGTAGGCGCACGATATGAAGCAGAGGGTATTGCTAAACATGGGGCCAAAATGGTGACGGCGGTTTCATGCGCCAGGGTTCCTAAATTTACGGTCATAATCGGCGGTAGTTTCGGGGCTGGCAATTACGGCATGTGTGGGCGTGCGTATAATCCGAGATTTCTCTGGATGTGGCCGAACGCTCGAATATCAGTCATGGGGGGTGAGCAGGCAGCCCTGGTGCTCGCTCAGGTCAAAAAGGATGCGCTCGAGGCCAAAGGTGAGCAGTGGCCGGCGCAGGAAGAGGCAAAGTTCAAGCGCCCGATTCGTGCGCAATACGAACATCAGGGTCACCCTTATTACGCCAGTGCAAGACTGTGGGATGATGGCGTTATTGATCCCAAGGATACGCGTCACGTACTCGGTATTGCGCTATCAGTATCGCTGAATGCACCCATTGAAAAAACTCATTTTGGCGTGTTTAGAATGTAGGGGCGGCAAAATAGAACCACAGGGTTTTCAACTTTCCCGGCAAACCGAATGCTTCGCGCAGCTGCTTGAAAAATGCCTACAACCATAAAACTTGATCGCGATAATCTGGGTGTGGCAACGATAACGCTCAGTCGACCTGAAGTGCACAATGCATTTGACGAGGTCATGATCGATGACTTACAGCAATCTTTAGCACAGCTTGATGCAGATGCGTCCGTTCGTATAGTAGTGCTCAGAGCCGATGGGAAAAGTTTCAGTGCCGGGGCCGATTTGAAGTGGATGCAACGTGCTGCGGAATTTTCTGAAGAGGAGAACTATGAAGATGCCATGGCTCTGGCAAGACTGCTTAAAAGACTAGATGAGTTGTCCAAACCGACCCTGGCTTATGTTCATGGTTACACCTTCGGCGGCGGCGTAGGACTGATAAGCTGTTGTGATATTGTAGTTGCCCAGGAAAAGGCGATTTTTTCTCTGTCCGAGGTGCGCTTGGGGCTGGTGCCAGCCGTGATCAGTCCCTATGTTGTCCGGGCTATTGGGGCAAGAGCCGCGCGCAGATATTTTCAGAGCGGGGAGCGCTTCACCAGCGCCGAAGCGCGAGGCATGGGGCTGGTACATGAGACTGTGGAATCTGACGCTGCTTTAACTCTAATCATCAAAGCCTTGCTGCAGGGCGGCCCTCAGGCGCAAAACATCAGCAAGAAATTAATTGCCGACGTTGCTAATCGCCAGACTACTCAGGAAGTCATGGAAAACACTGCGCGCACAATTGCTAAAGTCAGGGTATCGGCGGAAGGGCAAGAGGGTTTGCAGGCATTCTTCGAAAAACGGAAAAGCAGCTGGAGTTAGCAAGGATAAGCATATGGAGCTCCCGAGCAAGGTACGAATGTTTGAAGTGGGTCCGCGGGACGGACTGCAGAATGAGCCGACAATAATCGATACTGAAACTAAAATTCGATTGATCGATATTCTTTCCACCACGGGATTGTCGACAATAGAAGTGGGCAGCTTCGTCTCAGCAAAATGGGTACCGCAGATGGCGGACACCGCAAGCGTGCTCAAAGGCATAAGAAAGGTTCCAGGCATCAGCTACCCGGTGCTTACGCCCAACATCAAAGGCTTTGACCGCGCCGTAGCCGCCGGTGCCGAAGAAGTAGCGGTATTCGGCGCCGCCACGGAATCGTTCTCTAAGGCCAATATCAACTGCTCGATTGATGAGAGTTTGCAGCGGTTTGCCCCAGTCTGTTCCGCTGCGGCAAAGCAGAATATACGGGTGCGCGGCTATGTATCGTGCGTCCTAGGGTGTCCATACGAAGGCATAGTCAAACCAAACAAAGTTGCTGAAGTCGCAAAAAAGATTTTTGAACTCGGCTGCTACGAAATCTCTCTCGGTGACACTATTGGCGTCGGTACCCCGCGCAACGTTGAAATTATGATCAACACCGTTACGCAACAGATCCCGTTGCAAAAGCTATCGGTTCATTTTCATGACACCCACGGTCAGGCGTTGGCCAACATCCTGACTGCCTTGCAGTGCGGCATAGCGAGCGTAGACAGCGCCGTGTCGGGCTTGGGAGGATGTCCTTATGCGCACGGTGCTTCGGGTAACGTGGCCAGTGAGGACGTGCTGTACATGCTCAACGGCATGGGGATAGAAACCGGGGTTGACATGGATAAGCTGCTGCAGGCATCTGCTTTTATCTCGCGGGCACTGGGGCATCCGCCAACCTCTAAGGTTGCCCGGGCCCTGCTGTCCGACCTTTAGCTGACAAGGCTGCTTACGGATGAACGGCGGATGGGGCCTACGACTGGGTGCAAGCACCTCTTCCTACCGGTTAGCCTGCATCGGACGGCGAACTTAGTAAATTTCCGGGATGAATTTGCGGTGCTGCAGCGCTTCGACGTCATCATACGCGTGTTCGCTGCTGCGTTCGGGCAGACTGATCGGGACGTACGGCAGCTCCTCATAAGGGATCTGACCCAGCAAGTGGGTTATGCAGTTCAGGCGGGCACGACGCTTGTCGTTGGAATCAACGATGTACCAGGGTGCATGCTGCGTATCTGAGGCATCGAGCATAGCGTCGCGCGCGCGTGAATACTCGTACCAGCGGCGGCGCGACTCAATATCCATTGGGCTCAGCTTCCACTGTTTGGTCGGGTCTTGCATACGTGCCTGAAAGCGTCGCTCCTGCTCTTCGTTTTCTACCGTCAGCCAGTACTTGATGAGAATGATGCCGCTGCGCGTAATCCAGTGCTCAAACTCATCTACATTTTGGATGAACACTCGATACTGCTCTTCAGTGCAAAACTTCATCACCCGCTCGACGCCGGCGCGGTTGTACCAGCTTCGATCGAAGATAACCACCTCCCCGCCAGCGGGAAAATGAGCAAAATACCGCTGCAGATACATCTGGGATTTTTCACGTTCAGTGGGCGCAGGCAAAGCAGCAACGCGGAAAACCCGCGGGCTGACGAGCTGGGTGATTCGCTTTATGATGCCGCCCTTACCGGCAGCATCGCGGCCCTCGAATACGACGATTACGCGGAGCTGCTCGTGCTTGACCCAGGTCTGCAGCTTGCACAGCTCTACTTGCAGCTTGAACAGCTCCTTTTCATAGACCTTACGGCTGAGCTTAGGCTTTTTTTGCCCACCCTTGATTTGTGCTCCGGATGCCTCTTTTTTCTTACTCATTTCTTCCCC
>JAHEKE010000005.1:0-93809 GCA_024638505.1 Gammaproteobacteria bacterium | reverse complement strand
ACAGCTCTACTTGCAGCTTGAACAGCTCCTTTTCATAGACCTTACGGCTGAGCTTAGGCTTTTTTTGCCCACCCTTGATTTGTGCTCCGGATGCCTCTTTTTTCTTACTCATTTCTTCCCCGTGGTTTAATGCGCGGACCTAAAAAAGCCAGCGTGCGCTGCTGTGTAAATCAGGCGATCGAGATTTTGCTTAGCGCCCGCCTCAGTTTGCCTGGTATAGGCACTGGTTTATAGCTTTCTCTTCGCACAAACACATGCACAAAATATGCACTAGCACACAGCGTATCTTCGCACGCGTTGAACAAACCAATTTCATAGCGCACGCTGGTATTGCCCAGATGGCCCACCCGCAGGCCAGCCTCGATACTATCCGGAAAAACAATAGGGCGGAAGTATTTACACTGACTCTCAACCGCGACAGCAATGACTGAATCATGATGAATGTCCAATCCGCCGTGATGGATAAGGTATTCATTGGCCACCGTATCGATGTAAGAATAGTAGATCACATTGTTGACGTGTCCATATATATCATTGTCCATCCACCGGGTCGGGATGGTAAGAAAATGCTTGAAGTCAGCCTTTGTTTCCTGTTTCGACATATTCTGTAATGCTTTTCAGTCACCCATCTGCAGCTATTTTCTGCGCTGCTCTGCTATCGCCGGTGCCGATTTGTTTCAGCGAACCGCACTGGCTAAGCGTAGTGTTTTGCTTGAACCGGTTCTATCATTAACTGAGATACGTTTACGTGCGGTGGTTGTACCAGCGCATAAAAAACTGCTCTCGCAACGTCTTCCGCCGACAGCTGCACCGGAAAACTGCTATAGAACTTCTCCGCCGCCTGCTGATCCCCTCGGTTACGATTACGCGCAAAATCAGTCTTTACTAAACCCGGCATAATTTCCGTCACGCGCAGGTTTGTATGATCGAGATCTTTTCGCAGCGCTTCGCTAAACCCATGCACGGCAAACTTCGAGGCATTATAAGCGGCGCCTGAACGGTAGCTGTAGATGCCGGCCACCGAGCCAATATTGACAATGTGTCCCTCATTTTTCTGCAGCATGCCGGGCAGCACGGCGTGGGTGATGCGCATCAGGCCCTTCACGTTAGTTTCAATAATCGCGTCCCATTCTTCACTTTGGCCCTGATAGAATAACCTGCGTCCGCCCACGTCATGCCCGGCGTTATTAACCAGTATACGGATCAGCTTAAGCTCGCGCGGTATGTGGCGCATAAAATTTTTGCAGCTATCAGTTTGCGCTACATCCAGGGGCAGAGGGTAGGCACTGTCGCCCAAGTCGCCGGTTATCTGATGCAACAACGTCGCGTCGCGACCGCAGCATAACACTCGGCAACCCGACGCAATCAACACCTTTGCTATCGACAAACCAATCCCCCGGGTGGCGCCGGTTACTAGCGCAACTTTGCCGGACAGAAACGAACCATCGCTAGCCACCGCCCGTCAACTCCTGCTCAAATTCAAACTCAACGATCTGCGGTGGATGCTGCGTTGCTGCGAGAAATGCGAGTAGATCGCCGGGCGCGATAGCAGTGGTTTTGCTATTGTCCAGCGGATGGAAATTGAGCGGGTTCATGTCCAGCAGCGCGCGATCCAACACCACCTGTACGACCAAATCATGGTCATTGATGACGGCAAACGGCGTGACCGCGCCGGGGACGACCCCGAGATGCCGCAGCAGGCGCTCAGGACTGCAGAATGACAGAGCGCTGGAGGCAATTCGCCGCCTGAAGGCCTTCAAATCGAACCGTCTGTGTTCGAGGCAGGTAACCAGCCACATCTGTCCTTTCTTGTTCTTTAAAAACAGGTTCTTACTGTGGGCGCCGGGCAAATCCCCGCGCAGCTGTTTGGATTGCTCAACGGTGAACAGCGGAGGATGCTCAATGGTGCTGTGTGCTATGCCCATCTCGTCCAGCCGGTCGAACAGGTCCTGCGCAGCAAGTGGGGAATTGTCAGCCATAGATCAGTTTGTGCCGGGTCAAGGTGATACTCGAGTCATGCTGAATTTTCCTCCCCGCTTCTGTGGTGAGATATCAGTGCCGATTCGAGAATACCACCAACGACCCTCGGCATACCTTAAATCCTGCGACAGCCGCAACTCAAATCCTCCTTCCCGATCGTTACCGGGTTGATGCCAGGTGCCTCTCCACACCCCACCTTCCCAGGTTGCAGTAATAAAGTATCCTTTCTTCCATGGGTACCTGCCGTTACCGTACTCATCCAATTTTGCTTCACCCGTTACAAACTTATCTTCGTATAGCCACACTCCGGCAGGATTAAAGTCTTCCAGCGTGATTGCGGGTGGAGGGACAATGCGTTTGCTGCTGGCCAAGAAGGCGCAGCTTTGCAGGAGCGGCAGGACAAGGCTGAAAACAACTAAAATTGCCCGCACGCTAGCAACCCGGCGCAACCAACGGGTGCAGGTTTGATGCGCAAACAGCATGTTTATTTTGACCGCTCTATGACCGTGCACAATCTGTTTGACTAAACCGTCATCGGTTCGGGAATCAATTCACCCGTTTTAAATCGATCTGCGCCAAATGGCGCCGCATCGGGATGAACGCTATCTGCAAACATGGCTTCAGACATAATCCTACCCACAGCTGGGGAAGTCATGAAACCCTTGTATGCCGACACCGCAATGTAAAGCCCGGGTACTTCGGTCGGCCCAAGAACGGCCTGCATATCCGGCGTCTTACTGATCACACCTCCCCAGGTTCGCAGAACTCTGATGTCAGCCAGCCCCGGCAGGCAATCGAGCACCTGCCTGGCAGCAAAAGATAGATAGTCCGTTGTGGTCCGCACATCACTTCCGTCGGGCCGGTCCTGCGCAACGACCGCGAGGATGTTGCCGCGCATCACCTGACTGACAGCGAAATCGTGCTTAAAGGAAATGATTACAGGATCCAGAATCGCGGGCCAGGCCTCGGTCACCAGGCCCTGCTTAGGCATGGCCGTGATCGGCAAATCCAGCCCAATTGTTTGTAACAGCTGTGGTGCCGCCCAGTCGGTACATAGCAACACCTTGGCCGCCGATATCTCTTGCTGCTGGTTTGTAACAACAAGTAAGTGATTCCCCTGGGGCACAATGCGCTCTGCCCGCGTGGCCATACATATCTTGACATTGTAACGGCGCGCGGCACGATACAGCGCATCCAGCCACAAGAAGGGGGAGGCATTGCCATCTTTGTGACAGAATGAACCGCCAAGCAACGCTTCGGCGTTGAGCAGCGGGACCATTTTTACACACTCCTCTGCGCTGAGGATTTCGCTGGGCACACCATGCTTTTTGTGCAGCTCGTGGTTAGTTTTGAACTGGGTGAGCGCTGCTTCATCGTGAGCCAGCAGCAAATAACCCGCCTGTTTCAGATCAATGCCACGTGGATAATCCAGATGACGGTCCGCTTCCTCAAAGAAGGCGATACTCTCCTTGCACAGTTTAATGTTGAGCTCCAGTCCCCACTGCATGCGCATGCTGGCAGCATTTCGGCCGATACCACCGCAGGCAAAATCTCCCTCATCCAACACGGTGATCGATATTCCCGGATTGGCGCATGCGGTCCACCACGCACAGGACAAGCCATAAGGGCCTGCCCCTACGATCACCACGTCAGTAGTTCGGATCACAATGGCTGCTGTTCCCGCAGGGCGGCTAAAGCAACAGGGCGGGCGAGTGGCCGGGGCGTGACGGGTTGATAATCGAGCGGGAGACTGCGTAAACCGGCACAGGCAGCGACGTTCTGCAAGCACATGCGTCCACCGCACCAGCCCATCCCTGCTCGGGTGTTGCGCTTGATGCCGTTGAGGCTGGTGTGGCCGTCCTCAACCGCCATCTCAATTCGTTTCTTGCTGACGCATTCACATCGACACACAATTGTGCCCTCGTCGGCCCAGCTCCAAACGCCCGCAGGAAGATGCAAGGATTCTTGCACCGCATTTTGGAACGATTCGTGTATTTTACGCTGACGGAAACTGTCCGCCAGTTCCAGCTCGATTCGACTAAGCTTACTCTGATCGTAACAACCCGCAGCCACTGCACCGGCTATACGACCCTCAGCCTGCGCTACCCAAGCACCCCGCAGTCCCGCGCCGTCACCGGCCGCTAAAATACCTGGTACTGATGTCCTGCAGTAACGATCCACAACGGGCAGCCAGCCGCCCCTCTCCGCACGATACTGCAAATCGGTACCCGCCATGGCAGCCAGTTCACTATGCACGGTAAATCCATAGTTGATTGCGAGGACGTCACACCCAATCCTGATCTCCGTTCCGGCAACGGCCCTGCCGGTTCCATCGTGCTGGCTCAGCTGGATTGAATCGATGTGGTCTTCACCGTCAGCGCGTAAGGGTACGTATCTGGACAGAATCTTCACCCCGTTCCGCCGCAGGATGTTGACGTATTGCCAGCCCTCCTGCACGACTTTCCGTCCCGCCCATAACGCATACGGATGAGACAGGATGCTGCGCAGCGGGTGCAGTAGCGCCACGCTCACCACGCGCGCGCCGGCCATGCTGAGCTGGGCCGCTACGGCGAGGGGTAAGGGCCCTGCTCCCGCGACAACGACTCTTTCGCCTATCCTGATACCCTGGGTTTTTAACAGAGCCTGCGCGCCACCCGCGTAAACCACACCGGGGAGAGTCCAGCCTGGAAAAGGGATAGCGCGCTCACAGACCCCCGTAGCCAGCAACACAACATCGGGTTTGAGTATGGCGGAGCTTTGGCCGCTGGAGATATGCAGTTCCGGCCCGGCGAACGCAGCATACGCAGTGTGATTCACACGGTAGTCGATGCGCTCCGCCACTGCATCGAAACGATGCAGCAACTCGGCTTTGCGCTTCAACTCGGCGGGTAAACCAATGCGCAACTCGGAACCGATTGAACTCTGCCGGAATATCTGGCCTCCCGGTCTAGACCCCTCGTCTATCAAAGTAACCTTGCAGCCTCGGCGCTCAGCCTCAACAGCGGCATTCATTCCCGTCGGACCGCATCCCACGATCACAACATGTGGCGACATCAGTACTGCTCGCACGGCGTGTTTGGATGGAATTCGATCATTGCTTCTGGCTGGCAGCCGCGCGGTCCGGGCTCAGGCCTTGCTGCCGGCGTACCACCATTCCAGGCTTTGCTTCAGTCATACACGCCCGACGGTTTGGTTGCCCGTCAATTATGCAGCGGCATTCCCAGCATACGCCGATTGAGCAAAGCACACCCCGAGAGCTGGTATCTTCCGCGCTGCGTAAGTCAAAGTCGCCATTGGCTATCAGCGCTCCGGCCACTGTCTCCCCGGGCCAAGCCTGGATTGATCTTCTCTCGAATTCAAAGTAGAAGGAGTCGTCAGTCTTATTTCTTATGCGGCGATCTTTCGGGCTCACCTTATGGTTTCGATACCCTCAGTACCGATCTCCTGCAAGTACTGCAAACACCTGGACTGAAACAGCTTCGTGTGATCATGGGCGTAGCGTTCGGCGCTTGCTGCGTCCCGTCGCACGATGCTTTGAGTAATAGACCGGTGTTCGACAACGATTTTGTTCAGATGTTTACCAAGCCCGTCATCACTGGCTGGATCATAGGCAAACGGAATGCGCAGCATACGCATACCCTGATCCAGCAGGTGTTTGTATTGCGTAGCGAGATAGTGGTTGTGTGCCGCATCAGCTATGGCAGCATGGAAGTCCCGATTGTATTCGGTCATCTCTAACGGCTCTCCTTTTACAATAGCCCTCTCAAAGCGATCGCCGGCGGATTTTATGATTTTAAGGTCGCTGTGCTCTCTGCGTACAGCTGCCAGACGGGTAGCGGCTCGCTGCACCAAATCATAAGCTTCGACATATCGTGGAAAGTCACTGAGGTCCACCGCCGCGACGCGGGCGCCACGATTTGGCAAAAGTACGACAAGACCGTCAGACGCAAGTCGAATCAGCGCCTCGCGCACCGGGGTTCTGGAAATGCCGAAGCGTTCAACCAGCTCTTTTTCTTCCAGGTTCTCCCCCGGCTTTAGCGTAAGGCTGAGTATTGCGCGTCGCAGTTTCTCATACAACCATGCGGTGCTCGTGCCCTTGGCTCTGCGCACGCTGCTGTTTTTGTTCAAGTTGGAAGCAGTTTGTACAGCGCTTTTCATAACGCTTACAAATCAAGTAGCAGCCCGGTGGCATTGAAACCACCGTCGACATTCAGCGTGTGCCCGCTGATGTATGCCGCATTATCCGAAGCTAGAAAAGCCGCGGCATGGGCAATTTCCTCCGGCCGCGCGTAACGTTTTATTGGCAGCACGCGGTACCACTGCTCACGAGTGGATTGAGTATGCATTTTTTTTATCATCGGTGTATCGACGGGCGCCGGAGCAATACTGTTGACCGTGATGTTCCATTCACCTAATTCCGCCGCCATGATCTTTGTCAGCATTTCGAGCCCTCCCTTGGCCACGGTATAAGCACCCCGTCCGCTGATCGCGCGCTGTCCATTTACCGACGATATATTAATAATACGGCCGCCACCACCAAATTTTACCATGTGCCTGGCGGCGGCCTGCGCACACAAAAATACCCCGGTCAAATTAACAGCCAACATTTCGTTCCAGTCTTGCAAAGTGATATCGAGGAATTTCTGCACCCGGGCAATAGCCGCGCTGTTAACGATAATATTAAGGCCACCATTTTTCGCGACCGCTTGGTCAATCATGGAAGCAACCTCAGCCGGTGCGGATACGTCACCTGCAATGGAAAATGCGTCTGCCCCGTTCGCTTTAATGCTATCAACCGTTTGCTCTGCGCCCTCCTGGTCGATATCGGCCACCGCCACGCGCGCCCCTTCGCCGGCGAAATGCTCGGCTATGGCCCGCCCTACTCCGCTTCCTCCCCCGGTAATAAGAGCGGATTTATTTTTAAGTTGCATGCTTATTCCACACTGTCCGGTAAAACGCTCTCCCGTTGTGCAATAAATTCACGCAAGGCCTCATCCGTTGCGGGATCCAGTTCGGGTTCTTGGTAACGCTCCAGGGCCTCTCTAGCGGCCCGCAAACCTCTGCTATTTGCATCTTCGCTCCCCTCAGAAACCCACTGCTCATAGCTGTTGTTGTCCAATAACTCCGGCATGAAAAAAGCCGTTTCGAAATTCTGCAGCGTATGCTGCGTACCTAAAAAATGGCCTCCCGGCCCCACTTTCCTGATTGTGTCCACACATTCATCCAGATCGGTGAGATCGACCGGCTGCACCGCTTTACAAAACATCGCCACCTGTTCCGCGTCCAGCATAAATTTCGCAAAACTGGCTGACAGCCCAGCTTCATTCCAGCCGGCCGAGTGGAACACGAAGTTCGCACCAGACAGCATCACCGCGGACATGGTCAGGTTCGATTCATACGCGGCCTGCGCGTCATTCAATTTAGATCCCGACACCATGCCGCTGGAACGCCAGGGAACGCGATAGCGCCGGGCCAGCTGCCCGACCATGTAGTTCATCTGCGAGATTTCAGGTGTGCCCGCCATCGGCGCACCGGACTTCATCGATACGGTAGCTAAAAATTGGCCGTACACCATGGGAGAACCGGCTTGCACCAGCTGTCCAAAGGCAATACCCGCAAGCGCCTCCGCGTTAAGCTGTGCAACCGATCCGGCGGTACTGGCTGGCGTACTGGCGCCAGCCATAACAAACGGTGAGCAGAGAACAGCTTGATTGTGTCGTGCATAAACCTTCAGCGCATCCAGCATGCTCGCATCCCATACCAGCGGTGAATTACAGTTGATCACCGAGGTCATGACCGTATGCTCTTTAAGATAGTCTTTACCGAACACGATCTGAGCCATGGCAACGGTATCCTCCGCACGTTCCCGCGCCGTGGTCGCGCCCATGAACGGCTTGTCAGAATGACGCAGCGCGCTGTACGTTACGTGCAGATGTCGCTTAGACACGGCGACATCGACCGGTTCACAGGTGATGGCCCCGGTGACGTGCAGAGTTGGGGTGAGGTAGGCAAGTTTGTGGAATTTCTTGAGGTCCTCCAGCGTACCGTAGCGCCGGTTGTTCTCCAGATCGATTACGTACGGCGAGCCGTAGGTTGGGGCGAAAACCGTGTTGCGCCCGCCCACCGTTACGGTACATTCAGGGTTACGCCCATGTAAGGTGTAGCTCTCCGGCACCTGCTCGATCAAGCCCATTAAGAAATCACGATCAATCCGCACCCTTTCACCCGACACCTCCGCCCCCGCCCGGCGCCAGATTTCCAACGCTTCGGCGTCGCGGAACTCTATCCCTATTTGTTCGAGAATTCGCATGGAGGCGTCATGCACGATTTCGACACCCTCTGCGCTTAGAATTTCATACAGGGGCGTATTCCTGACCAGAGTAGGCATATGAATAATCGGCGTTGCCGTGCGCTGCTGCTTTCGTCTCTCTCTGCCGCGCCGGCGAGGTTTTGTACTCACTTTAGCCGCGTCACTCATGATGCGGCTGGCGGCGGTAATGTTCCTCAATGTAGGCATCGCTGAATTTGCCGCTGATCCGATCCAGCATTATCTTTTCCCTTGACCGGTTGCGGGGTGCCCCGTATCCCCCGGCGCCGGGCGTCTCCACAATAATTGCCTGTTCTGCGCTGACAATTACTTCCGCTGGCTTATCGTCCAAGCGCCTGGTTTCGCCATTGGATTCTCTGATTAAAAACCGGCCAGAGGCACCGGCCTGTCCGCCCTGCAGCCCCCAGGGTTGATGCTTAAACCGCTCACCAACGCCGTTAAACGTGCATCGATGGTCAACCGGCCTGACAACTCTGCGCAGTCCCATTCCTCCCCGAAATTCTCCTGCCCCGCCCGAATCCGTCACCAGACTGTACTCTTCGACCAACAAAGGGTACTCCATTTCTATAGCTTCCACCGGCAAATTGGAAGTGTTGGTGATATGTGCCTGCACACCGTCCTTGCCGTCTTTTGCCGGTCTTCCTCCAATTCCCCCTCCCAGCGTCTCCAGATAGAGGTAGTGGCGTCCGCTGCGCGGATCGATTCCAGCGAACACTGCCGTTGTATTTGCCCCGTTGGCAGCAGCGACTACGCGCTCAGGCAGCGCCTGTGCCAGCGCGCCGAACACCACGTCCACGATGCGCTGGCAGGTGTGGGCACGGGCCGCAACCGGTGCAGGAAAACTCGCGTTCAACAGCGTCCCTTTGGGCGCATTGATTTCAACGACTCGGAGGATGCCTTCATTGTTGGGGACATCTGGATCCAGGAGCGCTTTGAGCGCGTAGCAGGCGCTCGCCTGAGTGGCGTTCATGGTTACGTTGATGTTACCTGGCGTCTGCTGCGCGGTACCGCTGAAATCGAAATGTACCGTATCCTGTTTTATCGATAGGGTAAGCCGAATCGGAATATCAAAAGTATCAATACCGTCGCTATCCATCACGTCCTCAAATCTATAGACGCCATCAGGTGCCTCAGCAATCACCTGTCGTAACCTCTGTTCTGTGCGCCAAATGATCTGGTCGAATGCCGACAGCACAAAACCCACCGTGTATTCATCCAGCACTTCTCGCAGTCTCTGACTACCGAGCCGACACGCTGCGATTTGCGCAAAATAATCGCCGCGGCGTTCCTCTGGTATACGCACGTTGAGTAGAAGCAGGTCCATGATATCCTGCTGCAGTTCCCCTTTTCTGAACAGGCGAATTACCGGAATACGCAGACCTTCCTGGAATATTTCCGACATGCCGCCGGCCATACTGCCCGGCGCAATGCCACCAATATCGGCATGGTGCGCTATATTGCACACAAAACCGACCAGCTGCCGGTCAGCGAATACGGGACAGGCCATGTTCACATCCGGCAAATGGGTCCCCCCTGCCGTGTGCGGATCGTTGGCAACGAATATGTCTCCCTCATTTATGGCATCGCCAAACTTACGCAACAGGCAAGCCATTAGACCGCTCATCGATGCAATGTGAATGGGCAGTGCCTGCGAAGCCTGCACGACGAGACGGCCTGATCGGTCCATGATGGCTGTAGAATGATCGCGCCGCTCTTTTATATTGGTGGAATAAGCAGACCGGGTCAGTGCGGCAAAGGTTTCGTCGGTTATCGAGCGCAGCCCATTCCACAGTATTTCAAGCTTTATGGGATCGAGCACCGGCTTATCCATTCTACCGACCTCCAATCTGAATGATCAGGTTACCCAGCGCGTCAACTTCTGCTCGATCCGCGGGAAAGATCGGCGTAGTTGTGTCCAACTGATCGATGATGGCAGGGCCCTCGACCACATGACCCGGTATGAGTTTTTGTCGATCGTATATGCTGGTTTGCACGGGTCTGTCATCCTCAAAATAAACTTCGCGCAAGGCCTCGCGCACCGGTTTTGCCGGCTTGACCCCCGCTGATGTACCGGCCGCCGCGGGGCGAACGCGACCGGCGCGCGCGGTCAGCCGGAAATTTACGATCTCTACCGCATCCTCAGGATTGAAGTAGCCATAGGTCGATTCATGCGCCGCAAAAAACAGCTCGCGCAGTCGATCCACGCCCGGCAGGGAAGCGGGACTCAGCGCGGTGCCTTGCGCGATTGGCACCTCCAGCTCGAAGTTCTGGCCTACGTAACGGGCGTCCACCCTGAGTTCCAGTGAATGGTTGGTCGTACCAACATGCTCCTGTGCAAACCAAGCCCGCGCCTGCTGCAGCAGCTGTGCGACAATCTGCAGCGCATCCGCCGTTTGTCCTTCATCCAGCAGAGTTCTTTGACTGATAACAAAATCTTCCTGCATATCCGATACTATCAAACCCTGGGCGCAAACGATGCCGGGTGTGGTGGGCACAATTATCTCGGTCATATTCAGCGCCACGGCAACGTCCCGTGCGTGCAGCGGGCCGGCTCCGCCGAAGGGCATCAAACTGAAATTTTTTGGATCATAGCCGCGCTCGACCGATATCGTTCGAATAGTCCTGACCATATTGGAAACCACGATTCCCAGCACACCTTCAGCGGTTTTTTCGATAGAGCAAGACAGTTTGCGCGCGATAGGTTCGAACGCCGCCCTTGCCAGATTCGTCTGCAGCGCCATATCACCGCCCAGCAGCCCAGCGGTAGATAATCGATTTAGCACCAGATTGGCATCAGTGACGGTGGGCTGGAGACCGCCGCGACCGTAGCATGCCGGCCCAGGATCGGCTCCTGCACTGACCGGTCCGACTTTGAGCAGTCCATCCCGGTCAAACCAAGCTATGGATCCTCCACCCGCACCAACGGTTTCAATGTCTACCATGGGCAAGCGGATGGGGAATCCAGCGACCTCGCGTTCGTATGCAACGTCGGCACGGTAGTCCCGGATCAGCGCAACGTCCGCACTGGTGCCGCCCATATCGAGCGTGATGATGTTTGGTCTTGACGCCGTATTTGCCACGTACACGGCACCGACCACTCCGGCGGCGGGCCCGGATAAGGCAGTCCGTATGGGAAATGAACGCGCCCGCTGCGCCGACATCAGGCCTCCAGCCGATTGATTGATTCCCAATTTTGCCCTGGGCAAAGCCGCGCCTACACCGTGCTGCAGATGTTCTATGTATTCAGTCATTACGGGCTGGAGGTAAGCGTTGAGCACGGTGGTGGAGAAGCGCTCATATTCTCTGAATTCCGGCTGTACCTCAGAGGAAATGGATATGTGCATCTTGCCGTTCGTTTTCTTCCTGATCGCTTGCGCCACCTGTTGCTCGTGATCAGGGTTGAGAAAGGAAAACAACAGGCAAACGGCGCAGGCATCGAGATCCGGACTGATGAAACCAATCAGCTCATCCAACTGCTCCTGCTCAATTGCCGTCAACACCTCTCCCCCGGCGGAAACTCGCTCGTCCAACTCTAAACGGTGTTCCCTTGGCACCAGGGGAGGAGGATTATCCTGGTTCAGATCATACATATGCGGTCGAATCTGGCGCCCGATTTCCAGTAAGTCGCGGAAGCCTCTGGTCGTGATCAGGGCGACTTTCCCGCCTTTGCGTTGGATCAGCGCATTGGTGCCGACCGTCGTGCCGTGCGCCAGTTGGACCGCTTTCTCAAGTTGAATATTGTGCTGCCGGGAGAGCTTGTCGAGACCTTGCAGAATCGCGCGCGCCGGGTTAGACGGCGTGGACGGCCACTTACCGACATGCACCTCGGCAGTGGATTCATTCAGGGCATAGAAATCTGTGAACGTGCCACCGACGTCAACACCTAAAGTCCAGCCCATTCGCTCCTCACGATATGTGTACACAGTGTATACAAAGTAATGGTACACGGATGGTGATGCGCGGCGCTAGATACCAGGTCTATAAATTCCCCTTGGCAAGAGCCCCTGCGTACGCTCGGCCCAGCCGCAGGGCGTGTCGTCCGCACGTTGTCGCATACTGACAATGCACCATCGCATTGAAATTTGTAGCCATTTGACGTGAAAAGATGAACCCGCGTTGATTTTGCCGGATTTAGCTCACACAATCGCCAACAAAACGCTGCCGCCTGAATTATGAGAAATCACGAAACATTTCACTCACCTATCCGTAGTAGTCCACGGTGAAGTTTATTAACGCCAAGCAGGTCAACCGGGCTCTGTCCTACGCCGAGCTCATTGCCGGCTTAGATCGATACCACAAACAGGACACGCAGGCGATGGAGGATCTGTTGATCGAGCAGCCTTTAGGAAATGAACGCGTCAACCATTTACTCATCCGCGCCGCGTGGCAATACGACCAGGCCATAGGCACCAAGCTGGTCACCATATTTCCCGATAACCCGAAACAGAGAACCTTACCCGCGGTGCAGGCCGTGTATATAGTTTTCAATGGAACCGATGGCAGCGCCCTCGCCGCTATCGACGGCGCGTCGTTGACCTATTGGAAAACGGCGGCGGACTCTGCTCTGGGCACACATTACTTGGCGCGCAAGAATGTGCGCAATATGCTCATGGTTGGGGCGGGGGCGATGGCTCCTCATTTGGTTAAAGCACACCGCACCGCCCGCCCCTCCATTAATCGAGTATGCATCTGGAATCGCAATGTCGACAAGGCGAGAGAACTGGCGGCCAGGCTCACTACCGTGGCGCTGAGCGTGGAGCATACGGACGACCTGGAAGCAGCGGTAAGACAGTCCGATCTTATTTCCTGCGCAACCATGGCGACGGAACCTTTGATTCAGGGCCGCTGGCTTCGACCCGGTACCCATCTGGATCTGGTGGGTGCGTTCACTCCGACCATGCGCGAGGCGGACGATAAGGCGATGGAAATCGCGTCCGTTTTTGTCGATGCGCGGCAAACGACCATCGGAGTAGTCGGCGAGATCTTGATCCCCATGCGTCATGGAATAATCAGCCAAAGCGATATTGTGGCCGACCTTTATGATCTATGTCGCGGTAAGCATGCCGGTCGGACTGCACGCGATGAAATTACTCTTTTTAAAAACGGCGGTGGCGGTCACTTGGATCTGATGACCGCACGACTGCTGCTGGAGGCACTGGATGTGCATCGCTGAGTGCGCTCAGGTTCACCTGAAGCTTAAGCTTTTTCTACGTCCGGTTAATCATGGCGAACACATCGATTTACCGATCCGTTGAAAAAAACATTTCAAATGGGCTGCTAATTGTGTTCTTTACGTGTAATCTGGCCACACTCGGATAGTGGAAGAACATTGATCAGATGACTGAACGCCTCGACGGTGCCCGCATTTTGATATACAGCCACGACACATTTGGGCTGGGCCATCTGCGGCGCTGTCGTGCTATTGCGCATGACTTGGTCGACAAATATAAAGGATTAAGCGTTCTCATCCTGTCGGGGTCGCCTATCATTGGAAGCTTTGACTTTCGGGCGCGGGTAGATTTTGTTCGGATTCCAGGAGTGATCAAGCTGCACAACGGGGAATACACCTCTTTGGGCCTGCACATCGATCTTGAGCACACTCTGGCATTAAGGTCATCGATTATTCGTCACACCGCAGATATTTTTGCCCCCGATCTTTTTCTGGTAGACAAAGAACCTCTGGGCTTTCGTGGGGAGGTGGCGCAAACCCTGGTCATGCTGAAAGAGAGAGGGGTGCGCAACGTTCTCGGGCTGCGCGACGTAATGGATGACCCATTCGATCTGAAAAAGGAATGGGACCGGAAAAAAGTGCTGCCGGCGCTGCGTAATCTTTACAACGAGATCTGGATTTACGGGGTTCCGCGCATGGGCGATGCACTGGACGGAATCGACGTCTCACCTGCCGTTCGCGCTAAAACAATTTTTACCGGCTACCTGCCTCGGATTGTGCCCAGCGAATCAAGCGTGCGGCCAACAATCAACATGGACGATCCTTATATACTGGTCACCGCGGGCGGCGGCGGTGACGGTTCAGCCATGATCGATTGGGTGCTCCGTGCGTACGAGGAAGATGCAAGTTTGCCTTTGCGCGCTCTTATCGTACTCGGACCCTTCATGCCACCGGTTGAACAAAGTGCGTTCAAAGAGCGCGTTGACCGACTTGCAGCGGTCGAAGCAATCACGTTTGACAGTCATATAGAAGTGTTGATGGCTCATGCCGAAGGAATCGTGGCAATGGGGGGCTACAATACTTTTTGTGAGATTCTGTCCCTGGATAAACGGGCCCTGCTGGTGCCAAGGTCGACTCCCCGCAAGGAACAGGTGATGCGAGCCCGCAGCGCTCGCGACTTGGGGCTGGTGGCAATGATCGAAGGTGACGGGCCCCGACCGCAGCAAATCATGGTAGACGCACTCAAGCAGCTGCCGAAACAACCGCGGCCCAGCGAGGCGGGGGTTGTCGGTCTGCTGGATGGCTTGCATACAATTCATCACCGAATCAACAATATGTTCGAGGTTGCGCCCCCGATTGAGCTTCGACCCGTGCCGGTGCGTTCCGCCGGCTGAGGAGCCGCCAGCGTAGGCTCAAACGCACCCAGCCACCTTGATTTGACGGCAATTGCGTGTCAGGCTTAAGCGCAACTAACTCGTGGCGGGATGACCTTGGACGTACACCAAGAAGCCGAGCAGCTTAGAAAAGTTCCGATGTTTTCTAAACTGGAAGCATCCAAGCTTAAGCTATTGGCGTTCACCAGTGAAGCGGTGGAATTCGCCGATCAGGACGTCCTATTCCATCTCAACGACCCGTCAGACAGCGCCTATGTAATTATGTCTGGACAAGTTGAGATTTTAGTGGAAACAGAGGATGGGATGGTGCCGGTGGTGACCCGGGGCGAAAACGAGTTGATTGGGGAAATGGCCGTCCTCACTAATTCGCCAAGATCAGCGACACTACGCGCCAAAGGCCAGGTCAGAACTCTGCGCATTTCGAATGATGCTTTTCTTAAGATGCTGTCGGAGAGTCCACATGTTGCGCTGGATGTGATGCGACAGTTGAGTAGAAAACTGGCCGAATCGCATAAACAGGTAGAAGCTCTTCAAATCCGCCTGCAACATTTCACCCACGAATCCTGAGCCCCGGGTGCGTATATGGATCGGGATCGTTTCCTCAGGTTGTGGAGGTCGTGCTGTGAGAAAGACTCGGCGGGCGAACCAATCATAGCAGATATCGAAGCCAGTTACGGCGAACCTCACCGACACTACCACACCGGTCGTCATATAGAATATTGTCTGACTCAGTTTGATCTTGCCCGGCATGAAATGGAAGATGCCAATGCTATAGAAATGGCGCTGTGGTTTCACGATATCGAATATGATCCGACGGCGCGTGACAACGAACGGCAGAGTGCAGAGCGTTTTAAAAATTATGCGCATGGCGCCATGCGCGATGAACTGGCGCAAAAGATTTATCAGCTGATCATGATCACCATGCACAGCGACGCGCCGCAAGAGGCTGATCAAAAGTACATGGTCGATATTGATCTTTCTAGTTTTGGCCTGCCCTGGAAGGAATTCATACAGGACAGCCAAAATATACGCCGCGAGTTTTCTCACCTGTCGGATCAGGAATTCGCCAGACGAAATCTGAACTTCTTAACGTCGCTGAACGATCGTCCGTTTGTTTTTTTTACTGATTTTTATCAACAGCGTTACGAGCAAACCGCTCGGGACAACATTGCGAAACGAATTGCAAGCTTAAAAGAGTACTTAGCGCCCAGCTGACGGGGCGCTCTGCAGCTTTCCCCGATTTTTGATAACTGCGCGAGCAGGTATCCTAAGAAAAGGAACCGGTTGCTCAAAGCCTTTTAACTGAACCGCCTCCCAGCCCGGATTATATTTTTCGATCAGCTTCCCGATCGCTGGATCTTGGGCAAATTGTGCAGAAAGAACGATATCTCCACCTGTGCTCTGGCCCTGCAGGCGCGCAGCCATATTGGCGGCGGCTCCGTAGTAATCAAGCTTGCCGTTCAAAGTAACGGAAATACAGCGTCCGGTATGTAGACCAAGCTTTACTGTTAAACACTCCTTGCCGGAGGTTTGATTGAAATTCTCAATATCACTGTGAATGCGCTCGCCGCATCTAAAGGCATCAACAGGGTCACAGAAAACTGCCATCACTGCGTCACCTATCATCTTGACGATGCTGCCATTATTCTCACGGATAGCGCTGCCGAGGATATCGAAGTGTTCGCGCACGAGCACATAGGCCTGAGGGTCCCCTATGCGATTGTACAACTCCGTAGAACCCTGCAAATCGGTAAACATGATGGTTATCGAATCGATTTCCACATCATCACCGGGGCGTAAGACATCGCCGTCAAATAAATCCCGAAAAGCCTGAAATGTGGTTGCCCTGCGCGCGGTCAGGGCGTCCTGCCGCCAGCTCAGCTCCTCCAGGATGAACGTCAGCTGCCGGCTGGAATTGTTGTAGATTTCCAGCCCAGCCTTTGTTTTATCAGGGTCAATGGAAACTCGGCCATCACCAGCGCTCACCTGGGGCAGGAGGTTGTCGGTCACGGTCAGTCTCACCTCGCCCCCTGGCTCCAGCGTTCTGATCCTGTAGTCTCCCGCGGCCAGTTTAATCTCCTCTGAGCAGTGCTCACCAGCAGCCACAGTTAACTGTGCCTTAATATGCGGTGTTGTCATAGGCCCCATCATGCAGAATTCACCTGGCTTAACCATGCGAATCGACAGTGATGGGTGAAACGCCAGCTCGACATTAGTGGAAAACTCCTGCTTGAAATCGATATTGCAGGAAGAGCAATGTGCCCCATCCGGCAAGTCTTTTAAAGACGCAATAGCAAGCTTACCTATTTGGCATCGCGGACATAGCAGATCCCAGCGTAGCCGCAGCAAACCGACCTTCACCGCTTGCAAACAAAGCTCTATGGTTTTTCGCTCTTCCACCCGCCATAAGCGCGCCAGCTTCAGCGGGCGTATGGACAACACGTCCACATCGGGTCGGTGCAAAATATAATCAACGAGTAATTCGGACAATCCGTGGCCGTAAGGAGAGTGCTCTATTCGTGCGGCCAGGTCTTGAGCGCGCCGAGTCGCACCGCTCACTAAGACCGGGCGCTTGAAATCAAATTCAGTTTCACGGCGGTGACGGCAGAACTCAGCTGCGGAGTCTGCCAGCTTGGTGAAATTGTGCTTAATGATTCTGAACATGCCTGCAGCCATAGCTAAGCGTCCGATCAGATTTGCCGGTTCGATTTCGACGGTGTAACGGCTGCCTGAGCCGGCAGGTTTTTCAAATACTTCATACGTTGCGCACAGGGTTTCTATCGGGCCCGAGCGAAATCTCCGTAAATGGCGGAACCACCTGTTATCTACCCAGTTCTGCGGGTAATCATCCCACTCAAGGGAAAAGGGGCCGATTTTGCTGCGCGCGATGAAATGAACTGCGCCGTCAGGCTGGGGAATCTCCTTTATTTCGTGTTTTGGAAATCCTGCGGCCTCATTAAACTTAGCGGTATCCGCCAGCACGCGCCACATGGCGTTAACCGGCACATCAAAATCCCATTCAAAGCTTGTTTTTCGCAGCATCTTTTAAGTTAGCTCCCCCGTCAGGGGAAAATTGGTGGCATACAATGCGGCCTGCCCCTGTTCGCTCAAACGTAAAACCTGAGCACAATCCCAACGCAAAGGGAACGGCGGCGCCTGCATCATATTCCATTTTGTAACGAGGCTGATCGCAGCGCGAATGACACCCTTGTGCGTAATCACGATACGGGTTTGCCTGGCTGCTGCCGTTTGTGCCAACCACGATTTAATGCGCTGCTGTACCTGCCTCGGACTCTCGCCGCCAGGCGGCCTAAAATCCAGTCCGCGGTTTTCATTTGCTTCCATTTCCGCGCCAAATTTATTACGAAGCTCGGCCAGCCTGTGACCCTCCCATTCCCCCCAGTTCATCTCCATCAACAGAGGCTCAGTGACCGGCGCGTGACATCCCATCACAGCAGCCGTTTGCACCGCACGTTTAAGCGGGCTGCTCACCCACTGCGCCTGCTGAAAGCGCTGCGGGATGCGCCAGGTGGCGACCTCGCGCCGACCCGCCGCACTCAGCGATACATCACTCTGACCCTGAATTCGACCCACCGCATTCCATTCCGTAGGGCCGTGCCGTATAAGCACAATCATTGCATCTGGGCCGCCGCTCATGTTCTCAATCGTTGCAATGCCTGTGCAATAACCCGCACCGCCTGGGCGTAGTCATGTTCGCGCCGGGTTTTAAGCAAGGCGTTTTGCCCCATGGCCTCACGCATCCGTGGATGGGTAATCATTTGGCGGATATATGCGCTAAAGGATTTTTCATCGTCATCATCGGAGAGAAACCCGGTTTGCTCATGGGCAACGATGCGGGCGACGCCACCCGTCGCTGCCGCAACTACCGGTAGGCCGCAGGCCTGGGCTTCCAGCAGCGCCATACCGTAAGCTTCGTTTACTGCCGGCCAAACATAGACGTCACACGCTTTAAGCACGCTGAATACACGGTCTCGATCGAGCAAACCCATCATGGTGGTGCGATCGCGTATCGGAGCAATGAGTTCCTCCACTCGATCACGGGCAATTCCGTCGCCAACAATGATCAGATGCCAAGGCTGATCCACCTGCTGCTGAAGCGCTCGGGCAAGCCGGGCGAAAGAGGCCAGTTTGTCCCCCGGGCGCATCATGGCGACACAAACCAGCCACGCTACATCTTCAGGCAGGTTCCATTTACGCGCAACTTCCGCGCGGACATTGCGCACCGGTTCCAACTCTGACGCAAGGAGGAAAGGTTTGAGATCAACCAGCATGCATTTCGGATCCATCACGGTCCGCAGGCAGGGTAAGTCCTGATCATTTAGGCTGATCAAAGCCTGAGCACTGCGAATACACCGTCGACACTGCTCCTGCCCAATCCGCCACGGGCCTTTGGTTTGCTTTGGCGCATAGGACGCCTCGGCCAGAACATAAGGTATGCTCAAGGCGGCACAAACCAGCGGTCCGATCCAATCCGGCGCTTTATGGTACACATGATAGGTAAACCACAAATCCGGCGCCGCGTTCTCTTGTGCGTAGCGCCTGAGCAGGCGGTGGCCCAATTTGTTACCGATATCCTTCAACCGCAGCTGCCGTTCACTGTCCCCGACCCCGTCCCAGGTTCTGAATTGACTCGCCAGGCTGACGTCATGCCCCGCATCCCGCAGCGCAGACAGCAGTGACCTTGCCATCAATCGATCGCCGGACGGTTGGGGATGTGAGGGGGGCTTGAGCGGGGCGTAGAACGCTATTTTCATCGGCTAACGCAGACTGCCGGAAGCCGGCGAACAATGCTGTCGATGCCGCCGGCGACAGAAAAATATTGCCGCACGCGTTCGAACCCGGCCTGTCCGAGCCGCTGACGTAACGTGGGTTGCGTCAGCAGCTGCTGCATTGCCCGGGCCAGAGCCTGCGGATCTTTCTGCGCCACCAGCAGCCCAGTCTCGCCGTCTATGACTAATTCCGGGATTCCCGATATGCTGGTTGAAACGCAGGGAAGTTTCTGACTTTGCGCTTCGAGCAACACGTTGGGCAGTCCATCCCGATCACCATCGTCTGCTACCCGACAAGGTAAAACAAAAATGTCGGCTTCGCGGTAGGCGCGCAAAACACAGTCATACGGTTGCGCGCCACGCCAATCGATCTTTGCGGCAATACCAAGAGACAGCGCTTTTTGTTTGAGCCTACCGCTCAAAGGGCCTGCGCCAATATGGACAAAACGCCATTCAATATCCTTTGACAAATAGGCTAATGCCTGCAGCAGATCGTCGTACCCTTTTTTCTGCACGACGCGCCCCACGGAGAGAATGCACAAAGGACGTGCCTGTTTATTCTTGGCACCAATTTCGGATCTCATCACGGGTTCATCGAACCGGTCGAAATCCAGCCCGTGATACACCAGGCTCACCTTATCCGGCTCGGCTGTAAAAGCCTGCAGATGGTGCACGTTTTCAGCGGTACAGGTGACCAGCCAGGAACAATCCTTGAGTTTTTGTTTCTTTTCCCAGTCGGGTGTAGTCCAGATATCTTTGGCGTGCGCTGAGCAGCTCCATGGTATGCCGGTCATCACGCTGGCATAGCGCGCGACCGACCCCGGCGTGTGCAGAAAATGGGCATACAAATGCTTGCAGCCCTCTGCCAGTTCCGCCGCCAGAACCAGGGCCTGACCAAATCGTCGAACGCGGTTAAAAGTCCGGTCTTTGCGTAAATCCTGCAACCAGGCACTGCGCGCGGCGGCGTATCCAACTGACCGCCTTAGCTTTAACCACGCGCGAAACACGCGCCAGGGTTGCTGGTAAAGATATTCGGGTAAATACAGCACCGGCGCGCGAATCGCGGCATGAATCGGGTGCGTAGTATGATCGGTTCGCCGTCGCAATGAGATAACGCAGAGATTCAATCCCCGTTTTTCGAGTGCGTGTATTTCCTGCGCGATAAAGGTCTCGGACAGACGAGGGTAACCCTTAACAATGATGGCGATATGTGGCTGCACTATGCTCGCAAGTTTTGATAGGGAATCGTACGAGAATATAAGCTATCCTATGCGGATCCATCTAGACATAAGCGCGTAATCAGGAAATCTTTTCTGACTAAAAAAACGAGCAATTTCGGTAAAAGGCATGGATCAATCTATCTTCAAATACATTTTAAAGCATACGCTCAAAGATCAAATTTACCTGATCGTGTTGACGGCCGCTTCCATGCCCATCGTCTACATCAGCTTGGAGATACCAAAAAAGATTATTAACGAAGCAATAGGCGGAGAAAACATTCCGGATTCGTTATTCGGCTATGACATTGACCAAATCACCTACCTGCTCTTACTGTGCTTCGTATTCCTTTTTTTAGTAATACTCAACGGCGGGCTTAAATACGTTATCAATGTTTATCGTGGCGTCGTCGGTGAACGCATGCTGCGCCGATTCCGCTTCGAACTGTACAGCCGCATCCTGCGTTTTCCCCTGCCGCATTTTAAAAGAATGTCGCAGGGTGAAATCATACCCATGATTACTGCGGAAACGGAGCCGTTAGGCGGCTTCATCGGCGATGCTTTTGCCTTACCCGCGTTTCAGGGAGGTATGCTCTTAACTTACCTGTCATTCATTTTCGTACAGGACCCTTTGCTCGGTCTGTTTGCTGTTGTCCTCTACCCACCACAAATTTATCTCATTCCAAAACTGCAGAAGAAAGTAAACTTACTGGCTAAAAAACGCGTACAAACGGTACGCAAACTTGCCGATGGCGTAGGAGAATCGGTTTCTGGCGTTACTGAAATTCACGCCAACGATACGTCGCATTATGAGCGGGCAAAAATTTCAGACAAGCTGGGAACAATCTATGACATTCGTTTCGACATTTACAAGCGCAAATTCTTCATCAAGTTTCTAAACAACTTTCTTGATCAGTTAACTCCTTTTTTCTTCTATGCAATCGGTGGATATTTCGTCATTCAAGGAGACCTGTCTTTGGGAGCGCTGGTAGCAGTACTCGCGGCTTATAAAGATATCGGCCCTCCGTGGAAGGAACTACTGAAGTTTTATCAGATTACAGAAGACATACGGGTCAAATACGCACAGATTATCGAGCAGTTCCAGCCAGAAAACATGCTCGAGGTCGACTTACAGGACAAGGCACCCGATCATATTGACCCGGTCAAGGGTACATTAATGGCATCTAACTTGCGCTACACCGAGGATCAGATAGTCAATCTTGTCGATGGAGCCAACTTTAAAATAGATCTTGGCTACCATGTGAGCGCCGTAGGAATAACCGGCGGTGGGAAAGATGAGATCGCAAGGCTTATTGCCAGATTGATAATGCCCAGCGGCGGTCGCATCACCATTAACGATGAAAACCTGGCGCGTTATCCCGAGGCGGTGCTGGGCAGGCGTACCGCTTACGTCGGCTCCAATGCCTACGTCTTCACCGGCACCGTATTTGACAACATCGTCTACGGACTCAAACATCGACCCGTATCTACGGTCGAGTACGATGGGCAGGAAGCGGTTGAACGGGAGCGCGCTGTGAAAGAAGCCATTGCTTCGGGGACGACATCCGACGACGTCAATGCTAACTGGGTAGACTACGTGGCGGCGGGTGCTGCCGATGAAAAGCAGCTGACCGAGCGCGTATTTGAAGTACTCAAAGTTACGACCTTAGAGGAGGACGTCTACAAACTGGGACTGAATGGAACAGTCCGTATGGGTACCCACGATGATTTGATTGCACGCGTACTGGAGGCCCGCGCAGCCCTGCGTGAACGCCTGTCAGATCCGAAAATAGCTGGTCTGGTAGAAGCATTCGATCGAGACCACTACAACACCAACATGACGGTTGCGGAAAATCTGCTGTTCGGCAGCTCGATTCACCCTTCATTTGATATCGAAAATCTGTCAAACAACGACCAGGTCATAAAAGTATTGCAGGAATGTAACCTGACCCAAGATTTTCTAGTAATCGGTCGCAAAATAGCTGACGTCATGCTGGAGCTTTTTGCTGATGTACCGTCGGATAGCGAACTTTTCGAGCAGTTCAGCTTCATCAGCGCCGAAGATCTGCCTATATTCCACAGCTTACTCAAGCGAACAAGTGAAGACAAGTTCGATGAGTTAGCGAACGAGGACCGGATACTGCTGTTGTCTCTTCCGTTTAAACTCATTCCGGCCCGCCATCGTTTGGGGCTGATCGATGAAGCCTTGCAGAAAAGGGTGGTTGAAGCGCGCCAGGTTCTTTATACAGAGTTGGGCGAGGACAATGAATACGTCAGTTTTTTCGATCGTGAGAAATTCAACCCAGCGATCACCATTCAGGACAATATCCTGTTCGGGCGTCTTGCCTACGGGCAGGCGCGGGCACAGTCCCGCGTTGGCGAACTGATCAGAGAAACGGTCGAGGCTCTGGGGCTAAGACAGCAAATCATGACCGCCGGTCTGGATTATGACGTTGGCATAAGCGGCTCGCGCCTGTCGCTGGCGCAGCGCCAAAAGCTGGTGATCGCCAGAAGCTTGCTCAAGCGGCCCGATCTACTCATTCTCAACGAAGCAACGGGTCCACTCGACCCCGCAGCGGAAGACAAAATTATCGATAATCTGATTGACTGTATGAAGGGCAAAGGATTAATCGCCGTGCTGAGCAGGGTCGAACTCGCTGAGCGTTTTGAGCATACGCTGGTAGTAGAAAACGGCAGGGTAGTGGAACAAGGCCCTACCAGGGAGCTGTTGACCTCGAATGGCTCACTCGCAAGCATGATGAACGACAACTAGTCGCCCCCACCCCATTGTCGTTTATCCCTGGTGTTCAAAACTTGTCGGGAATATTCGGGGTTGGCTTCGTTCCACAGCGCTATGGCCCCAATCGAACTATTGCTTAGTTAAGCAGCAATGAATACAACTCCTTTTTATAGCTCTGATCTGGACCAGACGACTTAGTGCCGAGCAGTCATTGACCTCAAACGGGCATCTCTTTTCGTCTGTATACAAAACTTGGTATATTGGGCTTTTTACAGACACTAGCGCCTGATGCCAAGCAACGACGTGCCTGTACCAAGCACGGAATTTTCCCTCGAGCAGCTGGATAACGAATTGCTGCTGTATCATCCAGCTAAGACACTGACGGTGTACATGAACGAAACGGCAAGCCTGGTGTGGCAGCTGTGTGATGGTAAACGTACCGTTAGTGAGATTGTGCGGCAGCTGCAGGTGGCCTATCCCGAAGCGGCCGGTGACATGCAAAGCGACGTAGAGCAGGCTTTGGCGATCTTTTCCGAACACGGCGCGATCACTTTTTGCTAGCGGGAACCTGATTTGCCCAACCGAGTAATCAGTTTCGCCGGTCAGCACCTCGCTATTGACTTTCCGCGCAATCTGACTGAGCTGATAGCGTTCCTCTACCACGATAATTGCAGCGACCTGCGCGCCGTGCCCGATGTTACGCTGGTAGTAACAGATGATGATGGGCAGCTGATGCTGAGCCGCGGCAGCACGGTGCTGTACAAGGGAGCCGAACCAAGTGAGCTTGCCACAAGCCTTATTCAGCAAACCATATACCACCTTATCGACAACAATAAAGATGGCATGGCGCTGCACGCCGCGGCCCTTTCCAGGGATGGCAAGGCCGTCATCTTTCCTGGTGCGAGCGGAAGCGGCAAGACTTCGCTTAGTACCTGGTTAGCAACGCGAGGATTCAATTATCTCACCGATGAGTACGTGTTCATCAAAAAGAACAGCAACGTAATTCAGGCCTTTATGCGCCCGCCCAATGTAAAAGTCAGCGGACTGGCGGCACTGCGCGGCGTCTTTAAGTTAGATGAACACGAACACTCGACAATTCAGGGAAAGCATGTTGCCATGATCCCGCCGCGCTTACTTAATCCAGGCAATAAACCGGAAAATGCTGAGATAAAGTTGATCGTGTTCCCAAAATATGTCCAGGCAGCGCCGTTTAAGCTGCAAAGACTATCGAAAGCCAAGGCAGGTCTGAGCCTGATGGCGTGCCTGGTAAATGCGCGCAACTTGAGCGGTCATGGATTCGATGAGGCGGCACGACTGGTGCGGAATACGCCCGCATACGATCTGCAGTACAGCTCGTTTGAACAATTCGGCACCCAATTAGAACGAATATTACCAACGTAGCTGTCGCGAAGAGGCACTATTCCGTACCAATCGCTCCGCTTTTCTGATCCAATTAGCCTGCGAGCGTGATAAACGGGACATACATCTCATCAGCACTCACACCGCCGTGTACGCCAATGTCCCGAATGGGCCCCTCACCCTGCACCCGATCCCGAATGGTCACGCCTTCTTTTGCCATCAGGGTATATTGTCCAATTCTATCTGCCAGAGAAGGATGGCACTTGCCCAAACCAAAGTAGTGTTGATTAATCAGATCTTGACTCAAATAAAGATCGACGCAGCCCTCTAACTCGCCGTTAACGTAGCCCTCGAACTGCTTTCTCTTATCCGCATGGACATAGCAATAAGCGAGGCGTGGTTCTCCGGATAACGGCATCATCAGCGTCTCACCCAGCATGGGATGATCCGCGAGCAGAATCATTCGCGTTGGATCGGAGTCGACGAAGCCATGGTCCGCTGTGACGATAACCATCGTATCGGTTCCAGCTATGGTGCGTTTAAGGCGGGCAAATTCTGCATCAATCAGATCATAGTGTCGGCGAACCTGATTACTATTGATACCGTAGGTATGAGCCAAGCGATCAAATCCAGGCCAATAAGCGTAGATGTACTGCGTCTGCACTTGTGCAGCGATAAGTCTGCGCACCGTGTTGAACATCTGCCGCAGAGTGCGGTACGGATGAATTGTCGCCCCAGTGCTGAAGGCACGATTAAATGTGGAGTAAGCGATGTCCACCGGCATAACCGTGTGACAAAGTGTATCGATGCGGTTGAATAGCGGCAGCTGATTGGTCAGCTGACGTGGATCAAAGCGGTCGGTAGCCAGCGGCTGTCTACCACTCCGCGTAACGAAGGGTAGAATGGCTACGATGGCACCGAATTCCTGCAGATAGGTAAACCAGCCGGTAAGACCATGCTGCTGCGGTGGATACCCGGTTAAGAAAACAGGAATAGCGGCAGCAGTCGTTGCTGGAAAAACCGAAGTAATTGAGCCCTCCAAATGACCATGCAGCAGACTGCCGGCGCCATTGTGCCTTACATACTTGTATCCCAACCCGTCTACCACTAAAAGTACGATGCTGCGGAATTGGCGCAAACGTTCCGGCGGACAGATTGTCAAATCCGGATAGTACAAGGATCGATATCCATGTGCGGCGGCAATAGAGCTCATCAGGTTGACAATGCTGCCGCCTTGATAGTCAGGGCGAACTGTCGCCGGTACGGATGCATGCGGATACATAGGGATCAAGGAGAGCGGTTGTGAGTAGTGCCCGACTCAGGCAAAACCGAGTATGATTAGCATTATGACAATTGTATCAGTGACAGTCGGCTGAACTGAAATGACATGAGAAATCCTGCGCACGCGGCACTGTCTGGCAGTAGAGCCCATTCAACCAAATGCTGATTTCAGCAAACTGCGCTCTTCCCAATTTAAGGTCGATGATTTGGGCCACAGCTTTAGCGCTGGCTTTTGCAGTTGCGTTTGGGGCGACAGAGGATGATGCTGCGAATCGCGCCGTAGTGCTCGAAGTCGAAGGGATTATTGGACCCGCATCCGCTGATTTCATCGTGCGTGGCATAGAGGACGCCGAGCTGTCTACGGCCGCAGTGGTGGTGCTGCGCATCAATACGCCGGGCGGATTGGATACCTCCATGCGCGATATCATTCACAAGATCCTGAGCAGCCGGGTACCGATAATCACTTACGTTGCACCATCCGGCTCGCGCGCAGCCAGCGCCGGCACCTACATTATGTATGCCAGTCATATTGCAGCCATGGCGCCCGCCACCAACCTGGGCTCTGCAACCCCCGTCGCTTTTACGCCCGGAGGAATCGGCAAACCGCCAGCAACGCCCTCTGATGAGGGCGATGCAGCCGAAGGTGAGCAAACAAAAGATAAAGAATCCGGAGACGAAAGCACAGCCCCGTCGCAAGCGGGCAGCGCGATGGAGCGCAAAGTAATTAACGACGCGGTAGCCTACATCAAGGGCCTGGCGCGACTGCGTGAACGTAATGAGGTCTGGGCAGAGGCGGCGGTCCGCTCGGCGCTCAGCCTTACTGCTGAGGATGCGCTGGAACAAAATGTAATCGACATAGTTGCGAAAGACATACCAGATCTGCTGGCACAGAGTGATAAGCGCATCGTCAGTTTGCCCAGCGGTGAAGTAACGCTGAATACAGCCGACCTTGTTATTGACACGGTGCAGCCTGATTGGCGTACCAAACTGCTCGCGGTGATCACCAATCCCAACGTTGCGTACATATTAATGCTGCTGGGTGTGTATGGATTGTTTTTTGAACTGTCTAATCCGGGGTCGATGTATCCCGGCGTGTTTGGTGCGATCTGTCTTCTCCTGGCACTGTATGCCCTGCATGTTCTGCCGGTGAATTACGCCGGCCTGGCGCTTATACTGATTGGCATAGCGTTCATGGTAGGCGAGTTGTTTGTGCCGAGTTTCGGCGTGCTGGGTATTGGCGGTGCCGTGGCGTTCGTCATTGGCTCATTGATTCTTATCGAGACGGAAGTCGAGGCTTTTCAACTGTCCATACCGGTGATCGTGACCGTAACCGCAATGACCGCCTTGTTTGTTTTTACCCTCATTTCCATGGCCGTAAAACAGCGCAAGAAACCCATTGTCAGTGGGCGAGAACAGATGATCGGAGATATTGGTGAGGCGGCCGAAGATTTTTCTGTTAGCGGCAATATCCACATCCACGGCGAGCGCTGGGCGGCACGTACTGAACAGCCGTTGCACAAAGGGCAGCGGGTTAAGGTCCGTGAGATGGACGGATTAACTTTGATCGTAACACCTGTGGAGGAGCAATCGTGATGTTGTTAGATCTGTACTATCTGATGGCGTTGATGGCGATCATCTTCATCATTTTTTTCATTATCAAAATACTCCGTGAATACGAAAGAGGAGTCATTTTTTTCCTCGGCCGTTTTCAAACGGTAAAAGGCCCTGGGCTAATCATCGTCATTCCACCCATCCAGCAGATGGTGCGCGTAGATCTCCGAACCCGCGTGCTTGACGTGCCTACGCAGGACGTTATTTCACGCGACAACGTATCGGTCAAGGTTAATGCGGTGGTGTACTACCGCGTGGTGGATCCGGAAAAGGCTATCATCCAGGTCGAGCAGTTCCATACCGCTACCAGCCAGCTGGCGCAGACTACGTTGCGCTCAGTTCTAGGCCAGCATGAACTCGATGAAATGCTGTCGGAACGCGAAAAGCTCAATAGCGATATTCAGCAGATCCTGGACAAACAAACCGACGCCTGGGGCATCAAAGTCGCGAATGTTGAGATCAAGCACGTGGATCTGGATGAAAGCATGGTGCGCGCCATTGCCAAACAGGCTGAGGCCGAACGGATGCGTCGGGCGAAGATCATCGCAGCCGAAGGCGAACTACAGGCTTCGCATAAGCTCACCGAAGCTGCTTCCATACTGCATACTCAGCCGGATGCCATCACCTTACGCTACCTGCAGACCATGGTGGATATGTCACACGAACATAATCAGACTATCTTTTTCCCGTTCCCCATCGAAATGGTGAAGGCGGCTCAAAAAATTGCTGAAGGTGGGGAATAATCTGGCGGAACAAAAGGCTCGGAAAACCTGCACCGAACATTAACGCCCATACAGCTTGCGCCTCATCGTCTCTGTGTGAAACGGTATAAAGAGCCGGGCATGCACTTAAGGGTTGAGCAGCTCGAGTTCAACCAGTCTGCCCCGCAACAGCCTCTTCACCGGATACTTTCCGCTAGGCAAGCGCTCTAAGCGGTGACCAGAAATACGGCGGCACAGCGTCACTTTCTCTTGTAGCGGGTTAGGTAAGACGGCACCGGCAGTTTTTGCCGCATGGCCGGATCATTGCGCGGTTTGCCCGCTTGCAGCGTAAACGGCAGCTCACCCGCCCAGATCGGCAGGTCGTAGTCTTCCGCGTCATCCACTGGAGGACCGCATCTGATTTTGGCCGAGACCTGATCGAGTTCGAACTTAACGACGGTAGTCGCATTTAACTCTTTACGATTTATCGCACGGATATCAGTGGTGCGTCCAGGAACGAGCCGTTCAACAAAAAGGTCTAGAATCTCTCTTTTGTCTCGACCAGTAACGGGGACACCGTTGCCGTAAATAACAACCGAGCGATAATTCATCGAGTGATGAAAACCGGAGCGCGCCAGAACCAGACCGTCTAAATGGGTCACGACGATGCAGGCATCTTTGCCTTCAGCCAGATGTTTGAGCATTCGACTTAGCCGACTGCCGTGTAGGTAGATATCGTTGTTTAACCGTGCGATAGCAGTGGGGATAACATGGGGTTCTGCATCCACAATGAACCCTACATGACAAATCAGGGCTTCATCGATCAGGGCATAGATCGTATCCCGATCATAGCTGCCTCTCTTAGGCAACCGCCTGATTCTGGTCTTTTCCGTACGCGGGAATTTTTTCACATTCAGTCTCCACACTATTGGTTGGCTAAACTAACGGTAAAAAGGAAAGATAGATAAATGCATAGTGCTGTACCAGGTTACAGCGCAAACAAAAACCTGATTAGCGCTGAGCCGCCTTTCATTTTCTCGATTCCGCGTCCAATTTTCTCAACTCCATTCTACGTACCTTGCCGGTGGTGGTCATCGGCATTGCATCTATGAACTCAACCGCGCGCGGGTACTCATGGGCGGCCAGTCTGCTTTTTACTGAGGTTTGTATCTCAGCTTTGAGCTCCTCACTTGCCGCGTAACCCTGCGCCAGCACAACGTAAGCCTTGACGATGCTTCCGCGAAGCGCGTCAGGGCTTGCGATTACCGCAGCGTGCGCCACGGCTGGATGCTTTAGCAAACTATCCTCGATCTCGCCCGGCCCGATGCGGTGACCGGCACTGCCGATGACGTCGTCTTTACGCCCTACGAACCAGATGTACCCGTCCTTATCTCTGTATCCCACATCCCCCGTACGAAACCAGCCGTTAGAAATCTTTGCCTTCGTCGCCGTTTCGTTATTCCAATAGCCCAGGAACATAACCGGATCATTGATCCGCGCCGCCAATTCACCGTGCTCACCCCGGGGCCTGATGTTGCCCTGCTCGTCGATGGCGTCCACCTCGTGCCCTGGATAAGGCTTGCCCATTGATCCGGGCCGAACCGTCATGATGACTGCGCAATTTCCCACCAGGTAGTTGAACTCGGTCTGGCCCCACATCTCGTTGATCAGCAGGCCCAGCACATCTTTGCCCCACTCGTACAGCTCCTCCCCCAAAGACTCCCCTGCCGACATCATGGCGCGCAAACTAAAGTGGTACCGATCGATATCGCCCACCTGTCTGATCATTTTTAACGCAGTGGGAGGAATAAAGGCGTTGGTCACCCTGTATTTACTGAGCAGACGGCACGCTATTTCCGGATCAAACTTTCCACCGTCGTAGGCCACAATTGGTCTGCCGTACACCCACGTCGGCATCAACCCGTCTAACAGGCCACCGGTCCAGGCCCAATCGGCAGGCGTCCAGAACACGTCGGTCCGCCGCGGATAGAAGTTTTGCGATAACTCAAAACCCGGCAGGTTCCCCAACAGGGAACGGTGGGCAACCAGTGCGCCCTTGGGCGGCCCGGTCGTGCCTGAAGTGTAAATCAGCAGCGCCGGGTTCTCGGCCAGCGTCGGCTCCATTTCATAATGCTCCGATCCCCGCTGCAGTAAAGACCAGAACATCTCATCTCCATCCGCCTGATCACAGCTTATTACCGCTTGCAGCTGCGGCAGCTCAGTTCTCATATCCTGAATCATCTGCACGTGACGACCCGTGGCTATAACCGCCTTCGCTGCGCTGTCGTTGAGCCGATACTCAATGGCATCGGGACCAAACAATATCGACAGCGGCAGAGACACTGCACCAAGTTTATGCAGCGCAATATGAGCGATTGCGGTTTCAACTCTCTGCGGCAGCACAATACCAACGCGGTCCCCTTTGGCAATGCCCATTTGCGCCAATCCATTTGCCAACCGGTTGGACAGCTTTCTGCAATCACCAAACGTGTAGGTTCTGGCTTCGCCCGCTGAATTCTCGCAGTACATCGCAGGCCTATGGCTCAGGTTTCGGTGTCGGTCACACACCTCATAAGCCATGTTGTAGTATTTTGGGATATTCCATTTAAAATTCTTACGAATCTGCTCAAAGTCCTTCTGACCCGGTCTTATAATTTGCATGATTGAGCCCTTTGTCCGGCGGCAAGCTTAACTTAAAAAACGCAGCATATGAACGCGCATCGACCTGAGACGGCTTGAACCATTACCGGGTACAGCGCACAATGTAAAAACAATTCTTACGAGATATAAAATGAGCACATCGGCCGAAAATATCGCGGAAAAATCCGTTCTGCTTCGAAACGAGACTAAGGGGATTTGTACGTTGACCTTGAATCGCCCGCGGCAGTTCAACGCACTATCTGAACTGATGCTGGATGAACTGCAATCCGCACTAAACGATATTGCTGAAGACAACTGTGTCCGCGTGGTCATTATTGCCGGCGCGGGAAAAGCGTTCTGCGGCGGCCACGACCTTAAGGAAATGCGCGCCCATCCAGACGAAGAGTATTACCGATTCCTGTTTAACAAATGCAGCGCCATGATGCTGACCATGACGCAGATACCGCAACCGGTTATTGCCCGAGTCCATGGCACCGCCACTGCCGCTGGCTGTCAGCTGGTCGCCAATGCGGATCTGGCAGTGGCATCTAGCAATGCGACGTTCGCCACTTCTGGAATCAACCTCGGACTGTTCTGCTCTACTCCCGGGGTCTCATTGAGTCGAAACGTGCTGCGTAAACATGCAATGGAAATGCTGCTGACAGGCGAATTCATCAGCGCCGACCGGGCAGCGCATTTGGGGCTGGTCAACCGCGTAGTGGAGCCGGATCTGCTGGACGGTCAGGTCGTAAGCCTGGCGCAGCATATCGCTGCCAGACCAGAGACGGCGGTCAGGACCGGCAAGCAGATGTTTTACAAGCAGATTGAAAAGGAGTTACAGCAGGCCTACGCCTATGCCGCCGACGTCATGGCAAGAAACATGATGGCTGTCGATACCGCTGAAGGCATTGACGCGTTTATTGAGAAACGGGAACCGGCCTGGAGAGAGTAACCATAACCGACCAAGTCGGCCTGCTCCCTATACGCTTGCTCTGAGCAAGCATAATGTTTAGCGCCCATGCGATGCAGTCGACGTCGCAATGAAGTGGAGGATGTTGTGAACGATATCGTGGATGCCGGACCCTACGCCAGTGGTTTGGGTAAGCAGGCGGCTAATTTTACCCAACTGACGCCACTCAGTTTCATCCAGCGGACCGCGTCTGTGTATCCTGAATACACGTCCGTCATCCATGGAAGCCGCAGGTATTCTTGGCTCGAAACATACACCCGTTGCCGACAGTTGGGGTCGGCCCTGCAAAAACGTGGCGTAGGCGCCGGCGATACCGTAGCGGCATTGTTGTCCAACATTCCAGCCATGTACGAGGCACATTTCGGCGTCTCCATGGCCGGAGCCGTATTAAATACGATTAACACGAGGCTTGATGCCGACACGATCGCATTCATCCTTAATCACGGTGAGGCAAGGGTGCTGCTTACCGATAAGGAGTTCCACCACACGGTAAGACAAGCGCTAGCTCAGTGTAAAAACAAGCCTGTGGTGATCGATGTTGATGATGACGTTGACGGCGAGTTTATTGGAGAATTGGAATACGAGACCTTCTTGCGTGAAGGCGACCCTGACTTTAGCTGGAAACCACCGAAAGATGAGTGGCAGGCGATTTCCCTGAACTACACATCCGGGACAACGGGAGATCCGAAAGGAGTGGTCTACCATCACCGCGGTGCTTATCTGAATGCGTTCAGCAACATCGTTTGCTGGAACATGAGCCATCATCCGACCTATCTATGGACCTTGCCCATGTTTCACTGCAACGGCTGGTGCTTCCCCTGGACCCTGGCGGCGGTGGCCGGCACCAGCGTCTGCCTGCGCAGAGTCAGCGGAGCCAACATCTACCAAGCGATTGCACAGTTCGGGGTCACCCATTTCTGTGGCGCCCCCATCGTACTGGGCATGGTGATCAACGCCACTGAGCAGGAACGAGAAAAATTCGAACATGCGATCAATGTGATGACCGCGGCGGCACCCCCACCTGCATCAGTTCTGGCCGCGATGGAACAGAAAGGCTTTAAGGTAACCCATGTTTACGGACTCACCGAAACTTACGGTCCAGCCGTAATCTGCGCCTGGAAGGACGAGTGGGATACGCTCCCCGACGACGAACGAACTCGGCAGAAATCACGCCAGGGGACTCCGTATCATGTGCTCGACGGACTCGACGTGATCGACCCTGAAACCATGCGGCCCGTGCCCCGTGATGGCCAGACCCTGGGTGAAGTCATGTTTCGCGGAAATATCGTGATGAAAGGGTACCTGAAGAATAGCGCGACCACCGAGCAGGCGCTTGCTGACGGCTGGTTTCATTCCGGCGATCTTGGCGTCATGCACCCGGACAACTATATACAGCTCAAGGATCGATCCAAAGACATCATCATTTCCGGCGGAGAAAATATCTCTTCCATCGAGATTGAAGATGTTTTATACAAGTTCCCGGGGATTGAAGTGGCGGCCGTCGTTGCCCGACCGGATGACGACTGGGGAGAGACACCGTGCGCGTTTGTCACCCTTAAATCAGGGGCGCAGGCCACGGCGGAAGAAATAATCGCATTCTGCCGCGATAATATGGCTCATTTTAAATGTCCGAAAACGGTAGTCTTCGGTGAACTTCCCAGAACATCCACCGGCAAGATTCAGAAATTCAAACTGCGGGAAACGGCAAAAAGAATGGGAAGCCTTGCCTCAAACCTGTAATCAGGCCTATATTTAAACAAGAGGCTAACAGGGGTAAAAGGAGATCCGATGCGATGTCAAAGGCGCAAAGCGGTTAATTTGATGCACCATAAGATCAGATTCGTTATGGCGGATGAAATATTCCGCGTCGATACCAAGCCTTTACTTCGAACGCACAGCCGGATCAATCTGAGCCGCCGTTTACGCGTAGGCTTTCATCAAGCCTAAACTTAAACGGCGGATTGAAACCGCTTACTGTTTACCGCTGCGCTGCTCGGGCCGAACCTCTGCCGCGCTGTCGACCTTCTGTCCAGTTTTGCTCTGCAGCCGGGGCTCGGTTTTGTGCTGATTTTTTGCCGCCGCTTTATCAGTCCCCCCGTCGGAGGAGCGCGCGGCATTCCCCGCCTCCACCGCGCCTTCTTTCACACTTGACCCTGGCGCCGTCGGCACATCCTTTGCCTGCGCAGATGACTCGGCACCCTTCATTTTCTCAGCAACTTTTTTCATGCTCTCCGACAGATGTGCCTGTGACGCGGGGGTGGTAGCCTGGTCGCTCTCCTCGTCTTTTGTCGCTGCAGGCTGTTCGGTTCCCTGCTTTTTTGCCGTAATGGGTGCGGCGTCAGTGTCAACCCCCTGCTCCTTATCTTCCGCTGGCGGCACGACTTCGTCAGCAAAAGAAATCAGCATCTTGCCCTGCTGTTGCTCAAGAACATTGGTAAATTCGCTGGGGTCGCCCAGCTCCTTCGCCCCCTCAACCAAATGTTTGTAAACTTTGACATAATCTTGCGTCAGCTCGCTTACCAGCTCTGAGGTCTTGCTAAAATGACGGTTCACGCTCTCTTTGTAGGTCTTTAACTCATCCTCAACCTGTTCCAGCCGCTGCTGCAGCTTGGCTGTTTTCTTGCCCGAAACATTGAACAGTCGATGAACCACGGCACCGACGATGGCACCGATTCCAAAGACGATAGCGACAACCATCCAGAATGAATTGACAGATTCCACGAGAAGCTCCAGGTGCTTTTAGGTAGTCGCTAATTATAGATTAGCGCCAGCGTCATTGATAGAAGTCTGCGCACAGCAAGTGATATAACCCGGGTTGATGTATACTATTCGCCAACGTAAATCGACAGTCTTAAGCCTTATGCCTTTATCTGCAAACAACATCAAGCGAGAGCTGATTCACAAACGTAAAGTCGAATGCTATGGGTACCGCCGCGATGATAATCTATGGGATATAGAAGGCCATCTGGTCGACACTAAAACCTACGATTTTTCCAACATGGACAGGGGAGCGGTAAAGGCCGGTGAGCCTGTGCATGAAATGTGGCTGAGGATTACCGTCGATGACGATCTAGTCATCCAAAACACGGAAGCTTCAACCGAGTACGGGCCATTTAAAATCTGCCCCGGTGCCGTTCCCAATTTCTCTAAAATAAAAAACGTCAAGATCGGATCGGGGTTTCACACCGCAATTAACAAGCTGGTGGGCGGCTCTCTGGGCTGCACCCACCTGCGAGAACTGCTCGGGCCAATGGCTACAACCGCTTTCCAGACTATCATTCCTATCAGATCGAAACGGGCAAACGGCAATGCGGCAAAAAATCACAGCCTGGTGGGGAGTTGCCATGCGTATGCCAGGGGCAGTGAAGTGGTGAAAAGATTGTGGCCGGAATTAGAAACGCGTGATTCTGAAACGCCCACTCCGAGGGCGGAAAATTAAATGTTACCAGCCGGCGCGATGAGCCAAATCGCCTTGCAGCAGATAGCTCCCGATAATTAGACCCGCAGCTAATCTCTTTTCTGGCGACGGTTTGCCCCGCAATAGCGGCTGCAAGCTGCCAGCGCTGCTACCGTGCCTGCATGCGAGCGGCGCCATCAAGGCGAATGACTTCACCATTGATCATCTGATTATCAATAATATGCAGCACAAGTTTGCTGTACTCGTCCGGGCGGCCGAAGCGCTGGGGAAAGGGTGCTTGCTGTGCCAGACTTTGCTGCACCTCCTCCGGCATGCCCAACAACATAGGTGTGGCAATAAAGCCCGGTGCAATGGTAACTACGCGAATACCTTTTGCAGAGAGGTCCCGGGCCGCCTGTATCGTAAGCGCGACAATGCCTCCCTTTGATGCACTGTAAGCAGCCTGACCGATCTGACCCTCGTAGGCTGCGACGGATGCGGTGTTGACGATCACCCCTCGCTCTCCAGTCTCGTCCAGCGCCGGTTCCGCATACAAATCGGCCGCCACCAGCCGCATCAAGTTAAACGTGCCAACCAGGTTTATGTCGATTACCCGCTTAAAGTCCTCCAGCGGCATTGGTCCATTCCGCCCAACTATCCGCTTCGCCGGGGCGACACCGGCACAGTTGACCAGCACCCTGGCCGCACCATGAGCGTCCTTTGCCTGCGCCACTGCAGTCTCGGCACTGGCTGAGCTGGTGACATCACAAGTGACAGCCAGGCAGCCAATCTGTCCTGCGATTTGCAGCAGTTTTTCTTGCTGTACATCCATGACCGTGACGCTGGCGCCGGCTGCTGTCAGCGCACGCGCTGTTTCGGCTCCCATGCCAGAAGCCCCTCCGGTTACGATGGCGGCGTGACCCGATACATTCATTTAGATAGCCCCTTTCCGTCAGCTTGCTGTGTTGCATATAAAAGAAATTGCGTACAGCGGAACAGGGCAACCGTTTTGTCCTGTTCGCTGTTTACTGTTGCATCCCAAACCTGGGTTGTTCGGCCGCCATGAGCAAGGTTTGCGACGCAGGACACACACCCATCTTTAGCGGTAGAAAGAAAATTAGACTTCAGTTCGATTGTGGCAAAGCTCTTGGCACCTTCGGGTAAACTTGCCATGCAGCCAAAACCGCAGCACGTGTCAGCCAGCGCTATGATGCTGGCGGCGTGCAGATATCCGTTCGGTGCCAGGTGAAAAGGTTTAACAAGAAAATGGCCGCTCGCCGTGCCGGGGCGGACGTATCTCCACTCCAAATCCAAGTGGTCAGCCAAGGTTCCACTAGCCTTTTGCTTGATTTCTTCTGGCCCCATTCCGCGGCGTAAAATACAGTATCGATTCGACCTCTTCAACCAACGGGGCCGCATGCCGCTGCTGGCAACACTGCCGCGGTTGCGATTTCGAACCGTCCCGTGTCGCCTGCACAAGCTGCGCTGAAGGACGGACAAGATATAATTCACAACTGGCAATCAACGATACGGGGCAATCTATGGAACGCGAATCCATGGAGTATGATGTGGTTATCGTGGGCGCCGGGCCCTCTGGTCTGGCGGCGGCGATCCGCTTGAAGCAGCTGACGCAGCAGCATCAGCATGAAATCAGTGTATGCGTAATCGAAAAGGGTTCAGAAGTCGGGGCCCATATACTGTCAGGCGCGGTGTTGGAGCCGCGGGCTCTGCATGAACTGATTCCGGACTGGAAAGACAAGGGCGCGCCGCTTAATACAGCGGTCACCCGTGAGCAATTCATGTTTCTGCGAGAGAAGGGATCAACCTCGCTGCCAGTCTTTCTGCTGCCGCCTGCTATGCACAACGCGGGTAATTACATAATCAGTCTTGGCAACCTGTGCCGCTGGCTGGCGGAACAGGCGGAAACTTTAGGGGTCGAAATATTCCCTGGTTTTACCGCGGCAGAGGTTTTGTTCGATGAACAGGGTGCGGTCAAAGGCGTTGCTACCGGTGATATGGGAGTGGATAAAGAAGGCAAGCAAACTGACGCTTTTGAACCCGGCATCGAGCTGTACGCCAAGTACACCTTTCTTGCTGAGGGTTGTCGCGGATCCCTCGGCAAGCAGATTATCGAGCGCTTTAATCTGAGAGACGGCGCCCAACCGCAAACTTACGGTATTGGCATCAAAGAGCTGTGGGAGATCGATCCGTCCAAACATGAGCAGGGTCTGGCACTGCACACTGCGGGCTGGCCCCTGGACCGGCATACCTACGGTGGTTCTTTTCTGTACCACTTAGAAGACAATCAGGTCGCCGTCGGCTTCGTTGTCGGTCTGGATTACGAGAATCCTTGGCTGAGCCCGTTTAATGAGTTTCAACGATTTAAAATCCATCCGCAGATCCGCCCAATATTTGAAGGCGGCCGCCGTATTGCTTACGGTGCCCGTGCGCTGAACGAGGGCGGACTACAAAGCCTGCCAAAGTTAACCTTTCCCGGCGGCGTTCTGGTCGGATGCGAAGCGGGGACCTTGAATATGCCTAAAATAAAAGGTACCCATACGGCGATGAAATCCGGCATGCTTGCCGCTGAAGCCGCTTTCAATGCGCTGCAGAACTCGAGCGCGGGCGGCGATGAATTGTCTGCGTACACAGATGCGTTCAATAACAGCTGGGTATATGAAGAACTCAAGAAAGCAAGAAACGTCCGGCCTGCCTTCAAGTGGGGGTTGTGGGGCGGCACGCTATATACTGGCCTGGATCAGACCTTGCTCAGGGGAAACGCGCCTTGGACAATCAAACATGCTCACGCTGATCATGAGACGTTAAAACCAGTCGCAGATTGCAGGAAAATCGAATACCCCGCTCCAGACGGCAAGATTACTTTTGATCGATCATCGTCGGTGTTCGTCTCCAACACCAATCATGAAGAAAATCAGCCGTGTCATTTAACGCTGAAGGACAAAAGCGTGCCGATCACGGTGAACCTCAAATTGTACGAGGCGCCGGAACAGCGTTATTGCCCAGCGGGCGTGTACGAAATTATCGAGGACGAAAATTCAAACCCTGTTTTACAGATCAATGCGCAGAATTGTGTGCACTGTAAAACTTGCGACATCAAGGATCCAACGCAGAACATTATCTGGGTCACGCCCCGGGGCGGTGACGGACCTAATTATCCGAATATGTAAGCCAATGGCGAATGAAGTACTGCTGTTTCTCGGCACGTAAGTTTTACGCAAGCAGCATATTTTTGCCGTCCTACAATACAACCTTGGGGTAAGCGAACTCATGGCCGGACCAAAATATCCAGGATTTGATACGTTAACACTGCACGCCGGACAAAGGCCGGATGAGACGCATGGCGCACGCGCGGTTCCAATATATCAAACCACTTCCTACGTGTTCAAAAGCACAGAGCAGGCGGCATCAATATTCAATACCGAACGCCCCGGCCACGTTTATTCCCGCATTACCAATCCGACAAACGCTGTCCTGGAAGAACGCATCTGCGCCCTCGAAGACGGCGTGGGTGCTATTGCCACGGCCAGCGGGCAGGCTGCCATGCACCTCGCTATCGTCACTATCCTTGGCGCCGGTGACCATATCGTTTCGTCCCGTTCGCTGTACGGCGGGTCACACAATCTGCTCAGCTACACGCTTCCGCGCTTCGGCATCGAGACCACGTTTGTCGACCCACGCGATGCCGATGCGTTTGCCCAAGCCATTCAACCGAACACGAGATTGTTGTTCGGCGAGGTTCTGGGCAATCCGGGCCTTGACATTCTGAACGTACCGGTCATCGCTGACGTCGCCCATAGCGCTGGTATCCCCCTGCTCATCGACTCCACCTTCACCACGCCTTATCTATTCAAACCCTTCGATTTCGGAGCAGATCTGATTTTTCACTCCGCCACGAAGTTCATCGGCGGTCACGGTGTTGCCATCGGCGGACTGCTGGTGGATGGGGGTAAGTTCGATTGGGACCAGTCGGGTAAATTCCCAACCCTGACCAAGCCCTACGCTGGTTTCCATAATTTGGTCTTTACTGAGGAGCACGGCCCGGCAGCTTTCATCATGCGTGCCAGAAAAGAAGGCGCGAGAGACTTCGGTGCCTGCATGAGCGCAACCACGGCGTTCTACATTCTGCAGGGGCTGGAAACGCTGCCACTGCGTATGCAAAGACACATAGAAAACACGCGTAAACTGGTTAACTATCTGGACCAACACGAGGCGGTGGCAGAGGTCACCTATCCGGAACTTAGCAGCCATCCCGATCATGAGCTGGCAAAGCGGCTTTTACCCAAGGGGTGTGGCGCAGTTTTCAGTTTCGTGGTCAAGGGTGGACGGCAGGCGGGCCGGCGTTTTATTGAGCGGCTCAGCGTTTTTTCCCATCTGGCCAATGTCGGAGACGCCAAATCTCTGGTCATTCACCCAGCCAGTACGACACACCATCGGATGGACGCGAGTGCGCTGGAGGCGGCGGGCATCAAGGAAGGCACCATACGCCTGTCGGTAGGCCTGGAAGATCCGGACGATTTGACTGCTGATTTGGACCGCGCTTTACATGCGTCGCAAAAGCTGTAGAGCCATGACCAGCAACCAGGGCGAACAGCGATGATAATAGAAGTTAACAAACAGCAAACATACATTTATACCGGCGCTAAAGAGTTCGTGCCGAATCAGCCCACTATCGTCTTTGTCCACGGCAACGGGCTTGATCATACCGTTTGGCACCTGCAGAGCCGGTATTTTGCCCATCATGAAAGAAACGTATTGGCGGTGGATTTACCCGGCCACGGACGCTCCCATGGTGAACCTCTTAAGTGCATCAGCGATATGGCAGACTGGATTGTCGATGTTTTGGACGTTCTGCACATCACGCAGGCCAACCTCGTCGGACATAGCATGGGATCACTGGTCACGCTGGAAGCAGCGGCTAGGCATCCAAATCGGGTTTACAGGCTGGTGCTTATTGGCACAGCAGTGCCTATGTCGGTGACCGAGCCGCTGTTGAATGCTGCCAAAGAAAATAGGTTTGACGCATTCGATATGATCAACCTGTGGGGACACAGCAGTTGGGGACAGATGGGCGGTAATCAGGCGCCGGGAATGTGGATGAGCACTATGTCCATCCGGCTGTTAGCTCGATCCAAACCAGGCGTACTGTACGCCGGTTTAAATGCATGCCATCAGTATCAGCACGGCCTCGAGAGCGGCGCTAAAATACAGTGCCCAACTCTGATGATCCTGGGTCAGTTAGACATCATGACCCCGGTACGCAGGGCACGGGAGTTGGAAAAAGTGATACCTAACGTGCAGACGAAGGTGTTGCCAGCGTGCGGTCACATGCTGATGGCGGAAAAGCCCAATCAGGTTTTAGATCTTCTGGTCGAGTTCCTGGGCTAGGCTAGGTTTACGTTATACCGCCCGCTGTTCGACCTGAGATAAAACCGATCGTCCTCTGGTGCAGCTTCATATTCAGCATGTGCAGCGTCGCGCTGATTCCGGCAAACACCTGATTCGCACTGACTCCTCGCGTTTTACTCGTCTGATTACCGTCGCGCCAGGTAATAAAACACTCGGTAAGCGCGCTGCTGTGGCCGGTCTTGGGGATGCGAATCTGGTAGTCGATAAGCTCGGGAAACTCAAATCTTATGCCTGCCTCATTCAGCACTCTTTTTATGGCTACGATAAAAGCGTCAAACCCCCCGTTACCAGACCCCGATGCTTTGTAGATTTCATCCTGTATTTTCACCCTGATACTTACCGTCGATTCAAGCTCCAGACCGCTGGTTATTGAGCAGTTCAACAGCTCAATATGCGAGTAATCTTTGCTTTCCAGTATATCGGCAATAACGAAAGGAAGATCCTCAATCGTGATGGTGGACTTCGAATCTCCGAGTTCTACAATGCGCTCGAGCACTTTTGCCCTATCTTCCTCAGACAGGCTTATTCCCAGTTCCTCCAGATTCTTCTGCAGTGACGCCTTGCCGCTCATTTTTCCCAGCGCATAGCTGCGTTTGCGATCAAATCGATTAGGATTGAGCGCGGTTTGATAGAGCCCTCCTTTGCTATCTCCGTCAGCGTGTATGCCGCTGGTCTGGGTAAAAACATCAGCACCAATAATTGGGGCATTATCCGCTACCTGCTTGGCTGAGAAGTTCTCTACCATCTGGCTTAGTGCATAGATCTTGGTTTCGTCGATGGAGAGTTTTACGCCCATCTTATCCTTCAGCACAACAGCAACCTCCGCCAGCGAGACATTACCTGCGCGTTCGCCCAGACAGTTAATTGTGCAATGCACTGACGATATTCCAGCCTTAACCGCCGACATAACGTTAGCCGTAGCCAAACCGTAGTCATTGTGTGGATGGAAATCGAAACGATATTCAGTGAACCGGTTGGTCATGTCGGACAGACTGGAGAACACCTCATCCGGTGTCATCACGCCCAGTGTATCCGGTAGCATAAAATGATCGACACCCAGTCCCTGTAGACCAGATAACATTCGATATACATAATCTGGATTGTCTCGGTAACCGTTGGACCAGTCTTCTAGATAAACGTTGACCGACAATCCACACCCTTGGGCATAATCGACGGTGCGTTTGATATCGCTCAGGTGCTCATGTAGATTTTTTCGCAGCTGCTGTTGGCAATGGTTTTCACTGCCTTTGGTAAGCAAATTCAGTACGCGACCGCCGGCAGCGACAATCCAATCTACGCTCCGTTTGTGATCAACAAAGCCGAGTACTTCAACCTGGCGCAAATAGCCCGACTGCTCAGCCCAGTCAGTAATTTTACACAACGCCTCTTGCTCGCCTTCCGATATGCCGGCTGAGGCCACCTCAATTCGATCCACGCGCAGCGATGCCAGCAGCGCTTTAGCAATGCTGACTTTTTCCGACTGGGAGAAGGAGACTCCTCGCGTTTGTTCACCGTCACGCAAGGTAACATCGAGCAGTTCTACATGACGTTGGGGTTTAGACATACCAATAGTGTAACAAATGTTTAGACTAAGGTTTAAATCAGGGCTTTTATGGCGTTAATGATTTTTACCGTTTAACGGCAAGTCTCAGCTGCCGCAGCTGCAACTTTTATTGATGAAACGTAACGAAATCTTCAAGTCGGGCTCTGGGCGTACGATACTGATTTATCGGCGCACTTGTGTCTTCGTAACCCAGAGCCATCCCACATAACAGCACGAAACCATCCCCTAACCCAAGCTTCTGTTTAACAATTTCAGGATACTCGGCCAGTGCCGCCTGAGGGCAGGTTGCCAGACCCTCTTCCTCTGCGGCCAGCATTACTGACTGCAGAAACATTCCGAAATCCATATACGAGCCGGCTTCGAGGTGGGACTGCATATAGAAATACAGTACCACCGGCGCACCAAAGGCTCGATAATTTTCGATCCATTGCTCACGCCGACGATCTTTGTCCTCGCGCCCGATGCCCAGCGCGTTATACAGCTGCAAGCCGCAAGCAAACCGTCTGGATTTGTAGGGCTCACTCCACTGTACGGGGTAATACTGATAGTCTGCTCTGCTTCGATTACCCGCGCGGAACTGGGTTTCAATTTCATTTTCTATCGCCAGTTTGCTGCGGCCGGAGACAACGGCGACTCGCCAGGGCTGGGTATTTGCGCCAGATGGCGCACGACTGGCCAGAGTTAAGATACGTTTGATCTTGGCGAAATCAACCTCCCTCGCGAGAAATGCCCGACAGGAGTGCCTTTTACGCAACGCGCGCGAAACTTTCATGCAATCTTGCGCGGACGTTTTGCCGCTGGCTATCTCACAACGCTGCGCAAGGCTTCATGCGCAGCGCAAATTGATTGCTCAGTTGTTTTCCAATCGATACAAGCATCGGTGATAGACACTCCGTATCTAAGAGTATTCAGATCTTCCGGTATCGGTTGGTTACCCCAGTTCAGGTGACTCTCCAGCATTAGGCCCACAATAGATTTATTTCCCTCCGTGATCTGATTGATGCAGTCAGCAAAAACCAGATTTTGCAAAGCAGGATCCTTGTTGGAATTACCGTGACTGCAATCGACAACCAGATTTGAAGGCAATCCCGCAGCGGTCAACCGCTGTTCGGTCATAGCCACGCTCACCGAGTCGTAATTGTGCTGCCCGCCGCCGCCGCGCAGGACCAAATGCCCGTAAGAGTTACCCGCGGTATGCACCACGGTGGATTGACCCTGCTGATTGATGCCGAGGAAATGATGGGGCTGCGCGGCGGACTGCATTGCATTTATCGCTACATCCAGACTGCCATCGGTGCCATTCTTGAAACCCACAGGCGTAGAAAGCCCGCTGGCAAGCTCCCTGTGTGTTTGCGATTCCACGGTGCGCGCCCCGATGGCGATCCAGGTCACCAGGTCGGAAAGATACTGCGGCATGATCGGGTCCAGCGCCTCGGTACCTGCCGGCAAGCCGATATCAGCTATGTGCAGCAGCAGCCCCCGCGCCATGGTTAAGCCCTTTTTTACATCAAAAGAGTCGTCCATATCGGGATCGTTGATCAATCCTTTCCAGCCGACGGTGGTTCGGGGCTTTTCGAAATACACCCGCATAATCAACTGCATGGTGTCGCCGACGAGATCGGTCAATTCCCTTAATCGACTGGCATACTCCTTCGCCGCGCTGATATCGTGAATGGAGCAGGGTCCTACGACGACAAACAGGCGATGGTCTTTGTGATCCAGTATGTCTTGCAGCGCTTTCCTTCCGCGAAGTACCGTTCGGGCAGCCTCGGGGCTAAGCGGCAATTCGCGCTTAACCTGCTCTGGAGTGGGAATTAAGTCCTGGCTGACTACATTGACATCGTTGATTTGCTGCATAGCCTGCGGTTACTCATCCTGGGATTTGTGCAAGGCCTGATCCAGGTCCCACAAAATATCTTCGATGGTCTCCAGCCCGACTGACATGCGGATCATATCGGGCGTCACACCGGCTGCAATCTGATCTTCCTCAGACAATTGGCGGTGGGTCGTTGACGCAGGGTGAATAACCAGGGTCTTGGCATCACCCACATTGGCCAGGTGACTGAAAAACTCGACGCCTTCAATAAATCTGGCGCCTGCCTGCTGCCCACCCTTGATGCCAAAGGTAAGAATGGAGCCCGCACCTTTGGGCAGGTATTTTTTGGCTAATGCGTTGTACTCACTTTCGGGCAAACCGGCGTACTTGACCCAGTTCACCAGAGGATGCTGCTGCAGGAACTCTGCTACAGCAACGGCGTTTTGGACATGACGCTCCATACGAACGTGCAGTGATTCAAGTCCCTGCAAGAACAGGAAAGCGTTGAATGGGCTCAGGCTCGGGCCGAGCGTGCGCAAGATCTCGCAGCGGGCTCGCATGCTATAGCCAAAATCTCCAAACGTCTCGTAAAAGCGTATCCCGTGATAGCCTTTAGACGGTTCCATCATGCCGGGGAAGTTGCCGTTATCCCAGGGAAATCGGCCGGATTCGATCAGCACGCCTCCGATGGAAGTACCATGACCTCCGATGAATTTTGTGGCCGAATGTACGACCACATCAGCACCGTGTTCAAATGGACGGCACAGGTAAGGTGAGGCAAACGTGTTGTCAACCATTAACGGAATCTCAGCCTCCTTGGCAATGGCGGCCACCGCCTCTATATCCAGCACGTTATTGAGCGGATTGCCTATAGTCTCTCCGTACAGTGCCCGGGTTTTCGGGGTCAGCGCCCGGCGGAAGTTGTCGGGATCATCCGGGTTGACAAAATGGGTTTGAATTCCAAAGCGGCGAAAGGTAACGTCAAACTGCGAATAAGTACCGCCATAAAGAGTATTGGCCGAGACAATCTCGTCACCCTCCTCAAGTATCGTCAGCAGCGCAACCATCTGTGCCGCCATGCCCGATCCCACAGCAACTGCAGCACGACCTCCTTCAAGCGCAGCCATGCGCTCCTCGAACATTGCATTGGTCGGATTCATCAAACGGGTATAAATGTTGCCAAACGTTTGCAGATTGAACAGACTGGCAGCATGATCAGTACTGTCAAATACGTAAGACGTAGTTTGATAAATTGGGGCGGCGCGCGCGCCGGTTGCAGCATCGGGCAGCTGCCCCGCGTGCAGGCATAAAGTCTCTATTCCAAACTCTCGATCGGGCACGCTATCCTCCAGCTAAATTATTTTGGGCGCTTAATACGGAACCCAGGTGGGCCTTGTGGCTGAGATTATCTTCGTGTTAACGCCAATGAAGTTTAATCCCCCAAACAGCCTTCCATATTCGATTTTCATGCAGCGATTCATCACTACCTCAAGACCGGCATCCCGTGCTCGCTGCGCCGCCTGCTCGTGGACGATGCCGAGCTGCATCCATACCACTTTGGCGCCTATCTCGATAGCCTGCTCAACCAAGGGCGGGACTTTTTCGGGGCGTTGAAATATGTCAACCACATCCACGGGCCGCGGAACATCTAAAACTGACGGGTAACATTTTTGCCCGAGTATCTCGTCGTAGTTTGGATTGACCGGAAACAAGGTATAGCCATGATCAATCAAGTACTTGCCAGCGAAGTAACTGGGACGATACCAGTTCGCAGAAAGCCCGACCATGGCGATGCGTTGACTGGTCTTCAGAATGCGTCGTAAAGTCTTGATGTCGGACACGTAGAGATGCTTAATTACAAGGCTTTACCAGACTAAAACAATCCAGAACTTTCAGCAACTGTAAATACCGCGAGATGGCTGCGCTCAACGCTTTGTACAAAAATCACTCCCTGTCACCTACTTGAATACCGCAGATGAATAATGATCCAAAGCTGGATCCAGGGTCGCCCTGCATCAACGTATGCCAGTTAGACCACGCCAGCGGACTGTGCGCGGGCTGCAAACGGACGATGACAGAAATAGCGCACTGGGCCCAATTTGACGCGGAACAGAAACTGAGAGTATTAAAAGATCTCGACAACCGATGACCCGACGCAGATGAAGTGCTGTCATTATTACGAGTTCACCGAGCAGGGCGACCAAGTTTTTTCCGTAGACGTCGCTGCCATTAAGTTCGGACCCGGCTCGCTTGCGGAGTTGGGTAGCGACGCGCAAGAGTTGGGGCTTAAGCGAATAGCGATCTTTACCGACCGCGTAGTGGCCGCTTTACCCTACCTGGAAACGGTGACAAGTGCGCTGCGTCAAGCCGGTATAGATTTCGATGTTTTCAGCGAAGTTCACGTCGAACCTACTGACCGGTCCTTTAAAGCGGCAAGTCTGTACGCCCGCGAGGGCCGCTTCGACGGATACGTTTCTCTGGGTGGAGGTTCAGTAATAGATACCTGTAAAGCCGCTAATCTTTATAGTACCTACCCCGCTGATTTTGAAACCTACGTTAATGCACCCCTCGGTGGTGCGCAACCAGTGCCCGGACCGCTCAGGCCCCATATTGCCTGCCCCACAACATCCGGCACCGGCAGTGAGTGCACCGGCATCGCCGTATTCGATTATTTAAAACTGAAAGTGAAAACCGGCATTGCCTCCCGTCACCTACGGCCGGCGAGAGCGATTATTGACCCAACAACCACCTACACTCTGCCGGCAACCGTTGTCGCCGCCAGCGGCTTTGACGTACTGAGTCACGCGCTGGAATCGTTCACCGCTATTCCCTATACGTCCCGCGCCAGACCCAAATCCCCGTCTCTGCGCCCTATGAGTCAGGGTGCCAACCCATACAGCGATATTGGTTGCGAAAAAGCGCTGCAGCTCACCGGCAAGTACCTGGTTCGGGCAACCCGGGACGCGGGTGATCGTGAAGCGCGCGATAATATGATGCTTGCTGCAACGCTAGCCGGTATTGCATTTGGCAACAGCGGTGTGCATATCCCCCACGGCATGGCCTACTCCGTAGCGGGTCTGGTTAGAAACTTTCAGCCCCCCGGATATCCGGATAATGAGCCCATATGCCCCCACGGTATGTCCGTCATCGTCAACGCCCCCTCCGCGTTCCGCTTTACAGCGCCAGCCTGTCCCGAGCGACACCATATTGGCGCTCAACTGCTCGGAAGTGAGTCTCTGGATGCGGGTGCGGGAGAGGCCGGCACGGTACTGGCGCAAAGAATAATCGAGATGATGCAGGCAACCGGCATGCCTAATGGCATTGGCGGCGTTGGCTACAGTAATGCCGATATTCCGAATTTGGTGGAGGGTGCATATGCTCAGCAGCGTTTGCTGCAGCAGTCGCCCCGGGAGGTTAGCCGGGAGTTACTCTCGCAGCTCTATGCGGGGGCATTGTCCTATTGGTAAAAACGCCTCTGCGATTTTTGTTTGAATCAATAAATTCGCTCGACAGTGTTTTTTCTTCTTCCACTAAATAAACATGAACGACGGATGGTACAATTTTATTGCTGCAGCGAAGCGCTGCTACTCTGATGCGGCCGGGTAAAGAAGCACCCGGTTGGAGTTTCCTCTAACAAAGAATTGATTTATGATAAAAAATAAACCCACGCTGTTGGTTACGCGCAAGCTGCCACCAGACGTAGAGCGCAGAATTAAACGTGACTATAACGGCATATTCAACCCGGACGACCGTCTCTACTCGACTGACGAACTGCTGCAAAAGTGTGCACAGGCAGACGCAATTCTGCCATGCCATACGGAGGATCTATCGGCAGCGGTAATCGAGCGCTTGCCGGATCGAATAAAAGCCATTGCCAACTATTCCGTCGGGGTCGATCACTGCGATCTGGCGGCGGCGAAACGCCGGGGTATTGTGGTCACCAACACGCCCGACGTTCTGACCGACGCAACAGCTGAGCTCACCATGTTACTGATGTTGGGCGCGGCGCGACGGGCCAGCGAAGGTGAACGCCTGATCAGAGCCGGGCAGTGGAATTCCTGGAGTCCGGCATTCATGGTAGGCACACAGGTTACCGGCAAGCGACTGGGCATTATTGGAATGGGGCGAGTTGGTCAGGTCACGGCAAAACGAGCGCGGGGTTTCGACATGGAAATCCATTATCACAACCGACGGCGACTTCAGCCCGACAAAGAAAACGGTGCGATCTATCACCCGAACCTGGAAAGCATGCTACCGCTGTGCGACTTTCTAGCGATGCAGTGCCCAAACCTGCCTGAGACGCAGGACCTGTTGAACGCCGAACGCATCGCGCAGTTGCCCGACGGTGCCATTGTAGTGAATTCCGCGCGCGGCTCCGTGGTCGATGAGGATGCGCTAATTGCTGCGTTGAAGTCCGGTAAACTCGCCGCCGCTGGTCTAGATGTCTATAAAAATGAGCCACACATCAGGCGAGATTTCGCTGAGTTGGACAACGTGTTTTTATTGCCCCATGTCGGCAGCGCAACCAGAGAAACACGGGATGCCATGGGATTCCGCGCGTTAGACAATCTTGATGCGATTTTTGCCGGCAATGAGCCTACAGACCGGGTTGCCTGAACACGACGTCGCGAAAACGTAAGTACGCCCCGCACCTGGTGCGCTGTTTAGTGTCTTAACGTTTACGACTCTGCGCCTACAACCAGCAGCAGCTCATCCAAGGTTCTGAGCTCTACGTCAGGCTCCGCCGTCAACCTCTCGCGTCCCTGACCAAATCGGTTGATCCAGGCGACCCGAAAACCGAAAGTTGCCGCGCCCACAGCATCCCACGCATTTGATGATTGGAAACTAATCTGATCTTTGGTAACTCCCAGACGATCAACCGCCAATTGATACACGCGTGGATCTGGTTTATAGATGCCGACCTCCTCTACCGACAGATTTGCGTCCAGCAGGTCGGCGATACCGGAGCTTTCCGCGCCTGATTCAAGCATGTGCGGAGTGCCATTGGATAATATCGCCAGTCTCATGCCAGCATTTTTTAGCTTAGACAGGGTCTGTTTTACTTCAGGATACGCAGTCAACGCCATGTAGGCTGACATAAGATCGTCGCGCAGCGATGGATCAAAGATGCGATGCGCCTCCAAAGCAAAATCCAAAGCGTCGCCGGTAAGCTGCCAGAATGGGGCGTGCTTGCCCATCAGGCTGCGTAACCAGGTGTATTGCAGTTGCTTCATACGCCATAATTCGGATACAGCTTTGGCTCGCTCACCAATGCGATTCGCGTGTCGGTCTACAGCGGAATGGACGTCAAAAAGCGTACCGTAAGCGTCAAAAACGCATGCGCGAATGCCGCTAAACTGCGGGGGGGCCATGTGTTCAATCCCATTGTTTAAAAAAACGAGCGAAGATAATAAAAGTAAGAAAGAAGTGATACAAGAAGAAATTAGGTTCTCTCCGTCACAGCGGAGGAATTGAATAAGTGCTGGTTACATGTGCAATTAGATCATCCTCACCATCTGAAAACAGATCGACTTGACCTACTGCTAGCCTTTTACCGAGTTTTATCAGCCGCGCACTGGCCAGTACATCCTTTCTGCCGGGTCGGCGTAGAAAATTGATATTTAAATTTGTGGTTACCGCCAGTTCAACCTTACCGATTCGGCTCAATACAGCCGCATACATGGCAAAATCGGCCAGCGCCATGAGCACCGGACCCGCTACTGTCCCACCAGGACGCAAAAATTCTTCACGATACGGCGCCCTTGCCGTAGCCGTACCGTGCCCGATTTCCTCAATCCTTATTCCGAGGTAACCAACAATCGGGACGCGGTGCTTGGCGATGGCTTCAAATTCCGCTGGCGTGATTTTACTCATAGCAGGCGTTATTATTCTTTGTTATGAAGACTGTAGAGTGGTTTTTTGATTTTGTCTCCCCTTATTCTTATTTTCAATGCGAGAAGCTGCCGGATCTGCCGAGCCAAGTTCAGCTCATTTACAAACCTGTATTATTCGCAGGTTTACTAAACCACTGGGGACAGAAAGGCCCAGCTGAGATAAAAGAAAAACGTAAATTCACCTACCGGTCCATAGTGTGGATGGCACAGCGATACGGCATTACATTTACCTTTCCTCCGGCTCATCCTTTTAATCCACTGCCGCTGTTGCGCCTGTCTATTGCGTTAGACAATCGGCCAGACGTGGTGCGGGAGCTGTTCCGCTTTGTCTATCGCGATGGACATCTACCGGATGAATCCTTGGCATGGTCAACATTAATGCGCAAACTCAAGGTGAACGACGCGGATCAGCTTATTCAAGCTGCTGCAGTCAAGCAGCAGCTGCACGTCAATACCAGTGAAGCGACAAGCAAAGGCATATTCGGTGTGCCGACGCTGCGCGTGGACGGCGAGATTTTTTGGGGAGTGGATTGTTTCGATTTTTTCTTGGCTTATTTACACAATCCCGACACCTTACATAAAGGTGAAATGTCGCGGGCAAATGATCTGCCCATAGGATCCGCTCGGCGCGGAGCGTAGGGATAGGGACACCGCGGGCGACGGTTCGCTAGAAATCTTCTACGGCCAAAGCCATCACTTCATCCGATCCGTCGATGATGCGATGGCGTAGAGCAGCGGTAGTGGGCAGGACATGCGCTGCATAATAGCTTGCCGTCTTGATTTTGGCGCTGTAGAAATCAGCTTCCGCATGGCTCTGTGTCAGTTTTGCCTGCGCCGCCAGGGCGCTTCTGGCCATTAGCCACCCACCGACCGCCACGCCCCACAGTTCAAGATAAGAAAAGCTTGCGGCAGCAGGAAGCTGCGGGTTGGTCGTGCCCACTTGCAGCAACCAGCCAGTTGCCTGGGCAAGATCATCAAGCGCCTTGGAATAAACCTTTTGGAACTCCGGCAGTGACTGCACAGATGGCTCGATTTCCCGCATTTTCGCTGTCATCAGATTTGCCGCAGCACCCCCATCCCGCAGCAGTTTCCGGCCAACCAAATCTCCTGCCTGGATACCGGTGGTGCCCTCATAAATTGTGGTAATTCGGGCATCACGCATGTGCTGCGCCGCACCGGTTTCTTCGATGAAGCCCATGCCGCCATGCACCTGCACACCGAGATACGCAATCTTGTTTCCAGTTTCTGTGCACCAACCCTTAACAATTGGAGTCAGCAACTCAACCATCTGCTGCTGCCATTGGCGTTCAGTCCTGTCCGGATGCCGCGCGGACTGGTCGAAAGCGGAAGCCCATAGGTAAACCATGGCCCGCATGGCCTCCACTTCGCACTTCATGCTCATCAGCATGCGGCGAACGTCGGCATGGTGAATAATGCTTATCCGGTCTCCGCTCTTCACCCCGGCCGGCCTTCCCTGAATCCGTTCCTTGGCGTAGATCACCGCCTGCTGGTACGCACGTTCCGCTATTCCCAAGCCCTCTACCCCGACTGCATGTCGGGCTAAGTTCATCATGACAAACATATGCGCCAGTCCTCTGTTTTCCTCTCCAACCAGATAACCGATGGCGCCCTCGTTATCACCATAGGAGAGCACGCAGGTCGGGCTGCCATGAATGCCCAGCTTGTGCTCAATGGAAACACAGCGTACATCGTTGCGCTCGCCGATGGACCCATCCTGTTTGATCAGGAACTTAGGAACGAGAAATAAAGAAATACCCTTCACGCCATCGGGCGCATCAGGCGTACGGGCCAAGACCATATGGATAATGTTTTCAGTCAGGTCATGATCACCGTAAGTTATGTATATCTTCTGCCCATGCAGACGATAATGATCTCCTTCTGGTTCAGCTCGCGTGCTCACCGCGCTCAGGTCTGAGCCAGCTTGGGGCTCGGTCAGGTTCATCGTACCGGTCCATTCACCAGATACCATTTTTGCCAAGTACGTTTTCTTAAGTTCTTCGGATCCGTGAAGAAACAGCGCCTCCACGGCACTCTGCGTTAGCATCGGGCACAGGCCGAAAGCCATATTTGAAGCGTGCCACATTTCCTGCACGGCGGTGGCTACAAGGTAAGGCAGATTTTGCCCGCCGTAATCTTCGCTGAAGGTTATGGAATTCCAACCGCCTTCTATAAAGTTCAGATAGGCGTTTTTCCAACCATCGGGGGTAACTACAGTACCGTCGATAAAGCGGGCACCCTGTATATCTCCCTGCCGATTAAGCGGGGCGAGTACATCGCTGGCGACTTTGCCCGCTTCTTCCAGCACCGCCCCAACCAGGTCCGGCGTCATTTCCTGCAATCCTGGCAGCGCGAGAATATTCTCCAAGTCACACAGCTCGTTTAACACGAACTCCATGTCTCGCAGGGGTGGGGCGTAAGACACGATGGCGCTACAGCGATTCTGTCAGTTTGGGAACCACATCGAACAAATCAGCGACAATGCCATAGTCTGCAACCTGAAAAATCGGAGCCTCTTCATCCTTGTTGATGGCGACAATGACTTTACTGTCCTTCATACCCGCAAGATGCTGTATTGCCCCAGAGATACCGACTGCCACATATAGATCTGGAGCCACCACTTTCCCGGTTTGCCCTACCTGATAGTCATTGGGAACGTAGCCGGCATCGACCGCGGCCCGGGAGGCGCCTACCGCGGCATTAAGCTTATCCGCTAACGCCTCAACAATCTGGAAGTTTTCGGAACTCCCCATTCCCCGGCCGCCGGATACGACTATGCGAGCACTAGTCAACTCCGGTCGGTCGGATTGAGTCAACTCCTCGCCAACAAAGCGCGAATAGTCACTGCTGTCATCAGGTGCGGTCAGCACATCAGTCTGCGCGCTGCCACCGTCGGCCGGCGCCGCTTCGAACGTGGTGGGCCGAATGGTGATAACCTTTATCGCATCCTCGGATTGCACCGTAGCGATGGCGTTGCCGGCGTAGATAGGGCGGACAAATGTGTCCGCAGAAACCACATCCGTAATATCCGAGATGGGTGCCACATCCAGCAGTGCCGCAACTCTTGGCAATACATTCTTACCCTGACTGGTAGCAGCGGCTATTATATGACTGTAGTCATCCGCCAAAGAAACGATCAATCCGGCCAGAGGTTCGGCCAGTTGATGCTCGTATTTATCTTGCTCGCAGACAAGCACCCTGCTGACACCTGAAATTTTGGCCGCTTCGTCCCTAACCGCAGCACAGCCTTTTCCCGCCACCAATACTGAGACATTGGAATCGATTTCCAGAGCAGCCGTAACCGCATTTAGCGTAGCTTCCTGCAGCACTGCGTTATCGTGTTCTGCCACAACTAAAACCGCCATCAGATCACCTTCGCTTCGTTTTTCAGTTTGTCAATAAGCTCTTCAACGCTGGCGACTTTGATGCCCGCCGCCCGATGAGGCGGATCCTCAACCTTTAATATTTTGACCCGGGATGCCGTATCCAGTCCCAAACTGTCCATTGGAATCACCTCCAGAGGCTTCTTTTTCGCCTTCATGATGTTCGGCAACTTGACAAATCTCGGCTCATTCAGGCGTAGATCAGTGGTCACAACCGAAGGCATGGACAGCGATACCGTCTCCAGCCCGCCATCCACTTCGCGCGTCAACTTAAGTCGGCCGTCAGCTAACTGAAGCCTAGAAGCGAAGGTTCCCTGCGACCAGCCAAGCAACGCGGCAAGCATCTGGCCTGTCTGGTTGTTGTCATCGTCTATGGCCTGCTTACCGGCTATAACCAGCTGTGGTGATTCCTTTTCCACGAGGTGCTTGAGAATTTTAGCGACAGCCAGTGGCTGCACTTGCTGATCGGTTTCCACCAGTATCCCCCGATCAGCCCCCATTGCCAGCGCGGTGCGGATAGTCTCCTGGCACTGACTCACCCCAATGGAGACGACAATGATTTCCTCCGCTGTGCCCGCCTCCTGCAGTCTGATCGCCTCCTCGACTGCGATCTCATCAAACGGATTCATTGACATTTTGACGTTTGCCGTCTCCACGCCACTTTGATCACTTTTAACGCGAACTTTTACGTTGTAATCAACAACGCGCTTGATTGGAACCAGTATTTTCATAGTGCTTCGACACCTAGAGAGAGCCTATTACCGTGCAAGTAAATTTTGGGCGGGGTAATGTACCCGCTGGCGCTTTATACTGCAATGGATTCGTCGTTCCGAAAGCGGCAGAATCGACCTAAATAATGCCTGCGGACTTTAGATCCGCCCGCTGTGCTTCGGAGTACCCCAATTCCGCTAATAGTTCTGCCGAGTGCTCACCGTGCTCTGGAGCGTCCCGCTTTATTTCAAATTGGAACTCGCTGAATTTTACAGGAAAGGCGTACTGCAGTTTCCCGTCTCGTTCAATAATCAGCTGGCGGGCCAGAAATTGCTCGTGACTCACAACCTCATCCAAGGTCAACACCGGTGAAAAACAGCAGTTACAATGCCGCAGGCGATCAACCCAAAATGCCTGACTCTTCGACCGAAACAAAGCGGTCAACTCAGTGCGTATTTCTTCTAACACGTCCTCCGCAGCGTTCTGCTTATCACTCCACTCAGATCGGTCAATGGCCGCACAGAATTCAGCCCAGAACTTGTGCTCCAACGCACCGAGCGAAACATATTTGTTATCAGCAGTCAGATAAATCGAGTACCACGGCAGTCCACCAGACAGAAATCCACTTCCACGAGGATCGGGCCGACCGCGCTCATTCAGTGCCATCAACGGCATAATGTTATGCGCCAGGCTGCAGTCCGCCATAGCAACATCGACATAGCGCCCCTGTCCGCTGGCGCGCACACCGACCAGCGCAGCCAGTATACCCAGAGCCGCGCTCAGCGTTCCTCCCAGAAAATCAGCGATCTGCAGATTAGGTATCACAGGCGCCGCGTCTTTTTGTCCAATCTGATCGGTGATTCCGGTGTACGAAAGATAATTCAGATCGTGCCCCGCCTCCCGTTGCAGCGGGCCGGTTTGTCCATAACCCGACAGGGAGCAGTACACTATGCTCCGGTTTACAGCCTTTACCGCTTCATAGCCCACTCCCAACCGCTCCATCACGCCGGGTCTGAAGCCTTCCAGCACAACGTCTGCTGTTTTGCATAAACTAAGAAACAACGAACGGCCCCTATCCTGTTTTAAGTCAATCTTCATTGAACGCTTGTTGCGATTGACCAAGTTGAAGTACCCGCGCATGGTGCGGGCGTAGTCGCCGCTGCGGGGGTCTTCAATTTTTATTACGTCGGCACCCATGTCGGCCAAATGCTGGGTACACAGGGGGCCCGGCAGGAGCCGGGTCAGATCCAGCACGCGAACGCCGTGCAGGGGAGGATTAAGCATGTGCTTGGAAATACGGCGCAGTCATAGTTAACTCCGCTGTGATTTCAATTCTGCCAAATTCTTGAATTGCTCGAGCGCCTCGGGATTCGCCAAGGCCTCCTTGTTTTTCACGGGCTCGTCATGCACCACGCTGCGTACGGCTAGCTCTACAATCTTTCCGCTTTTGGTCCGGGGTATATCGGTCACTTGAATAATCTTTGCTGGGACGTGCCGAATGCTTGCATTGTCCCTGATTCGTTTTCTTATCTTGTCCTTGAGATTCTCATCCAACCTCAAGCCTTCCCTTAGCCGCACGAACAAAACTACTCGCACATCGTTGTCCCAGCGTTGGCCGATAACAAGGCTCTCCACCACTTCATCCACCTGTTCCGCCTGACGGTAAATCTCCGCCGTGCCAATGCGAACCCCGCCCGGATTTAATACCGCATCTGAACGACCATAAATTACCATACCGCCGTGCTCCGTAAGCGCTACGTAATCGCCGTGGCACCATACGTTGGGCAGTTTATCGAAATAGGCGTTTTTATACTTCGCACCATCGGCATCGTTCCAGAAATATATCGGCATGGATGGAAACGAGTTAACGCAGGCAAGTTCGCCCTTTTCTCCCGGAGCGACTTCGCTTCCTTGGTCGTCTAACACCCTGACGTCCATGCCCAGACCCAGACATTGCACTTCACCCCGCCACACCGGCAGAGTCGGATTGCCCCCGACAAAGCAGGAAATAATATCGGTACCCCCAGCGATCGAAGACAGGCAAAGGTCCGGCTTGATGTGTTGATATACAAAATCGAAACTTTCAGGTATCAGAGGAGAGCCAGTAGACAAGACGGTCCTGAGAGAGGCAAGGTCATGCGTTTGTCCAGGATGCACGCCAGCTTTACTTAAAGCATCGATAAATTTTGCGGAAGTACCAAATATATCGATGCGTTCCTCATCGGCGTAGTTGAACAGCGTGCCGCCGTCCGGATAAAACGGTGAACCATCGTAAAGCATCAATGTCGCGCCTGAAGCCAGACCCGACGCCAGCCAGTTCCACATCATCCAGCCGCAGGTAGTGAAGTAAAACAGATGATCTCCGGGCTTTACGTCAGTATGTAAAATATGCTCTTTGAGGTGCTGCAGCAGCGTACCGCCAACTCCGTGCACGATGCATTTGGGTGCACCGGTCGTACCAGATGAATACAGGACATACAGCGGGCTGTTAAACAAAACCTGCTCATATTCGATTTCACTTGAGTCGAATTTATCGCTGAAGTCACTCCACGAGACGGAATCTTCGATTCGTGCAATATCCGGCTGGGCATCAATATAGGGAATCATTACAACCTTTTTAAGGCTGGGCATCTGCGCACGAATGGCAGATACTTTATCCAAGGATGAATGACGCTTGCCATTGTAAAAATAGCCATCGGCGCCGAACAAAAGCTTAGGCTCAATTTGGCCAAAGCGATCGAGCACCCCCTGCACACCGAAATCCGGCGAGCAAGACGACCATACCGCACCGATCGATGAGCTTGCCAGCATGGCGATGATGGCTTCCGGCATATTCGGGATTAAAGCGGCAATCCGATCTCCCGGTCCTACTCCAAGTGCGCGCATAGCTCGCGCCAGGCGGCAAACCTCATCGTGCAGCTGACTCCATGTAAGTGAGCGCCTGACCTGATCCTCGCCGCGGAACACGATAGCAACGCCCTCATCCCGGCGGCGCAACAGGTTCTGCGCAAAATTGAGTCGTGCCTGCGGAAACCACTTCGCACCCGGCATCTTTTCTTTATCGGACACGATAACATCGCCGCGCGTCTGCGCCCTCACCTCGGCATAGTCCCACACAAAGGCCCAGAAATCTTCCGCCTGGCTAACGGACCATTGGTGCAAATCTGAATAAGATTGGATGGCTAAACCGAATCGGCTGGCAGCTTCGCGCGCAAACACCGTTATATTTGATCGAGCTACACGGTCTTGCGAGGGGATCCACAGCGGTCGATTCATTGTGGTGTAGTCTTAGTTATCACCGCCTATCGTCACCACAGTCCTGCCAATATTTTTTCCATCGATAAAGTCATCAAACACCAGGGGCAAGTCATCAAACGCAGTTGTTCTGGTTACGATGTTCTCGAGATGACGCGGGCGCAGATCTGAACCAAGACGGTGCCATGCCTTTTCACGCATTTCTGGTGGGCACATTACCGAGTTGATTCCAAGCAATGATACCGCGCGCAGGATAAAAGGCATGACGGTGGTATTAAGCTCCCAGCTGGAAGCTAATCCTATAGCTGCGATATTGCCAAAAGGTTTTGTCGTCCGCGTCAGCCAGGTGAGATACTCACCGCCCAGACTATCAACGGCACCCCCCCACTCAGCTTTCTCCAGCGGTCGTTTTCCCAAATCAACCTTATCACGCAACAACACGCTGGCGGCGCCCAGCGATATCAGATAGTCCTCTGATTCCGCTTTGCCGGTTAACGCCACAACTTCGTAACCACGGCCAGACAGTATATCTATGGCCACGCTGCCAACGCCGCCGGTTGCGCCGGTTACCAGGATGGGACCGTGGTCGGGCGTTTGACCATTTTGCTCCATGCGGTCCACCGCGAGGGCGGCAGTGAATCCGGCTGTGCCAATAGCCATAGCCTCAAACAGCGATAAGCTGTCCGGCAGTTTAACCGCACATTCCGCAGGAACGCGAACGTACTCGGCATAGCCACCATCGCGGGTCTCAGACAGTTCGCACCCGCAGACGGTAACCTTGTCGCCTTGACGAAATCGGTTACTGCTCGACTGTTCGACCGTTCCAGATACATCGATGCCCCCGACTAACGGGTATTTTCGTAAAATCTTGCCTTTACCCGTCGCCGCCAGCGCATCCTTATAATTAACATCAGAATATGCAGCCCGGATTACAACATCTCCATCACTCAAGTCATCCAGGCTGATGTTCTCAAATCCCGCCCGGATTTTGCCATCATCACTGTGTATACGATAAGCCTTAAACGAGTTCATCTTTAGTACCTGCTTGGATTAAACTGTGTTGTTCTTAGAATTCAGCCGATTTCTTTCAGCATTATATAAACTTTTAAAGCCAAAGAGACCCGAATGTCAGAAGATACCATTTTCAGCAAGATCGCACGTGGCGAAGCCCCGGCCGATATCGTTTATCAGGACGAAAGCGTCACGGCCTTTCGTGATATCAGCCCGCAGGCGCCAACGCACATATTAATTATCCCGAACAAGACGATACCCACGGTCAACGACGTTAGCACGGAGGACGAAGCGATGCTCGGGCATCTATTTGTGGTCGCCGCCAAATTAGCGCGAGACGAGGGTATCGCGGAAGATGGATACCGGCTCATTGTCAACTGCAATCGAGATGGTGGCCAGATCGTATTCCACCTGCACATGCATCTGTTAGGCGGACGTCCCATGGGCAGAATGGTGCAGCGGGTGTAAAGCCCCTGTGGTTGCCAACCTGCACTGAGGCTAGCCGAGTTATGTCCTAGACGCCGCTGCTAATAGGTCAGTATCCCCACCACCGCACCGGTACAACAGGTGGCGAGCGTGCCGGCGAGTATGCTTTTCAAACCCAGGTTTACGATTTCAACTCTTCGCTCCGGAACCATTGTGGTCAGTCCGCCAAGCATGATGCCTAAACTTCCAAAGTTGGCAAAACCACAAAGTGCGTAGGTCATAATCAGTTCGCTGCGTCCACTAAGCGCCCCCTCTGGCAGTAAGGCAAGCTCGCGATATGCAATGAACTCGTTGAGAATGGTCTTTACACCCATCAGCGATCCCGCAGTAAAAGATTCAGCCCAGGGAATGCCCATCAACCAGCAAACCGGCGCCATTATCCAACCCAGGATTCGCTCAAAACTCAGTTTCGTTCCACCGACGGCCGGAAACAAATCCAAGCATGCGTTGGCCAAATGGACCAGCGCGACAAATACCAAGAGCATAGCGATGATATTGAGGAACAACTTTAAGCCGTTCATTGTCCCCTGGCTTATCGCATCCATACTGCTGGTTACATCTTTATCGACCTCCAGCTCTGCCGGTGTGGGAGCACCAACCGCGGGAACCATCAGGTTAGCCACGGTAATTGCTGCCGGAGCACTAATCAATGACGCCGTTAAAAGGTGACCTATGGCGTTAGAAATTACTTCATTCAGCAACGTTGCATACAGAACCAACACCGTTCCCGCCACTGTTGCCATGCCCGCCGTCATAACCACAAACAGCTCGCTGCGCGACAGCCTCAGCAGATACCGCCTAATAAACAAAGGGGCTTCAACCATACCCACAAACACGTTGGCCGCGGTAGCCAGGCCCACGGCTCCCCCTACCCCCAGTGATTTTTCAAGCACTCTGGCAAATCCCTGTACTACCAAGGGCAAGACTCGCCAATAGGTCAGTAATGCAGTCAGGGCACTGACCACAACAACCAGCGGAAGTGCGCGAAAAGCCAGTATGAAACTCGCCCCCGGCTGCGTCTCCTCGAAAGGCAGAGGAGCCCCTCCCAGGTAACCGAAAATGAACGAGCTGCCGGATTCCGTAGCCCCCTGCAGGGCGTTGAACCCAGCGTTCAGAGTGATGAAAAAAGCTTGTAAGGCCGGGACCTTGAGCAGCACAACCGCCACTATCAGCTGCAAACTGACGCCTGCTAGCAAGATCTTCCAATGTGCGCGATGGGCTCGTCTTTCGCTAAATGACCAGGCCAGCGCTAACAGCGCTGCCAGACCAAAAGCGCTTTGTACAGCCGCCATTACGCCGTCAGCGATTCATCTGTGGCTGTATCCAGCACGCCAACATCCTGCTCGCTTCTGGCAGAAACCACCATGAGCTATGCGACAGACCCCCTGACCAGGGATTCATTGTTGGTGTTGCCCAGCACTTTGTGGTGGAGATCCTGAATCTAACGCCCGAATCCCGCTTCTCTATCGCATTCGATATCACTTACGTCCATCCCCAGCCGGAAGAGGAATATCGGGACGTAGTTGGCGGTTTTATGACGGAGCTGAGCGCTAACGCTTACGAGCCGCACCGCTACGTCGCGACGGTAGGTCTGGTCTTTTAGCATTTACCTGCGGTAACTAGCTGCCTCCAGCTTTACGCACCACAACGAACGATTCGTCCTGAAACCACAACCCACCATGGCGATGAATTACCTTTTTCGTTGCCTCCAGGTAATCCCCTTTGTGCAGGACCTCGTTCAAGCGGTCATCTTCGATCTGAGCAACATAGACTGCGGCATTCCACGCGGCTAGCAGCGTTGATGTGCCTATATTGCTTCCGATCTCTTCGGGTAAGGCATGCATATGGTAGGTAAACAAAGACCGATCATCACTGAATCCGTCAAAGGAAAACTCGGAGCGATCACTGTTCAGCGCTTCTTTGAGTGCAGTAATGAGCGTGTGTCTGGGCGTTAGGAAAGGATCTTCATCAGGCCAGACCTGACGAATAATTTCCATGCCGGGATCCAGACCCGTCGACTGCACCACAACCATACGTCCGCCGCTGCTGAGAAATCGTGCCAGTGGTGCCAGGATCTTCTCTATCTTGAATTCAATCGCCATGCGACTGCGATAAGGCTGTGCGGCAATGATTAAATCATAGTCACTGATTAACTGCCCGCGCCGCGGGATGACGTCGTGCAGACTGAAGGCCTGATCCTGCCTGTACAACACAAGGATCGACGGGGTTACGTACAGCGGGTTCCCGGTCTTGCTGCTGGATTTGGTCTGCCAGCCCTGCTGCAGGATATCATCCAGATCACCGATCTGCTTACTGAAGTCGTGGGCCGTATCGCCCCGTAGTGGAACATCCCACCACTGCAGCTCCTCTAAGGAGCCGCGCTTGCGCGGAATCAGGCCCGGTGCTTCAGCATAATAAAGATTAGTAATGACAAACACGGTTTGTGGATGTTCAGCGAAACGGTCTGGTAGCTCATCAAGCGATAGACGAGTGTCCTCCATGCTGATCTCTTTACCCACCACCAGAAAGGGTACCGTCGGATAACGACAGTGCATATCTCGCAGCACTCGTCTGAGCACCATGCCGTTTCCCACTCCGGCATCAAAGACTTTAATTGCAGGGGGCTGTGGGTGGATGCGCTCCAATTCCTGACCCACTCTCTCCGCCACCACCGCCTTCTCACTGGTGGTGGTGACAAACAGTAGATACTTTTCGCGATTATCAAAAAATCGAAATGGCTGCTGCATGATGTTGGCAGTCGTCTGGTTTGTCATCCTGCTGCCTCCTTCGCCAACAGGCAATCATCTGCGAGCGGTTTAATCGGGTTAAAGTCGCGATGGGCGATCCATTCCGGTCGTTTGAATCGTCGAATGTGATTACTGACCTCACATAAACTGAGATAAATAATGGTGCGGGGCCACGGGCTGATGTTTGGCGGGCTGGCGTGAACCAGCGTACCGTGAAACATCAGAACGCACCCAGGAGCTCCAGTCGGCGCCACGATACCGTGTGCGTCGGCCAGTCGTTTCACCGTATAGCGATTCAGCGTCCACAGCGGATAACTGGTGGTGGCCAGGTCATGCCCAGCGTTCAACACGCCATTACGATGACTTTTTGGAATCAGCATCAGCGGGCCGTTGAAGCTGGCGACCTCATCGACGAACAGCGCAATATTCATCGCGCGGGGTTCCGGCATGCCATCGTCGCGCTGCCACGTGCCATAGTCCTGGTGCCATTGCCATACCTCCCCGTCAAATGCAGCCTTAGCATTGACCTTGTACTGATGCATGTAAACCTGGCCTTTTAGAATTTGCATCACCGGCTCGATCAGGCGCGGATGCGCACCGAGCCGCCTGAACGTTTCATTGTAAGTGTGTGCCGCGAACGCGGTTCGCGGGGCTCCGCTACTTTCGCGCCATACCTCCTGCCGGTTGAGTGAGTAAACATGCTCGGCCTCCTGCCTCAAAAGATCGGTTTCCGCCGGAGTAAAGCACTCTGGAAAAAACAGGTAGCCGAGGTCTTCAAACTCAGCCAGCTGTTCAACGGTTAGTTTCATATTGTGGGTAATGTTAACCCGAAGCAACTATTAAAAATAGGCGATCAATTGCAGCAACACGCGCAGCTCTCTTTGTTAAAATCCGCGCCTTCGCCGCCGGGCTGACTAGCCCACTGTTCCCAATCAAACTCGAGGCAACTGGGGCCACTCCGATACGGAGTTGTGCGAGTGTTTGTCAAATACGCGAACTCAGAAATATGCCGCCAACTGGAAAAACAGGGCGGGGCCGTTGGACAGAAACTCGTCAGGTACCGCACTGGGTATGCCTCCAAATTCGGTACCGTCAGGCCCAATGGGCACACTCAAAGATCCCAGGAGAAACATATCCTGGCGAAAATCATACTGGATGACAGCCTGAAACAGGGCACTGGCATCGGATAAATTGACGAACAGATTGGGCGCGGCCAGCAAAAGAGGCGCGATCTCTACTGTCACACTGGCTGCAATATATTGTCTCGCCAGAGTGAACAGTTCACCACGGGTGATGCGCTGCACGAGGTCAGGATTGCTGGCTAGCGCACCGGGGCTGTAGTCGCCATCGCTCTGGCCGAAACCATTGAAGTAGTACTCCACGACGCCGCTCATATTTTTTCCCCAGGCATTCCAGGATCGACTCAGGCTGGTGACCAGTTGCGGTACGGTATCACCGCTGGTGCGTGTCACTACCACATCACCGCGCCATACAGCGCCACCCAGTTCCCAGTTACCGCCGGCGGCCACAACCATGTCCGCATAGTGTTCGGCGATTAGCACATCGACCTCGCTGCTGCCCCGGAACCCGTGATACTTGAAAACCAGCGTGCTCTGCTTCACCCCCACGTTCTCGGTCATCAGGTCTCTGCGCAAGACCAGTGCACCCTGCAGATCATTGCCCTCGGGCAGGGCGTACTGGCCGTACGCCATATCGTCTCCGGGTTTGTATTCTTTATCCACGGCGGCCGGGTCGAACGGGTTTAAGAAGTCCATCGGCGTGTAGATCATTCCGTTACCCCAGCTGATGGCCTGCCGACCGAGTCGAATGGTTGTGTTCTCGCCGGTGTAACCTGCCCAGAGACGATCCACGCGATGCAGGATGGCATAATCGTTGCCTTCGGTAATTACACTGTTCAAGTCGAATAGACGGCGACGATCGGTTGGTATTAGATTAGTGAGAAACAATCTCTCCTCCGGGGCTTCGCGCGTGACTGCAAAAGTCTCACCTTTGAGCCCGACAAGCTGGTAATCTGCCCTGGCACCCCAACCACCGCTGCGCCAGTCCAGATTGAGTCGGATATCAGCACCATGGTTTGCAGTAGTATCACCGGACAGTCGGCGGAACAGACTCTCGTGCGGGCTGCTGGCCACAGTGAATCGATACTTAACGTGACCGCTGAGCCGATAATCCCTCTGGCCATAAGCTGAAGCCACCACCAGCGTCAGCACAAAACCAAGCAGGCTAGCGAATTTCATCTGTCACAATGCGACCGTCCACCATGCCTATCAGTCGGCGCGCATAGGACATCACTCGCTGGTCATGAGTGGAAATAATGAAGGTGGTTTGGTGCTTTTCGTTCAGGTTGACAAACAGGCCCATCAAATGCTCCGCGCTAACCGAATCCAGATTAGCGGTTGGCTCATCCGCCAGCACCATGGCAGGATTCGATACGATAGCGCGGGCCACGGCAACCCGCTGCTGCTGGCCGCCAGAGAGTTGGGCTGGACGTCGCTCCTCCATATCCTCCAGGCCCACCTCCTTCAACAACGCCATGGAGCGGTCTCGGCGCTCGCTGGCAGTCACGCCCTGTACCTGCATGACGAACTCAACGTTCTCTCGTGCAGTTAGCACGGGAATGAGATTGTACGCCTGGAACACGAATCCAATGTGGTGCAAACGCATGTTGGCCAGGTCTGCCTTGTCTAAGCCGTCTATGCGTTGGCCCGCTACCCACACTTCTCCGCTGGTGGGTTTGTCCAGTCCGCCAATGGCATTGAGCAAAGTAGTCTTGCCAGATCCTGAGGGTCCGGATAAGCAGACAAATTCACGTTTATCAATTTCCAGGTTGACGTGATCTAGGGCCCTCACCGTCTGCTCGCCTTGAACAAAAAACCGGCACAAATCGATGCAACATACCGTGCTCATGATAGTTCCCTTAAACCGTGGTGAGAGCCTGTACCGGCTGATAGCGCGCAGCGCGCCACGCTGGGAATAGGCCGGCGATCAGTCCGAGCACAATCACGATGACGTCCGCCAGCACGATATCCCCGATCTGCAGCGACGGATACAACACGTTGGCGACACCCATCATTTGCATAGCTTCGGAGACTATCGACAAATCAATGCCGTCACTCAATGCAGCCAAGGTTAAGATAGCCAGCAGGTTGCCCGCGGCAAGACCTACTAACAATAGTAACAACGTCTCGAGCAATATCTGCAGCAGTATCATGGCAGGTCGCATACCCAGCGCCTGCATCAATCCGATTTCACGGACCCTCTCGAACACCGCCATCACCAGCGTGTTGACCAAACCAAACGACAGAGCGAGGAAAATCACGATAATCCATATCAGCACAAATCCATCCATCATCGTCAGCATTGAGCCAAGGTAGATGTCGAGTTCATACCATGGCAGTAGCTCCTGCTCTGGCCCAAGCACTTGCTGCAAACGAAGAAGGTTGGAAACGTCACGATAGCTGCTGCCAACAACCGCTATTTCGGATACGTCCTCATTCATATTCAACATGGATTGCACCGTTTTACGGCCAGTAAAGATGAACCTCTCTTCGGTTGTTTCGAGCTTTGACTCAAATACACCGACGACCCGAAAACCACGATCGATGATTTCGTTCTCAGCATCCTGGCTCATGACCACCACACGCCGGCCCAGCTTAGTCTCGAGGTTGTCGAGCATCTTGCGGCCGACCACCAGACCGTCGTCCTCGAACGACTGGAGGAACCGGCCCTCAATCATATCGTCCGCAATAAAAGATAATCCGGATTCGGCCTCAGGATCGATGCCGACCAGGGTTGTGCCGCGGGTATCCCGTTCGCTGGTGACCACTGCCGGCACCCGTACCCGTGCCGCCCAGCCCACCACCTGATCCGAGCTCAGCGCATCCACCAGCACCTCGCCCGGTGGCGGCAATGAGTTGGCGATGCTGGGATCATCACGAAACCGCGGATGGTGGATCTGCACATGCCCGGGCAGGCTGCGCACAGCCGTTTTGACCATGTCGTCAACCATGCCCCGCATCAACGCGGTCATGAATATCATGGCCCAAACGCCAACCGTGATGGCACCCAACATGATCAACGTGCGGCGGTAGTTGCGCCACAGGTTGCGCCAGGCCAGGCGAAACAGAATCGTTACAGGCATCCGTGTCATACTGCCCTCATCGCCGCAACCGGCTCCATGCGCAGCAGCTTCGCCGCTGGATAAATGGCTGCAGCGAGGCAAGCCAGAAAAACCACCGTAGGTCCCAACATCAATGAGGCGAATGAGGCGCTGGGATACAGCCGGCCCGGCAGGTTGAATTGCGCCGTCATCGCTTCCAAACCTGGAAAGGTCAAACCGTAATGATAAAAATACAGAACAACGCCTGAGCCGACAGCTACGCCAAGCAGCAATCCCAATCCCGCCATCATCGCGGTCTCCAGCAGCACCAGCCGCCCCAGTCTGGCAGGTGACAAACCGAGCGCCATCACTACACCGAACTCCCGGGTGCGATCCAGCACGGACATCAACTGGGTGTTTAACACGCTGAACGCTACCAGCACAATGAGAACCGCATACATAAACCATGCGCTCACCATGTCCGCCTGCACCGATTGTTTGAGGCCAGGCAGCAGCGCGTTCCAATCGTGCACGACCGATTCACCCGACTCGATGATGGCTTCAACCTTGGCCGTTGCTGCCTTAAGGTTAAACAGATCCGACGTCATCAAAACCACGCTGTGGCCATGGCCTTGCATAGCAAAGATGTCCTGGAAATCCGCTAATGAAATCTGGACAAAACTCCGGTCTATCTCCGCGGAGCCGCTGTCAAGTATGCCGACTATGTGGACGATGCCCGCCGCAAATGAACCATCCCGACCGGTGCCGAACAAAGTTAACTCATGGCCCAAGTCAACCCTAAGATTGCGCGCCAGTACGGAGCCAATTACCGCCTCCTGCATGCCGGCATTATCGAGAAACCGCCCCCGCTTCACCAGGCCGGGTAGGCTGGACACTCTGGGTTCGTGCTCGGGCTGCACGCCGACAATCTGCACGCCGTAACTGCGATCGGCACTGGAGGCCAGGGCGAAAGCCAAACCCCTGGCGGCCACGTCGTTGCCGGGCATCGCATCGCGCAGCCTTGCTGCCAGGCCCGCTGCGTCAGGTATCGTCAAACGCATGCGCGGCTCGTCAATGTAGCCGACGGCCTGCACCTGCAGGTGGCCGGTAAACAGGCGCAGACTGTTTTCATACATGACGCGGTACATGCCAAACTGCAGGGAAATCAGGAACACCAGCAGAATGTTGGAAAACACCATGGCGCCAACGGTTAACCAGGTGCGGCGCGGGTGTCGCCACAAGTTCCGCCAGGCCAGGCTGAGAGTAACGTTGGTGATCATTATGCTTCGATGTGAGGGATCCCGTGGCGGACACTCGCCGTATCTCCAGTAATCCTGGTTAGAGGTCTAGATCATTGGCGCGGGTTGCGCAGATTGGCCCGGGTGAACAATTTGGCATCCAAGTCGACATCGTACTTCGCTTTGCTCACCGCGATCTCGGTCCATTCGCCTTCACTATCCACCTTCTGCATGCGCTGCCTGGAAGCAATGGTACGTCCACCCATCTGCGCAACTTCAAGCGTGCGCAGCGCCTTGACCAAAATCCCGTCCTGATCGTAGAACTCGTGCAGGATGATGATGTGGTCCGCCCGCACGTGTAGAATTTCCTTTCCCCATACAACGGGGGCATCCTCATGCGGGATGGATTCGACGACTGACACGGGTTTACCTTCCGCTTCATACTGTTCGAGCAGTTCGTGGTCATACTGATCCAGGATGCTGTCTGATTTGGAGATATCGTTGTTGGTAAAGTCCGAACCCATCCAGCTTTGATTCATCATCGAGGATGGAATTTTGATAATTCGATTGATTTTAGGAGAGTAGGTCCACATGCTCTGATCAATCAATAATGTGCCGTTACCTGCATCCTTTTTTGGCGCGCTAACGCGCACCAGAGAGCGGGACTGTCCCTCGGTCCAGACCTGCATAGACATGGTTCTTTCCCAATCCGGGCGATGAATAGTCATGCTTACTTCCGAATATGACGATAAACCACGCCAGTGCTCCCATGCTTTTTGGACAACGGCATACGCATCTTCCGTACTTGCTGCATCCACCGTCTTCGCGGCGACCACTAAAGCCAGAATTATCTGGGAGAAAAACTTCTTGGAGCGATTCAACCGCGTCCTCGTTTGCATCAATCCTGAGGCTTATTTGTCAATCTAGCTCACGTACGCAGGTAGGATGCCCCGTTTACGTCGATGATGCAGCCGGTCAGGAATTCGGGCGCATCGAGTGCAAGAAACGCTATGGTGGTTCCTAACTCCGCAGGCTGAGCCACTCGACCAAGCGGACTCTGTGCTCTTATCGCCTCACCCTCTGGGCTGCTTAAGATGCTCTCTGCCATGGGTGTTGCAACAAAGCCAGGGGCTACCGTATAGACGAAAACATTATGCGGTGCCAACGCAATGGCCATCGATTGCCCCATCGCATTCAACCCCGCTTTGCTCGCGCCATACCACGGCATCTGCGGCTCGCCGCGAAATGCGCCGCGTGAAGACACGTTCACTATACGCCCGCCACCGCTTTGCATCATGGCTTGTGCGACGCAGAAAGACAGGTTGGCAGGGCCAAAGAGATTGGTGCCAAGCACGCGGCGCCACGAACTCTGCCACTGCTCGTAGTCGAGGTCTTCGAATGGAGACCGCTCTGCTATTCCTGCATTGTTAACCAGCACGCCAATAGGCCCCATGGCCTGGTGCACGTCGTTCGCCAGCTTTTGCGCGTCCTCTGGCTGCGCTACATCGCACTGGAAAACTGCATGTCCCTCTCCCGGCAGCGCTGCCAAGGTAGCCTCTGCCTCATCACGCTTTTGCTTATAGTGAACCGCAATGCGTGCGCCGCGGCCGGCGCATGCAATGGCCGACGCCCGTCCGATCCCCCCCGAGGCGCCGGTTACTAAGACTACAGGTGTTGTCGTCATGCTGATACGCTCCTGTTCATTCTACGCAGCGCAAGCGAAGCGCACTGCGCTCTATTTTTTTAGGTGTTACCAACTCTGCTCGTGCTTCTGTGTCACCTGCCCCTTGGGCAAAAACTGGCAGCAGCAGTAAGAACAGCTTTGGGTAAAGGAAACATATCACGTTTATTTATCCACTGACTAAGCGCTGACGGTACGGAGCAAACATCACCATTTAGCTTTCACTGTTCACCGCCAGCGTCTGGTATACATCTAATACATTCATATTGATAATAATATATTGAAGGTACGGCGGATTTTACGATCTGCCGCTGCATCGATGTATTTCGGCGAGTGGGTATGCAAAATTTCCCGCGCTTTGTGCTGGGCGCGCTGCCACATATCCTGGGCACCTTGCTGTGCCCAGGTTCTGGGCTCGCTGCGGTCCGCCAGGTTGGGATAAAAATGGTCCCGCTGCATCGCGCTCAGGGTATGTGCTCCACCGAGAAAGTGGCCCTCGCCGGTGACGGCTTCGCGGATTGCGTCGAATCCAAGCGTCTCTTCGTTAACCTCAACGCCGCGCAGGATGCGGTAAACATGGGCGAGCATCTCATCATCTATCAAAAAAGCCTCAAAAGAAGCACCGAGAAGACTGGCCATCATACCGGATGACTCATACACCATATTGGCACCAGCCAACCCGGTGGCGAGGGAGGACAACGCTTTTTCAACACCCATCTGGGCATCGACAGCCTTGGAGTCGGCCATGCTTGATGCCACACCGGAAGGCAGGCCAAGCCAGTTGGACAGTTGGGCAGAGGCAGCGTTCAACAGAGTAATCTCTCCCCCACCTCCGGCGAATGCGCCGGTCCGCAGATCGATCACCAGCGGCCAATTGGAAAAAATCATCGGATAACCGGGGGCAAAAAGGTTCACCATTACTAACGCAGCCAGCGTCTCAGCGACGGTCGATGCGAGCATGCCGGCAATGGTTGCGGGTGAGGTAGCGCCACACTGTGCGGCAACGATATTGTTTATCGGAACACCGCGGCGGATGCAGGCCAGCGCAACATGCACCGCGTCTTCACCGTAGCGAAGCGGAGAAATTACCGGACTGAGATGCGCCTTGAGAAAGGGGCGCTGGCTGAATTTGCCTTCGCCGCCAGCAACCAAGTCAAGCATATCGACAATAGGATCAACGTATCGACCAACAGTGAAGCTGGTGCCCACGGGCTTTTCAGTTCCGCACAGCAAGGCATAGACCGTGTTGACATCGAGATCAAAATTATTGGGAACATCGGTGGCAACGCAGCAGCGCGTAAACCAGCTTACGTTGCTTAGCGTATCAACCAGGCGGGTAAAATCGTACAAGTCCCTGAGGGTAGACGGCCGATACCGCTGCGTATCGAGGTCCAGAGTCTGCACCGCGGCACCACCGGTTCCGAAGTAAACTTTATCACCGCCCAGTTCGAAATCGTGCCTGGCGTCACGACCGTGAAACACAAACTGCTTACAGGCTCCGGCAATGATGTCCTCAACCATGTTACCGGGAAAGCAGAGACGGCCCAGCTCATTTTGATGCGCCCCGCGCTTCAGTGCCTGCTCGGTCAAAACCCTGGGCGACTCTCCCATGCCGATTTCTTGCAGGATCCGGATCGATGTGTCGTAGATCCGCCTGATGTCCCCCTCTGTGAGCGGTTTGTACTGACCGCCGACCGGTCCGGGCGGGCAGGGGTTGAATTCCGGCGGCCGGGTGCGCAGGGCGTGCTTGGCCTCGCGGCTGCTCATGCCGCCACGCCGGCGCAGACTTTTTTTAGCGGGTTCGCTCATCCTGGCTTGAAAGTGTTAAAGCGATCGGACGCGTTGGTTCTCAGGATCATACCGGCACAGCGCCGCCACCTCGGCATCATAGCGCTCACCCAGTATCCCCACCTGCAGCCTGGTCCCATCCAGTGCCTGGTCGGGCTGCATGAAGGCGAGAGCAATGTTCTTCTGTACGCGGTGCCCATAGCCGCCGGAGGTAACTGAGCCCACCTGCCCGCTCTTCGAGAAAACGGGATCCCCGCTGTGCGCGGCGGCAATATCGCAGTCCACCGTCACGGATATGAACAGCTCGGTATCACCCCGCGCAACCTGCTTTTGCAGCGCGGTTTTGCCTACAAAATCAGGCTTGTCGAGCTGCACAAATCGACCCAAACCGGATTCGAACGGATTCCGTTCATAGGTTAAATCAGCTTTCCAGTGACGGTAGCCTTTCTCCAGGCGCATGGACTCCATGGCGTACAGACCGAAGTAAGTTAAGCCGAAGTCTTTACCGGCTTCGTTCAGTATTTTCCATACCAAATAGAGCCGCTCATTGGGTACGTGCAGCTCATAGGCAAGCTCGCCTGAAAAACTGACGCTCATCGCCATGACATCAGCGTGTCCGATATACATCTGTCTGGCCCGCATCCACGGAAACGCATCCTTCGACCAGTCGCACCGAGGCGATACCGACTGCAGCAGTTCACGGGACTTTGGCCCGGCAACCACCAGGGTGGTATGGCTGCCCGCCATTTCGGTCAACGTTACCTGCTGAGGCAGGTAACGCTTCAGCCAGTCCCGGTCGTGCCACTCAGCCCCCGCCGCCGAGCCGTACCAGTATTTGTCCTCACCGAGCTTAGCGATTGTCGCCTCGGCTAGAACGTTGCCTTTTTCAGTCAGTAAGTAACACAGGTTGACTTTGCCTGTAGCACGCGGCAGGGCACCGCAGATCAAATGATCCAGCATCTTGCCCGCACCGGAGCCGCTGATCTCGAAGCGGTTGAACCCTGATACTTCCGCCATGCCCACACCGTCTGTCAGCGCTTTGATTTCTTGGCCGACAATTTCCAGAGTAGGGGTAAAACGGTAACTTTGCTGGTCGACAAAATCTTTATAAGGCTTGAAGAACAAAGCACGCTCCCAGCCATTGACCGTTCCCCACTGGCAGTTGAGCTGATCCAGGGTCGAATACAGCGGGGTGGTCCGGGCCAGCCTGGCCGCCGGCCGGTGTTCATGCGGCAAGTGATAGTGAAATTCGCGCTGATAATCTTCTATGGCTTTAAGCGCCGTGTGCTCGGTATTGGCGTAACGCGTAAACCGGCGCGGATCGAGAAACCATGCGTCCCACTCGCATTCACCGTGAACGATTATTTCAGCGAGCGCTTTACCGTGTCCCCCGCCCTCCCCTATGCCTGCGCGCAGGCCGAGGCAGGCATAAGCATTGGGCAACCCTGGAATGGGGCCGACCAGCGGAGCACCGTCAATAGTGTAAGTAATCGGTCCATTAACCACAGTATGTATACCGGCGTCCATCAGGCATGGCAATCGACTGAAAATACCTTCCATGTTGTGCAAACAACGATCAAGATCCGGCGGGCAGAGTGTCTTGGTAAAGTGCGGATCTATACCGCTCAAGCCGAATGTCCTGCAACCCTGTTCGTATACTCCGACCAGCAGCCCCTTTTTTTCCTGCCGGCTGTAAAAATCGTCTCCCGGATCGCGAATGATCGGCACACGGAATTCGAGTGACTCCAGCTGAGCAATGGTATCGGTAAGGAAATACATGTGTTCCATCGACGTCACCGGGTGGGATACGCCAAGCATGGCGCCCACTTCGTTAACCCGATAACCGCTGGCGTTAACTACGATCTCGCAAGTGAGATCGCCTTTCTGCGTGTGCACGATGAATTCACCGCTGCTCTTTCGGGTGATGTCTTGTACCGGATTGAACCGATAAACTTCGGCGCCGGCTGCCCGTGCCCGCCGCGCCAGCGCGAAGGTCAGCCCCGCTGGATCGATGTCACCATCCAGCGGGTCCCACCAGGCACCCAGCAGACCAGTAGAATCAATCAGCGGGTGGCGCTTGCCAACCTCGGCGGCGTCGATATATTCAAATTCGACATGCATGGCTTTGGCCATGCCGATGAAGTGCTTGTAGGTATCAACCTGTGCCGGTGTGTGGGCCAGTCGCATGCCGCCGGTAATATGATAGTCGATAGGATGATCTTGGTCCGCTGCCAGCTCACGATACAGATCAATGCTGTGTTTTTTCAGCGCAACCATGGTTTGATTGGCGCCAAACTGGGTGACCTGGGCCGCGGCGTGCCAGGTGGAACCGGATGTCAGCTCATCGCGCTCGACCAGGACCACATCGGCCCAGCCCTCTCGCGTAAGATGGTACAGGGTTGAGCAGCCTGCTATACCACCGCCTATGACCACTACCCGTGCCTGAGTTTTCATCCGTTTTTCTATCGCCAGTTTGTTCTTAGTATCGCATTGAAGAACTGTACACGCACAGCTTTTACCATTCCCCAGTAAATCTATTTGCGTGCGCTCGTCCGTATACTTGTCTCACATGCTGTGACCGCAACCATGTCCACCATTCCGCCGGCGCACCCCGCCCCTGCCGGCGCCTGAAAACGGGGCAAGGATGCAGCGGCAGAAGGTTAACCAGGCAAACTTTGATGGTTATGCCACACCGTGCTAAAACTAGGGCTGAATTACCGTACCTGGCAGTCATCAAAGGACAGAATATTGGATCAATTCAGGGCGGTGGTCCGCACCGTTGATGCTTTTGTCACTTTGTGGTCAATCTGTTAATGCTATTGCAAAGGAGTCATTCTTTGGTACGCAAAACATTTCGCGGCACCTTCACTCAGCAGGAACCCATACCCGAAGATGCCATTGAACGCGCAGTAGAAGTGATGCGTTCAGGACGCCTGCATCGGTACAACATCGCTGATGGTGAAGTATCCGAGACGGCTCTGCTGGAAAGCGACTTTGCGTCCTATATGGGCGCAAAATATTGTCTGGCCTGTGCTTCCGGCGGCTATGCCATGCACATAGTGTTACGAAGTTTTGGCCTGCAACCGAATGAACCCGTTTTGACTAACGGCTTCACGCTTTCTCCAGTTCCAGGCGCAATAAACAACGCCGGCGGCAGGCCCGTACTAGTGGAGTGCACCCGTAACCTGGTCATCGATTTGAACGACCTTGAGCGCAAGATTCAGCAAAGCGGTGCGCGGGTGCTGCTGTTATCGCATATGCGCGGCCACATTGTGGACATGGACGCGCTGGTGGCTTTGCTGACGCAGTATCGGGTTGCACTGATCGAAGACTGCGCGCACACCATGGGAGCATACTGGGGTGAACGCAAGAGCGGCAGCTTTGGCGTGGCCGCCTGCTTCAGTACACAGACTTATAAACATCTGAATTCAGGAGAGGGTGGTCTGATCACCACAGACGACTCCGCGTTGATGGCCAACGCCGTTATTCGCTCCGGTTCTTACATGCTGTATGGTCGGCACGTCGCCGTCCCAAATGCTTCGACCTTTGTCGATGCACGCTTGGATAACCCGAACCACAGCGGCCGCATGGACAATCTACGGGCTGCCATCTTAAGGCCGCAGCTCAAACTACTCGATAAGAACCGCGAGAGGTGGAACTTGCGTTACCGCGCGGTTGAGGCAGCGCTGCGGGATATCGATGGCGTCGTGCTGCCGCAACGCCCCTCCAAAGAGACTTATGTCGGCAGCTCAATACAGTTCCTGGCCGAAGGACTGGATAAGGAGAACGTGCAGGATTTCATTACCCGATGCCAGGCTCGCGGCGTGGACTTGAAGTGGTTTGGCAGCCACGAGCCGGTAGCATACACCAGCCGTCATGACACCTGGCGTTACGTGGAACCGCAGGCTCTGCCCCAAACCGACGCCGTTTTAGACAAGCTGTGCGATATGAGAATTCCCTTAAGCTTCAGTGTCGAGGACTGCCGGCTGATTGGGCAGATCATCGCTGAGGAGTTTGTATACAGCGTGACGGGCTCCGAACACCATTGTTAGCACAAGAACTAGTCATAAAACCTGGCTCCACAACAAACTACTTGACTGGATGACTAGGGGCATGAAGGAGTCGGTCGCTGATACTAGCGAAGACACGTCGTGTTTCAGTAAGTATGTGGGTGTAAGATACGACTCCAAAAGAACGAGACCATCACATGGAGGAACAGTCGAGGAGAAAATCGTGCATAAAGTATGGTTGAGTTTACTTACGACAGCTTTGGTCATAGGACCGAGCGCTTGGGGAGAAAACCTCGCTATACCTGAGCATTATTATCAGGTCATCACGGACACTACATTCGAAGCAGAAGAAGGTTATCAACAGGAGTTTGGATATTCAGTATTTGTTCGCTTTGAAGGCGCGAGTGTTTTGTTTGATACGGGTGTTACGCCCAAAGCACTCGAACAAAACCTGAAGACTGCGGATATTGATCCTAAATCTATTGATGTATTAGTGCTATCGCACAATCATCCAGATCACATTGGGGGCATATCCTATATTCGAAAAATCAACCCAGATATTGTGGTCTATGCCGCTCCAGGGCAGGAAATCGATAATCGTCCGGTGATCCGACTTGAGGATCTTGAACGTATCACACCTAATCTCTATGCAATACGCACCCATACTGATTCACCCACTGGTGGGATTAGTGACGAGCTATCGCTAGTGATGAGAACTGACCAAGGTCCCTATCTGCTAACAGGATGCTCACATACTGGCGTTGCCAAAATCGTAAAAAAGGCTACTGAAATTATCGGACAACCAATCTTTCACTATACGGGTGGTGCGAGATTGAAGTTAAGAGAAATAGAAGATACGGAGCATGTCGCCAAGGAGCTAACTGAAATGAACGTTTCACAAATCAGTCCTGGTCATTGCAGCGTAGATCACCGGGTGGACAACTCTCTAAAGGAGCACTTCCGTGGACGAGTGTTGATGTCTGTGCAGGGCCGAAAAGTAACCCTAATGCTCCCTGACCAAACTTAGCGGAAAGCGCGTCGAAGAAGACAGCCTTCAGGTAATTAAGCTGCTTTGGTGTCTAGAGCGGACCTTGACCCTAAGTCTTGCTGCGTTGCAGCAGCTATATCAGCTTGCGGACCGGAAGCGGAAGACCACGAAATGACCACCATCTATGAAATTCACGCTGGAGTTTGGCCCAGCTGTGCTGGTCGCCTCGGTGGCAGCCGCTGACGTTGCGCGCGAGACCTGCATTAATGCAACTGCGTGAACCTTGAAATCTGGGCGTCGCGGCGACACTATACCGCCCTCCGCGACAACAGTGAGAGTTTGGGATGCAGACCGAGCGCGTCATACAACATATCGTCGATTGGTTGAACCGTTACTCTCAAAAAGCCGGCACCGAGGGGTTCGTGGCCGGCGTATCCGGTGGTATCGACTCGGCGGTCACCTCAACCCTGGTGGCCCGCACCGGGCAAGCAGTGACGATCGTGGAAATGCCAATCCACCAAGCGGCCAAGCAGGTCAACCGCGCCCGCGGGCATATCGACTCCCTGAGGGCGCGGTTTGCCAACGTCGAGTCAGTCGAGGTCCAGCTCACGTCAGTGTTTGACGGCCTGATCCAGGCCCTGCCCGACGCTGGCGACGAGGAGCTGCGCTTCATGGCCCTGGCCAACACCCGCGCGCGCCTGAGAATGACGACACTTTACTACTTCGCGGCTCTGAATCGGCGCCTGGTAGCGGGAACTGGTAACAAGGTGGAGGACTTCGGGGTGGGGTTTTATACCAAGTATGGTGACGGCGGCGTGGACCTGAGCCCGATCGCGGATCTGGTGAAGACCGAGGTCTATACGCTCGGCGCGGCCCTGGGGGTGAGCAAGGACATCATGCTGGCCCCCCCCACTGACGGGCTGTGGGGGGACAACCGCACGGACGAGGAGCAGATCGGTGCTTCCTACCCCGAACTCGAGTGGGCCATGGCGCATATCGAGAGCGGTGCCCCGGAGGCGGGCCTTGACCTGCGCCAGCGCGAGATCCTGGAGATCTATCGTCGTTTCCACCGTGCCAACCGGCACAAGATGGAGCCCATTCCAGTGTGCCACATCCCCGACGAGTTGCGCCATTAGCCGCAGCAATCTGCCCCGACTTTCCGATTTAGCGAACGGCAGCAACCAGTATGAAACGGGCGGGATGTTGCAATCCAGCTAATTCTTGCCAGAAACCTTTTCGATCTAGAGTTGCCTAGTTTATCCTTGTTATCCGAGATATCGAACGGTGGTTGTGCCAACACCTTTATGAATAAAACGACAGCCAGTAGGGGGGAATCGCGATAGTGGCAGGAGTGGAAGGACGGGTCGCGTTGGTGACCGGCGCAGGGCGAGGAATCGGGAAGGTAACTGCGGAGCTGCTGGCGCAGAGGGGAGCGCGTGTGATGGTGACGGCGCGCACCGAGCCCGAACTGGCGGCGCTGGGCCTAGACTATGTCGTGGCGGATTTGGGCAGTCGGGACGGTTGCGAAAATGCCGTGGCCAAGACGGAGAAGCAGCTGGGCCCTATTGAAATACTTGTCTGCAACCACGGCATCGGCTCCGCCCACGAACGAGTGATCTGGGAACTGGATCCATTGTTGTGGGACGAGACTATTAATGTAAACCTCAATGGTCCGTTCCACCTCTCCCGTTTGGTGGTTAAAGGCATGGTGAAACGGGGCTATGGGCGTGTTGTGTTCACGAGCTCGACCGCGGCAAATGTTGCTGAAAAAGCGAGTGGTGCCTACAACAGTTCGAAGAGCGGTCTGCTCGGACTGATGCGTTCGGTGGCGCAGGACGGTGGTCTGTATAACGTAACTTCGAACGCGGTGCTGCCGGGCTGGGTGCGTACCGAGATGGCTGAACGTTCGGCCGCGGCCGAAGCTGAACGGCGCGGTATCACTGCCGATGAAGTTTGGTCCGAACGTGCCAGGATGTATCCCCCGGGCCGGGTGATCACCGTCCGGGAAGTGGCTGAGGTGATCGGTTTTCTGGCCTCCGAGGAATCCAGCGGCGTCAGCGGTGAGGCGATTTCTGTAGCGCTGGGTGGAACCTTGTAGATAGTAACCGGAGATATATTAAAGGGTTGCAAGCGCCGTCCATCCAAATTCTGTGAGAGTCCGAAATAATATTGAGCCGCCTGTCAGGCTGCCTTTCGGATTCAACTTGTGGCCGTACTGAGCCGATCGAAACAAGAATACATGCATTGAAATCAGACAACTATGGATGGGTCCGCTCTTGCACCAGGAGCGAATCTTTTTTCGATGCAGCAGCTATATCCGGAGCCGACGGAAATTCGCAATCATTCAGGAAAGATGGCTGCACAGGTCATGACTCATTACTAGAAGCTGAAATCATTCGTTGACAATCTCCGCTTTACCTTTCCGCCCTCCAACTGCTTAATTACATTCTTAGAGCACCCAATGACCTTGGCCCTTTCCCGGATAAAAAGGTTTGCTTCTAGATCAGCAATCGATAGTTCCAGATCAGAACTGGACCGGGAAATTATCGTGGGTGTCACCGCTATCGCCCCCTCATTGGTGTTCAGTGACATGGGCAACATGATCCCTCCTTTTGCATTGGCATCACCCGCCAGGCTAAATTGCATTTCACTCATCGTATTTCCATTTAAATCGGTCAGCGCAAGCATTACTTCTCCAGGACCGAATTCAAAAAGGACACTCTTGGATGAACTGGCGGATTTCTTTGCCTTGGATACTTTGGTAATGTTTCCTTTCGTAACCAGATCTTCCAGTGCCGACTTTGGCGGCGTTTTGATTTTCACTGGAGGTAGTGGCTTCGCCACTTCATCAAAATAAACGTGACCAGACATTCGTTTTGCCGATTGGATTTTCCAGGGAGGCTTAACGGACCAGCTTGGCATTCTCACCGCAAAGAAGGCAAGATCCGGACCATCTACCTCGGGAGAATCACGGTACGATGGAGCATGGAAATAGTATTTGCGGCCGAATGAAATCTGCTCCTTCATCAGCGCTTGAACCGTACTAAACTTCCTGTTTGAGTCCACTACCAGGATAAAGGTGGCAACAGCGGAACCGCCACTGATGATGGCGCCCTCGCCCGAACCTGAGGGTCCCGAGAATCCAGAGAAGTAGGCTTGCTGGGCAGAGACCTCTCGCACCATCACCCGGTTGTGGGGAGCGCTAGGCAGCCAGGTATGAGCAAAGAGCCTGGAGGGCTCTTCGGCCTGTACATCTTTAGCGACCCCAAAGGCCCCCTGGACTTGTAACATTGTTTTTCCCTTTACCACTGGTACTCTTTTTTAGTTTCTTTCAAGTTGGTAATTGATCCGTTAGGTTGCTGACCCAACTTCCGGTGTGCCTCTAAATAATTCGTAAAGAAGTCGGCGCATGTACACGGCATACTTTTGATGGACAATTAAGTATAAACGCCCTGTATTGTAAAGGAAACGTGACAGGGTGCGGGTAACCTCTAATAGTAGCTCCAGGTGCTCGCCAGGTACTTTGACTCCGGTAGACTTCAGCACTGACTGCATAATCCCTTCATATTTTTTCCAGTAACAGATCGAGGTCTCCATCGCCAGAGACCAAAACAACGGTATCAACGTCTTTCGCTGCTTCTAGAACATCAATTGTAATGCCGACGTCTCAATCGCCTTTTGCGGAGCCATCACTACTCCGAATATAAGGTCTGCGTTTTACTGCAAAGCCAATCTGTTTAAGGGCATTTTGGAACTTGAGTTGTTTCTGGTCGCTGGGATGAATTGCACCGTGGGAACTGCGTTGCCTTAGTCCTCTCGGATAAGTTCCTTTATGATGTACCCACCTGATTTTTCATCCAGTTGTAACGTCAGCAGCTTGCGCGCCTGCGCCTCTTCCAGCAGTTGCCCAAAGGTGCGAAAGCCGTGATAGGCCTCATCGAAACCTGGCTTGCGGCGCTTAAGGGCCTGCTTGACCATCGATCCCCAAACTTTTTCCTGTTCGCCACGTTCCTTGAGCAGAGCTTCGACCGTTTCGAGCACGAGGTCCAGCGCCTCCCGTCTCTTGTCATCCTCCTTCCTTACACCATTTTTCTTGCCCGTCTTCTTCGCAGTGGATTTGCGTCGCCCTCTGCGTTGCTTGTCGGATTCACGTACTAGATCATCGTAGAAAATAAACTCGTCGCAGTTGGCGATCAGTAGATCGGAAGTTGCGTTCTTCACGCCGACGCCAATGACCACCTTGTTGTTCTCACGCAATTTGCTCACCAGCGACGAGAAATCCGAATCGCCGCTGATAATCACAAAGGTGTCGACATGCGACTTGGTATAGCAAAGATCCAGTGCATCGACGACCATGCGGATATCTGCAGAATTCTTGCCCGACTGGCGTACATGTGGAATCTCGATGAGCTCAAAGGCCGCCTCGTGCATAGCCGCCTTGAATTCCTTGTAACGATCCCAGTCACAGTACGCCTTCTTGACGACGATGCTGCCCTTGAGCAACAGGCGTTCCAGTACCTTCTGTATATCGAAGTCGGTATACTTGGCATCGCGCACACCCAGAGCAACGTTCTCAAAATCGCAGAACAGCGCCATGTTGCGGGTTTCGTTTTTCTCGTTCATTTTATTCTGTGTTGCTTAATCGACTCGGGTCGTCCCGCAGTAAAGATATACTCCTGATCGCAGACCTGCAATATTTCTAACCAGTATTTGCTTCTGTGTTCCCGCAATCTAAGCGGGTCATCGGGATATCATTCTTTCGTCCTGGGCCTTCCGTTTTGGTACTGTGGTAAATCATCATGGATGTCAAACCAACTTGCTTTTGATCCCACATATATATGTGCGTCAGGGCGGAGAGTAACTTCACTATCTAGTGTTCCAAGAGAAAACTCTATAAATTGCCCCGCATCATCAGAGGCAGCGAATGTCATACTTGAACCACACACTTTGCAGAATCTACGAACTGTTCCGTTTCCTGCTTTATAACTTTGCAAGAGATCTTCTCCTTCAACCCAACGAAATTTGCCTGTCTTCGCTTCGCCGAGTGTTGCAAATGCAGAGCCATGAAATTTGCGGCACATTGAGCAATGGCAATGTGCCATTCGAGGTTCTATCTCATCGACTTCATATTTGATTGAGCCGCATAAACATTGCCCAATGTATGGACTACTCATCTCGTCAGCACCTGGGTTATTAACTCAATCTAGGGTTTCACTATAGTTTTGGTTTGCACCTATCAATTCAGAATCAAAACGATTTCTAACTCTCGGTTGGCGCAGCGCTTGAATTTTCAGCTAAGTAATTTGGGTTCATCAATAATAGACCTATGGTACTACATCACAGCAGCTCACTTTTTGTGGCACCGTTTCGGCTGTTTGCTTGGCCGCATAGAGTCGGTCGATTCGAGAATAGAGAAGCAAAAAGGGGCTGCTAGCAATGAAGCAGCTTTGAAAGCTGCAGCGGACATTAGCTTCAATCCCGTTGCGACGCAGCAGCCATATCAGCTACCGACCCAACTGAGACACTCGCCTTTATTTGAGTTAAGGTCTAGCAATTGCCGAAATATCGAGAGAATGCCGGATTAAACTCCGTATATTGTTATGCTGAAATAGGGCTTCTATAATTCCGGTACTTGGTGACTGTTGTGGCCTAAATTTTAGGACACCATTTTCAAGAACTCAGAATACAGGTGACGTCGATGGATCAGAATATCCCCCAAGAGCTGGTTGAAGCAGGCCGTGGATACGAAAACCTCTTTGTTCCAGCGCTGTTTAAGCAATGGACGAAACACCTCATTGAGGCAGCTGATATTCGGGAGGGTTCGCACGTGTTGGACATAGCCTGTGGCACGGGTGTTCTTGCCCGACACGCTTTGTCGAGAACGGGACCCAGCGGACGGGTTACCGGCGTTGATCCTGCACCAGGCATGCTTGCTGCCGCAAAAGAAATAGAACCTAGCATCGATTGGATACTCTGCGGTGCGGAATCGCTTGAGTTGAGCGATAAGACTTTTGACAGCGTAATCTCGCAATTCGGAATGATGTTTTTTCAAGACCGCCAGAAGTCCGCCGGAGAAATGTTCCGTGTGCTGAAGCAAGGCGGATCATTGGCGATCGCCGTTTGGAACTCCGTAGAACAAAATCCCGCTTATGCAGATATAATTGCAGTACTGCAAGATCAGGTCGGGACCGCGGCGGCGGATGCTTTGCGACTGCCCTACTCTCTCGGCAATACTGACGAAGTGACTGCGGTACTGGAAAATAGCGGATTTTCCGGCGTAAGCGTCGAAACGAAAGTCGAGCCTGCTCGATTCCCCAGTTCACGTCACATGGTCGAGGCCGAACTTCGTGGGTGGCTACCGCTATTTGATATCTTTCTTAGCGAGGCCAAAATCAATGACGTTCTAATCGAGTCAGATAGAACGCTGTCCAAGTACGCGGAATCTTCGGGTGAGGCGGTATTTCCGACATCGGCTCACGTCATAACAGCTCGAAAAGACTAACACGAGCGTATTACCACTTCTGTTGCTAACTGCGTGCTCACCGAAGGTCCGTTGTTAGCTGTTCAGAGACCAACGATTGAGCTCATTTCTATTGATTCAGCTTTAATTCCCTTTGGTCTGCTCTGCAGCCGGAAGCTGCCGTTCACCGATTCTTATATATAGAGCGTGAGCGATTTCTCTTACCGGCCTGAAACGGGGCGCATGCGTGCTTGGCGTGCAAATCTTCTTGCACACAAATCGTGTCGATTTGTTACATATATGTTACTTAATTGTTTGTATTGATTTGGGGAAAGAAGCTAACTACTTGTTTTTCATGGTGGGCCGTGCAGGGATCGAACCTGCGACCACCTGATTAAAAGTCAGATCGTCTTGTACTGTTTACGCGGGTTTCAGGTGACGCCTTCCTTTTTTGGGCAGTATTTTGGACATTTTTCGGCATACAAAATACTCACTTTATTGGATAAAAAGTCCCCCAATATCGTTGGCGAATAGCCACAAGAAAAGTATAGGAATTCGTCTATATTTGAAGTAAGGCTTCGTGATACGGGGGTGTCAAGTGAAGGACTCGAGTAATCAAACTCAAGAATCGTGGTACATCTGTTGGAGCTGTCAAACTAACTTAGGGTTTCGCGAAACAAGCAATCCGCCACCCGTATGTGACTCTTGCGAAGCGCCTGGCGTTGCTTTTGCGATTCCCCCTGATCCTCACTCACTTAGGGTGAACGAGATCAAGAGAGATCGGGCTACCGTCTCCGCGTCGTTGTTAAAGAACTTAGATTACGGAGTTTAGTTGCTGTCCTTCCATTTTATGTTTACAGAACCCGGCCCATACGCGGCATTTTGTGGCAGCTTAGGTCAAGGGCTTTCATCCATCCCCGTGCCTATCCTGAACAACCACATTCTGCTCAAAACCCGCTAACTGAATAGTAGTCCAGGTTGGCCCGCACGACGATTTTCCTTCGCAACTTACCTCCACCCGAATACTGCCGGTTGGGCGTTGTATTAACGTCACTGTCGCGTGCCCTGCTGATACCCCATTAACGCGCACTTCCCCAACATCATGATCAACCTCGGAGAGCGCCTCGCACGTCAAAATATCGTCGTGCTTACCATGCGGCACATAAAAGAACTTAGCCGTACAAGGGTGTTCTATGGGGGGATCTAATTGGATGGTAGCTTGGTCTCCCGGTACTTGCAGGCTATCGGTTCGTGTAACTTTATGAGGACACTCTGCCATCTGTTGTCTCTTTTTTTTGATTAGGCTCTCGTTCCTTGGAGGTATTAATTCCTTTAAATCAATCTTAGCCCTTCCATTTGATTTTTGTAGAGCCCGGCCCATACAGGGCGATATGTCGATTAATCTTTTCTCCTGGAGCTTAGCTGTGGATGGGTTTGCTTATGGTCCGTAATCCGATGTGAGAATTACCACATCTTATTGCCAAAATTGAGGATATCGTGAAACTGTATTTCTCAAATACGGGAGCCAAAGCCATGTACAACCAGCGAAATAAAGAATTTGACCCCACCATCTTCGTCCCTGGGTTATCTATATATGTCGATTTAGCCGAAGGAATCATTGCGATATGCAGCCGTATCGGCAGTTTCTTGAAAAGCCTGGCCTACGGTGTCATTGGGAAAATCTAACTGTGAAACAGCCTCAATTTGTGCCTTCTTCAGAAGGCAACGTAATATTACTAAAAAACTAATGTGAGCAATTCTCCCTGCCCCAGGAGGTTGCACAATCTTTAAAAGACCCAGCCATCTCAATGACGGAGATGACGTTTCCAATCTGAGCCCTGGTGAGCTCTCCATTCCCCACCTCTCTGGCTAGTCTCATAGCGTAGCGGGCAAGTACGACAGAACCTTTATCGGCCTGTTCAAGAGATAGATCTGATAACTTCTTGTCTACTGCTTCGAGTTGAATAAGCGATTGGCCTAAGGCAAGAATTTCTTTGGCTAGTGTCAGCCGAGCCTCATCGAAACTCTTCCCCTGGGTGACGCCACTGATCTTCTTACAGGTGGCGGCAGTGTCTTTTATGATGGATTCAATGAGCTGTTGTCGGCCTCAGAGCAGAAGTCGATTTAAGGATTTATCGCTGCATATTGTTGCAGCGCACGATGCCGCTTGCGGCCATGAACGGAAGTAGCAACCCCTCCTGATTTGTAAAGAACGACGTAAACTCGGATGCCTCTGTTCGGCCAAAGTAGAAATGTGTCGTGCCTTTTATTGTTATGAGTTAGTTCCTGATCTATTCCAAATCGTTGCCCTTGGGGCTTTGTTGCGGGGCACTTTCGATATGGACACGCAACCTTTAGGGGCTGGTGATTCATCGGGTTCTGCTCGCGCCGAAAAGCCCCTCAATCGAAGGTTCATAGAATCCGCTACAGAAATGCGGCGACTTGCCATCGAGCAAGGGGACCAAGCCTATGGGGCGGTAATTGTAAGAGCTGGTCAGATTGTCGGAGAGGCGCCCAGCCGGGTTGTGGTCAATCAAGATCCCACTGCGCATGCTGAAATGGAAGCGATACGGGATGCGGCCCGTCGACTGGGCACTCGGGATCTTGCTGATTGCGTAATGTATTCTACATCCCGGCCTTGCGCCATGTGTGAAGCTGCCGCTTATTGGGCGCATATAGACAGGTTGTTCTTCGGAATGGAGGCCCAGGATGGGGGGGCGCCAGGGTTAGGGCGGTGTTGAGCGTATGATAAAAGTACGCACAAGTTACTTCGACCGAGGACTGCTTTAACCTCAACTCCGGACATACAGTCTCTACGAAAACCCCTGTTATTGAGTGTATCCTTCTGACTCTGTCATGAAGGCCATTATCCTATTTACTATTATTCTTTGTTCGGCGTGCGCTGGCTCAATGAGAGAGCTCTACCCACCTCAGGCGCATGAACCTGTCAAATCCATCTATTTGGTAAGTCATGGTTGGCACACTGGCATCGTTTTTAAATTGGATGACATTCCGTATGATATATGGCCTGAGGCATACGATTTTACAGGTACCAAATATTTGGAAGTAGGCTGGGGAGATAAGGATTTCTATCAGGCACCAGAAATAACATTATGGAACAAGATAAAAGCGGCACTTTGGCCAACGTCAGGAGTTTTGCATATTGTCGGTTTCGATGACCCCGTTCATCGAGCCTTTCCACACAGCGAAATCATTGAGCTTGAACTGTCGCAATCTGGTTTTGAACAACTATGTCATTACATTCATGAAAGTTATGAAAAAGACACCATTGGAGATGTTATTCCACTGGGAGCTGGGCTGTATGGCGATGGCAAATTCTATTTATCGAGTGAGAAGTATCATCTTTTCAAAACATGTAATGTCTGGACAGCAAAAGCCATTCGCTCAGCAGGATTTCCAATAACGCCGTTATTTTCCTTAACTACAGAAAGTTTGATGTCCAAAGTAAGGGAACAAGGTAATCTGTTGCGGGCAAAACAACCAGACTGAAGAAGAATTTAAAACGCTCGTTGCTATTGCGGAGTGGCCGCATACTGAAATCTTAACCCAGTGGAGTGTCGATCAGACTGGAGTATCACTTAGAGTTCATTAATAGGTTGCCGTCACCACATGAGCCTTGTAGTTGTGTCGCTAGTCCCGTTTCCGAAACCTTGCTGTGGTCCATGGCCATTCTTTCTTTTCTGAAATTCTTGCGAAGCCTCTTCTGGTTTTTGTTTCCCTGGCTTGTATTAGTGGCTGGTGCTGCCATATTGATCCCGCTGGACACCAAAATGCCAGGGGTCTCTTATTCGGGGCCCTTACCGCCTCTATCTCCCATAGAACAGGCACTGCAAGAAAATCTCCGGCGGCATGTTGAGGAACTTGCCAGTCGCATCGGCGAGCGCAACATGCATCGCGTGGATGCATTGCAGGCCGCAGCTCGCTATGTGGAAACGCAATTTCGAGCAGCCGGTTTGTCGGTAGTCAGCGAGACCTACGAGATCAACAACGAACCCGTCCGTAATCTGGCAGCAACCATTAGGGGAGGAATTCAACCGGATGAAATCATTGTAGTCGGTGCCCATTATGACTCCATATTGGGTTCGCCTGGCGCCAATGACAATGCCAGTGGGGTAGCAGCGCTGCTATCCATCGCTCGCTCACTTGCTGCTGAGGAAGTTCGCACCCGGACCATCCGATTCGTCGCATTTGTCAACGAGGAGCCGCCCTACTTCAAGACGGGGGATATGGGAAGCTATATTCATGCCAGTCGCGCCAAGACTAGGGAGGAGAACCTTATCGCTATGCTCTCTCTGGAAACGATCGGTTATTACAGCGAGGAACTAAACAGCCAGTTTTTCCCCTATCACCTAGGGCTGTTTTATCCTTGGACGGGCAATTTCATCGGCTTCGTAGCCAACCGAAGTTCGACGGATTTATTATTTAAGTCGGTAGCTGCTTTCCGCCAACGCGCAAGATTTCCATCGGAAGGGTTGGCTGCCCCCGCCTGGGTCACCGGCGTGGACTGGTCAGATCACTGGTCCTTCTGGGAGGAAGGCTACGCCGCTGTCATGGTCACAGACACAGCTCCTTACCGCTACCCTCATTACCATGATCGGGAGGATACGCCGGACAAGATTTGTTTCGATTGCTTAGCGCGGGTTACCGGAGGCCTGATCAACGTGGTCAAGGCCCTCTCGGAATAACAACTTCGGCCTAACTACGACACCGGAATTCGTGGTCTCAATACCAAATCGATTCGCGAAATCGCACAATGGTTATGTTCGGCGGATACGTTCAAAGCCGCACCTACCTTTTGCTAGGCGAAACTCTGGTGACACGCGGTTAGGGTGGGTTTCGATAACGTGCTGGTCGGAGAAAAGCCCTTGAGTGCAATGAGCTGACCAAGGCCCGTAAACATCTCTAGGCCCGCTTCGGGTCGACAAGAGAAATAGCTGCTGCGTTGCGGCGAAATCAAAGCTTATGTCTCCTGTTGGGTGGTAAGCAGCCGCTAACTTTACGGGAATTACCGAGAGTTGTGCTGGGCTGCGTAGGTGCCGCTTGCGGCCAGAAGCGGAAGTAGAAGTTTTACCGAGAGCATTACCAATAAGCGTTGAGACGTAGATCGCCTCCCGGCCAGCTCCGGTCATTCACGATAGTACACCTGGCCTTCTGCTGTATATGCTCATACCCGTCATAGAAGAGGGCGAGAGTTTTTCCGGCTTGACTTTGTAACGGGGTACAAGGTTTAAAGTTATGGTGCCACCGTGAGAGGCAAAGGGTCTTTGCCCGCGTTTGTGGCTGCAGACCTAAAATGTGTTGACAAACCGGGTTTGATCGAACATCACAAGATCGAGCATAGCGGTATGAAGCACGACAACCCGCGATGACGGCGCGGGGTTTCCTCGACCCGAGTTCAAATACAGTAGAAAAAGCGAAACAGTGCTGCCACGCCTTCGGACGCTGTCCGTTGCGAGGCACGCCTCAGTAGCGGCTGAAGGTGCGGGTATCTTGGTTGGCGTCGAAGGTCATAACTCGATAGTGGTCGACGCGCCCAGTCTCCATGCCGGGCGAGCCTTGAGGCATGCCAGGCACCGCCAGCCCCTTGACCCTGGGCTTCTCCGTCAGCAGCCGCTTGATGTCGTCCGCCGGCACATGACCTTCGATGACGTAATCGTTGACCACCGCAGTGTGGCACGAGTACAGCCGAGGGGGTACGCCGAACTCCTGCTTATAGGGCGTCACGTCCGAGCGGTTGAGCACCTCAACGTCGAAGCCATTGTCCTCCATGTGGTCGACCCATTTCGCGCAGCAGCCGCAGGTAGCGCTCTTGTACACCGTGACCGATGCGACCGCCTCACGCTTGACGAATGCATCCGTGAGCAGCAAGAACGCGCCGGCCACCAGCACGACCGCTATCGATATGCCGGCGACAAATCGGGCGCTGATGACTGATCTAGACCTGCCGCCTCCTCTCGTGGAAGGCTTCTTACGGTTGGTTTTTCGCGCCATGCTCGTTTGGAGTTGGGTAGTCAAGCTCATAGTATAGTATGGTTCGCTGCCTCCAGGTACGCCTCACCTCCCGATTGCGGGGGCGGGCAGGGGGAGCCAGGGAGATGATGAGCTGCGCGCGGTATGGTGCGCTGAGGGATCGGAGTGAATCAACAATGGTCACCCCTACCCTTTCGCCGGAAGTACCAAGACGCCTGCCGAACCCAGCGTAGCCAGCAGCGTTGATACACCCGCTATTCGACGATCACGGAGCCCTTCATTCCGGCATCGAAGTGGCCCGGGATCAGGCAGCCGAAGGCAAACTCTCCGGCCTTGGAGAATTGCCAGATTATCTCCATCGTTTCGCCTGGCTGCACGTGTGCCATGTAGGGCTCGGCGTGCTCCATGTTGGGAAACTTCTTCATCAACTCGGCATGTTCCTTCAAGGACTCCGGGGTCCCAAGCACGAACTCGTGCAGTAGTTGCCCCTTGTTGTGGTGGACGATCTTGAGTACCTCACCCTGTTTGACGCGGATGACTTCAGGTGTGAAAGTCATGTCGTCACTCATCTTCACTTCCAGCGTGCGGCTCGCCTGCAGATCGGGTTCGTAGTTCCCGAACTCAGTTTCCACCGGATCGTAGTCCGCCTCTACCTTGTCTTCCGAGTGGCTGAAGGCAGGCGCGGAAACCAAAGTGAGCGCCAGCAGCGCGGGAAATATCATAGTGTGTTTCAGTGTCATTTCTTTCTCCTGTTCAAATGTCTGTTCTACAACGTTCAAGTAGCTTCGTACTCATACGATACGGTACCGGGGGGATAGTCGTACCAGCCCGGATCACTAAAGTCGCCGCGGGGTTGATCTTTGCGGACCTTGAGCACGGTGAACATCCCACCCATCTCAATCGGCCCGAACTGACCTTCCCCAGTCATCATCGGAAGTGTGTTTCGCGGCAGAGGCATTACCATCTCGCCCATCTCGGCCATACCACGCTCGCCCATGACCATGTAGCCCGGCACCAGCGTGCTCAAACTTCGCTGCACCGGCCGCTGGTCAACGCCGATCATGTTCGGTACGTCGTGACCCATGGGATTCATGGTATGGTGGGATTTATGACAGTGCATGGCCCAGTCTCCAGGCGCTTCGGCAATGAACTCAATTGCGCGCATTTGTCCGATCGCGATGTCCACGGTGACCTCGGGCCAACGCGCCTCCGGTCGCACCCATCCGCCGTCGGTACATGCCACTTCGAACTTCAACCCGTGTACGTGGATCGGATGATTGGTCATGGTCAAATTACCCATGCGCACCCTGACTCGATCGCCCTGGCGACAGACCAGGTGGTCGATGCCCGGAAACACCCGACTGTTCCAGGACCAGATGTTGAAGTCGAGCATGGTGTTTATCTTGGCCGTCATGGTACCAGGCTCGATGTCATAGGCGTTGAGCAGGAAGCAGAAGTCGCGATCTACTTTGTGCTCCTCCGGATCCTTGGGATGCACCACCAGTGATCCCATCATGCCCATAGCCATCTGCACCATCTCGTCCGCATGCGGGTGGTACATGAATGTGCCGGACTGTTTCAACTCGAACTCGTAGACGTAGGTCTTCCCGGGTGGGATTTGCGGCTGGTTCAACCCCCCCACACCATCCATACCTGCCGGCAGGAAGATGCCGTGCCAGTGGATAGTGGTGTGCTCGGGCAGGCGGTTGGTTACGAAGATGCGGATCTTGTCTCCCTCCACGCATTCGATGGTGGGTCCGGGACTCTGCCCGTTGTATCCCCACAGCCTGGCGATCATACCCGGTGCCATCTCGCGCTCCGCCGCCTCGGCGGTCAGATGGAACTCCTTCCAACCGTTTCGCATCCGCCAGGGAAGCGACCAGCCGTTCAGCGTCACCACTGGGTTGAACCAGGGCCCGGTGGCGGGTTCTTCCGGCGGCTGCATCGCGGCAGAAGTGGAACTCGCAGATTCGGGCAGGGCGGCCAGCGAAGCGCGGGACACCAGCCCTGCACCCAGTGCCACACCGGCGCCGGCTAAAAACTGTCGTCTAGTTGGCATGTTCTTTCTCCGAATGTTTCATGCTCAGTGCCCCCCACCTCCCCCGGCGTCGGGGGAGACCATGGCGTTGTCAAACCTCATAGGCGTCCCCGCCGTCCCGGTCATCGCACTCTGCAGGTTCGCGTCCGCCAGCCAGAAGTCGCGCACCGCATTGACGTAGTTGGATTCCATGATGGCTGCCGAACGGACATCGGCGAGCAGATCGAAAACGCTCATCAGCATGCCGTTGTACATGAGCAGCCGTTCCTGGCTGACGCGCTGGCGCAGCGGCATCACCTTGCTCCCAAAGTGCCTGGCCACCTCCCACGTGGTCTGATACGCGACGAGCGCCTGCCGGGATTCCGAGGCCGCGGTGATGGCCACCGCCTCGGCCTGGGCCTGGGCCTGATCGAACACTATCTTGGCTTTTCTGTCCTGTACGCCGCCTGCGTCGAAAATCGGTATACGGAGCTCCAACTCGTATCCGTCTTCTTTGAAGCCCTCTACTGATTCCTGCTTGGGACCGAGTTCGATGCTCGACAGGAACGGATTGAGCCGCGTAAGCCCTAGGTTCTTAGCCATCCTCTCTAAGTTGAGCCGGACAACCTGAACATCGAGTCGGTTCTGGACAGCCTCTCGTTCCACTGCCTCGAAGTCGACGAGGATCTCAGGCAGCTCGGGCAGCCGATCTGGTAGCTCGATCATCCTGGCGTGTTTACCCCAAAGACCCAGCTGCCGGATCAGCGTTTCCTTGGCGGTGAGTTCAGTTAATCTCTGTCTGGCCAGGGATGCCTGCAGCTGGTGCAACAGGATCTCCGATTCAGCGGATTCGATGATGTTGCTGTGCCCCAGGGCCGTCATCTGCCGGATCATGTTGTTCCCGGTCTGCGCCGACTCAACCGCGCGCTGCATCAACCCGGTCTGCTGGCGCTGGGCAACGGCGTTGATCCACGCTCGCCGGGTGCTCACGATATGGTCCAGGACCGCCGCAGCGGCTTCGTAGCGCGCCATCTCCAGTCGACGCGCTTCAACCTGCCTGCGCAGCGGCATCAGCAGTAATCCACCGATATCGAACAGGAGCGAGGCGGAGTAGTCTTCACCGGAGAAGCGCTCCAGGGAGAACCCGGGGTTCTCCATCCGCCCGGCCTGGGCGTAGTCGGCTTCCGCGATGCCCACGCGGAGCAGGGTCGCTTTGGATTCCGGGTTGACCTCGAGCGACATCCGCTCGGCATCCCCGATGCCCAGGGGGGCAGACAGGATCTGCGTGATCTCCTCAGGGCTCATCGGGTCCTCCGGATCGATCACCGATTGCACATCGTGCGGACCGGGGTTCTCGTCCAGGAGATCCTGTACGCTCGAGATACCGTTGTCTTCGGGCACCGTGGTGCAGGCGCCGATCGACAGGGTCAGAACCGCCGCCAACCACAGTCGGATAGTGTTGGTCATGTCGGTCCTCCTATTCAGCGAGTTTGATGTTGGTGATCTCAAAACCGCCCGGGGTGTTCTCGACGTCGAACTCGACCCGCAGCCCTTTCTCCATCCCTTCCAGCATCTTTGGGTCTTTGACCTTGAACACCATGGTCATCGCCGGCATGCCGTATTTCTCGATCGGATCGTGGGCGATCCTGATCTTGTTCTGCGACAGCCGGATGGACTTCACCGTTCCACGGGCATTCATGCTGCCCTGGGGGCCACCCCCTTCCTCCAAAGAGACGATACGGGTGACGACGAACCCCTTCGACGTGCTCTCGACGTCGAAACCGATCTCCTGCCCTTTCTCCAGACCGGACAGCAGCGACGGATCCTCGACCTTGAACACCATGGTCATCGGCGGCATGCCGTATTTCTCGATCGGGTCGTGGGCGATCCGTATTTTGCCCTGCTCTGGGCGGATGGACTTGATGAGACCGTTGGCGTCCGCCGCGGCGGTATCTTCTTTCTGTTCCTGGCTTGAGGCAGAAGGATCATCGTACGGCTCTATCGGAGTCGAGAACTTCTGCGTGTGCTCCGGGTTGAACGTCTCATCCCCGTTGAATCTCTCGATCCAGGAGAGTTCCGCGTCGAGCGGCACAATGTCGTCAAAGAGTCCGCCGTCCCGTGTTGGAGACGGTGGATGTTGCGATGCATCCAGGACGGACGGCGTTTGTTCCGACGCCGCGCCGGCTTCATCCGACACCGCATCGGGCATGTGTAGTGCTAGCAGCAGAGGAGCCAGGGCGGCCCCCAGTAGTTTGTTGTTAGTCATTGGTCCCCCAGACAGTCCATTCTCTCGAATGTGTCTGAACGATCCGGGTCAACGGATCGAAAATTTGATCTGGTCGGCGCCCGGCTAGCGGCGCTGACAACCTTTGGCGAGTGGTGGGGTCAAGCTTAGTGGCGGGGAGGTCTGAGCGGAGGGTTGGCATCTACCAAAAGGTTGACGACCGCGTAGTGTTGCAGCCAGTCGGAGCTGCGCGGCGCTTCCCGCAACCCATCGACGGACTGATGAATAGCGCTCAGACATGCTGAGCAGAGGAGCGTACACGCGTCGCTTTCTCCAAACTGGTTGCAGTGGATCGGCACGCCACCGTCGTCCAGCGAGGTCTCGGCGACCGCCATCGCAGCCATTGAATCACCATGATAAGCGTGATGCTCCATCTGCATGCGCCCGGCGCTGTCGTCGCCTATTCCGATTGATGAGGTAACGAGGGCGTGCCCCAGTGGAGAAAACGCCACACTGGCCGACATCAGGTAGCAGCAAAACCCGGCGATTAGTCCTCGTAGTCTGGCGCGCATGATTCTGTTAGTTTGAGCGGTAGAGCCTATAGTCTATCTGTGACACGCGGTGTGATACAAAGTTTCAATCTAACCGGCATCAACCTCTTCTTAATGATTGCTTTTGCCCCACTCGACCGTATGGTCGTGATAGTCCTGTCCATCATTGTTCTTGGCTGCATCGGCCGCACATCCGGTCACGACAGTAGATACGCCGACAACCCGGCCAACCTTGGGGGTCGGTCGTATCGCAACTATGTTTGCGTTTGACTACTTCTTGTGTTCAATATTCACCACAAGATCAAGGTTATTCATCCCGCGAAAAAAAGGGGACAGGAGAGAAGAAACGAAAACTAAACAGGAAGCGGGGAAATCAAGGGGAGGTTACTTATCGATCACAACTCAATTTTTCTCGCATATTCGGATATTTGTCGATGAACTCGCTCAATCTTTCTTTCGTTTTTTTCCCTTTGCTTGCCCTGGAAATCTACAACTTTGGAACTTGTTGGGGAGGCTTCTTCTTTTGGCTCAACGCAAGGATTTGTAAAATCAATGTCCATCTGATTCGGATATGGAACCCGTTTCATATTCTTTTCGACCAGCGCGCTACTTGGATTTTCCGATGGATTATATAAAAAGAGGTTATCTAGCAGGGAACACCCGACGAATGGTTACAAAAATGTCCCTATATTTTCCTATTTTGCTACGGCAAAAAAATTATTGTTTTTGTTGGCTGGGGGAGAGGGATTCGAACCCCCGCTAGCGGAGTCAGAGTCCGCGGTCCTACCACTAGACGATCCCCCAGTGGCTTTACAGTGTAGTGACTTTACAGTTTAAAGTATTAAGTTCAC
>JAHEKE010000021.1 GCA_024638505.1 Gammaproteobacteria bacterium | reverse complement strand
GTCGGTAGATGCCGTCGTCGGCCACGACTTCGGCTCTCCCGTTGCCGCCTATTGCGCGTTGGTCAGGCCCGATGTATTTCACTCTGTGGTGTTGATGAGCGCACCCTTCGAAGGACCTCCCGCTTTCCCCATGGGAATTGCAGGCGAAGATAACGCCAATCGGACTGTGGGTGAAAGCTCTGCTGAACCAGATATAGATGAAATGTTGACAGCCCTCGAACCACCGCGAAAACACTACAAAAGATATTATTGCACGCGTACGGCCGACGACGATATGCGCAATTGCCCGCAAGGCCTTGCTGCTTTTCTGCGCGCTTACTTCCATTATAAAAGTGCGGACTGGGCAGGGAACGATCCCCGTCCGCTGCGCGCATGGACCGCGGAAGAATTAGCAAAAATGCCTAGTTACTACATCATGGATCTGGACTCAAGTATGGCCGAAACAGTTGCCCCCTACATGCCGTCTGCGGCGTGCTCCTGGCTGACTGAAGAGGAATTGGAAGTCTATGTACAAGAGTTTTCCCGATCAGGATTTCAAGGCGGTTTACAATGGTATCGGTGTAGTTTCAGCAAGGAACAATTGAAGGAGCTACGCCTCTTTTCCGGTCGAACAATCGACGTGCCGTCCTGCTTTATCGGGGGTAGCAAGGACTGGGGTGTTTATCAGCTCCCTGGTGCATTTGAGAAAATGCAAGGCGGTGCCTGCACCCAAATGGTGAGTTGTGATCTTGTTGCTGGAGCCGGCCACTGGGTCCAACAGGAACAGCCGGAGGAAGTAGTCAAATTGCTCAGACGCTTCCTGCCTTATCAACCTTAATCTCGCGTTACGGTAGCTAAAGCTTCACGGCTCGACCCCAAAGGATCCGATGTGTGCGGAATATCACATCTTTGGTGGAGGTGCAGCGGCACTATATAGCCATCCTGGCAGAGTAATGAGACAGCAATGAGTTACTACGAAGAACACACTACGAATGGGAATGCCTTACAAGCTGGTTGGATCATGGTTCTTTTGGTGAACCTGGGTCTTGTCATCCTTACCCTCTGAACTATCCCAACTTCCGCTTTTCGCCCAGACACCGTGACACAGAGTCAGGGGCGAAAGTGCAGACAGGTGCCTGGACCCTCCAGCGGCTTTACCGTCCGGGGATCGGAAGGTGTCAGTGGGCTGACATCCCCGCTCCGGTGACATAGTGGGAGACAACAGCTGCGGCAATGGTGACACTGATAGCCCACAGACGGGGAGTGTTAGCACCGCGCCACTTGGCGATGCCGTAGGTCGCACCGTAGATCGTGCCGAAGACTGCGACATTGATTAAGAGTGGGACTAACACAGTCTCCAGTATACCGCTTTTATTTCTTTACGTAGTCCCAGCCCAGTCTTGTTCTCAAGTAACGGACATCTTGCGCCCGGTTCAGTCCCTACTCATCGCTCTGTAGAATTAAAGTTCACTACTTCTAATGCCGCCTTCTCCTCTTGGAGGATTTGCCGGTGATAAGAATTCTCTCCAGTGAGTTTTTTGAATGCTGTGCGAATGATGCGCTTAAATCTGGCTCTAAATAACGAAATAAAGGACGACTCAGTATACCAAACCCCATGGCCCATCATGAGTTCCTCCTTAAGTTGTTTGCCGAGGGTATAATTGAAATGCATCAAAAAACACTTCGGCTTGACAAAAGATTTATGGTAGAAGCGATTGCCGCACATGAACTCGTCATAGTGCAACCCGCTAACATGCAGATCGCTGTGTTTTAGTAAGTATTCGTTGAAGTAATTCTGATCACTTTTTGCCCCTTGGTGTAAATACGTAAGCATGACTTCCAACATCTGCTCCACCTCTGCAGATTTACGGGCGATCCAAAAGCCGGTGTTGAATTGGTGTCTCGGCCACTCGTACTGCATCAGAAGGTCACAATTGTGCTTCAACATTAATACCTTGATGTGTCGTAAGATTGGAGCTTCAACAACAATGTCACTGTCACACCACCATATGTATTCATACGATTGTAGTAACTGACTTGCGATAAAATATTTGTAGGCTATGACACGTCCAAAATTCTGGCTTTTAAACACAGCGAACTCGGGCAGATTGTCAGCGTTGCAGTTTATCGTATGGATTTTAGTATCTTGCAGTTCCTCCTGAGTCCCTACATCTGAGCAAAAAACTATTAAACGATCTGCCAAATATGGCGTCACTCGTAGTAACGAAGCGTGCAGATTCTTGGTAAAACCAAGATACCCCTTGGTGGCAAATGTAAAAAAAACGGTGTTTCCGGTAACAAGTTTTTCGGTCGGGATTTTTATTTGCATTCACATTGTCCTGTCAAAGTAAATGACATTCGTAACAATGGTTTAAATGATTCATTGGCCCCCGCCTCTCGGAACCCCCTCGCTTCCATGGTTGACTGAATCTTTGATTTCACCGGCTTTCGAATCACGGCACCCAGCTTCCAGCCTTCTCGCCTGTATCCGGCTCTATAAGCAGGCGGGCCCGTGCAATATGGTTTGCAATTTGGTTAGTGGTTTGATTATAAAGCTGAGCGCGATTGAAGATCTCCAGAAGCGTTCCGTATATCTTGTCGACCTGATCGGTTAATGAGGCTTGATCGCGACCAGTGTATTCATACCAAACGGTAATAACACCACCAGCGTTAATTACGTAATCCGGTGCATAAAGAATACCACGTTGATGTAAAGCTACACTGCACGCCTCATTTTTTAACTGGTTGTTGGCAGCACCTGCAACAATGGATACTCGCAAACGCTTGATCGTCTCATCGTCGATGACGGCGCCCATGGCACAAGGGGCAAAGACATCGACTTCCTGGTCAAAAATCGTATCAGGCTTCACAACCGTCGCATTTAGTTCGTCAGCCGCTCGCACGAGTGGCTGGTCAAAGATATCGGTGACCCATAGCGAGGCACCGGCTTCATGCAGCAGCATCGCAAGGTGGTAGCCAACGTTGCCTACGCCTTGCACAGCCACTTTGATGCCTTCTAGATCTTTACGATCGAATCGATGCTTAACAGCGGCTTTAATTCCCTGATATACGCCGCGGGCAGTGAATGGCGAAGGATCACCTGAGACGCCAGCCACGAAACGCGTTGATTGGCGTATAACGCTCATGTCTTGCTGTGTGGTTCCGGAATCTTCCGCAACGATGTAGGCACCTCCTAATCCATCGATGAATTCCGCCATTTTTAATAATAGAGCTGAGTGCTTGTCTCGACGTGGATTGCCTATGATTACTGATTTTCCGCCGCCAAGAGGTAAACCGGTGATAGCGGATTTGTAAGTCATTCCCCTCGAAAGCCTAAGGACGTCGGTAAGGGCGTCTTCCTCGCTCGCATAGGGAAACATGCGGCACCCACCTAAAGAAGGACCTAGCCGCGTGTTGTGAATGGCGATGATTGCTCTCAATCCGGTATCTTCATCGCTGCAAAAGACTACCTGCTGGTGGTTATCAAACTCTTTGTGTGTAAAAAGTATGCTCATCACGACCCTCCTCACACTCTAGCTGCAAGTCGACGCATTTCGGTTCGATTGAAAGCGAGTTTGCATCAATCTTGAGTACTTCCTAGACATTATCAGCATTAACGCGACTTTTGCGGTGCAGTCTTTTCGGTTACATCAGAACATTTTGTTCTTAATCTTTGGCCAGCTTTATTTTTATACATTAATCCAATGGCTGAATCAGGCAATGACAGTCTGAAGCTGAAACAAAATTGAGTGATTTGCCCCAAAAAAAGAGCGCGGGAAAGGTAGAGTTGAGCTGTAAAATTGCTATGACCGGCATCAACTTCAACAGCACAAGACAACAGTCATCAGCCAGCCTGTAGTATTTCATGAGTTACAAATCCGTACCTCCTTTCTAGTGATGAACTTTATTGTGACCATCCGCGACGAGCGGGATAAGTTTATGGCCGTTCGCTATGCCGCCTACTTAAATTCTATCTCAACAAAAACAAACTCATGATCGTTTACGTTTACGACATCGTGCTCCACGCCAGCGTTTCGGAAATAAGAAACGCCGGCTTTGAGCTGCGATAATGCCTCCTCACCATCAGAACCTAAGAGTTTCAGCCGACCCGTAGTCTGAGGAATGATGACATAATCATATTCATGTCGATGAAAACCCGTTGCTGCGCCGGGAGCAAAACGCCATTCCGTCACGCGGGTACGCGTGTTGTCAATCTGTACATTAGGGACGGCTTTGCTCTGCATAAGCCCTTCTCCATTCTGCTGTTAGAAGGCAGCATAGGGCATTCGCGCGCTGCTGTCGAAGCTATGTCATAACAGTGTGGCAAGGATGCGCAGATGGCACGCGCAGACGACTTGTCTGACATGCTCCATACTGAACCGCTGCTTGCTTGCGGCAAAATAAAGAGCACTGAAGAGGATTGGGGTGGCGAAGCTCCAGCCTCAGGCTCATCGGCCGCGGCGGCTTTGATGTTAACGAAGTTACTGAGCTTGTTGAGGTGTGTCGCACTATTGATAGTGATTAAGCTCTATCACGTTATCATCGGGATCCTTGACGCATACCACGCTGTGCAGCTCATCCTGGTAGGAGTCGATGATGTCAATATCGTTGAATTCAAGAAAAGCCCTCGTCTGCGAGAGTGAATTGATTTCCAGCGCAACAGGGGGATAGGCATGATCTCTGTCCTTTTTATGCAGCAGGTTGATCTCCACACCGCTGTTGTGTCGCATGATTACAGGTCTACCCCGATCGAATCCGCGGTCCCGCTCTTTGGTGAAGCCAAGCTTTTCATAAAACGTGACCGAACGCTCTAAATCGCTGATACAGATACCAACGTGATCGATGTTCTTGATTGGTATGCCTGATACTTCTTCCAGCTTTGGCGCCACACCTTCGCCCGCCAGTTCAGGCGCCACCCACGATACACGCGCTACTTCAATCGCTTGCGCTAGATCTACCTTACCCTGGTACACCGAACGCCCGATAATTACACCCTCAATATTTGGCAACAGTGCTAACTTGGATACGTCATCAATAGTGTAGACCGTTCCGGTTGAGATCAATGGGATGGTAAGTTGCGTACCGATCTCAATGGTCGATGCCAGGCCGAATTCCTCACCGTTCTCGAATCGATCCAGGTCGGTATAAATAATGGCAGCAGCACCAGTATTTTCGAAGGACTTGGCCAATCTCAGGGCCGTGAAGGACGTTTTCGTGCGCCAGCCGTCAATCACCACGTAGCCTTCCTTGCCGGTGATGGAAATAACGATCTTACCGGGGTGTCGGCCGCAGACTTCCATAGTAAATAAACGGTCAAGGACTGCCGCCGTACCGAGCACAACACGCTCGGCACCCCGCTCCAGCCACCAGTCAACATCGCTTTGCGTGCGGATGCCGCCACCCACCTGTACCGGAATGTTCACGGCCTGGATAATTTCGCATATCAGTTCGTGGTTCACGCGTTCTCGCTGCAGGCTACCGTCAATATCGATTACGTGCAGCCATTCCGCACCGGCTTCGACAAATCGTTTGGCTGCATTCAGTGGTGTAATGTCGTAAACCTCGGGTGCATTCTCTTTTCCTCGGATCCGGTTCACAGTCTGTCCGTTTTGTATCTCTATGTCTGGAAATATAATCATGTTGTCTGCTGGCTGCTTATTCGAACAAGGTTTTTCGAACGGTCTTGACGAGCGGTGAGCTATGGGGTGTCGTCCTGTGGAGTGCTTCTTATGATAACGTGCCAGACTGCACCGTGTCTAAAGCAGATGATCGGAGCGTGTTTCGCTTAATGTTTACTCGGTTCGAAGCAGTAAGGTCGTTTAAATTTGTCCACTGACCTATATGAAATGAGCCAGCTGATTGTTACCAGTGCAGTAGAACATGCAGCAGCCACCACAAGCCGCCCCAGCACAGAAAGCTTAAAGACAAGGTTGCGGCAAGCAGTATGCACCACTCGCTTGTGCTGGGGCGAGAACGATTATGATTTGAGGTGATCAGATTCATAACGACTGTGCAAAGATGTCACACCCCGTGTGAGACGTTGATTTCATGCCGTCCTTTGCCTCTAACAACGTGACCCAAGCGGTGGAAAGTATTGTCCAGAAGGTGCATCACCGGTCAATCACCTGAATGGGTGAATTACATCGACCGCCCGTGCGGAATACAGCCCCTCTCCTGATCATTCTTCGGCCAATCGCATCGGCCGCGCCACATCGCTACCGCACCCAAATTCTCTATTAAAATCAATTACATTTTTACGATATAGATGCAGCGGTTCGCCACTCCATCGACATAAAGCGATGCCGATTCACTGGTATTTATCAATAGAGTTTGCTTTATCAATGAGTTATGAGTTAAATTTAATCTACTACATCAATAAAAGCCAGAATTGCCATGTCTATCCTTGAGAGTAACAACGAAAGGCTGAAACGAGAGGGAGATCCTCCTAGCGCACCCGAGTGGCTCGTACTGTTGTTCTTTGGTTTGGCCCTCAGTGCCGCGGTGTGGGGCGCAGCGGTGTGGCTGGTGAGCAGGTTGTTCATATGGTGACGTTTTCACCCACGCGGCACATAGCGCCCCGCACAGTAAAGCTCTTTTTAGCCACGTGCCTTTGGTTTTCGGTGGTCTGCTATGCCACTACCTGTCTCGGCGTCGTACTGTTTGGCTGGCTTTTTCTATACTAGCTACAGTCTGTATACCGGCTGACACCGGCTATCGGGCACAATACAACGGGTGGCAGCAAAAGCGGCAGATATGGCCCAATTTCACGTGCGCGTTGACTAAACTTGTAGACAGCGGTGGGTAAACTGAGGAGTCACTGTAGAGACCCTCTAGGTAGGTTTTCATTATGACATCGATCTCGTCAGCAGCGCATTCAACCCCATTACCACCGTCGTCTTCACTAGCTTGGCATGCCTTATGGGTTGTCCTCAGCGTGTTATTCATCTGTATTTTTTTCTGGACGGGGATAATTTGGCTTTCCAGCATGACCAGCGCATCCGCTGTTTACGTTTACGTTGAGGGAATCGACCCGGTGCTGCCGGAATATTACAGCGGATACGGTCGATAGCGCCCATACCCGGTGCCGGGAAAAAACGCTTTTCCAGATGCAGACTCTGCCAAACGCCTAAAGCGGGACTGCGCTGCCTCCGCTCCAGGTGAGCCCCGGATCAGGCGTATTAAATCCCTGTAATCAGCACACGGCGAAGCCCCAGCAAATAAACCCGTTCTATGCCCGATTCCTCAAAATTTTAAGCCAACTCAAAGTTCCCTCACACCTGGTCGATTTTTAGTCTACACTTTAGCTAAACACGTTCAACCTGTGGGGGGTCAACACGATGTTTGAAGCCATTCTTGCTTATATCCAAGCTAATGCCGTATTGACGGTCGTTTACATCGCTTTAGTAACTGCTATTACCTTTGCCGTGAATGATCTGGCGGAAAGGGTCGCTCGCTGGAGAATTGAGCGCGAAGAAGATGAAGACTACGTCGATTTCGATACTTTAAATACAACTATGGAGTAGGTCTATGCGCGCCGTGATCAGCACCTTGGACCTGCAAATACCGCACCTGGATTCCGGTGATGAAAATTTGGGAAACAACGGCCCATCGTGCTGACCGTGCGCCTAACTGGAGATAAACATATGTCCACCGCCCGAGCCAAAATTTATGATGAGTTATCAGAGGTATACCGAGAGCAAAAAGATTTTGATATCGAGTACTTCCTGCCCTTGGCGGTTGATCTGTTAGAAGAAATATGGCTTGAGGTTTGCGTCGACCAGAGCAAGCCAAATCTGCGTTTGGCGGCGGCCAGTGGAATGGTTTCTAACGCCTGTTTAAAGTGATCGCATTAACGCTGTTTGTAGCCCCTTCCCTCTCCCCGTTTGACGTCATCCTTCCTTCCCCCGCAGGTGAGATCGTCATCCGGGGTTTGGGGAGGTCTCAAGTCAGTCCTCCGCATCTTTTTTCATGAGCTGAGCGGCAACCAACGCGGCCTCATAGTTCTGGTGCGATTCTCTGAGTTTTTTATATTGCGCCTCAATGGCGTTCGGCGGTTTTTTCCCCTCCTCCATCGACTGGCAGGCCAGCGCTACGTTGATCAACGATTTTGCTGTTGAAGCCACAAGGTTTACCAGGTTTTTACGGTTTTCTGGCGCGTACTTCACGTCGTTGCCTGCGGTGAAAGCATACTGGCAATGTTAACACGTACAACGCGCCGCGCAGGCTCATCCTTGTCAAGCATTTTTACCCCTATCGCGATTGTTATCCGCGCCGGAAATGCTGCGAGGTGGGTTCTGTGCGCAGCTCAGCTTTTCCCCGGTCGCAGTATCAGGTGGTGTACAGGTTAAATTCTACGGCTACACTTAACATCAAAGTATTTGCCGCGATTCGTTCGATCCACCCGTATGAAACACCTGATGTAAAACTATCTAATGCTGCAGCAAGTCCATCCAGTGAAGCTTAACTCATGACAATGGATAAGATTGTCACCGAGCGGCGTCGAACGCTCAGGCGCAACCTTCGCACGCGAGTTCGTCTGTTCAACGAGGAAACAAACAGCTATGAAAACGCACACCTAGAGAACATTAACTACACCGGTATGTATCTGATGACTCGGCGAAAACTAGCGGTTGCACAAGATGTGGAAATAGCCGTGCCGTCCGAGGAAGACGAAAATCCGATAAGGATCAAAGCCAGAGTGATTCGTCAGGGCAGACACCGTTCCTGGGGATTGTTCAGCTATGCCTGCCGTATTCTACATTCCACCGGTGGATAATGCTGTGACAATACCTTTCGAGTTACACCTGCTTCAGAGCATGAACCAGTGACAACGCAATGCGCCTGACCACCGCGGTGGCTTCGATTGACCCGGCAAATGGGCTCTGTTGATAACCAAAAGGTTTCACCACCCGGTAATTGTTGATACCATCGCATGTCGATACCCGATACGATCAACAAGGGGCTAAAAAACAGTATGGGGTTTTTTAAATTGCCTGTTTCACCGCTTACTGTCGGTATAAGCGACGAATGCGATATCTTCGCAGCCCGACCTACTGATCTTCCAACACGCAGGCCCCCGGCACGCACCGCCGTAAAATAGTGTCTATACTTGCTGCAAAGAGGCAGGAGCGGGTAGCTCTGCGGTATTTTTCGCATTTATGCAAAACAGTAGCCCGCAGCGTACGATAGCCATTGATAACAAACTACTTTAACTATGGATATTTCCAGATTAAGAACATATACTTAGAGTAGCTATTGAAAGTACCTAAACATTATTCACCAACACATCAAGGTATTTTGAGATAAAGTCATGCACATAGCACGCAACTACATTGTCCCCACCCTGCTTACCCTGACCTTAGCCATACCAGCGTTTGGCGACGAAGAAGGTACATTTTTTGGGCAAGATGCGACCGGTAAATGGATCGTCGGCATCAAAGGCGGCATTATGGAAAACGATACCGAGGGATTCGGTGATGCCACCAATGCCGGTGTCGTTTTAGGCTATCGCTTCTCTCGACCCATTGGCGGTATCGGCGGGTCGTCCAGCGTAGAATTTGAATTCACGACCTCAGTTGACGACGGTGACGTAAGTGGAACCACTACCACCTGGGATGTAGATACTTACGCACTTTTCTTTACTTATTCAACGCCGGGGACCGTTTATTTCAAAGGTAAGCTTGGCGGCATGACCAGCGATGTATCGTCCTCTATCCCCGGTCTTTCCGGTAGTGCTAGCGGCCTGGGCTACGGCGTTGGGTTTGGCGTCAAAGTCGGCCAACAGGGCAAAATCGAACTCGAGTACACCGGCGTCACTGGCGACAACAGCTTAAATTTCTGGAGTATTGGCGGTTTGATCGAGTTGTAGAATTATCCCGTGAGTGAAACTCGGTTGAAGCCGGCCGCTGGGCCGGCTTTTTTCTGTTAATCTTTCCTTCGCGCAACGGCCATAAGCTGCTTCATTCTTACCACTGCTTGAAACATCCCTGACATCAACGCCTCAGCCACAATGGCGTGGCCTATGTTTAAACACAGAATATCAGGGATCGCGGCAACTGGTTGTACATTGTCGTAATGTAAACCATGGCCCGCATTAACGCGGAGACCGTTTTTTTTACCCCGCTCCACCCCGGCGGCAAGCCTGCGTAGTTCTTGCTCTGCGGCCTCGGGTTGATGGGCATCCGCGTATGCCCCGGTGTGAAGTTCAATTATCGCTGCACCGATTTCGGACGCGCAATCTATCTGCTCTGGGTCGGGATCTATAAACAGTGAGGCGCTAATACCGGCCTCACTCAACTGGCGGCAGTAATCAGAAAGGAACGCCACCTGTTTGGATACATCCAATCCCCCCTCGGTGGTCAGTTCTTCGCGCTTCTCCGGTACCAGGCAGCATTCTGCTGGTTTAATCCGCAGAGCAATGCCCTGCATCTCAGAAGTGGCCGCCATTTCAAGGTTGAGAGGCAATCGACTACGCTGTTTAATGATCTCAACATCGGCATCCTGTATGTGCCTACGGTCCTCTCTGAGGTGGATAGTTATTCCATCACCGCCCGCCTGTTCTACAATTTCCGCTGCGCGCAGGGGAGAAGGATAGGGAACCCCCCGAACCTGCCTGAGCGTAGCCACATGGTCTACGTTGACGCCTAACAGTAGCTCGGTATTCGCCGTCATGATTCCAATCTAATGCTCCTTCAGTAAGTTTTAAACAGGCTGCGCGCGTGCAGCTTGTATTGACCCAAATAATGATTGATTACGGTGCGCATGAGCCGTTTACTCTCATCAAGACACTGCTTATCCAGCAACTTTTCATTCGATAATGCCAGTAGTGTGGCGCCTCGCACGGACTGTTTGTTCGCAATGTCACGCTCGACGCGAACAGGTCCAAACATAGGTACGTATTGGTAACACGCATCCGGCCGAACTTTGGTAATGCCGTCAGACTCATGTTCTAGATCTAATGCATAGCCAAGTTCTTTCAGTAATTTTTTCTCGAACAGGCGCAAGCCTGCTTCCGTGTTCATACCTGTGCCTAGCAAATCCATCAAATCATGATAAGCATCAAACAATTCAACATGTGGATCATAGCGATGCAGTAGTTTAAGAAGCAATTCATTGACATAGAACCCACAAAGCCGATGGGGTCCTTGTAAAAATGTGGCGGGGCCATCGTTCTCGGATTGCGTGAGTACTGGTAATTCTCCTCTACCTGCCCAACTCATGGATAGTAGAGAAAACTGGGTCATGGCGCAGCGGTGCCGGGATTTCAGCTGCCTTATTCCCTTCGCGAGAAGCATCACACGCCCATGCCTGCGGCTGAATACATCCAACAACAAACTCGACTCCCGGTAAGGCCGCCGGTGTAGAACATAGGCCGACTGATGGGTGATCCGCACCTAAACATTCTCCCAGTAGCCCAGACTGTTTAAATCAGCCTGGTTGTCAGCCCACCCTTTGCGCACTTTTACTACGAGGTCCAGATAAACGCGTCGCCCGAGGTACCGCTCGATCGAGTGACGCGCACGCGTGCTGATCTGTTTGATCCGCTGTCCCTTTTTACCCAGCATAATCCCCTTCTGGCTTTTTTTGTCTACCCAGATATGCGCCTGTATACGGAGCGGCTCCTGATCATCGATAGTATCCACTCTTACCGCGGCGCCATAGGGGATCTCGTCTCCCAGTAAACGAAACACCTGTTCTCTGACTAGTTCAGACAGCATGAAGCGGGTATCCCTATCCGTAATCTGTTCTGTTGGGAAATACATAGGTCCCGCCGGCACTAATTTTGCCACCGCCTCGAGCAAAAGATCCGTATGGCGTCCTGATTTGGCTGACAGTGGCACGATAGCCTCAAAGTTCATCATATTCGCCGACTTTTCAATAAGCGGCAGGAGCCTCTCCTTTTGCTTCAGGCGGTCGATCTTGTTAATAGCCAGGATCACAGGCGCTGATACGTCTCGTACCGCCCTCAGCACATATCTGTCGGCCGCATGCCATCCTGCATAGGTTATCATAAGCACTAACACGTCAACGTCGATCATGCTTGATTGCGCCGTACGTGCGATAACCCTGTTTAAAGCCTTACCTCTTGGGCTATGTAAACCAGGAGTATCGACAAACACCATCTGGCATTTGGCTTTGGTATGAATACCTATGATTCGGTGCCGTGTTGTTTGCGGTTTGCTCGAGGTAATGCTTACTTTTTCACCAACGATCTTATTTATCAGGGTGGATTTCCCAACGTTGGGCTTACCCACGATTGTGACAAAACCCGAGCGAACAGTCATCAACCGTGCAGAACTGAAAACGCTTTCTCAGCTGCAGATTGCTCTGCGCTTTGTTTGCTAGCACCTGCTGCAATAAATGGCTGGTCGTACCCCTCTACCCTGCACGCAACCTGAAACACCTGACGATGTGGTTCTCCCTCTATTTTTATTATTTCGTAAGTTGGAAGGGCGAGGCTTCTCTGCTGCAGATACTCCTGCAGGATACTTTTTGGATCTTTGTAAACGCTGGTTGCTGTAAGCCCATCGAGCGCTTGTTTAAAATGACGCATAATAAGCTGTCTGGTGCTGGTCAATCCAGAATCCAGGTACACCGCACCGATCAGGGCTTCCATAGCATCGGACAGTATGGAGTTTCGATTAAAGCCACCGCTTTTCAACTCACCCTCCCCCAGGTTTAAAGCTTCCGGTATGCCTAGTTCACGTGCAACCTTGGTCAAAGTTTCTTTTCTAACCACGGCGCTTCGCATTCTGCTTAACTTGCCCTCCGCCACGTCTGGAAACTTGTGAAACAAAGTCTCCGCTACGATAAACCCCAATATACTGTCACCTAGGAATTCCAAGCGCTCATTGTTTTCCGATCCTTTGCTGCGATGAGTTAAAGCAAGTCGAAGCAGTGCATCGTTTTTAAACTGGTGACCCAATCGGGCCTGCAGTGCAGCGAGCTCATTCATCAATTAAAATATAATGTCGGCGCTATTCTTGAAATCAAGGAGTGCACTGATATTCCATGCCAGAGGCACTACTACTTCATACTCAACTGCCAGAGTCATTGAACCTTTTTTTTTGTCAAGCACCAGCGCTTCCTGCAAGTCTACGATTTCGGTTCCGTAGTCGATATAGAGCTTATTAGTTAATTCTTGAATAATCTGACGCCTCGACATTGTCGCGACCCTGGTGTCGTTGGTTAGACCGTCGAGCGCAGTCTGCAGCTTACGGTTATCTAAGTAATGTGGCATCAGCTTCATGAAGAGCAAAGAAAAAAAGACAATTAAAGCCACCGTCAAAAGCATGGTCCAAATGGTCCAGCCTTTCTGCTTGTTCATATGCATTTCCCCTCTATTTTACAGAGTTACCAATACGGTCCCAGGCAAGGTCTCCGCTGCCCTCTAAATCCCAGCTGAACCATATAAAAAATGCTCTCCCTATTATGTTTTTCTCTGGAACAAAACCCCAATAACGACTGTCGTTGCTATGATCGCGGTTATCGCCCATAACAAAATAATGTCCTTGTGGAACAGCATAGCTTGTTTCTGTAGTTTGTTTACTCGGATCAACAATTATTTCGTGTGTTATCTCATCCAGAGTCTCTAGGTAGCGTTTACCTATGTGATTGTTTTGACTGACTTCACGAAAATTGAACTCGCCCTGAGGTATTAGGGGTACGGGCTGACCGTTAACGTATACCCGTTTATCTTTGTACTCTATTTTATCTCCTGGCAATCCCACTACCCGTTTGATGAAGTTAATGGACGTATCGTGTGGAAACCGAAATACCATGACCTCGCCTCTTTCTGGTGTGGATACATCTAATATCTTTTTATTGATCACTGGCAAACGAATGCCATAACTGAACTTGTTAACCAGGATAAAATCTCCAATATGCAGGCTGGGCAGCATTGATCCGGAGGGGATCCTGAAGGGCTCTACAATGAAGGAGCGCAACAGAAAAACGATAAGGATTACGGGAAAGAATGCTTTCGAATACTCAATCAACCAGGGATCTTTTTTCCTCTCCACAGACTCGGTAAGAGCCTCTCTATGGGAGCCTCTAACGAGTCTATCCCATAGGCTTATCGTCCCAGTTACAATTAGTGCAATAAACAGTATCAGCGCAAAATCCATCAACTATTCTCCGGCTCTCAATACGGCGAGAAATGCCTCCTGGGGAATTTCTACGGAGCCTATTTGCTTCATACGTTTTTTTCCCTCTTTTTGTTTTTCTATCAATTTTCTTTTTCTCGTTACATCACCACCGTAGCATTTTGCAGTCACGTTCTTGCGCAGTGCCTTTACTGTTTCCCGGGCGATTATACGGGAACCAATGGCGGCTTGAATTGAAACATCAAACATTTGTCGCGGTATGATCTCGCGCATTTTTTTCACCAGTTCACGGCCTCGGTATTGACTTTGATCACGGTGTACCAGAACAGCGAGCGGATCTACCCGATCGCCATTGATGAGCACTTCAAGCTTGACCATGTCACTTGGACGGTTTTCTTCAAAATCGTAATCCAGAGAAGCATAACCATTGGTGGCAGATTTTAACTTGTCAAAGAAGTCGAGCACGACCTCGTTCAGCGGCAGGTCAAACATTAGCATCGCTTGTCGTCCGTGGTACTGTACGGCTTTTCGTACTCCGCGTTTCTGAATGCACAGCTTCATCACCGCGCCAATATAGCTCTGCGGGACCAGAATACGGGCCTCTATGATCGGTTCACGAATTTCTTTCACTATGCCTACATCGGGCATCTTTGCCGGATTATCTACGTTAATTATGGCGCCATCTGTAGTATTGACTTCATACACCACGCTGGGCGCCGTGGTGATCAGTTCAAGATCATATTCTCTCTCCAGGCGTTCCTGAATAATCTCCATATGCAGCATACCTAAAAAACCGCAGCGGAAACCAAAGCCCAACGCGGCGGACGTTTCCGGCTCATAGTGCAATGAGGCATCGTTCAGGCTCAGTTTTTCCAGAGCATCGCGAAAAGTTTCAAATTCTGCCGCCACCACGGGATACAAACCCGCGAATACCCGGGGTTTGATCTCTTGAAATCCCTCTAGCGGGCCGTCCGTGGGTTCGGTGGTAGATGTGATGGTGTCACCGACCTTGGCCCCGCTGACGTCCTTTACCCCGCAAATCACATAGCCTACGTCACCGCACCCCAATTCTTTAACGATCTCTCGTTTCGGCGTAAACACGCCGACCTGCTCTGCGAAAAAATCCTGACCTGTTGACATCATTCGAATCTTGCTTTTAGCTGCTAGAACTCCATCGAATACTCGAACCAAAGATACCGTTCCTAAATAGTTATCAAACCACGAGTCCATGATCAGGGATTTGAGTGGTGACGAGGGATTGCCGCGGGGGCAAGGGAGATAGGCTACGATTGCTTCTAACACATCTAGCACTCCTGCTCCCGTTTTGGCGCTCACCTTTACTGCGTGCGCGCAGTCAATGCCAATAACCTCCTCTATTTCTTCTTGCACTCGATCAGGGTCAGCAGCGGGTAAATCCGTTTTGTTCAGAACGGGGATAATTTCTAAACCGAGATCAGCCGCGGTATAACAAACGGCCAGGGTCTGAGCCTGAACACCCTGTGATGCATCCACCACAAGAAGCGCGCCTTCGCATGCGGTTAAAGAGCGCGAAACTTCATAAGAAAAATCAACATGCCCCGGGGTATCAATCAAATTTAATCTATACTGCTCTCCGTTCTTTGCGGTGTAATTAAGGCGTACACTTTGCGCCTTGATGGTGATGCCGCGCTCTTTTTCCAGCTCCATGCTGTCCAAAACCTGCTCAGCCATCTCTCGTGAACTCAACCCTCCACAAATCTGGATGAACCTGTCTGCCAGGGTAGATTTTCCGTGATCGATGTGCGCAATTATCGCGAAATTACGGATGTGTTGGAGGTCTACCGACATTTATTGAGACCAGTATATTCGATTGGTATCTGCTGCTAAGAGAACGGGGCGCTCTTGCGCGCCCCGTTTAGTGAGAGTGATAAGTATATCAAATTTATAACTTGCACCGTGGGGTTTGGTTCACTCCCCCTCGTGTTTACGTAGCGCAAGAAAAGTAGAGCGAGATTCACGTTTCACTAGAACGGGCACCGATTTCTTGGGTAGGCCTTTTACCACCTCCAGCAACATGTCGGTACTTGTTATGGATGTTCCCTGTATCTGTAAAATTATATCGTTCTCCATGATGCCCGCTCGTTGCGCGGGTCCCGGTTTAACATCCGTAACCAGAATGCCGTGATCCAATTCAAGCTCTTTTAGCTGTTCCGCGGTTAGATCCTTAACCCTTAAACCTAATATTTCCACACCTTCTTTACTTGGGGTACTAGCGCTTAAAATCGGTTCGTTTTCACCTGGTAGTTCACCTATTGTGACCTCGATGTTTATCGATTCGCCCTGGCGAATAACTTCCAAATCTACGGCTTCACCAATTGGAGTTACTCCAACCAGCGGCGGCAAATCTGCCATCCTGTTTAATTTCTTTCCGTTAAATTTCACAATAACGTCGCCGGGCTTGAGCTCTGAAGTCGCGGCTGGGCTTTGCGGTAATATTTCAGATACCAGTGCGCCGGCGGGCTTGCCCATGCCAAAGGATTCAGCCAGGTCACGAGTGACGTTTTGAATCAACACGCCCAGCCAGCCGCGGGTAACCTTGCCTTCCGCTCTCAGCTGGGATGACACCTGCATGGCAATGTCAATGGGTACGGCAAATGAAAGCCCCATGAATCCGCCTGTTCGGCTGTAGATCTGAGCGTTGATGCCGACTACTTCACCATTTAAGTTGAACAACGGTCCGCCCGAGTTACCCGGGTTGATGGCCACGTCAGTTTGGATAAAAGGCACATAATTTTCATTTGGCAGGCTTCGACCTTTGGCTGAGACAATGCCCGCAGTCGCAGTACTTTCAAAACCGAAAGGTGATCCGATAGCGAGCACCCATTCACCGACTGCTAAGTTGCTTGGGTTGCCTATTGTTACAACAGGCAGTTTTTCCGCCTCAACTTTCAACAGGGCAACATCGCTGCGTTTATCGGCACCCACCAGCTCTGCGATAAACTCACGGCGATCATTGAAACGTACTATAACTTCACTGGCTTCAGCAATAACATGCGCGCTGGTTAGAATGTACCCATCTGAAGAAATTACAAAACCCGAACCCAAGGAGCGGGCATCTCTTGGCTGGTCCTCATCTTCCAGAAACCGCTGGAAAAAATCGTGGAACGGACTGTCCTCGGGTAAATCAGGGATATCAAAACCCGGCGGCATAGGACGCCTGCTCTTCTGCGTGGTACTGATATTGACCACAGCCGGCGAGTTTGCCGCGACTAATTCAGCAAAATCTGGTAAGTCATTTGCTGATAGTGCACGGCTGTTTGGGCTGTAAACAGCAAACATCCAGATAGCAACAGCAGAAAATATCGACGCCTTTTTGAACATAGCGAGGGATCTAATCTAATTAGAAATTTTAGTTACCGACATTCCGATCATATCAACGGTAGCGGACGGGACCTCACCCACCACGGTAATGTGGTAACCATCCTGAGCGTGGCCGAACGCGTGCACCGCGCCGATCCGTGTTACCCCGTTTATCTGCGGATGGGCGTTTTCTCCAACCATCTCGATGAACACCGATACCGCGGCTAAACCATCAGTAAATACATAATGTTCCATCATTTTTTCGCGGATTGGTGAAAATCTCTTGATTTGCCGCGACACCGTAAATCCTTGCGGAATGTTTTCTATTCTCCATCCTGGATTTTCGACAATAGCATAATTCGCCCCCCTGTTTTCATTTTTAATCCCAAACCATTGCAGGTCCTCTTTTGGGGTAAGCGGAAGTAGGTCGTTATCAGCTATTTTCGTATCTATACTGACCTGGGTGAACATGTATTGCTCTATCGGTCTCTGATCAGCATCCAGCAACGTCGATTTAAGCAGCAGCCCTGTCTGCAGGTCCGCCCATAAGGCATAGCCGTAACGGTATTCGTCTAACGGCAAAATCAAGATCTGCTGTGCTGGGCGTTCAGCAATTCGGCTGACCCGACCCAGCGAAATATCGTAGTTTTCGCGTAGGTAGGAGAGGCGCTGCGGCAGCATATTGGGGAAACTTTGCTTTGAAACCTCGCGAAATTCATGCACACCTATTTTCTTCTCAGGTACATAGCACCATACCTGCTCGTCATTTCGGATGATTTCCCTTGGCGCATCATTCAAAGAATATATTCTCTCCCGCACCACCCCTGCGTTCACCTGGTGCACTACTCGCATTGATTCGAGTTTTGATTCATAGGCATAAACAAAAATTCCCTGATAGTTCATATTGGTCGCAGCGTTGTTGATTTTCATCAGCCAATCGTCCACCGTCTCTGCCCGCGCGATGCCGAACCAGAGGAGTGTCAAAACGAGGCAGTAGCGAGAGAGGTACACGCGACGCTCTATTCTGCTGAGTCGTAACTTACAAACTTGGCGTAAGCCATAAGTCCATTCATGCTGGGCATTGAAGAGAACTCACCGTGCTCCACCAGGAAAGCGTTAAGTGAATGCTCCAGATCTGGAGTAGATGTCTCCCATTGGATTCCATTGTCTATCCGCACGACTTCGGATTTGCTGGAAGGACTAGATGATTGCCCGGGTTGTAGCTGGAAGAACCCAAATACAGCAAGTCCCGCTAGCGAGGCAGCCAAGGCAAAACCCGGCGCCCATTTACCCACACCAGTAGAGAATGTTCCGAGCTTTTGCTCTTGCCGTACGGCAACCCTTTCACCCTGTTCTAGCGCAGATTGCACGCGCTCCGAGAACCCGGGGAGGTGCACTATTGATTCATTCCGCACTGCTGCTCTAATTAAGTGATAACGCTGCCAGGTAGCCGCTAAATCCGAATCTTGCGCTATAGTGCGCAACACTTCCTCCTGCTGTGCAGATTCAAGCTCATCGTCTAGTAGTTCTGATATTTTTTCTCGCATGACCCAACCTTGCCCCTTATTACCATTGTTTATGTCATTAATGGAGCCAATTGTTTATCGATGGCTTCACGCGCCCTGAATATGCGTGAGCGCACCGTACCAATAGGACACTCCATTACTGTAGCAATTTCATCATAACTTAGCCCCTCAATTTCCCTCAAAGTAATCGCTGTTCTCAACTCTTCTGGCAAATCTTCGACTGCCTTATTGACTCGCTTGGCCAGTTCCTTGCTCAACAGGTTCGATTCGGGCGTTCCCATTTCCCGCAAACTTTGACCTGCATCTGTCAACTCAGCATCCTGCGCGTCCACGTCCGTCGTCGGCGGCCTGCGGCTCTGTGCTACCAAATGGTTTTTCGCCGTATTGATAGCAATTCGATACAACCAAGTATAGAACGCGCTGTCCCGGCGGAAACCCCCCAGCGCTCTAAAGGCTTTTACAAAGACTTCTTGAGTTATGTCTTCGACTTCGCCAGAATCGTAAACATATCTAGATACCAAGTTAGCCACCTTGTGCTGATACTTTCTTACCAACAGGTTAAAAGCCGCGTCGTCACCACTCTGCACCCGTTTGACGATAATCAGGTCAACGTTGGGCTTATCCATTTAACAACAATCGTGGAGCCGAGCGGATTCGTTCAGCGCTAGGGTGAAAGACAATATTGGGCGAACAAAGTTCGATCTGAACCACCTGGGAAGTGACATTCTTTATGGTTTTTAACTGAACTGACAGTTAATTGAGCAGCGCACGCTATAATAACCGAAATAGCGTGTCCACGCCTTTACCGTTCACCTGACTCAGTCGATCCCATACTATGCCGCAAGCGGAACAGAATGATGTGCTTATAGTCGGTGCTGGTCTGGCCGGGCTGACTGTAGCGCTGCGTTTGGCTGAGGCTAATCGAAAAGTCCTGCTGGTTGCCAAGCGCGCCATAACGGAGGGGTGCAGTTTGTACGCTCAAGGTGGGATCGCCGCTGCTGTAGGCGAGTCTGATTCCTTCGCTTCACATATTGCGGATACGCTCGAGGCTGGAGCCGGTTTGTGCCGACCAGAGGCTGTCGAGCACATAGTGGAAAACGGCCCAAACGGCGTTGAGTGGCTGATCAACCAGGGCGTACAGTTTAGCCGTACTGAGTCGCAAAATAACTCCTATCATCTGGGCCGCGAAGGCGGACACAGTCATCGCCGCGTTCTGCACGCCGAAGATGCCACTGGGCGGGAAGTGGAGCAGACACTGGCCCGACTGGCTCAAGCCCATCCACATATACGCGTGCTGGAAAATCACCTGGCCATTGACCTGATCACATCGAGCAAACTCGATCCCGCCTCGCACGATCGTTGCTTGGGCGCATACATCATGAATCTCGAAAAAGGCGTCGTTGAATCGTATGCTGCACGCTGCGTTGTGCTGGCTTGCGGTGGGGCATCAAAAGCCTACCTCTACACCAGCAACCCTGATACATCCACTGGTGATGGTATGGCCATGGCATGGCGGGCCGGCTGTCGCATCGCCAATATGGAGTTCATACAGTTTCATCCTACTTGTCTGTATCACCCTCAGGCCAAGAGTTTTTTGATTTCTGAAGCCCTGCGCGGCGAGGGTGGCCGGCTGCAGTTACCTGACGGCAGCAGGTTCATGCGACAGCATGACAAGCGGGGAGAACTGGCGCCACGCGATATTGTCGCACGTGCGATCGATTATGAGATGAAGAAACACGGTGTCGACTCCGTATTTCTGGATATCAGCCATAAATCGGCTGAATTCATCCATCAGCATTTTCCGAACATCTTTTCAGCTTGTCAAAATTTTGGCTATGACCTGTGTCGCGAACCTATCCCCATTGTCCCAGCGGCGCACTACACCTGTGGCGGTATAACTACAGATTTAGACGGTCGAACCGACCTGCCTCGCCTCTATGCGGTTGGAGAGTGCGCCTGTACCGGCATGCATGGCGCAAATCGGCTGGCCAGCAATTCACTGCTGGAATGCCTGGTGATCGGTATGAGTACAGCCGACAATATCGAGAAGAACATCGAGCACTGGCAGTGCGGTAGCGTCACCTTGCCAGCATGGGACGAAAGCCGCGTGACCGACCCGGATGAACAAATCGTGGTAGCCCATAATTGGGACGAGTTACGGCGATCGATGTGGAGCTATGTCGGCATCGTCCGCACCACTAAACGGCTGCAGCGTGCGCGAAACAGAATAAACCTCCTAGCCGAAGAAATACGTGATTTTTACAGCAATTTTAAGATCGACAATGACCTGATCGAACTTAGAAATCTGGTTCTGGTGGCAGAATTGATTGTAGAATCTGCCTTAGCCCGCAAGGAAAGCCGTGGCTTGCACTACACGCTGGATTATCCCGAGAAGTACTCGACGCACGCCATCGACACTATCCTCGTTCCGTCCAATTTTGTTGGTAGACAGAACGACCCAACCTGGTCCGGCGGGTAGACCATCTTGGGGAGTAAGGAACGCTTGCGCTCAGGTTGCGCTCGAGATGCCCGATTCGCGGCGAATCATGTCCACAACTTCATGCAGGCAGTTTTCCCGCGGAGCGGGGAGCCTGCCCCAAATCCAGTCTACGATTATCGGATCTTGCTGTTCCAGCAGTATTACAAAACCAGCTTGCTGGCAATCGCTTAAACGATTGAAATGTTTTTCGAGAAAGCTGGACAGCAGAACATCCAATTCTTTCGTCCCCCGTCGACAACGCCAGGCCAGTTTGGAGCGCAGGTAGGCAGGATTAGCGTCGTGCAACTAATAGCTTCTTGATTTCGGCTATAGCCTTAGCCGGATTCAAACCTTTGGGACAGGTTCGAGTACAGTTCATGATCGTGTGGCAGCGATAAAGCCTGAACGGATCTTCCAAGTCATCCAGGCGGTCACCGGTGGCTTCATCCCGGCTGTCTGCGATCCAGCGATAAGCCTGTAACAGCGTCGCAGGCCCCAGGTAACGGTCGCTATTCCACCAATAGCTTGGACAACTGGTTGAACAACAGGCACATAATATACATTCGTACAACCCGTCCAGGCTTGATCTTTCCTGTTTGGACTGCAGCCGCTCACGATCGGGCGGTGGCGGAGTTTTCGTTTGCAGCCACGGTTTGATAGCTGAGTACTGCGCATAAAAGTGGGTTAAATCCGGCACTAAGTCCTTTACCACAGGCATGTGGGGAAGCGGATATACCTTCACTGCTCCTTTTATTTCGCTGATCGCTTTTGTGCAGGCCAGAGTATTGGTGCCATCGATGTTCATCGCGCACGAGCCGCATATGCCTTCCCGGCACGAGCGCCTAAAAGTAAGGGTCGGGTCCGTCTCATTCTTTACTTTAATCAGCGCATCCAAAACCATGGGTCCGCATGAATCTAGGTCCAGTTGATAAGAATCCATCCGCGGGTTATCTTCGGTCTCCGGATCCCAACGATAGATGTCGAATGACTTGGGATTCCCCGCGCCGCCCGCAGCTGGGAACTCTCTGCCTTTCTCTATCTTGGAGTTCCGCGGTAAGGTGAATTCAACCATAATTTACATCTCAACCTTTCAAATTACTTACAACACGTATGATCAGTAAACCCTGGCTTTAGGGGGAATGGGTTCCATTTCGTCACCAAGGGTGTAATCGTGCACCGGCCTGTAGTCCAGACGGGTTTCCTCTCCCCGCTGGTCTAGCCAGGCCAGAGTATGCCGCATCCAGTTAACATCATCTCTTTCCGGATAATCCTCCCTAGCGTGCGCTCCGCGACTCTCCGTCCGATTGGCGGCGGAATGGATCGTCACAGTGGCCTGAGCCAGTAAATTTTCCAGTTCCAGAGTTTCTACCAGGTCAGTATTCCAGATCATACCGCGATCGGCGACCTTTACATCATCCAAGCGCGCATGTACTTCAGCCAGCTTTGCTATACCTTCCTGTAGGACTTCTCCGGTACGAAATACGGCGCAGTTCGCCTGCATTGTTCTTTGCATGTGCAGACGAATATCTGCTGTCAGGCTGGATCCACTGGCATGGCGTAGCCGGTCCAAACGATCAATTGCGCTTTGCCCAGCGTCCTTTGACAACGGTCTCGGTGTTGCATCAGGATCTACTATTTCTGCTGCACGATGGGCAGAGGCTCGGCCAAAGACAATCAGGTCAAGCAATGAGTTCGACCCTAACCTATTTGCCCCGTGCACAGAAACGCAGGCAGCTTCACCGATGGCCATTAACCCTGGCACGACCGTGTCCGCATCAGTACCTTGTAAAGTGACAACCTCGCCGTGGAAATTCGCTGGAATGCCCCCCATGTTGTAGTGGACCGTGGGAATCACGGGAATGGGTTCCTTAGTTACGTCTACGCCAGCGAAAATCTGAGCCGATTCTGATATTCCCGGCAAACGTTCAGCCAATAAATCAGGGCCCAAATGTTCGAGGTGCAGGTAAATATGGTCGGCTTCAGGTCCCACGCCGCGTCCATCACGGATCTCCATGGTCATGGATCGGCTGACGACATCCCGCGAAGCAAGATCTTTTGCATTCGGCGCATAGCGTTCCATGAATCGCTCTCCACTGGAGTTGGTGAGGTAGCCTCCCTCCCCACGAGCACCCTCAGTGATCAGGCACCCAGAACCATAGATTCCAGTTGGGTGGAACTGAACAAATTCCATATCCTGCAGCGGTAACCCTGCGCGCAGCACCATAGCGTTGCCATCGCCGGTGCAAGTATGAGCTGAGGTGCAGGAAAAATAGGCCCGGCCGTAGCCACCGGTAGCCAGTACCGTCAATTTGGCTCTGAAGCGATGCAGCGTGCCGTCCTCCAGACACCACGCTATAACGCCGCGGCATTCTCCATTATCCATAATTAGATCGATGGCAAAGTACTCGATGAAGAACGTAGCATCATGTTTAAGAGATTGCTGATACAGCGTATGCAGTATCGCGTGTCCAGTCCGGTCCGCTGCGGCGCACGTGCGCATGGCCTGACCCTGGCCAAAGTGAGTTGTCATGCCGCCGAATGCGCGCTGGTATATTTTACCGTCTTCCGTTCGAGAGAACGGCACGCCGTAGTGTTCCAGTTCTATTACAGCCGCGGGTGCTTCACGGCACATGTATTCAATTGCGTCCTGATCCCCCAACCAATCTGATCCCTTGACGGTATCGTACATATGCCAGCGCCAGTCGTCCTCGCCCATGTTTCCAAGCGCCGCGCTCATGCCGCCCTGAGCTGCCACAGTGTGGCTGCGCGTTGGGAAAACTTTGCTGATGCATGCGGTAGTGAGACCGGCAGAGGCGGCACCAAATGTTGTGCGCAATCCGGACCCACCCGCACCCACAACAACGACGTCATAAGTATGATCGATTATGGTGTAGGACTCAGGCATATGAGGAACTTACGAATATCTGAAAAATCATTAACACCGTGACTACCAGTAGAAGCGCCAAAAGCATTTTTAAAACCATTAGCGATGTGACCTTGAGCCATTCAGCATGTACGTAGTCTTCGATAACGACCTGCAAACCGAGAAACGCGTGCCAAAAGACGGTCACGCTAAATGAAATAAGCAAAGCCGCCTGCACCGGTGAGCGCAGCCACTGAATGGAAGTGCTGTGATCTCCCGACAGCAAACGCACGACGGAATAGATGAACCATACTCCGAGCGGAACCAGCGCGATCGAAGTGATTCGCTGCCACCACCAGTGACTGACTCCCTCCTTTGCCGAGCCTAATCCCAGCACGCGAGATAACGGGCTTCGTAATGACATCACATAGCCCCTCGCCCGGCGTAGGCAAAAATCCAGGTCGCCAGCGTCATGACCACTGCAGCCGCAACCACCAACCATCCGCTGCGATAAACGTCGACCAATTCAAAACCCCGGCCGATGTCCCAGAATAGATGCCGGACACCGTTGTTTAAATGGTAAAAAAAGCAAAACGTCCAACCAAAGAGCAACGTGCGGCCGATCAAAGATCCGAAAAACCCCCGCCCCGATGCATATTCCGCGGGGCCCTGACTGATGGTCCATATCCAGTACACCAGGAAGGGAATACCCAGGCCAAGCACAACACCAGTCATGCGGTGCAGAATCGACAGCACCGAGGTCAACTGTGGTTGATAAACCTGAAGATGAGGAGAGATCGGGCGGTTTGTCATCGGCTTAAGCCACGAGAAGTCCCTGCAGGTCGAAACAAGCTGAAAAAAGTCTACTAAAAGTCAATACATCGACCTTTGCGTTCCCAATCTCCGTAGCGTGTAGGTTCTGGACCTGACGGTCCGCCTTTCTCTATCGGCACATGTTTTGGATTACGCTGCGTCCCCCGCGCCTTCGGTACGGCTTGTTTTCGTTTTGTTTTTCTGCTCATAATGGTGCGGTGCAATAAAACCCTTATTCTGTACCGTAATGTGTATAAAAACAACCCGCTACCGTAATACCGGGACAACTGGTACTAAATTCTGACCTAAAAATTGTATCTGGCTATTTAAGGTGTCTACAGCAACGTTCACAGGCCTACCGGATCTGGAGTTCGATAACCGGGGCTACAGTTACCATCAAGCGCTTGAGGTGGAACAGAAGCACAGGCGAAGCGGCGAATTCATCTGCGATCTCTCATACCTTGATTTCATCCGCGCAGCAGGAACAGAAGCCGTTGATTTCTTGCATGGTCAGTTAACCAATGATTTGCACCGGCTCGATGAGGGGTATTCACAAGTTAGCGGCTACTGTAATGTCAAAGGGCGGCTGCTTTGTATATGCCGCATTCACCACGACCAAGGCGATCTGTTGTTACAGGCGCACCAGAGCGTAACCAGTCACACTTTGGAACGCTTACGCAAATACGTTATGCGCTCTGCGGTAGAGCTCACTATCGATGAGCAGATCGTTAGCTTTGGCGTGGTTGGCAGGGAATGCAGCGCCGAGTTGCAGAAACTTATTGCAATTCTGCCCACGCATAAAAATGAGTGTCGCAGCACGCGCGGACTGAGCGTAATTTGCCATTCCGCGCATGCTCCATTGCGCTATCAAATCATCGGTACAGTTTCGCTACTTCAACCGCTATGGCAGCGCCTGAGCCAATCCCTGCCCGTGCTTGGCTCATGGGCCTGGGCGTCGCTGGATATAGAACAGGGATTGGCTACCGTGTTTTCCGCTACCTCTGAGCAATTCGTTCCACAGATGTTGAATCTGGATATCATCGGCGCCGTGAGCTTCGACAAGGGTTGTTATCCTGGGCAGGAAATCGTTGCACGCATGCACTATCTGGGCAAATCGAAAACACGCATGATTTTGGGGAAAGTCAACAACTCTCAGCATCCACCTTTACCCGGCGATAAAGTGTATGCGGTCGGTAAGGAACAGAGTATCGGCTTGGTGGTCAATGGCATGCCTGGCAGTAACGGTTACGACGTACTAGCCACGGCAAGACTTGAACACGTAGGGCGCAATGATTTACAGCTGCGAAACGGCGGGGAGACGCCGGTCAGACTTGGGCAACTCCCATACCGGCTGCAGGATCCCGAACAAAAACTGGCTTGACGTTGAGCCACATTCAGGGTCCTGTCCAGGATATCCAACGGGTCGGTACCGGATTTAATCTGGCTGTATGATCTGATAAAAAGTTTCGTTCTCCTTGATCATTCCCAGTTGAGAACGAGCCCGCTCCTCTAATGCCGCCGTTCCCTGCTTCAGGTCGATGACCTCGGCGCGAAGCCGCTGGTTTCTTTTTTCCAGGTTGGTATTTTCTATTTGCTGGGAAGATACATCATTGCGTAGCTGGTTTAGTCGAATGTATCCAAAATCACCCAGCCAAACAGCATACTGCAGCCCAATAAAGAGCAGAAGCAATGCCGCAAGCACTAATCGCATCTTTTTAACATCTCAAGAGGAAACAGGCAGCGCATGCACATTCTAGGCCGCGCTAATTGCGACGTAAAGCGCTCAATCCAGGATAAACTGCCTGAGCAAGCAACTTTGCTTCAATACGCAGCAGTCGATTATATTTGGCGACCCGTTCGGATCTGCATAACGAGCCGGTTTTAATCTGCCCCGCACCCGTTGCTACAGATAAATCCGCAATAGTCGTATCCTCAGTTTCACCAGAGCGGTGTGAGATGGTTACACCATACCCCGCTTGATTTGCCATTTCTATCGCCGCCAGGGTTTCCGTCAGGGTTCCGATCTGGTTAAGTTTAATGAGGATAGAGTTAGCTATGCCTTGCTCTATTCCCTGCTGCAGAATGCGCGTATTGGTGACAAATAGGTCATCCCCAGTAAGCTGAACTTTTTGCCCGATTCTCTGGGTCAGACTTCTCCAACCCTCCCAATCATTTTCCGCCATAGCGTCCTCCACGGAGGCAATAGGATATTTTTCGGTCCAACTCGAAATAAAATCTACAAATGCTGGTGTATCCAAAACCAGTTGTTCCGCGCCCAATCTGTAGTTATCTTGGCTGTAAAATTCGGTACTAGCTGCGTCCAGGCCTAGCCAAACGTCTTGGCCCGCAACATAGCCTGCTTGCTCTATGGCTTCAATTATTACGGTCATGGCGGCCTCGTTAGACTCGAGCTCCGGGGCGAAGCCGCCTTCATCCCCCACTGCAGTGCTCAACCCTTTTGCCGCAAGAATCGATTTAAGCGTGTGAAAAATCTCCGCCCCCATGCGTAGGGCTTCGGCGAAAGATGGAGCGGCCACGGGTATCACCATGAATTCCTGAAAGTCGATGCCGTTATCTGCATGCGCTCCGCCGTTAATGATATTCATTTGCGGCACCGGCATGAGGTAGGCGCCAGAGTGCCCGCACAGCTCGCCCATGTGCTGGTACAAAGGTTTGTTCTGCCGGCGTGCATTGGCCTTGGCAAGCGCTAACGACACCGCCAGTATTGCGTTGGCTCCGAGGTTTGCTTTGTTGTCGGTGCCGTCAAGATCAATCATTTTTTGATCAATTTCTGCCTGATCAGCGGCCTCCTTTCCCTGTAAAGCCTGGTTAATCTCAACATTTATGTTATGGACCGCGTTAAGCACTCCCTTACCTAGATACCTGTGTTGATCGCCATCACGCAGCTCCAGCGCTTCCAGCGATCCAGTTGAGGCACCCGATGGCACGGACGCGGTTCCCGTTGTTCCATCTTGCAGCACGACGTCAGCTTCGACGGTTGGATTACCCCGTGAATCCAGAATCTCGCGTGCCCATATATTTTTTATTTTTACCACCATAACGTTCTGCCGTTAACTCAACTGCGCCGCCTCGCCTTGGATGGCCTGCGACCACGCACGTTGTTTAACCGTACGGTCGATCATCAGCAGATTCTCAAGCAGATGTTCTAATTCATTCAGCGGCCAGGCATTTGGCCCGTCACTCAGAGCTTGTTTTGGGTTCGGATGAGTTTCCATGAACAGTCCAGCTATGCCCACGGCAACTCCTGCCCTGGCCAGGGCGGGAATAAAATCCCGCTGCCCGCCGGATTTGTCTCCCTCAGCGCCCGGAAGCTGCACCGCATGCGTGACGTCAAAAACGACCGGGCAGTTGGTTTTTCTCAGCTCGATCAAAGACCGCATGTCCACCACGAGATCGTTGTATCCGAACGAGAATCCGCGCTCGCAGACTAGAATGCGATCGCTGTCATCCACCGCCTTAGCTTTATTCACGACGTTAATCATCTCTCGCGGAGATAGGAACTGTCCCTTTTTAATGTTTACCGGTTTACCGGTGGCAGCAACGGCGAGAATAAGATCGGTCTGGCGGCAGAGGAAGGCAGGCGTTTGCAACACATCTACTACCTCAGCTACCGCATCTACCTCGCCCGGGCTATGGACGTCGGTGAGAACCGGACAACCCACCTGTCGCTTTACTTCCGCCAGCGCACCCATGCCCTTATCTAGACCAACTCCGCGAAAAGACTGTCCAGAGCTTCGGTTCGCCTTGTCGTAGGAGGATTTATAAACAAACAGTATGTTGAGTCGCTGCGCGATTTCAGCAATTGCGGCGGCCGTATCCACAGCAAACTGTTCGGATTCGATCACGCATGGCCCAGCGATCAGAAAAATCGGCCGGTCAAGGCCGATTTCTGCACCGCATAAGATCACTGAGCTACAGCCTGCTTGGGCAATTGTGACTTAGTGCGCTTGGATTCGTAATACGTACGAGCCGCGCTAATGTAACCGGAGAACAGCGGATGACCATCACGCGGCGAGGAAGTGAATTCAGGATGGAACTGACAACCGACGAACCATGGGTGATTTTTCAACTCAACGACTTCAACCAGATCATCTTTCGTCACTCCCGCAACGACCAATCCGCTTTGCTCCAGTAAACTGCGATAGTGATTGTTGAATTCATAACGATGCCGGTGCCGTTCCACTATCTGATCTTTTCCGTAGTGTCCATGCGCGCTGGTGCCAGCAAGCAGCTTAATTTGCTGCCCCCCCAGCCGCATAGTCCCGCCTAGATCGGACTCGACCGTGCGACGCTGTATCGTCCCTTCAGCATCCACCCATTCGGTTATTAGAGCTATCACTGGATACGGCGTAGTGTTGTCAAACTCAGTACTGTGGGCATGTTCTAAGCCCGCCACGTTTCGGGCGAACTCGATGACCGCAGCCTGCATCCCTAAGCAGATTCCTAAATAGGGAATCTTATTTTCCCTGGCATACTGCACCGCTTTGATCTTGCCCTCTATTCCACGTAGGCCGAAGCCACCGGGTACAAGAATCGCATCTACGTCAGCCAAACAATCTACGCCTTCTTGCTCCAGCATTTCTGAATCGACGTAGTCGATATCGATGCCCGTACGGGTATGGATTCCGGCGTGCTTTAACGCTTCGGATAATGATTTGTAAGACTCAGTCAATTCCACATACTTGCCCACAAGTGCGATGCGGACCCGCTGGGTGGGATGCTCGCCGTCGTGCACCACCTTATTCCATTCCGATAAGTCCGCGCGGGGTGCCTGTAGTTCAAGCTGTTGCAGGATGAGCTCATCCACCTGTTGATCACGAAACATGGCGGGAATCTTGTAAATGCTGTCCTGGTCCACTGCCGAGATGACCGCATCCTTCCCGACGTTGGTAAACATTGCAATCTTGCGTCTCGCGTCATCACTCAACGGATCCCGCACTCGGCAAACCAGTAAGTCCGGTTGGATACCGATACTTCGCAGCTCCTTCACCGAGTGCTGCGTTGGTTTGGTTTTTATCTCACCCGCAACCTCAATATAGGGTACCAGCGTAAGATGAACAAAGACGGTGTTTTTCGGGCCAAGGTCGATGCGCATCTGGCGGATCGCCTCGAGAAAAGGCAGTGACTCGATGTCGCCCACAGTGCCACCAATTTCAACCAATGCTATCTCCGCATCACCTGCACCCTCAGAAATGCACTTTTTTATCTCATCAGTTATGTGGGGAATAACTTGCACCGTCCCCCCTAAATATTCCCCACGGCGCTCTCTGCGGATAACGCGCTCATAAATCTGACCCGTTGTAAAATTATTGCGGTGGCCCATGGTCGTTCGCACAAAGCGTTCATAATGACCCAGGTCAAGGTCAGTTTCGGCGCCATCTGCAGTGACATAGACTTCGCCATGTTGAAAGGGGCTCATAGTGCCGGGGTCTACGTTGATATAGGGATCGAGCTTAAGTAATGTGACCCGAAGCCCGCGGGACTCCAAAACCGCGCCAAGCGAAGCAGCGGAAATACCTTTACCTAATGAAGACACCACACCGCCGGTGATGAAGATGTATTTGGTCATCGTATTAACCGAAATGTCTCGTGTTGAGGGGTAGACGTGAGGTGCACCCCGGATGGCCGTACAGCATACCAGTCCTGACTGAAAGAAGGAATTGAATCGATGAATTAATTACGGTTTTTACCTTTTTCTTCAGGCTGGCTCAGCCTGAACTCAATCCCGGCTTCGTTTACTTCTGCCGCAAATGGTTGGCAGTACCAATATCCGACCACCGCAGCCAATTCGTTATCCACGTATACCAGAGGAATCTGATCCCGCTCCCATGGAGGCACACCTTCCTGCTGCAGCAGCTTTTTCAACTTGTGATGTCTACTGTGCCCAGGTAACCAACATCGTTCACCTCCGAGTCTACCTTTTATGATTATTGTCCGGTTGTCAAAAATAGTTTTTTTCATTCCTCTGCCCTTTGCTGGAACTGCGCTCAGGCTTCTTTCATTAATGCGAACTCGAGAATATGTCTTATCCCAATGGATGTTCGGTATGGATGCTCTGCTCAGGGGCGGTGAAAGGTATAGCCAATCACGGTAGCGCCGTACCTCGACGCCCGGCCAGCTTGCAACAGCGGTCGCTTTTGGTTTGGTTGCGATCATGGTGTCGTAGAGAGAAATAAGATGCCTGCGGGATGGCGGATCAAAGCCGCATTGCCTAAACCAAAACTGCAGCGCGTTACGACACCTCAGCCTAGTCAACTTGCATAGACCGGTTACGGCCAGCAGGAAAAACACCGATCGTTTGCATTGAGCGCAGCTCGCCAGGTCTTGCTCTGCAAGTGCATGCAACAGAAACGACGCGTCGCGCCAGTTTGCAGCGCTGCGCGATATGGTGCGATCTACCCCCGGCCAGGTTTTCTTAATCAGAGGAAGTATAGCGTGACGTATTATGTTTCTGCTGTAGCGATGATCTTCGTTAGCCGGGTCCTCAATCCAATGCAATCGACGCGAGGACGCATAGCGATGTAACGCCTCCTTTTGTGTATGGAGCAACGGTCGCCACACCTGCCCTCTGCCCAGATCTCGTTTTTTTACGATACCTTTTAGTCCATGCACGCCGCTGCCACGGAACAGGTTAGCCAGAACCGTCTCCACCTGATCGTCCAAGTGGTGCGCGGTAAGCAACACTCCATATTCATTTAACTGTCGGCCGAACCAGCTGTAGCGCGCCTTGCGCGCGGCGGCTTCAACACCACCGAATTTTGACGGCGTTGATAGGTCTAAGTGATGAGTTAAACAGCGAACACCCCATAGCGCACAACTGCGCTCGCACGCTTTCTCCCATAGGTTAGAATCTTCGTGTAGTTGATGGTTGACGTGCAGGGCGGTAACTCGATCTGTCCCGATATCCTCAATCTGAATAAGCGCATGTAACAACGCCGTAGAGTCCAGCCCCCCGCTAAATGCGACAAAGTATTCAAGGTTTTGGGTAAACGGAAATTCCCTGATTAGTATCTGAGCAAGGCGTCGCTGATCGAATTCACGAGTGTCCTTCATCCTTGCGCAAACGTACCGTACCCCATCAGCTTCTTCTGACGTCTGGATATAAGGTCCTCTGATGAGCGCCCCAGCAGCGGAGACAGGTTTCGCCACAAACGCTTCTTCAGCTCCTTGGCGGTTGCCTCGATATCGCGATGCGCGCCGCCTAACGGTTCCGGCACAATATCATCCACCAGACCCAACTCGCGCAAGCGTTTTGCAGTCAACCCCATCGCCTCCGCCGCCTCTGCGGATTTTTCGGCACTTTTCCACAAAATCGATGCACATCCCTCGGGAGATATGACCGAATACGTGGCGTATTCCAGCATCAACAAGCGGTCGCACACACCGATTGCCAACGCGCCCCCCGATCCACCTTCGCCAACGACTGTGGACACAATCGGAACCTTGAGTTCTGCCATAGCAAACAAATTACGGGCAATTGCTTCACTTTGCCCGCGCTCTTCGGCATCGACGCCTGGATACGCACCGGGCGTATCGATGAAAGTAAGTACGGGTAGACCAAACTTCTCCGCCATTCGCATCAGGCGCAGGGCTTTTCGATAGCCCTCAGGTCTAGGCATGCCAAAGTTGCGAAATACTTTCTCTTTAGTGTCACGGCCTTTTTGCTGACCGATCACGACCACAGATTGTTCTTCCAGTCGAGCGAGCCCTCCCACGATGGCATGATCATCAGCGAACATGCGATCACCGTGCAGTTCCTGGAAGCTGCTAAACAACCGAGGAAAGTAATCCAGCGGGTAGGGGCGTTGAGGATGGCGCGCTAGCTGTGAAATCTGCCACGGCGTGAGCGAATGAAAAATAGATTCTGTGAGCTTCGTACTTTTTTTCTGCAGGCGGGCTATTTCGTCCGTTATATTTATATCATCCCCAATCCCAACGTGCTTGAGTTCATCGATCTTGGCCTCAAGTTCCGCTATGGGCTGCTCAAAATCCAAGAAGTTTAAATCCATGTCCAGTTCCTCTAGTCTCTCCGTGGCAACTAACAAGATGTTATGGCCGGTTGCCCCGGGGCCAAGGTCTTCGGTTTAGGCGGCGGTATCTACTTTGTTGTCCATGATCGCGGCATGGCTCTTTTTATAGATCACGTTGACTCGGTTTTCGCCGACAGCTTCTTTCAGTGCAGCAAGCAAAGACCCAGTTACATTCACCCGCCATTTATCTGCAACTAACAGCTGCCCCTCTTCGTTTTTGGTCTGGTAATGAAAGCAGATTCTACACTGGCCTTGCGAATATTTATCGAGTATTTCTGCCAGTTGCTCAATAATAGGTGCTGCTGCGCAATTCTGATTCAGGCGGATAATAATCGTGTCCGCAAAAATCCTGCGCGCCTGCTCCATACTGAAAACCGACTCCGCCGCCATCTTACAGCCGCCGGTGAATTCATCCACGCTGACTTGACCGTGAACTACAAGTAAGTTGTCCTTTCGGACGATGTCTCTGCACTGTGCATACAGATCTGAAAACACCGCGAGTTCGACTTGGGCCGTCCTATCGTCAAGCGTGACGAAAGCCATACGTTCCCCACGTCTTGTGTTCATGGTGCGAAGACCGACAACCAGGCCTGCCACCATGAGCAACCTTTCACGCTCAGGCGTCAAATCAACCAGACGCGTGTCCACGATCTGATCCAGCTCTGTTTGGAAGTTGTCTATTGGGTGGCCGCTTAAATACAATCCAAGCGTTTCCTTTTCAGCATGTAGAATCTGCTCGCTAGTCCACTCAGCTGCATCCGCGTAGACCAAAGACGTAGTTGAAGAAGTCTCGACCCCAAAGAAGTCGGATTGCCCGGCCTTGAGTGCCTGGGACTTTTGTTCAGCCATATCCACAGCCAACGGTAAAGTCGCAATCAGGCTGGCGCGATGAACATTAAAGTCATCCATTGCGCCGGCCTGAATAAGAGATTCCAACGCCCGCTTATTGACGCGTTTATGATCCGTGCGGGTGCAAAATTCAAAAAGATCACTGAACTTACCCGATTTCTCTCTAGCGTGAATGATCGCTTCCACCACGCCGTAACCAATGCCTTTGATGGCACCTAGGCCATAGGTAATTTCTTGGTCGCTGGTTGCTGAAAAATAGTACTGACAGGTGTTGATATCCGGATTCGTTACCGACAGGCCCATGTCTCTACACTCTGCAATAAGCGTTACAACACGGTCGGTATGTTCCATGTCTGCGGATAATGACGCAGCCATAAAGTTGGCGGGGTAATGCGCCTTCAACCAGGCGGTTTGATAAGTAATCATTGCATATGCTGCAGAGTGGGACTTATTGAAACCGTAGCCTGCAAATTTCTCCATCAAGTCAAAAATGTAGGTGGCCGTTTTTTCATTAATGTCGTTTTTCAGCGCACCTTCAACGAATATCTCGCGTTGCAGTGCCATTTCCTCAGGTTTCTTTTTGCCCATGGCGCTGCGCAAAAGGTCTGCGGACCCTAGAGAGTATCCCGCCAGTACCTTGGCGATCTCCATGACTTGCTCCTGGTATAAAATGACCCCGTAAGTAGGCTCTAGGATCGGTTCGAGCAGAGGATGGGCATACGTAATGGACGCCCGACCGTACTTACGGTCAATGAAATCCTCCACCATTCCAGATTGCAAAGGCCCTGGCCTGTACAGCGCGACCAGCGCCACCAGGTCGTCAAAACAATCCGGCTGCAGGCGCTGGATCAGATCTTTCATGCCTCTTGATTCGAGTTGGAACAAGGCCGTGGTTTTATACGTTTTGAGCAAGCGAAAAGTTTCAACATCATCCATGGGTAAATCTTTTATGTTAATCGTTTCTAGGCCTTCGATTTCCGCTTGCTGATTGATCTTGCGTACTGCCCGGTCAATGATAGTGAGGGTACGTAATCCTAAAAAATCGAACTTAACCAAACCGATTGTTTCAAGGTCATCTTTGTCGAACTGTGTAACCATTTGGTCGCTGCCCTGTTCACAGTACAAGCTGGTGAAATCGGTCAGGCTTGACGGTGCAATAACAACGCCACCAGCATGTTTTCCGACGTTGCGTGGCAGACCTTCAAGGCCGCGGGCAATATCCAGTAATTCTGTTATCTCCTCTTCTTCTTTGTAACGTTGATTAAGTAGTTGTTCTTGTGCCAGTGCTTTTTCCAAGGTCATTCCGACTTCGAACGGAATCAATTTTGCAATCTGGTCAACAAAGCCGTATGGCATACCAAGTACCCGTCCAACATCTCGCACCACTGCGCGAGCCGCCATCGTGCCATGGGTTACAATTTGCGATACTTTGTCACGACCGTATCTATCGGCCACGTATTCGATCACCTTATCCCGGCCATCCATGCAAAAATCTATGTCAAAATCCGGCAATGACACCCGTTCTGGATTGAGGAAGCGTTCGAACAAGAGTCCGTGCTCAATAGGATCTAATTCGGTAATCCCCAATACCCAGGCGGTCAAAGACCCTGCACCGGAGCCTCTGCCTGGCCCGACTGGAATGCCGTTTCGCTTGGCCCAGTTGATAAAGTCCGCAACGATCAAAAAGTACCCGGGAAAGCCCATGTGGATGATGATATCGAGCTCCGTATCCAATCGTTGTTTGTACAACTCCGCTGCTGATTGAAGCTGCCGGTACTCCGCTAATTTACTTTCAAGACCGGCATTAGCCTCGTCCATCAGAGTTTCATCAACCCCTTTATTGCTGCTCACATCAAATCTTGGCAAGTAGTAACTTCCCATCTCCATAATCAGGTTGCAGCGCTGAGCAACTTCCCAGGTATTCGTAATTGCCTCCGGTAAGTCAGCAAACAATTCCGCCATTTCCTCAGCGGAACGAAAATACTGCTGATCGGTAAATAGTCTGGGCCTTCTTTGATCGTTTAACACTCTGCTATCATGGATGCAAACTCTAATCTCATGGATCTGAAACTGCTGCTGCTCTAAAAAATGCACGGAATTGGTAGCAATTATCGGCAATCCTTTGCGTGCCGCGATTTCTGTTGCGCTGAGAATGTATTCCTCCTCATGTGGCCTGCCGATACGCTGAACTTCGATATAAAATCTATCGCCAAACATTCGGCTGTAGACATCGATGACCTGCCCCGCCCGCTCCTCGCTGGCATGCTGCAGGGCCATTCCAACTTCACCATCGAGACTACCGGACAGGACAATCAACCCGTCGCCATTGAGTGTAAACCATTCTTTTTTAATGCAAGCTCGACCGCCATGCTGTGCTTCGCGATGAGCTCTCGCCAGTAACACACACAGGTTTTTGTAACCTGCTCTATCTTTTGCCAGCAAGCGCAGTCGCGTCGGTTGGCTGAGATTCAGTTCGTTCTCAATCCACGCGTCTACGCCGAGGATTGGCTTGATACCATTTTTTAAGGCCGCGCGATAAAATTTAACTAGGCCGAAAATATTGGACTGGTCGGTCAGGGCAAGCGCCGGCATATTCAGCTCAGCTGCTTTGTTTACCAGCTTGTTGATGCGGATTACGCTGTTCGCCAGCGAATATTCTGAGTGCAGGTGCAGGTGTACAAATCTCGTAGCCATCCGTTCAGCCTGTTAAATAGCCATAGATCTCTGTATACCCAGGGCGCGCTGGACCGGATTAAAGCTTCGGCGATGAACATCACAGACTCCAAAACTCTGCAGTGCAGCGAGATGCTGAGCAGTGGCGTACCCTTTGTTGCGATCAAAGCCATAGTCGGGGTGGGTAAGATGAAGCTGGCACATTTCTTTATCCCGCTCTACTTTAGCAAGTATCGATGCCGCTGAAATGCATGGCTCTTTCTCATCGCCTTTGATTATGGTCTTCGTTTTGCAATTTAAATTAGGCGCCCATTTGCCATCGATCAGGCTGATGTCTGGAGATATCGGCAATTCTCCCACCGCTCTGCGCATGGCTAACAGTGAAGCATTGAATATGTTTACTCTATCTATTTCTTCAACTTCAGCCCGGCCCAGAGCCCAGTACAGGGACTGCTCGCATATAGCCTCCGCTAGAACCTGCCGCCTCTTTGCTGACAGTTTTTTTGAATCAGTCAATCCCGGCAGGCTGAACCTTGCCGGCAATATCACCGCCGCTGCGATTACCGGACCGGCCAAAGGTCCTCGGCCAACTTCGTCTACACCGGCGCTTAGCAATAGGTTACCACCCTTGGTTTATCTTGCCACCTGCGTTGCGAGTATTGCGCATACGGCGTCGGCCGCTTTTTCACTGGCGCCGCAGCGAAGAGAAGTTATGATATCACTGAACGCATCCCTTACCATTTGATGTTCATCAGGATTTAGCAGATAGCGGGAGATCTCACTCACCAGGTTGTTGACATTAGCCTTGGCTTGAATTAGCTCAGGCACAATCGGCTGGGGAAGGAGATTGTTCGGCATGGAAAAGTAATCGACGTGGGCCAGCATTCGCACCAGTAAGTAAGAAACCCAGGATCCCTTGTAAGCCACGACCATGGGAACCCGCAATAGCGCCGCCTCCAGTGCTGCCGTGCCAGAGGCTACCAGCGCGACATCCGATGCGGCGATGGCCTGGCGCGACTTGCCCTGCACCAAGGTGAAAGGTAATTGTGGGTATGGGTGCAGCAACGTTGAAAAAAGCTGCTGCGTTTGAGGATTGGCAAAGGGCGCAACAAACTGCAGATTAGGTACTGCCTGTTGCAACGCGTGGGCCGTTTGGATAAAGAGCGACCCCAACCGCTTTACTTCGACCATTCTGCTACCGGGCAATATAGCAACAACGCGCTCTTTATCCGGCTGCAGCTGCAGGTCGTTCCTCAGTTTAAAGCGGTCATGCGCCATGCCTATTTCGTCCGCAATCGGATGACCAACAAAGTCGACTGAGACGTTGTGCAGCCTGTAGAAATCCGCTTCAAATGGGAACAGCGTTAACATGTGACTAACCGCACGTCTGATTTTTCTGATTCTGTAGCTGCGCCATGCCCAGACAGTAGGGCTGACGTAATGCACCGTCGCAATGCCCTGTTTTTTCAGCTTTTCCTCCAGACCAAGATTAAAATCGGGCACATCTACACCAATGAATAAGGCGGGCTTTTTACGGGTAAAAAATCTGAACAGATTTCTCCGTATAGTGATTATAGTGAAAAGACTTCTGGCTAATTCATCCAAGCCCATGATGGATATTTGCTCCATCGGGTAAAGTACATGCAACCCTTCTGCTTGCATGCAGGGTCCGCCGATTCCGCTAAACTCAATTTTTGAAAATCGTTTTTTAAGCGCTCGCATCAATCCTGCGGCAAGATAATCCCCCGATGTTTCGCCAGCGACGATTCCGATTTGCAGACTTTTATTCCCACACCCAATTTCGCGTGCGGGATTTAGCGGCTCACCACTCCGCATCTTGCTCAACGGCCACAAAGGTTTTCATATTGGTAACACGGCGCAAGATGCATAACGCCGGTTGGCCCAAACTTACAACATACTGACAGATACATCCAAAAGAGTAACGGCATGGACTTACTTTGGTTTGACACATGACGGCCGAAGTCTGTTTGGCGTTGTTACTTTAACGTATGATCCCGCGCTCTGATGTGGCAATAAATTTGACCAGCTTTTCCACGCAAGCGTTGCTCCACGCAGCCCCGTGCTGTACCTTCGCCAGAGCCTCACTGAGCGATAAGCTACTGCGATAGAGTACTTTGTATGCTCGTTTTAATTCCAGGATATCGTCTTCAGAAAAACCCCTGCGCCTGATGCCTTTTACGTTGACTCCGTGTGGTGTAGCTCGATAGCCGGCGGCTACCATATAGGGAGGAATGTCTTTAAGACAAACGGTGCCAATTCCTGTTATGCAGTGTTCGCCGAGGCGGCAAAACTGATGAATCAGAGAGAACCCTCCGAGAACAGCAAAATCGCCAACCGTTACATGTCCCGCCAAGCTGGCGCAGTTGGCAAGAATGGTATTAGAACCAAGCTGGCAGTCATGTGCGATGTGGACATAAGCCATGAGGAAATTGTTATCGCCGATCCGGGTTACCCCTCCACCCTGCTCCGTTCCACGGTTTAAAGTACAGTACTCTCTGATCACATTCCGCTGACCAATCTCCAGGCGTGTTTTTTCACCTTTGTAGGCAACATGCTGCGGAGCCTCGCCTATGGAGCTGAACTGATAGATTTTAGTTTCCCGCCCGACGATTGTTTTCCCGGTTATTACCACATGAGGACCAATCCAGGCGCCCTGCATTATTTGCACATCCGGCCCGATTATCGTAAATGGCCCAACACGAACATCTTCTGCTATTTGCGCCTGCGGATCGACAATGGCGCGCCTATCAATCACCTATAAATCCTTGTAAGTAAACATCAGCTCCGCAGTACAGCAAATGTTACTATCAACTGTGGCTTTACCTGCGCACTTCCACATGTTTCTGATTCGCCTCAGTACCTGCACATGTATATCGATGGTATCGCCGGGCTCCACGGGGTGTTTAAAACGAGCTTTGTCGATGCCAGTGAAGTAATACACCCTTTTATCACTAGACTCCTCACCCAGATCACGGCTCGCCAGCAATGCACATGCCTGCGCAATCGACTCTACTATCAATACTCCCGGCATGACCGGCCGGTGGGGGAAGTGGCCGGGGAAAAAAGGTTCGTTTGCAGTAACATTCTTGATCGCCGACAGCGACTTTCCCTGTTCGTACTCAATGACTCGATCGACGAGTAAAAAAGGATAACGATGTGGCAGGAAGTTCTTTATTTCATGTATATCCATCACGTTTAATGCAAGGCAAAGTCAAAGTTCAGCCAGCGTAGCAACCAACCGCACTACGAGAACGGCGACAGCCGCAAGCATCTATTGCTCTGCATCTGTGCCTGTTTTCGCCAGTTCCTGTAGAACTCTGTCCGTTATGTCTATGCGGTTACTGGCGTATATTGCCCCCTGGTGAATGATAAGGTCGTACTTTTCATCTTCCGCGATTTTGGCTACAACTTTAAGAACAATCCTCTCCAGCTGACGCAACTCCTCATTCTGCCGCACGTTCAGCTCCTCTCTGAATTCTTGGGTTTCACGCTTTATCACGCGACGCAGATCCCGAACCTCTTTTTCCAGGTTCTGCCGATCAGACTCCTTCAGAACGAGCGCCGACTTCTCCAACTCCTCCTCTATTTTTCGCAGTTTTTCCCGTTTTGCCGCGAGCTGTTGATCCTTCGGATCGAATTCTGCCTTGAGTTCTTTCAATACAGCTTCAGCCTGGGGTGAAGTCTCGATTGCTTTTGCCATATTCACGTAAGCGATCCTCAGCCCCTCGGTTTGCGCATCGGCAATCATACCGAAGCCGCTTAGCGCGTAAAAAATCGTTGCTAGTAAAACTCTGTTCATACCCTTTATCCAGTTCATTAGATCTAATTAAAAAATCGACCCAAAGAAAATTGCACACGCTCTATATCATCACCAGGCTTATCATTAAGCGGTTCAGCAATCGATATGGACAGGGGCCCGACTGGGGAATACCAGTTAAATCCGATACCTGCTGAAAATCTCAGTTCACCCAGATCGATGTCGTCCCCCGGTCCGTACACCTGTCCACCATCGATAAATACTACAAATCGCTTGTCAACGCCTGTGGTTCCCGGCAGCGGAAACAGCACCTCAGTATTCAGAAGTATCCGCTGGCTGCCGCCGATCGGCTGTGGATCATCCCCGAGCGACTTCGGGCCGAGGGATCTCGCGCGGTAGCCTCGTACGCTGGTTGCGCCGCCAGCAAAGAAGTTTCTGAAAAAAGGCAATTCTGCGGTATCCCCATAGCCATCACCATACCCGAATTCGCCCCTTAGTTTATAGGTTAAATTTTGACTCAGCGGCCAATACCATACAGATGCAAAATTTAATTTATAGAACTCAAGGTCGCTGGGCGGCGCTGTAAACTCATAGTTCAATCGATTGATGTTACCGCTAGTAGGAAACAGCGTGCTATCACGGCTATCGCGTGAGGCAAAACCCAGAATGGTAAGGAGATCGTTTGAAGGATTCTGCTCGATGAATTCCCTAATACCCGGCGGTGTGCCCGATGTCGCTTCTAGATCAACCCGCTCTAGGTTACCACCCAGGCTGAAGTTGTTAAACTCGGACAGGGGAAAGCGATAGACAATGCCTCCTCCTAAAGTTTCTGTAATATAATCCGCAGTGTCCGCCCGGGTGGAGTCTACTGTCCTGCGAAACAGGTTGAAACCGCGGCTGACGCCGTTAATCGTGTGATACGGATTGACGTAGCTTAACCTTAAAACGTCTGTGACACTCGAGTTATCGAAAGTCAAATCCAGCTCGCGGCCAGTGCCGAACAGGTTTTTTTGCGTGATGGCAGCCTGAAACAGTACGCCGTCGGCGTCAGACCAGCCCACACCAAACAGCAGGCTGCCCGTCGATCTCTCTTTGACACTGATGTTTACATCAACCTGATCCGGGCTGCCCGGAACCGGGGGAGTCTCGACTTTGATTTCCTCGAAGAAGCCAAGTCGCTCTAGACGGACGCGTGAGCGCTGTACCAGCTGGGCTGAGTACCAGCCGCCCTCAAGTTGCCTGAGTTCTCTGCGGATGACCTCATCCCGAGTTACATAATTACCGCTGATATTGATACGCCGCACGTACACTCGTCTGCCTGGATCAACGAATATGGTGAAGGAGACGGAACGATCAACAGCATCAACGTCCGGCACCGCATTGACCTGAGCAAAAGCATAACCCTCATCGGCAAGAAGATCGGCTATGGCCTTTTCACTCCGCACGACGTCTCTTCGCGAATACACGCCGCCCGGCTCAATCAGCACCGCACCGTCCAATAACTCTTCGGATAAAATCAGCTTACCCTCGATTGTATAAGCAGTCACAGTGTACTGTTCACCTTCAGAGATATTGATGGTAACGAATATGTCCGTTTTATCAGGTGAGATCGACACCTGTGTTGATTCTATCTTGAAGTCCAGATAACCCTGATCCTGATAAAAGCTGCGCAGGCTTTCCAGGTCTGCCTGCAGCTGCTGCCGGGAGTATCGGTCTTTACGCGTAAAAAACGTAAATACCGCGCTGGTGGTCAGGGAAAACTCATCGCGCAGGTCTTCTTCATCAAAATTTTCATTGCCCACAATATTTATTTGTTTGATTTTCGCTGTCTTGCCTTCTTTGAATTCAAGTCGTATAGCGACGCGGTTACGCTCAAGAGGCGTGATGATATCCGTCACCTCGGCACCATACTTGCCGACTGCGAAGTACTGCTGTTCCAGCTCCTGTATCACCTGATCCAGCACCTTCTGATCAAATACGCGGCCTTCCACCAGCCCTAAGGTATTTATCGCTTGCCTGATGTCATCGTCTTTTATTTCCCTGTTTCCAACAAATTCTATGCTGGCTATGGACGGACGTTCCTGGACCTTGACAATGAGAACGGTTCCCTGCTGTTCGAGTTCTACATCGCGGAAAAAGCCTGTCTTAAACAATGCGCGCACGGATTCTTTGGCGATTTCATCGTCAACCTGATCCCCTACTTTTATTGGCAGATAGTTAAAAACGGTTCCAGGTGAAATTTTCTGCAGCCCCTCGACCTTTATGTCAGTAACGATGAAAGGCTCTAAAGCAACAGCCGAAAAACTGAAGGACAAGAGGAGAATGAGCGCGGCATACTTTTTCATTCTTATTTGTCTCTCCGGCGTGTAATAGAGATAGTGGGTTCAACCAAACAGTCGTACTATATCATTGTAAAATGCCAGGCTCATTAAACCGAACAGCGCTACTATCCCAATCTGTTGCCCCCACAGCATTACGTTTTTAGAGACTGGCCCCCCCGTCACTAACTCAATGGCATAATACAAAAGGTGCCCTCCATCTAACAACGGAATGGGCAGCAAATTAATAACGCCCAGGCTGATGCTTACGACAGCGAGAAACAAAAGAAACCGGTCCACGCCTATACGTACAGTCTGACCGGCGTATTGCGCAATAGTCAGTGGACCGCTAATATTCTTCGCCGAAACCTCGAGTTGGAGTATCTTCCACAACATTTTCAGCGTCAGGGACGACATTATCCATACGTTTTCGACGCTGCTCCCTACCGCTTCCAGCGGTCCATAATGAACGCGTACCAGCATCTCCTCAGGCAGAGTTATGGGGGCGGGGCGAATGCCTATGCGGCCAAAAGTGCGCTCGCCCTGGGTTATCCGTTCCGGCACAATCGATAACACCAATTCCTCCCCGTTCCTCAATAATTTAAACGCCGTCACCTTGCCCGGTCGCCGCTGAACCAGTTTCACCATATCTTCCCAATCCGACAGCGGTTCCCCGTCTATCGATAGTATTTCGTCACCGGTCTCGAGGCCTGCCAATGCCGCCGGTGAATCCGCTTCCACCGCGCCAACGCGCGTTGGGATTTCAGGTACATATCCGTAAAGGCCAATCCCCCGTTCCATAAGGCCCGGACCTACCTCGCTCAGTGACAGACGGCTCAGGTCAATATAGCGCTCCTGCCTTTCGCCGTTAGTATCATTGACCTGCGCTGAAATTTTGCGTTTGCCAAACGCCTGGTTAAACAGATACAACCTATGCTCATCCCAGCTTCTATTCGGCCGGCCATCGATGGCAGTTATTTCATCACCTACCTGAAAGCCTCCATCTGCAGCAATGGAATTCTCCGCCACTCGGCCAACCACCGGTTTTATACCGTCAATGCCCATACTAAACACAATCCAGTAGGCCAGTATGGCAAACAAAAAATTAAACGCAGGTCCAGCCAGGACAATAGCCGTTCGCTTCCACAGCGGCTGCCGGTTGAATGCCCGGGGTAGCTCATGTACCGGGATGGATCCCTCGCTCTCTTCAGTCTCATCAAGCATTTTCACATAGCCGCCTAAGGGAATGGTGGCTATAGCGTACTCCGTGCTGTCGCGGCCCGCACGCCGGGACCACAGTGGCCGACCGAAACCAATAGAAAACTTGAGTACCTTGACTCCCAATTTTCGCGCAACCCAGAAGTGGCCGAACTCATGAACCGCAACTAAAATGCCGAGCGCTACGATGAAACCTAACGCACTGTAGAAGAATTCACCCATATCGTTTTCTTCCCTATTCTTTTACTGCCAAGTAATCGTTAATGAATTTCAATGCAGTGCCCAACTTTGCGCGTCAGAGCGTACAGTAGAGCAGTAAAAACCGGCGCGGCCGCCGTTATACTGTCGATACGGTCAAATACGCCTCCGTGCCCAGGCAATATCGACCCGCTGTCTTTAACATTGACAGCCCGTTTCATTTTACTCTCCCACAAGTCTCCGACAACCGAAAACAGGGCTGTGATGACAGTAACCCCCAGCCATAAAAAAGCACAGACCGTATCGTAGCTTCGCCAGATTGCGACAGTAATTGCAAACGCAGCCACCAGTACTATACCACCAAGCAAGCCCTCCAGGGTTTTACCCGGGCTAATGACCGGCGCCAGTTTGTGTGCACCCCATTGTTTTCCTGCGAAGTAGGCACCAATGTCGGCCAGCCAGACTATCAGGAACAACCATACAACCAGTACGACATCAACCTGATGCAGATAAATCAACGCCGCCCAGGCAGGGATAAGCACCATTACGCCCGCTACAGCTTTGAACACATGACCGCGGCCAAGCTGAATGGAAAGGCATAGCGTAAAGGTAACCCAGAGCCACCACAGGACGCCAAGTACAATTGAAATAGGGACGAGGTAATCCTGGAACCACCACGTTATGATTATTGCAGCACCAATCAAGGTTAACCAGAGCCGCTGGCTTCGGCTTCCGCCCCACCCCGCTAACACACACCACTCGCTGGCGGCGACCAGGGAGAACAAGGCCAACACCAGGGCAAACCAGGACGTAGGCAGCCAAAAAACAGCGATTAAGGTGATTAAGACAAGGACGGTTGCTGTCGCAACGCGCTGCTTAAGCATTTTTTATTTGTTTACTGCCTAATACCTGATCACCGGTCTGTCCAAATCGACGCTGCCTTTTGGCAAAAGAGTCCAGGGCCCGCTCGAATGCTTCATCGTTGAAATCGGGCCACAGCGTCTCGGTAAAATACAGCTCGGTATATGCGAGCTGCCACAGGAGAAAATTACTGATTCGCTGCTCTCCTCCTGTGCGAATCAATAAATCCGGCTCGGGCAAAAAGCGGGTGCTTAGATGCCGCTGAATATCATGCTCGCCAACTGAGTCAGCAGTGAGTTCTCCCGAGCTCACTTCAGACGCTACCTTTTGGCACGCTTGAGAAATATCCCAACGACCGCCGTAATTCGCAGCGATAGTTAAATTCAGTTTTTTATTGTCGTGCGTTAAATGCTCCGCTCGATTGATTAACATCCTTATTTTTGAACTGAATCGGGTCGTATCACCTACGACGCGCAGGCAGATGCCGTTTTCATGAAGTTTTCTCGCTTTACTTTCCAGAGTGTTAGCGAACAAGTCCATCAATAGCTGAACCTCCGCCGGTGGTCTTCGCCAGTTTTCGCTGCTAAAAGCAAACAGCGTTAAATAAGGTATGCCCTTATCAATGCACTTCTTGACCACGCTGCGCACCGACTCCAGTCCTCGCCTGTGCCCAGCGATTCTGGGCAAATCGTTTCGCCTTGCCCAGCGCCCATTACCATCCATTATGATTACGACATGCGCTGGCAGCAAACCTATGTCCGGGACTACCTGGGTCGAACTGTCGTGTGGTTGTTTCGTCATATGTTAGGTCTACACCAATACTAAGGATACTAAGGAGAGTTAAACTTCCATTATCTCGACTTCTTTGTCGGCAACCAACTTATCAACTTGCTCGACATACCTATCGGTCAATTTTTGCGTATCATCCAACGCTTTTTTCTCTTCGTCCTCCGCTATCTCTTTGCTCTTCAACAACTCTTTAAGGTGGTGGTTTGCATCCCGGCGAATATTACGAATCGCTACCTTTCCATTTTCACCCTCTGCCCGCACCAATTTAGTCATCTCTACTCTGCGCTCCTCGGTAAGCGGAGGTATCGGAATCCTGATGACTTCGCCCGCGGTGGCAGGATTGAGTCCCAGGTCGGATTCTAATATCGCCTTTTCGATTATTGGCACAATCGATTTATCCCATGGGGTCACGGTGAGAGTACGGGCATCAGCCACACTGACTGATGCAACCTGGTTAAGTGGAGTTGGATTGCCGTAGTATGCGATCTTCAAATGATCCAGTATCGCCGTACTTGCGCGACCTGTACGGATTTTCGCCATATCCTCGCGAATGGCTTCCACGCTCTTCTTCATTCTAGATTCAGCGTCTTTGATGATTTCGTTCTTATTCATACATCAACCTCGCTATCTACCAGTGTGCTCTCGCGATTATCCCCTTTTACAATTCTGCTTAAGCAACCTGCATTGCTAATGTCAAATATCCTCAGAGGCAACCCGTGCTCGCGGCACAAAGCAATAGCCGTCGCATCCATGATCCCTAAATTCTGATGCAGCACCGCATCGTAACCTATTCTGTCATAGCGGCGTGCATCTGCGTAGCGCTTTGGATCACGATCATACACTCCATCTACCTGTGTAGCCTTTACCAGCAGGTCCGCCTCTAACTCGATGGCGCGCAGACTTGCTGCAGTATCGGTGGTGAAGAACGGGCTACCGGTGCCCGCGGCGAATACGACAACCCGCTTGTGCGCAAGGTGATTGAGCGCGCGTTCACGAATAAATGGCTCGCAGATTGGAGTCATGGTTATCGCGCTCTGTACACGGGCATCAATACGCTCGGCGAGCAAGGCCTGCTGCAGGGCGAGCGCGTTCATCACGGTCGCCAGCATACCGACATAATCCGCGCTGACGCGGCTCATAGTTAGGCTGCTCGCCTCGGCTCCGCGGAAGAAGTTGCCTCCACCCACGACGACCGCTATTTCCACCTGCAGCGCAGCTACCTGGGAAATTTCGGCGCAGATACTACGCAACGCTCCGGCGTCCAATCCATGGGCCAATTGGCCGCTCAGCGCTTCCCCACTGAGTTTAAGAACTATTCTTTTGAAGCGCGGAGCAGCGGCAGATGACAAGCTTGTTATCCTCCTTTGGCCTGGGCCATTACTTCTGCTACGAAGTCTTCCTCTTTTCGCTCAAGTCCCTCTCCAACTTCGTAGCGAACAAACTCATGCACCTGCGCGTGTTCGGCATGCAGCAGCTGCTTTACACTGACCTCCGGATCTTTGACATAAGGCTGCCCGAGCAAGGTGATTTCATTGATGTATTTTTGCACCTTGCCCTCGACGATCTTACTGACAATCTCCTGCGGTTTGCCAGAATCGGCGGCCTGGGCGCTATAAATTTCCCGCTCCTTAGCCAAGGTGTGTTCGGGCACATCTGTCCGTGACACGCACAAAGGTCGGCTCGCCGCAACATGCATGGCAATATCTCGTCCTAAATCATCTCGTCCGCCCTGAACGGCAACCAGCACACCTATTCGCGCGCCGTGCAGGTAAGCGCTCACCTGAGCGTCTTGTGGCGCCTGCACTATGGCGAAGCGGCGAACGCTGAGGTTTTCGCCGACCTTACTAAACAATTCCACCCGGGCTTCATCCACGGTCTGCCTCGTATCAGCAAGCTTCATCGCGGACAATGCCGTAACGTCTTGCGGCTGCTGTTGCAGTATGGTTAGCGCAAGCCTCTGCCCGAATCGCCTAAAGCTTTCGTCTTTCGCCACAAAATCAGTTTCGCAATTGACTTCTACCAGTACGCCTATTGTGCCGCTCTCGTCGAGCACGCTGCTGATAGCACCTTCAGCTGCAATACGCCCGGATTTCTGATCAGCTTTTGCCGCGCCCTTTTTGCGCAGCTGTTCCACGGCGGAGTCCATGTCACCATCAGCTTCGGTGAGCGCTTTCTTGCATTCCATCATCCCAGCACCGGTCCGCTCACGCAGTGCTTTTACCATGGCTGCCGTTATCGTCATCACTTGTTCTCTCTCTAATTCGGTTTAGCCTGCCTGCAACAATGCCTTTGCTTGACTAATCCAGTCCTCTCGCTTGATTCGGTTCTGCAGGCTGTCCTCCAGTTTTAACAGATCATCCTCAGTAAGCGCGGCGATCTGAGACACAGTTGTATAGCCCGCCTGCTCCAGTTTTCCAGCTATCACTTTACCAACACCCGTTAACTCCGTTACCGGAAGATCGGCAGCTGAGGTCCCTGCCGCTGGCGGCTCGCCGGCGCCCGCTTTAGCGCTGTCATCACTAACCTGCTTTGTTGCGGGAGGGCTTTTTTCAGGCTTGTCCTCTTTATCTGGTTGTGGCGTTGCCACAACCCTCTTCCTTGTTTTTACACCTTTAGCTTTGAGTACCTGTCCGGACTCATCAACTTCAACATAGTCCTCACCCTCTGGCACGACCTCAATCTTTGCTGATTTGCGCCCTTCAATGATGGCGTCTGCCGCGAATTCCACGTAGAGCCGGATGGCCCTGATCGCGTCGTCGTTACCTGGAACAATGTAATCAATACCATCAGGCTTGCAGTTGGTATCCACGACGGCAACCACAGGAATGCCCAACTTATTGGCTTCAGCCACCGCGATGTACTCTTGCTTGACGTCTATGACGTACAGGACATCAGGTAGACCTAGCATATCTTTTATACCTGCTAGGCTCCGGTCCAGTTTGGCGCGCTCCCGCTCTAGCTTCAGGCCCTCTTTTTTACTGAGCTTATCCATTCCGCCTTCGGCGAACTCGTTCTCTAAATCTTTCAAACGCGCAATTGAGTTTTTTACCGTTTTAAAGTTAGTCAGCATCCCACCCAACCAGCGATGGTTCACATAGGGACTACCGCATCTCTCTGCCGCCTCTTTAACCTGTTTGCTGGCCGCCCGCTTGGTCCCGACGAACAGAATCGTGCCTCCATTTGCTGCCATCTGGCCAAGGAAGTTCATGGCATCCTTGAACATGGGCAGGGTGTGCTCAAGATTTACAATGTGGATTTTATTGCGCTCACCGTAGATAAAGGGGCGCATCTTAGGTGACCAGTAGCGGGTCTGATGACCAAAGTGAACGCCAGCTTCCAACATCTGGCGCATCGTGATGTTTGACATTTTGTTTCTCCGTTCGGGTTTACTCTAGCCGTGCGTACCAAGGCGTCAACCCTCGATGTGAAGGCAACCCAGACCACCGATTTTGTCGATACGCCGGCCAATTTTCAGGCGGGCGCTTTATAACACAGTGGCAGCGAGCGAGCAAACACCATGCCGCCACCTGCGCGGAAATCCCAAATCGTGTAGGATGTCCGGTTTTTTAAGTTCTATCTGCAATCATGGCTATTACGCTGAAGACACCGGAAGAAATAGAGCACATGCGGGTAGCCGGCCGGCTCGCTGCCGAGGTGCTGGCCATGATCGAGCCCTATGTGGAGCCCGGTGTCACCACCGCACAATTGGACCAGATCTGCCATCAGTACATAGTCAATGACCTGGATTCTATACCTGCCCCGCTCAACTACCGGGGATTCCCCAAGTCCATCTGCACCTCGGTAAACCACGTAATCTGTCACGGTATACCGGGTGATAAAAAGCTGAAAAAGGGCGATATTATCAATATCGACATTACCGTTATTAAGAACGAATATCACGGCGACACCAGCAAGATGTTCTATGTTGGAGAGCCGTCAGTGCTGGCTAAACGGCTCACTGAAGTGTGTAAGCAGTGCCTGCTGAAAGGAATTGAACTGGTCAAACCTGGAACCCATCTGGGGGATATCGGTCATGTTATTCAGACACTTGCCGAAAGTCATAATTTTTCAGTAGTTAGAGAGTATTGCGGTCATGGTATTGGCCGTCAGTTTCATGAAGACCCCCAGGTACTGCACTACGGACAACCTAACACAGGTATAGAACTGGTTCCCGGAATGACGTTCACCATCGAACCGATGATTAATGCCGGGCGCAAGGAAACGCGTTTACTTTCCGACAATTGGACGGTCGTCACCAGGGATCACAGTTTATCGGCTCAGTGGGAGCATACAATTTTGGTTACTGAAGACGGTCATGAAGTTCTGACGGTGTTGCCCAGCGGCGAGATATAACAAGCCGTGTATGTATCGCGTAACAAATTATTCAACCACAATCACTTTGCAGCCCGATTAAGCGAAACAGACGATGCGCTAACACTGTTTCGACAATCCCTAGAAGCAGCACGTCGTGCGCTCGAGCAGCATCACCATCAAGGTGCGTCCTCACAAGATATCGTTCGCCACCACGCCTGGCTAGTAGATCAGTTACTGCGTTTCGCGTGGCAACATTTTACTAAAACCAAAGAGGTTCAGGCAGACATCGCGCTTGTTGCGGTCGGTGGTTACGGGCGGGGCGAGTTGCACCCCTACTCTGATATAGATCTGCTGCTGCTGCTGTCGACTGGCAAATACGATAAAGCTAAATCTTTTTCTGAGGCATTTCTCAGTTTTTTATGGGATATGGGCCTGGAGGTGGGCCACAGCGTGCGTTCTATCCGCGACTGCGTGCAGGCGGCGAAGGCTGATATCACCGTTGTTACCAATCTCATGGAAGCCAGACACCTGGTGGGCAACGAAGATTTGCTGGCTAAGCTGCAGGTCAGAACGAGAGCAAAAAAAATATGGTCACCGCAGCGCTTTTATAAAGCCAAACGTGCGGAGCAAGCAGCGCGCTATAAAAAATTTAATGAGACCGCATACAACCTAGAACCTAATATCAAGGAAGGACCGGGCGGGCTGCGTGACATCCAAACAATCAGCTGGATCGTGCAGAGGCGTTACGGCGTAAGCGGATTACACGGCCTGGTTGAGGTTAATTTTCTCAATGAAGAAGAGTATCGCGCTCTTATCAGAAGCCGTAACTTTCTGTGGAAGCTTCGTAACGCCCTGCACTACGCAGCCAAACGTTGCGAAGATCGACTTTTGTTCGAACATCAGCGTACGCTCGCCAGGGATTTAGGCTATGAAGATCACGATGGTCACCTGGCTGTTGAACAGCTGATGAAACGATATTATAGAACGGTTAAGGAACTCAGACTGCTGAGCGAAATTTTATTACAGAACTATGAAGAGGAAAATTTACTGGTCAAAGGAAAAGGCGTTGAAAAGCTGAACGCACGCTTTCAATCTTATAACCGTTACCTCGAAACCACCAATGAAAAAGTCTTTGAGCAAAATCCGAGCTCTATGCTTGAGGCATTCCTGCTGCTTACCCAGAATCCCCATCTCGCGGGCATTCGAGCCGGCACGATTCGTATGCTGCGGGCGAACATAGGCCGCATCAACCAGTCCTTTCGCGAGAATGTTAAAAATCAAGACATGTTCATGCAGATTATGCGCCAGTCCACAGGGGTTACGCGCGCGCTGCGTCGCATGAACGCGTATGGCGTGCTTGGTGCATACATCCCAGCATTCGGCGCGGTGGTTGGGCAAATGCAGCATGATTTGTTTCATGTATATACGGTAGACGCACACTCATTGTTCGTAGTGCGCAACCTGAGACGCTTTTTTATCAAGCAATTCGAGGACGAATTTCCACTGGCCAGCCGCGTCGCCGCCGAGCTGGCAAAACCTGAACGTTTATACATTGCAGGATTATTTCATGATATTGCTAAAGGCCGGGGGGGGGATCATTCTTTGCTTGGAGAGATCGATGCACGGAATTTCTGCCGGCTGCATAAGTTAAGTGATTACGATACGCACTTTGTCGCTTGGCTGGTGAGGCACCATCTACTTATGTCCAACAGCGCGCAGAAGGAGGATGTTTCTGACCCCCAGGTAGTTATGCGCTTCATCGACAAGATCGGAGATCAGGAGCACCTTGATAACCTATATCTTTTGACGGTTGCCGATATTCGGGGCACCAGCCCAAATGTGTGGAACGCGTGGAAGGGAAAGCTGCTGGAGGAGCTATACGTAACCGCCACACACGCACTTAGGCTGGGTAAAGGCAATCCTATACGTGTAGAAGATCGAATAGCGGACGCTAAGGGAGAAGCACAGAACTTTATCAATGTTAAAAACACTTCAATCGAAAATACCCACCAGTTTTGGTCCGCCTTGAGCAATGACTACTTCCTCCGGTACAACGCAGAGGAGCTGGCGTGGCACGTGAACTCAATTGCCGACACCCGCGCAATTGACCTGCCACTGGTGGCAATACGCCGAGTATCCGAGTTCGACGGTCACGTTTTCCTGATTTACGCCGCTGAATCCGATTTGCTGCTGTCCACCGTAACTGGGGCTTTCGAAATCTTAAACCTGAGCATAACGGACGCACGCATCCACAATACTTTATCTGGGTTCGCTGTTTACAGCTTTGTCGTACTGGATAGCCAGATGCATGACGCAAAAGATCACCTCGATGACTTGCGAATACGGCTGCGCCAGCTGATCCTCAACCCGAAGGTAGAGCGCAGGCCGCGTTCGACCAGAATCACCCGGACAATGAAGCAGTTTCCTACTGAGACGAGAGTTATATTCGATTCCACTCAGAGCAGCCATACCGTGATGGAAGTAATCGCTCAGGATCAACCGGGTCTTCTGCACCGCGTAGCCAGATGCCTTTGGTCCTGTAAAGTCAAACTGGTCAGCGCCAAGATCGCGACTTACGGTGAGCGAGCAGAGGACATTTTTATCATTACCGATCGTGACGGCAATCCAGTAAGTGATAAGACCATTCGCAACTGCCTGACCGACCGTATTCATGATGCGCTTGCCGCTCAGCAAGATACGTTACGGGCCAAAACCGCATCCGCGCTATAGACTAGATAATATTTGGAGTCACCATGGCTAATCTCGAGCAGATAATAGAGTCCGCTTATGAACACCGCGCCGCAATCACTCCGGCAAACGTGACGGCAGAAGTCAAAGACGCAGTGCTAGATGCAATCGAATCACTGGATGCAGGAACAGCGCGCGTGGCGGAAATACAGGATGGCAGATGGGTTGTCAACCAATGGTTAAAAAAGGCAGTGCTGCTGTATTTTCGCATCGAAAATAATGCCGTGGTGCCCGGTTCTTTTACAAACTACTATGACAAAGTACCGCTGAAGCTTGCCAGTTACAACGACGCGCGCTTCGCGGCTGACGGTTTTAGGGTAGTGCCACCCGCGGCGGTGAGAAAGGGTGCATATGTCGCATCCAACGTGGTGTTAATGCCTAGCTACGTTAATATCGGCGCTTATGTTGATGCCGGAACCATGGTTGACACGTGGGCCACCGTGGGCTCATGTGCGCAAATCGGAAAAGATGTTCATCTGTCCGGGGGGGTGGGGATCGGCGGTGTGCTGGAACCGATTCAGGCTGGCCCGACTATTATAGAAGATAACTGCTTCATCGGCGCTCGCAGTGAGGTAGTGGAAGGCGTAATAGTCGAACAGGGGTCGGTACTTTCAATGGGAGTGTTTATTGGACAGAGTACAAAAATATTGGATCGAGAAAGCGGCGAAATCTTATACGGCAGGGTCCCCGCCGGCTCGGTGGTGGTGGCCGGCACCATGCCGGCTGCTGATGGCAGCCACAGCCTTTACTGTGCGGTTATCGTCAAGCGGGTCGATGCCAAAACCCGGGCCAAAGTCGGTATCAACGAGCTTTTACGCACAGACTGATTTTCATGCATGATCCCGCGCTAGAGCTTACAAAAGAGCTCGTAACCAAGGCTTCGATCACACCGCAGGACGCTGGCTGTCAACGATTGGTGAGTAATATGCTCTGTTCCGCCGGATTCAAAGCCGAGCCCATGCCCTTCGGAGAGGTCGACAATCTGTGGTTGCGTCGTAAACACTGCGCACCGCTTTTCGTTTTTGCCGGTCATACTGACGTGGTGCCGCCGGGTCCCATGGACAAATGGCGGTTTGATCCATTTGCACCCACACTGCACGAAGGTTATCTATACGGCCGCGGCACCGCAGATATGAAAGCATCCATCGCTGCATTCGTAACAGCCGCCAGCAAGTTTACCGACAGATACCCGAATCACCATGGATCAATCGCTATGCTGCTGACTTCAGATGAAGAAGGTCCTGCGGTAAACGGCACAACTAAAGTTATTGACGAGCTGTCGGCGCGGAATGAATCGATTGATTATTGTATTATCGGCGAACCGACTTCTGAAGAAAAGCTCGGCGACGTTGTCAAGATAGGGCGCAGGGGGTCTCTGCACGGATTTTTAGTTATACACGGTGTTCGAGGTCATGTTGCTTATCCCCATCTTGCGCATAATGCGGTGCACCAATGCGCGCCGGTAATCAGCAAACTTGCTGCTACGGTATGGGACAACGGTAACGAGCAGTTTCCCCCCACCAGTTTTCAAATCACTGACATCAATACTGCTAGCAATGCAGAAAACGCCGTCCCCGGCGAAGTTTTCATAAGATTCAATTTTCGGCACTCGACTGCCTCCACGGTGGATAGCCTGACCCAGCGAGTGCGCGATGTTTTGACTGATTCTGATGTCGATTACGAGCTTGACTGGGCGATTTCTGGCAGCCCCTTCGTGACTGAAGACGGCAAACTTGTGAGCATCATCAAGCGGGCTATATCTGACGAGGTGGGTATAGAAACCAGACTTTCGACTTCGGGAGGAACCTCGGATGGCCGGTTTATCGCTCCAACCGGAGCCCAGGTCGTCGAGTTGGGCCCGGTGAACAAAACCATACATAAAGTCAACGAGTGTGTGGCGGTGGATACTCCGCATCACTTGGCCAACATTTACTACCGTATCCTGGTGTCTATATTGACATAGATGAGCGTGCTGCCGGGAAATGGATTGAAGCTGGAGATGGTGGGCGTCACCGACAAGGGTTTACTGCGGGAACGCAATGAAGACTTTATCAGGCTTATTCCAGAACAGGGTATTGCCATACTGGCGGATGGGATGGGCGGGCACCTGGCTGGGGATATTGCTTCGCGTATGGCTGTAGAAGTCATCGCTGAAGAACTCCTCAAGCAGTCTGTGGGCAGTATCGAACAGAGCGAGGCGCTCCGCGTAAGCCTGGTTAAAGCGTTGGAAAAGGCTAATACGGCTATCCGCCAGGCTTCCATCGACCAACCTGAGTGTCGCGGCATGGGTGCGACTGTCGCTGCATGCGTTGTCTCGAATCAGGTGGTGCTGTCGCATCTGGGCGACTCACGCATTTATATTTTCCATGACAATACCCTCTCCCTGCTTACTGAGGACCATACCTTAGCGCAGCGGTACGTCAATCAGGGACTGCTCAATGCCGAGCAGGCCAGAAACTGGTCCGGCCGGAGTCTCCTGCTCAAGGGTTTGGGCATCGACCCAGTTATAGCGCCTGATACTCAAATCAACTCGCTGGCAGAAAATTGTATATACTTATTATGTTCTGACGGTCTAACGGACGTAGTAAGTGATGAGAGCATATCGCAAACTTTACGTGCAACAACCGACAACTTGGAAGACAGCGCGAGAGAGCTCATCGCTCTCGCTAATGATCGGGGCGGACCGGATAATATTTCCGTGATCCTGATCAGAGCCAAATCTTCCGATTACGACCATGGTTGACCTGAAAATCTGCAAAAGAGATAACGAGGTGTCGCGTTATTCCTTTGACAGCGGCAGTGTTACTATCGGCAGGGGTCCCGAAAACGAGATCCACCTTAACTCCCCATCCGTGTGCCCGCAGCATGCCCGCCTTTCCATTGTGGCAGGCAGCTGTTCAATTGAAAATCTGACTGCCAACAGCAGCACCTTCGTCAATAATCTGGAAGTAAATCGTGCCCAGCTTTACAACAAAGACGTGATCCGTATTGGCCACTACTCCATCACATTCTGTATGGACGACGAGGAGGAACAATCTGACACACCGGCGCGGCCTAAGACCACTGCCGACGCCAATGCCAAGCCCAAAATTACAAGTGGTAAAGATAACCACCAGCAAACACCCCCACCTAACACGGCCTCAGCCTCTTTCCAGAGAGATACGGACGCGCCAGCAAAGGGAATCTATAAACGTGATGCCACGCCCACGGAAGCGGAATCTTTACCAATGGCGGTGAAGCAGTTTGCTGCCGCACCGCAGGGAGAGCGCAGCACAACACTGGGCGCGCAGGCGCAGACCGGCGACCAACCGGATGAAGCAGACTTGGGCACAGATGGTCGCGCCCCCGCGCGAGCCTCAGCATCTGAAAACAACCTTCCCCCGCTACACGGAAGCGGAATCGATGTCTTGTCCGGACCAGCCGAGGGTAAACGCATTTACTTTACACGTGATCGTGCGGCGCTGGGCATAAAAGACGTAACCGCAGTGCTCATCAAGTCGGCCCAAGATGGTTATGTCGCCCTGGCGCCTAATACGGATATCAATGTCACCCTGAACGGAGACTTGATTACGGAGAGTCCAGTGCCGCTGGATAGCGGCGACCTGATTGCATTTGGTAACCTCAAAGCACGATTTTTTATTGACGATCCGAGCGACTAAGGTGAGGGCGGATCGTGCGCTAACCTCAGCTGCACCAAAATCTGGCAGCGGTCAGCAGCTTAGCGCTGGCTAAATCCAGCCTAGTCTAGGGTAGCAGCAAGCGCCTCGCTAAGCTGTCGCACGGCGATTATTTCGATGTCCCGCGGCATGTGCTTGCTCTGATTGTCGCAAGGCAGTACGGCGGCGGAGAACCCAAGCTTGGCAGCCTCGCGCACGCGATCAAGGCCACGCAACACGGGGCGGACTTCTCCTGATAACCCGATTTCACCGAAAACTATCAAGTCACGGGGTAATGGCTTATCCCTGAGGCTGGACACCACAGCTAGCGTCACCGCCAGGTCAGCCGCGGGCTCGCTGACTTTTATTCCTCCAACCGCGTTAACGAACACGTCCTGGTCATACAGCTGGTATCCAGCATGACGATGCAGCACCGCCAATAGCATTGCCAGGCGCGACTGATCGATGCCTACCGTCAATCGCCGCGGATTGACAAGCGGGCTCCGATCCACCAGAGCCTGAACTTCGACTAGTAAAGGCCGGCTGCCTTCCTGCGTCGCCAGGGTGATGCTTCCTGCAGATGGGCTTTGTTTGGGATTCACAAACATAGCCGACGGATTGTTGACTTCACGCAGGCCTTTTTCGGTCATTGCAAATACGCCGATCTCATTGACCGCGCCAAACCGGTTCTTAATAGCGCGGATCAAACGGAATCGACTGGTCTTGTCGCCTTCGAAGTACAGTACCGTATCGACCATGTGCTCCAGGATACGAGGCCCTGCCAGTGAGCCATCCTTGGTAACGTGACCAATCAGTATCAGGGTGATGCGTTCACGTTTAGCCATTCGCGCTAGTTGAGCGGCCGTCTCCCTAACTTGCGCAACGCTGCCGGGGGCAGAGTTTAGATTTTCTGTATACAGGGTCTGAATAGAATCGATGACCGCGACCTTAGGCTGCGACTCTGTCAGGCAAGCCATGACATCCTGCAGATTGTTTTCCGCCAGCAAATTCAGCTCGGGCGCATCAATTCCCAAACGTTTCGCGCGCAGAGCCACCTGCTGGTTGGATTCCTCTCCGGTGATGTAAAGCACGGGTGCGTTTGTACTCAGGTAAGCTAGACTTTGCAGTAGTAAAGTTGATTTACCGATGCCCGGATCGCCACCCAGCAGGACCACTGATCCTGCAACGAACCCCTGCCCCAGTACCCGGTCTAACTCACCTACACCGGAGCTGAACCGCACGTCCGGATCAACCGTAATTTCTGTAAGTCTTTGTGCTGTAGTCAGTTGGCGTGCCCCTCTGAATTGCAGGCCGGCGCTTTCGACTCTAGACTCGACCAGCGTGTTCCAGCTACCGCAATCGACGCATTGCCCCACCCACTTGGCTGCCTGTGCGCCGCAGTCTGAGCAGACAAAGACAACTTTAGATTTTGGCAATAAGGTGTTCCATTTTTCGCGGTACGCGTGCAGTAACGCCGCTCAACAGCTCATAAGATATAGTGCCGGCGGCGGCGGCCACTGCTGTTACCGGTATGTTTTGTCCCCATAGTTCTACTTCATCACCGATGTTTACCTGTTTGATTTGTCTCAGGTCGATCGTTATAAGGTCCATGGAAACCCTGCCGACCAGCGGTGCACGATGTTCTTTGACCCATACCTCGGTACCCACAGAAATTCTTCTTGGATACCCGTCTCCATAGCCGCAGGTGATCACCCCTACCGGCATGTCCTCTGGGCAGCACCAGTCTCCGCCATAACCCACTCGATCACCGCGCTTGAGTTGATGGATAGCAATAATTTTTGAGCAAAGTGACATTACCGGCTGAAGATTCATGCTTGCCTCATCTCGGTCTGCCAGCGGGGTACAACCATAAAGCATGATACCCGGTCTCACCCAATCGGCATGGCTCTTCGGCCAGGCACTAATGCCCGCGGAGTTTGCCAGACTTTTCGCGCAGGAGTAAGCGCGGGTTACCGTATTGAACACATCGATCTGCTGATTAGTGTAAGGATCAGTAACGTCGTCCGCGTTGGCCAAATGTGACATCAGCCGTAACTGTGCCAGCTGTGGAATCTTACTCAGTCGCTCCATCACATCAGGCACTTCTGCCGGGCGAAAACCAAGCCGGTGCATGCCGGAGTCAACTTTCAACCAGGCCTGCAGCGGTTGATCCAACGCACATTTTTCAAGCTGTTCAACCTGCTGCCAGGTATGGATCACGGGTATTAAGCCCAGTTGTCCAATTAACGGTAGCTCATCGTTTCGGTGGAAACCGGATAACAGGTGAATGCCTTTATTAATACCCGCGTCAACCAGGCTAACCGCCTCGTCCATGCCAGCTACGGCAAATCCGTCAACCTGATCTTGAATCGCCGCGGCAATATCGACAGCGCCGTGCCCATAGGCATTGGCTTTAATCACCGCCAGGATAGATGAACCCGGGGCCAGCTCCCGTACGCGTTTAAGGTTATGATGCAGTGCAGATAAATTGATCCGAGCCCATACGGGTCGGCTCATGGATATCCTCCAACTAACTCCGTGCTGGTGTAGTTCTCAAAGCGCGTGTATTCCCCCAAAAAAGTCAGACGAACTGTTCCAATCGGCCCGTTGCGCTGTTTACCGACAATGATCTCCGCTACTCCCCTATCGCTGCTATCTTCGTTGTACACTTCATCACGATAAATAAAAAATATGACATCGGCATCCTGTTCTATTGCCCCTGATTCACGCAGGTCGGACATGACTGGTCGTTTATTTGGTCTAGCCTCCAAACTGCGGTTCAACTGAGATAAAGCTACGATCGGAACGTTGAGTTCTTTTGCCAGATTCTTGAGTGAACGGGTGATGGCAGAGATTTCTGTCGCCCGGTTTTCCGAACTATCAGAAGTCTGCATAAGCTGCAGATAATCGATGATAATCATCCCTAAACCGTGTTCTCGATGCAGTCTTCGTGCGCGCGTGCGAATCTCAAGTGGGGACAGCGCGGGTGAATCATCGATGTAAATCGGACGTTCCGACAACATGCTCAATGTGCTGGTTAAGCGAGGCCAATCATCGTCATGTAACTTGCCGGTGCGCAGGCGCTGCGCGTTAACCCGGCTGAGGGAGGCCAACAGTCTCATAGCCAGCTGAGAACCCGGCATTTCCATGCTGAAAAAAGCGATCGGGATGTCCTGCTCAATTGCCGCATGCTCTGCAAAATTCATCGCCAACGCCGTCTTCCCCATGGAGGGCCGGCCGGCCACAATCACCAGGTCCGCCGGCTGCAGCCCGGCTGTCATGTCATCCAGGTCAGCAAATCCAGTGGCCGTGCCGGTAATTGGATTTTTCGTCTCATATAATTGCTCTACCTTGTCAATAGTCTGCTTCAACAGACCTTTAAGCGGAACAAAGCCACCCATGCGATGGATATCCCGCTGTGAGATTTGGAAAATCAGCTGCTCCGCCTGATCCAGCACTTCTGCCGGACTCTTGCCCTGCGGGTTATAAGAGCGTTCTACAATTTGGTTCGCCGCGGTGATGAGGCGGCGTAACACGGCCCGCTCCCGCACGATACGGGCATATGCTATGACATTAGCGGTGTTGGGTGTGTTTTGTGCTAACGTTCCAAGATAAGACAGACCGCCTACACTTTCCAGCTCAGCGACGTTCTCCAGCCATTCAGATACGGTAACCACATCGACTGGTTCATTGTCATCACTCAGCGCGCAAATGGCTTTGAAGATGGTCTGATGGGCGTAACGGTAAAAGTCTTCGCTGCTTAGAGTGGCGATGACTTCATCAATGAAGTTACTGTCCAGCATTAAGCCACCCAGGACGGACTGCTCCGCTTCCAGCGCCTGCGGCGGTAGACGGAGACTGTCACTGATCGTCTTGGGCGGCTTCGTGCTGACCGAAGAAACGTTCATTTACAATTAACTAAGAATAGGCAAATTGATGTCAGCTATGAGGTTGAGATAGTAAGCTATCTCGGTCAAGCTGACTAACATAACCCATTAGAAGCGGGCCAGCAACGCGTCAGTCGGCAGCGGCGACTGCGGGCAGTATCATCGACATCAGGACTGAATTCAGTCTTCGGGCAAGACAATGACCTTAATGTATAGATGGACCTCAGGATGAAGCGTCACCCCAATTTCGTGCTCACCGGTCACTTTCAGCGCCCCTTCATCCAGGTGGATTTCTGATTTCTCCAAGGTTATTCCCCTTGCGGCTACTGCTTCGGCAATATCAACAGTACTGACCGAGCCAAACAGTTTACCCTCTTCGCTCGCTTTTCGGGTTATCTCTAATATCAGGTTCTCCATCTGCGCCGCGCGCTCCTGCGCCTGCTGCAGGCGTTCCCCAGCGACGACTTCAAGCTCTTTGCGCCTGCGCTCAAACTCAGCCTTGCTTTCTTCCGTGGCAAAAGTCGCTTTTCGCTGCGGAATAAGATAGTTACGGGCATAGCCCGGCTTGACTTTCACCAGGTCACCGAGGTCGCCCAAGTTCTGCACTTTTTCCAGCAAAATCACTTCCATTTCGGCTTTACTCCCGGTGAAGATCCGTGTACGGCAGAAGCGCGACATAGCGGGCCAGTTTGACCGCTTTGGCCAGCTGTCGCTGATACCGGGTTTTGGTGCCACTATTCCTGCTGGGTATAATTTTACCAGTTTCAGTAATGTAATTTTTCAACGTTGCGATGTCTTTATAGTCAATTTCATCCACGCCTAGCGCGGTAAAACGGCAATATTTACGGCGTCTGGTAAAGGATCGCGACATCATGTTACTTCCTCCGCGGGGTTGTCCACTGTATTTTCCTCATCCTCCGCTTCTGCTTCTGCTTCATCTACTCGCGGCGTATCTGCTTCTTGCTTCGTGTCTGCGGCAAGCTCAGGTTTTTCAACCGGTGCGTCACTGTAAGCCTCGGTTGAGGCCGCGGTCATCTCCTTTTCCCTTTCCTGCTCGACTTCTTTCATCATTGGCGAAGGTTCAGAAACGGCTTTATTCTTACGCAGAACCATGGAACGAATCACCGCATCATTGAAGCGAAAAATATTCTCCAATTCCTGCAGCGTGGAGTGTTCACATTCGATGTTTAACAGCACGTAGTGTGCCTTGTGAACGTCGTTAATATGAAAAGCGAGCTGTCGGCGACCCCAGTCTTCGTAACGGTGTATCTTACCGTTGGCTTTCTCAATCAGCCCACGATAGCGATCCACCATAGCCGGGACCTGCTCACTCTGGTCAGGGTGGACCAGAAACACGATCTCGTAGTGTCTCAAACGAATGCTCCTTACGGGTTTGCCTCCCAAGCGGTTGGTGAGGCAAGGAGTTGTGATATAAGGCGCGCGATTCTATCGAACCGGGTTGCACTTGCCAAGTCGCCCGCGCATTGATCCCTATCGCTTGTCTCCGGCACCGCGAATCCTGAGGCCGTGAAGTAAGTAAGCGAGAAGTTAAAAAATAATCATTTTAATAACATGTACTTATAAATTTAATTTAAAGTAAAGCTTAACTTTAATCGGCGCAACCAGAACGAAAAAATACCCTCGGGTTCCTGGGCCTCGGTGAAGCGAGTCGCCTTCACTGGCCATCCTGAGACCGGTGACCAAGCGGCTGGCCCAAGCTCACAAGCGAACCCGGCGTCCACTGAGCGAATGAGGATTTGGCCCCATCCCGGGCGCGCAGCAGGCCAGAACTGAGCCTAGAACGGTAGCTTTGTCGCGCTGGGGGGGCTGAGGTCAACGCTTTCAACTTTATTCTGCGCAGCGGCCGGATTGGGCTCTTCCGCTGTGCGAACGCCCTTGCGCGCCATAACCAGGCTTTCAAATTTACCCTGTCTATCCAGTATTACGCGCCGGTTTTCTACCCTGTGTAGGGCCGCGTCAGTTCCCTCAATCACCTCCCCCACGGCGTAGCTTCTCATTTTTTTGGACTGCACCTGAATCAATGCGCGCGCTAAATCGCTGTTGTCAGTCGCTAATACCCCCAACAAGTTGAGTTTAAGTTTGGTTTTTGGCGCTTCAGCTACACTTGGCTGTTTTGTCTCGGCTGTACCAAACAAATGCGCTGCAACGATACCTTCGATACTGTAAGGCGCCGCTTTATCTTGATCCTCACCCCCTACCAGCGCAGCTGAATCTTGATTAGAGCGAGTCGCGATGCCTTGGCGCTGGACGAAACCCCAAAGAGTCCAGATGAGTAAAAAAATCCCAAACAATGCCGCGGACAAAGCGATGAACTCTCGGTAGTTCGTCAATCGCATAACTGAATCTCATAGCGTAGATGCAAGTCTTGCGGTGGATTATACCGATAAGTCGGTGCAAGCAGGGTTAAGAATACGGTTTCAACTTGCGGATCTTACGCTGCTACAACCTGATTACTTCGGTCTCTATATCCCCTTTGTCATACAGGGTGAGTACGCGATAGCCTGGAGACAGGGTATCCTTGACGCATTCCGCGGTATGGGGTTTGAACTGCACGCAGGTAGAGGGCGCGCCGAGCAGAAGTATGCTGTCCCGCCGTTCAAAGTACTCCTGATGGGCATGGCCAAAAATAACGACTTTCTGTCCCTCGATGTTACCTACGGCAGAGAGAAACTCCTCACTGTTCTGCAGGCGGCTACGATCGATGAAGCCGTCCAAAAGAACCGGTGGATGGTGGATACAGATCAGGTGATGCTGTGCTTTTTCCGAGATATTACCTTTGAAGCGATCCATCTCCTTTTGGCTTAGGCAGCCGTATTCCTCGCCGGCAACCTGAGTATTCAGAAAAATCACACGCCATTTATCCAGGTCCACAAACGGTTCGAAGCGTATGTTCCCGCTAATCAGGTGACGCTGCATATTGTCTATGTCGTCGTGATTACCAGCGATGACGAAACTAGGTTGCACCGTCAGTTTATTGATTAACTGTTTTAAATTTTCGTAGCTCTGTGCGGTTCCGTCCTGACTCAGGTCCCCCGTCAATAGATAAGCATCGGGCAGCGGAAACCTTTTCACTGCATCCTTCAACACAGCCCGCAGCGTGTCGTATGTATTAACCTCCTGTAAACAACCCTGCCGAGCTGCAAGAAGATGCGGATCAGAAAGCTGAATAAACAACGGACAATGCATTGCACTAGGATCCGTCACGCATCGGGTTTTTCTTAAGAAACTCCAAAGCCCGTGCGTCATTGTGCGTGGCGGCAGATTGCACCCAGTAGCGCCCTTTTTCTTTGTCTTTAGCGACACCAAATCCGTTTAGGTAAAGCAGCCCCAGATTATACTGCGACTTGACATGGCCCTGAATCGCCGCCTTTTCATACCATTCGAAAGCTTTTGCATAGTCTCGTTTTACGCCCCATCCGCTCTCGTACATGAAGCCCAACCCATACTGCGCCTCAGCGCTACCCCTCACTGCCAGGGGCATCCATATTGCCCGCGCTTTGGCATAATCCTGTCGGATGAACGCAGACTGTCCGCGACGCAGTTCATCCGCGGTGAGTGGATTGACTAAAGCAGGGTGTAACGGGGCTGCTTCAATCCCATGGATTTCTCGATGTATATCCGCAAAACGCCTTAACCAGGGCGCTTGCTCAGGAATACGTCGCGCGAGCTCCTCTTTCGCGCGCACCGCATCTCTGCGCTTGGTAAATGTTTTATATATCGCTTTGTACCAAACCTTCCCACCTGAGTTTGCCTTGAATAGCGCGACGTCGTTCTGCAGCCTATTGGCCGCAATGAAATGCAAAGCGCTCACTTTGTTATTAAATGCAGATACCTGCACGGTATACAGCTCGTCACTTTGCTGCAGAATCCACGGCTCTGCCTTGACCTGGCTTTTTACGGTGTCCGCGCCGTCTGGGCTCTCGGCCCGGACGCTTAACAGGCTGTAAACAAAAAATGAACAAACCGCAGTTATGTTCAGCAGTAATAAAGATATTTTTTTATTTTTATCCGGCATTTACAAAGCGTCTTCGTTTATTTCTTCCGTTCTTATGCGTATGACTTTATCCAAGTCGTAAACAAAAATCTTGCCATCGCCGATTTTATTGCTTTTTGCACCCTTGATGATTGCTTCCATTACCTGATCCAGGCTTTCCTCTGATACCGCTACTTCTATCTTGATTTTGGGTACAAAATCAACGACATATTCAGCACCTCTATACAGCTCAGTATGACCTTTTTGCCGACCGAATCCCTTCACCTCTGTTACAGTCATCCCCTTAACCCCGACCCCAGCCAGCGCATCTCGGACATCGTCTAATTTGAACGGCTTGATTACGGCGGTAACGATCTTCATGGAATGGCCTCCGCTGATCCTATTGCGCCGGTAACGATGAACAAGAAACTCATTTTTTGCAACAGGAGCAGGGACTGGAGCCTTATGCCAGCCGAAGGTCAACACGATTAACTCTTAAAATCAATTAGTTAATATAGCTTTACCGCTACGCGCTTTGTGCAGATCCTTAACGCATCATTGCCAAACCATCTTTACGCGCCGCGCAGCTAGACTGCCCCGCACTGTAATATGCTGTTCGTTCTGAGCAACTGAATTCTGCGAACTGCAACACATTCTTAGGTATACCTATTTTTAGCCGAGGGAGAAGTCGAATGAATGAAGATAAAAAATTACATGATCATCAATTGATGATGGATGGCCTGTACTGGTGGGGCGTCCCCACTCTGTTTCGCTGTGCGCACGAAAAAAATCTGGCGAACTGCGACATTGGTCTTGTCGGCGTCCCCCACAGCACCGGCAACGGCACGACTGAGCGGGACCAGCACCTTGGGCCCCGCGCCGTACGGAACGTTAGCGCCCTTGGCCGCCGGGTTCATATGAATTTTCAAATCGATCCGTGGAAGCGCTGCCGCATCAGC